>JAYPSJ010000005.1:0-173088 GCA_038132955.1 Flavobacteriaceae bacterium
CATATCGCGGGATAGAGCAGTAGGTAGCTCGTCGGGCTCATAACCCGAAGGTCACTGGTTCGAGTCCAGTTCCCGCTACAAAAAAAGCCTCTTGAGTCATCAAGAGGCTTTTTCTTTGTCGTCAAGACAAGCTTGCTTAGGCTTCTGTGACAAAAGTTACTGAAAAACCGTAATGGATTAGTTTTCTTTGTGATAAAGACCAGATTATTTAAATTTATTAATCTAACAACCAAAGCTTTTACATGAAGAGAAGAACCTTTATTCGAAAAGCTGCCTTGACCTCAGTGGGTTCGATTTTAGGGGCAGAAATAGTTTTTGCGCATGTCATGCCTGAGGGTTATATCCCACTGGCATTTCAAGACCCAGATCCATTTAAGACGTTTGCCAAAAACAAGGAAATGATTGTTTTAAATGACCGACCTTGGAATATAGAGGCGCAAGCTCATCTTCTAAATGAAAAAATAACCTCAAATCAGTTTATGTTCATCCGGAATAATGGAAAAATTCCAGAAAACATTGATGTAAAAAATTGGTCGATTACCTTTGATGGGGAGTCCGTCACATCACCAAAAACGTATACACTTTCCGAGCTCAAGTCTAAATTTAAACAACACACTTACCAACTCACTTTAGAATGTGGTGGGAATGGAAGAAGCGAATTCGATCCTCCGGCCAAAGGCAATCAATGGACTGTTGGTGCAGTTTCTTGTGCTACTTGGACTGGGGTGCGGTTGCGTGATGTATTAGAAGATGTTGGGATAAAAAATGACGCTGTGTATATCGGTTATCACGCTGCAGATGCCCATTTGAGTGGCGATCTAGATAAAGAACCAATATCTCGAGGTGCCCCAATGGCTAAAGCCCTTCAAGACGAGACGCTTTTAGCCTTTAAAATGAATGGGGAAGATATTCCTTTGGCCCATGGCTATCCTTTGCGGTTAGTTGTTGGAGGCTGGCCTGCTTCTGTTTCTGGAAAATGGATTAAAGGGATAAGTGTGCGTGATAAAGTGCATGACGGTGAAAAGATGACAGGTTCTGCCTACCGGGTTCCTTGTGAGCCGGTCGCTCCAGGAGAAAAGGTTAAAGATGAAGATATGTGCATCATTGAATCTATGCCTGTAAAGTCTTTGATTACTTATCCGAAAACTGGAGCTCAGATTAAAGAGGATAAGGTTTTGAAAATTAATGGACATGCCTGGGCAGGTGAGCTTGAAGTGTCAAAAATGGAGTATTCCATAGATTTTGGTTCAAGCTGGAAATCCTGTGATTTAGACCGCCCAGTGAATCGTTTGGCCTGGCAACATTTCTCGGCGGATATTTCCTTTCCCAAAAAAGGATACTATGAAGTATGGGCACGCGCCACAGATAGTCAAAACCAAAGCCAGCCTATGGTATTGCCTGGATGGAATCCCAAGGGCTATTTAAATAATGCTTGTCATCGTATTGCGGTAAAAGTCATCTAATGCAGGAGCGTCATCAAAATTTTATAGAGAGTGTCAAAAAAATCTATAACGCTATGTTGTTGGTTTTTGGGGCCGTTGTGCTTGTTTCTTGTTTTTTGGTTTACGGCATGATTGATCCTAGCTTTTCTGCTTTTAGGCAAGCCGATCCTATGGTTGATTATACTTTAATTGATGAAGATGAAAATTGGGATAAAATTGAAAATGGTATTCACTTGCGCACCGGACTCAAAGAGGGGGTAGGTCTAATGGAGACAGTAAATAACTGTACCAATTGTCATTCGGCCAAACTTGTTACTCAGAACAGAATGGATGCGGCACGTTGGGCCGCGACTATTGATTGGATGCAAGAGACTCAAAATTTGTGGGAATTAGGTGGAAATGAAGAAATTATCATCAATTACTTGGTTACTAATTACCCCATTAAGAAAAAAGGACGTCGTGTTTATTTAGAAAATATTGAATGGTATGACTTGGAAAACTAGTTTGTTTCTTGCTTTAGCGTTCAACGTATTATCTTGTCAGGATAAAGGCAAGCCGGGGAGTACATCTTCTGATGCCGTTGGAACAGAGCAACATCAAGGATATTTTAGCACGACCCATCTAATTGAAGCAGAAGCGCTTCAAGAAATACTCGATAAGCCGAATATCAAAATCGTTCATTTTGGTCGCGAAAAAGAATACAATGAGGGACATATTAAGGGATCTGTAAATATTTGGCGCTCAGATATCGAGGATGCCTCCTATCCTTACAAAGGCATGATATGCTCGAAGCAGCAGTTAGAATCCTTGTTTAGTGCCAATGGGATTAACAATGATGATACGGTAATTGTTTATGACAATGTTGCCTCTTGCGATGCTGCCAGACTTTGGTGGGTTCTTAAAAATTATGGTTTTGAGAACTTAAAAATTCTCAACGGTGGCTTGATGGCTTGGAATGAAATTGGAGGCGAATTGACTATAGAATCAACTATTACTCAGACCGGTGAATTTAGTCTTCCCGATATATCTCCTATGAGTTTGTATGTAAATAAGGAGGAAATGTTGACCTTTGTAAATGAAATTAATCCTCCGGTAATTTTTGATACCAGGACGATGGATGAGTACACGGGTGCCCAACAAAAATCAGGAGCAAAAACAGCAGGAAGAATTCCGCGAAGTCTGCTTATGGATTGGGCGGATTGTGTGAATTACTCGGGAGATAAAAAATTCAAAAGCAAACGGGAATTAGAAAAAATTTATACTCAGGTAATCCCCGATAAAAATCAGGCGGTTGTGGCCTATTGTCATTCGGGAGTGCGCTCCGCCCACACGACCTTCGTGTTGACTGAGTTATTGGGCTATAAAAATGTAAAAAATTATGATGGGTCATGGACAGAATGGTCTCATTTTGAAAATTACCCTAAAACAAAAGACAGTATAACGACAATATTTTAATGTGCTATGGAAAAATATATTGACGGTTTTATCAATGCCTTTTTTGGAACTCTAGACTGGACTTGGAAATCAATATTGTTTGACGTTCCTTGGTATACCAATTACTTTTATGGACTTATTGCTATTTCACTTATGGTCTGGGTCTTAGAAATTGTATTTCCTTGGCGTAAGGATCAGTCAATTTTTCGAAAGGACTTTTGGCTTGATGGATTTTATATGTTTTTTAATTTCTTCATTTTTTCGGTTGCCATAAGTGGATTTTATAAACTGTTACAACTTGGTTTTGCAGATATCGGAATCACGGATAAATCACTGGCTCTTTTCGATCCATCAGGCTGGCCAATGTGGACTCAACTTTTATTGTTTTTCGTGGTGCTTGACTTTGTTCAATGGTTCACCCATACCTTATTACACAAATATGCCTTCCTATGGCAATTCCACAAAGTTCATCACAGTGTGAAAGAAATGGGTTTTGCGGCGCATCTGCGTTACCATTGGATGGAAAATATTCTTTATAAGCCTTTGAAAACTTTTGGGGTGATGATTCTCTTTGGTTTTGAGCCCGAGCAAGCATACATCGTTCACTTTATTGCGATCTCCATTGGTCATATTAACCATGCGAATATAAAGGTGACTTGGGGCCCGTTGAAGTATGTCTTCAATAATCCAGTGATGCATTTATATCACCATGCATATCATTTGCCTGATGGGAAATTTGGGGTTAATTTTGGGATTAGTCTCAGCCTTTGGGATTATATCTTTAAAACTGATTATATTCCTGAAGATAGTGGCACTATCGAATTAGGATTCCCCGGTGATGAAAAATTCCCTACTGATTTTGTCGGGCAAAATACCTACGGCTTCAAAAAAGTGCAATAATGGAACATGACTCAACTTAATTGAGTCTGTATTTTTTTCTACAATCTGGCCATTATGCCATGTTGAGGTTAAAATTATGCCTTAATCATCAACCTTGGATCAGAATTTAATATGAAAGTGGGCATTTAGTTCTAAGCAAATGTTTTCCTTTAATAAATGTGTGCTGTAGCTTAAGTTGTAGTCGAGCTAATTGTCAACTATTTTTAAGTCTCTTTCATTTTATTTACATAATTCTGAAAATCAGTTAAATACTGAGATTATTTCTGAATTTTAAGAATGGCGAATTTTCGAGTTGCAATGATTTGTATACTTATTGTATAGTTTTTTTATTTCCCTGAGCATTAAAATTATACTATTTTGACCTCATTATGTGCCCTTTTCACATAGGAGAAATCGGCGACCAAAATTTATACTCTTAAGACCAGAAACTTGTAATGAATTCTATTAAAGAAAATAAAGCCATATACCTTGGGAATCAACCCTATCATCACGATCGAAAAGAAATACAAGGAACCGAAATCACTATTGATGGGCAGACGTATTACAAAATAAGTAATGCGGATAAAATGCGTCCATTTTTCATGAGTTTAGTGAGTCATTCAGATCATTGGATGTTTATTTCAAGTACTGGGGGTTTATCTGCAGGACGCATTAACAGTGACCACGCGCTTTTTCCCTATTACACGGATGATAAAATTACCGAATCTTATGAGTATACAGGTAGCAAGACACTTATTTTAGTTGAAGAAACCGATCGTCGATTACTGTGGGAGCCATTTTCTGAACGCTATTCTGGAGTGTATCGAATCCAGCGCAATTTATACAAAAATGTATATGGTAATAAGTTGATATTTGAAGAGATTAACCATGACCTTGAGCTCAACTTTAGTTATGAATGGTCCACAAGTGAGCGTTTTGGTTTTGTGCGGCGGGCGACTTTGACGTCTCTTTCATCAATCAATATAAATGTTAGTGTGCTTGATGGGATACAAAATATTTTGCCTTATGGAGTGCCCGATGGATTGCAAGCCAGCAGTAGTAATTTGGTTGATGCTTACAAAAAATGTGAACTTGAAACGGGCAATCTTGGGCTATATGCTTTGAGTGCCATTATATCGGATAAAGCCGAACCGAGTGAGGCATTAAAGGCTAATGTTGTCTGGTCACTAGGTTTAAATGAACCTACTGTATTGTTGTCGGCCAAACAGATCGATTCCTTTAGGTCAGGCGGTACCGTAGTGACGGAGGATGATGTTAAGGCCGAACGTGGTGCTTATTTTATTGTCGAGTCTTTTGAATTAAGGGCTGGTTCAAACCAAGAATGGTCCATGGTTGCTAACTTAAGCCAGGGTATGAGCGACGTGATAGGCCTTAGAGAATCCCTGAAAACACCCGAGCAATTACAACGAGAGTTAACAAAAGATATAGCCAATGGAACCGATCAATTGATCGCTCTTATTGCTGCCAGTGACGGACTACAACTCACTGCGGACCGACGTCGTAACATTCGACACTTTGCCAATACGATGTTCAATGTCATGCGTGGTGGAATTTTTGACGATAATTACAAGATAGATCGCACCGACTTCATGGCCTATATAGAGCGCGCGAATCACAAGGTATACTTTAAAAAAGAGGATCAAATGGCTACTTGGCCAAAGCAATTTGATTTGTTTTTTTTACAAAACGCGTCTAAAAAAGACGAGGATTTGAATTTTCAGCGTTTGTGTGCCGAGTATCTTCCGTTAAAGTTCAGTCGTCGACATGGAGATCCAAGTCGCCCTTGGAATAAATTCTCTATCAATCTGCGCAATGAAGACGATGGATCAAAGATTCTTGATTATCAGGGAAACTGGCGTGATATTTTTCAAAATTGGGAAGCCTTGGCCCATGCTTATCCTGAATTTATTGAGGGTATGATTTTCAAATTCCTCAATGCCACAACCTTTGATGGTTATAATCCCTATCGCGTATTTAAAGATGGTTTTGAATGGGAGACCATAGAGCCGGATAACCCTTGGTCTTACATTGGTTATTGGGGCGATCATCAAATCATCTATTTATTAAAATTCTTAGAGTTTTTAAAGGCTTACTCCCCGGAAAAACTAGAGACATATTTTACGGAGAATTCATTTGTATATGCTAATGTGCCTTATCGCATAAAACCCTATACTGACTTATTGAAGGATCCAAAAAACACTATCGAATTTGACCATGAGAGAGAGACAAAAATACAGTTCAAAAAAGAGGAAATAGGTGGAGATGGGGCGCTTATAAGAGAAACGAACGTCTTAATTTATAAAGTCAATTTCATCGAAAAAATTATGGCTACAACCTTGGCCAAATTATCGAATTTTATTCCTGAGGCCGGGATTTGGATGAATACCCAACGTCCCGAGTGGAATGACGCTAACAATGCATTAGTAGGTAATGGAGTCTCCATGGTGACGCTTTATTATTTGCGGCGCTTCCTGGTATTTTTTAAAGATATCTTAGCACAAACTGAGCATAATGAAGTGGCTATTTCAGACGAACTTTTGCAGTGCTATACCCAGATGAAAGCAACATTAGCCAAATTCAATGATAGCCTTGCTCAGCCCATATCAGATCAGCAGCGAAAAAGTATTCTAGACGGACTTGGGATGCCTGCCAGCGATTATCGTCAAAAAATTTATGATGAGGATTTTTCAGGCAAGAAGTCCCCAATGTTACTCAGTGATTTGGCGGAATTTATTGATTTGGCCTTGTCCCATTTACACCATTCAATAGAGGCCAACAAACGCAATGATAACTTATACCATGCCTATAATTTAATGACGGTTGTCGATGATAACAGCATCGCCATTACATACTTACCTGAAATGCTTGAGGGTCAAGTGGCTGCTTTGAGTTCAGGTTATCTCTCGGCCGAACAAAGTTTGGAAGTACTAGATGCTCTCAAGTCCAGTGCATTGTTTAGAGAGGATCAATACAGTTATGTGTTATATCCCGATAAGACATTACCGCGCTTTTTAAAGAAAAACAATATTGATGATCAGACATTAGCGAGCTCCAAGCTTTTATCTCAGTTGGCATCAGAAGGCAATATGGAAATTGTGACCAAGGATTGTTTGGGAGGCTATCATTTTAATGGCAATTTTAATAATGTTAATTATTTGCGTACGGCACTAGCCAATTTGCCAGAGGAATATCAATTGCTAGTAGAACAGGAGGGGAAACACATTGAAAACATTTACGAATCGATTTTTAACCATAAATCTTTTACTGGTCGCTCAGGAACCTTCTTTGGTTATGAAGGTCTTGGATCTATCTATTGGCATATGGTATCAAAATTGCGCTTAGCAGTTTTCGAGGTTATAAAGTTTGCAGCTGCCCAAAACATAGATCGAAAAATAGTCGGTCGATTATACGATCATTATTTCGAAATTAATGCAGGAATCGGGGCCCATAAATCTCCTGAACTTTACGGAGCATTTCCGACAGATCCTTATTCCCATACTCCTGGAGGAAAAGGGGCACAACAACCGGGTATGACTGGCCAAGTAAAAGAAGATTTGCTTTGTCGTTTTGGCGAGCTTGGAGTACGTGTAGCTAACGGTCAATTGAGTTTTGATCGAGCCCTACTGCCAGAGTCGGAGTTTTTGACGGCACCGGCCCAATTTAAATTTGTAGATGTAACTCAAAAAACAGGAGTTATTGATTTACCAGAACAGAGTTTGGCCTACACGGTATGTCAAGTGCCTGTGGTGCATTTACGCGGTGTGTCTCCATCTCTGAAGGTAAACATTACCGATGGAAGTGAAGTCTCAATCTCTGGACTTACGCTAACTGTTGAACTGAGTCAAGCTATTTTTAAACGCAGTCATCGTGTTGCTCAAGTGACCGTGATTTGCTAGATCGCAAAAAAACAAAACAAAAGAATGATTAAATCACAAGCAAGAATAAGCTTTTTGTTGTCTAAGAAAGCACTCCAACAAGGAGGCAAACTGCTATACGCTGCAGTTTTGGCAACGGGTTTAGTGGCTTGTGGATTGAATCAAAAACAAGATAAAGTTATGCACCATAAAAGTGCTTCTGAAATTCTAGGCAATCCTGAATATCCTGCAATTTCATACGGGGGTTATCGCGGATTAGGGCGACAAGAGCAACCTAGTATCGAACAATTAAAAGAGGATTTACGCATCATGCATGCTATGGGTATTCGTTTTTTGCGCACCTATAATATGCAGTTTCCTCATGCTACTAATGTCGTTAAAGCTATCGATCAAATACAAGAGACTGATCCGAGTTTTGAGATGTACGTTATGTTAGGTTCTTGGATTGATTGTGCAGGCGCATGGACTGAATCACCAGATCATAATCAAGAAAATTATCCGGCCAATAAAGGCGAAATTGATCGGGCGGCAGCATTAGCTAAAGAATATCCACATATTATAAAAGTTATTGCTGTGGGTAATGAGGCCATGGTCCATTGGGCCGCTTCATACTTTGTGACTCCTAAAGTTATTCTTGGATGGGTGAACTACCTTCAAGATTTAAAAAAGAAGGGAGCCTTACCTTCAGATTTATGGATTACAAGTTCTGATAATTTTGCCTCTTGGGGTGGCGGCGGCTCAGAATACCATAATGAGGACCTCAATGCGCTTATTAGAGCTGTAGATTATATTTCGCTACATACCTATCCATTTCACGACACCCATTACAATCCTTCTTTTTGGTATTATAATCTTTCGGATTTGGACACAACTGCGGCGACCTCCATTAACGAAACGACTGGGATCAGCAAGGAATTAAAATTTTCAGCCAGTGCCGAGCTTATGGATCATGCAATTGAGTACAGTCAAAATCAGTTTGCTCAGGTTGCTGCATATCTCAAGAGTATTGGTGTAGAAAAACCCATGCATATTGGAGAAACAGGATGGGCGAGCAGTTCAGACGGGCTTTATGGACCTGAGGGCTCAAGAGCGGCCGACGAGTATAAGCAGGCTCAGTTTTACAAGGCAATGAGGGCTTGGACTCAAAAGGCCAACATCAGTTGTTTTTTCTTTGAGGCTTTTGATGAGCCCTGGAAAAGTGCAGCAAATCCATCAGATTCTGAAAATCATTTCGGACTCTTTACCTCAGTTGGACAAGCCAAGTACGCCTTATGGTCTTTAGTAGACCAAGATGTATTTAAAGGATTGACTCGTGATGGAAAAGGAATTGAAAAAACCTATAACGGGAATATGGAATTATTGGTTGAACACTTAGCGATTCCAGGACCTCAACAACAATCTATTACCGCCGAATGATTTAAAGAGATGATGACAATAAAAAAATCATACATGACTCTCATTTTTGCAGTGGTCCTTTTTATGGTGGGTTGCAAAGACGGCGTTCAATCTCAGTCCAACAAAGTTTGGGTTGAGCAAGCCAGGCTTAAGACAAATCAAGGCTCCTATTTCATTAAAGGGGTTTGTTATCATCCAGTGGCCAAGGGGCAGACCCAAAGAAGTTTTGAGCGCCTGACCCAGGATCTAGATCTTATGCGCCAAGCAGGAATCAATACCATTCGCGTGTATGAGCCAATTGATTCAGAAGAAGTTTTGGATGAAATTTTCAAGGCTGGTATACGTGTTATTGTGAGCTTTGGATACAATCAACAAGGGCGCTACGATTTGCGTTCTGGCACTTACCTAGATTATGTCCGTAAGTTTAAAGAACATCCTGCCATATTGCTGTGGGAATTGGGTAATGAGTACAATTATCATCCAGAGTGGTTTGGTGGCTCCTTGGATTTATGGTATTCGACCGCCGCACAGGCAATAACAGAAATTCATAAAACTGATTCTGAGCATCCTGTAGCTTCAGCTCATGGAGAGGTACCCACAAAAGAGGTAATTGAGCAATTAAACGAATTAGATCTCTGGGGGCTTAACGTTTATAGATGGGACGAATCTCACAAGGCACTCGAGGATTTTAACCGTCTCAGCGATAAGGCGGTATATTTTTCAGAACTAGGAGCAGACAGTTATATGACTACTGCTAAATTGGGGTATGAGCAGGGGAAAAACCAAAAGGCACAAGCCGATGCTTTGGCCAAGATGCTTTCCCAGATTTTAACACCTCAAACACGCTCTGCTGGAGTGGCAATTTTTTCTTTTACAGATGGATGGTGGAAAGCAGGTAATCCAGAATCTCAAGACGTTGGAGGTTGGGCTCCCGGTAGTAGTGGAGTGCCTTATGATGCAACGGCCAATGAAGAATATTGGGGTATTGTGGATATTGATCGCAATACAAAGGAGGTTTATGCCGTAATTCAATCCATGTTTAAGGCCTATCAGGAATCTGAATAATGAATTTGGTAAGTGCATGAGTGATGTAGAAATGAAAATAATTAAAGCAGGATTAAAAATTGAAGTGTTTGAGACCTCTAGGTCTGGAGGAAACTTTAATCGTGTAAGCCAAAGTCAAATAGCGCTTTGGGCACAGCGCGAAGAGAAAGGCTCTGTGGAACTCGTTTTATTGCCTGATTGCGAGCGCCAAACTATTACTGGTTTTGGAGGTTCGTTTACAGATGCTACCTCATATTTGGTGCATCAAATGAGTCCATCTAAGCGGCAAGCACTTATTCAGGCTTATTTTTCTGCAGAAGGGGCAAACTATTCATTAACGAGAACACATATGAATTCATGTGATTTTTCTCGAAGACAGTATTCCTATGCCCCGGTGGCCGGAGACAAAAATCTCACCCATTTTGATATAGAACACGATCGCGATTACCTAATTCCGATGATCAAGGCGGCATTAAAGTGTTCTGAAGATGGTTTTAAGCTCATTGCCTCGCCATGGACAGCACCGCCATGGATGAAAGACAATAACTCATGGGTCGGTGGCAATTTGTTACCTGAATATTCTTTGACTTGGGCTCAGTTTTTTGCTAAATATGCTCATGCCTATGCCAAAGAGGGAATACCGCTTTGGGGATTCACAGTAGAAAATGAGCCCCATGGTAATGGAGGTAACTGGGAGAGCATGCATTTTTCACCCGAGGAAATGACTGCTTTTGTTCGAGATCATTTAGGACCAGTACTGGCTGAATCTGGACTAGAGCATTTAAAGATTTTGGGCTATGATCAAAATCGTGAAGGCCTGGATCAATGGGTTTCGGTAATGTATCAAAATCCAGAAAACGGTCAATACTTTGACGGTACTGCAGTCCACTGGTACGAAAGTACTTATGATTATTTTCCAGAGGCACTTGATCGGGCCCATATTGCTGCCCCGAATAAGTATTTAATCCAAACCGAAGCATGTTGCGATGCTCAGATTCCTGTTTGGGAAGATGATCATTGGTATTGGCGTGAAGAGGCCACGGATTGGGGTTACAGATGGCGCGAGCCTGAAAAAAAATATTTACACCCTAAATACGCACCTGTACACCGATATGCTAGGGACATTATAGGATGTTTAAATCATTGGGTTGACGGATGGATTGATTGGAATATGGTGTTGGATCGACAAGGAGGACCAAATTGGTTTGAAAACTGGTGTGTAGCGCCAGTTCTTGTAGACCCAGATCAAGACGCAATCTATTTTACCCCACTGTATTATGTGATGTGTCATTTCAGCAAATTTATCCGACCAGGATTTGTAGTGATACAGCACACTTGTACCGACCAGGATATAATGGCCACCGCCATTAAAGCCGATGAAAATAGTTATGTGGTGGTCTTATTTAATCCGACAAAGGAGCCTAAACACATTCAAATTAAAGTAATCGATCAAATCCATCGCGCGGATTTAAAGCCCCAAGCGATACAGACCATTATAATAAACAACTAACAAAAGACTAAGACTATGACAGATGTGAAATCAATGCCGAAAAAGAGTGTCTCAATGGGCCAAAAGATTGCTTTTGGTTTTGGTATGCTCGCTAATCAAATGTTTCCCGCCGCTTTGGGGGTTTTTATTATCGTTTTGGTACAAGACTTGGGTTTTGCCGCCATCTTATGGGGTATCATACAATTTGTACCTCGAATATTTGATGCATTAACTGATCCCATAATGGGCTTTATTTCAGACAATACGAAATCAAAGTGGGGCCGCAGACGACAATACGTGCTTATCGGTGCTTTAATTATGGGTCTGGCCTATGTGGCTATGTGGCAACTACATAAAGACGATGGAATTGTATACAATTTTATTTACTTTTTGAGTTGGTCACTAGTCTTTTATCTGGGCCTTACTATTTTTAGTGTGCCCTATGTCGCTATGGGTTACGAAATCAGTGATGACTTTCATGAGCGTACAGAAATTATGGCTATTGCTCAATTTATTGGCCAATGGGCCTGGGTTATTGCGCCCTGGTTTTGGGTTATTTTATACGATCCTTCGTGGTTTCCAGAAGGGGCAGATCAAGGAGTTCGCGATTTATCGATTTGGGTGGCAATTCCCTGTACATTATTTGCGCTGGTCCCTGCCATTTTCCTTAAAAGTAAATCGACGTTGGACCGCACAGACTTTTTACCCATTAGCGCACCCCATGTTTTAAAAAGTATCAAAGGAATTTTTACTTCGGCTTTTGAAGCCTTTAAGATCCCACAATTCCGCCAAATTGCCGGGGCAACCTTTTTGATTTTCAATTCATTTAATGTTATCGCCGCATACACCTTTTTAATCATTGTGCATTATCTCTTTAACAGTGATCCGGCCAGTGCAGGAAATTGGCCCGCCATGCATGGATCCGTTGGTGCCTTGGTTACCACCTTTTTAGTCATTCCAATCATCACAAGGATGTCCAAAGTAATGGGTAAAAAGAAAGCTTTTATCATCTCTCAATTGATCTCCATTGTCGGGTATATTTTATTTTGGTTTTTGTTTGTTCCTGGAAAACCATACTTGTTTTTGTTTGCCTTACCGTTTCATTCATTTGGAATAGGGAGTTTGTTTACCATTATGATGAGTATGACTGCCGATGTCTGTGACTTAGATGAGCTACAAACGGGCAAACGCCGTGAAGGGGTTTTGGGGGCCGTCTACTGGTGGATGGTAAAATTAGGTTTTGGAATAGCAGCCCTTCTTGGAGGATTTATTCTATCTGTAGTTGGATTTGATGCTGAAAACGTGACCGAATCTGCAGTTACGGGAATGCGTCTCTTCTATACATTGCTACCCATTACAGGGGTTATAGGGGCTATTTGGATCATGAAGAGCTATGATATTACAGAAGAAAAAGCACAAGAGATTAAAGCACAATTAGAAAAAAGAAAAAATTCATAAATAGAAATTTAAATAATAATTCATGTCGTACAGAAAAGAAAAGATGATGTCTTTGGCCGGAGTCCAGGTCAATGCTTTAGATCGAAAGGGATTACAAGGTCAAAGTCGGGTGTTGCTCAATGAAAAAATGCACGGAATATGTTTTAGCCCCTATGAAGGAACACAAAAACCAGGAGATCCAATTTCAGAGGTGCAAATCAGAAGAAAATTAGCCTTATTACAACCTTACACCAAATGGATTCGCGTTTTTTCCTGTACCGAAGGAAATGAGCAGATTCCCGTATTGGCTCGGGAATATGGATTTAAAACTTTAGTTGGGGCCTGGCTCGGGGATGATCTTGAAAAAAATGAAGAGGAAATCGAGGCCTTAGTGGCTTTGGCCAATCAAGGTTATGTAGATGTTGCAGCAGTTGGTAATGAAGTGATGTACCGCAAAGAGATGCCAGAGCAGGATCTTATTGATTACATCAATCGCGTCAAAGAGTTATTGCCAAAGATTCCTGTGGGTTATGTCGATGCTTATTATGAATTCACAAATCGTCCAAAAATCACCGAGGCGTGCGATGTGATTTTAGCCAATTGTTATCCGTATTGGGAAGGCTGTGGTATTGATTACTCATTGCTTTATATGAAGCAAATGTATTATCAAGCACAGGCTGCGGCTCCTGGTAAAAAGGTAATCATTACGGAAACAGGTTGGCCTAGTGAGGGAGAAGCTCTCGGAGCTGCAGTTCCTGGTTATGAAAACGCTTTAAAGTATTTTATTAATGCACAAACATGGTCTCAGACCGAAGGCATTGAAATGTTTTATTTTGCTGCCTTTGATGAGTCATGGAAAGTAGATGCAGAGGGCGCAGTAGGCGCTTATTGGGGTCTTTGGGATCAGCATGAGCAACTAAAATTTTAATCCGTACCTTCATCGTCTAAGAATTTTTTGCCTTGCATTACGATCAATTTTTTTCCATTGATGCTGGGCCAGGAGTGTGTTATTCTGGTTATCGAGAAAATCAATTTCCGGGAGGACCCATTCCCACAGAGCAAGAGGTCAAACAAGACTTGCTTTTGGTGGCTCAGCATTTTTCTTATATCCGACTATATAGCGTCGACAACCATACAAAAATGGTGCTCGAAGTGCTTGAAAAAGAGAGTATTCCTCTAAAAGTAATGATGGGTGCTTATTTGGAGGCCGAGTTGAACAATCCGAATTGCGGTTGGGATTCGGGGATTTACGCCCCCGAGGTATTAAAAGCGAACGCAAAGAGAAATCGGCAGCAAGTCCGTGATTTGATTCAGATTGCAAACCAATATCCGGAGCGTATTTTTGCCTTGGCTGTAGGCAATGAAGCTTGTGTTTCTTGGACTGATCATTTGGTTGATGTGTTACAAATCAAGGAGTATATTTTAATGGTCAAAGCCAAGTGCACTCAGCCCGTCACAGTCTGTGATAACTACGTGCCTTGGTTAGAGGTTTTGGCGCCTCTTGTGGAGCATGTAGATTTCATCTCAATCCACACCTATCCCGTATGGGAGTATCAAGAAATCGACAAGGCCCTTGGCGTCACCCAAAGTGACTTTAGTAAAATAACCCAAAAGTATCCGAATAAACCTGTGGTTATAACTGAGGCAGGCTGGCCAACCATGGCCAACGGAAAGGGAATACCGGTGCATTTTGCCCATCCAATGGCACAAAAGACCTATTATCAAGCGCTTAATCGTTGGGCTCGTGAGTCTGAGGTACTGGTTTTTTGGTTTGAGGCCTTTGATGAACCATGGAAAGGCTCTGATGATCCGGCCGAACCCGAAAAACATTGGGGGCTCTACAATGTAGCGCGCAACCCAAAAAGAGTATTGATTAAAGGAGGCTACAAGCGCTAAAGAAACTTGATGTAACTTTGTCAAAATTTTCTTTATGGCCCATCGCGCTGGATTCGTCAATATTATCGGAAATCCCAATGTCGGCAAAAGTACCCTTATGAATGCTTTTGTCGGAGAGCGGTTATCGATCATCACCAGTAAAGCACAAACAACACGTCACAGAATATTAGGCATTGTCAATGGAGAGGATTTCCAGGCGGTTTTTAGTGATACCCCTGGGATCATTAAGCCGGCCTATGCCTTGCAATCCCATATGATGGAGTTTGTAAAATCGGCTTTTGACGATGCAGATGTCCTAATTTATATGGTGGAACTTGGCGAAAAGGACCTGAAGGATGAGGCTTTTTTTGAACGCATTAATAAGGCCAAGATTCCAGTATTACTTTTGCTCAATAAAATTGACTTAGGTAATGAAGACAAGCTCAAGGAGGCATTGGTTTATTGGCAAGAAAAGGTTCCCAATGCTGAGGTTTTTGGTATTTCAGCTATGGAAAATTTTGGGGTAACTGAGGTTTTTCAGCGCATTTTGGCTTTGCTTCCCGAGTCTCCAGAATTTTACCCAAAAGACCAGTTGACCGACAAGCCCGAGCGATTTTTTGTCAATGAAATCATACGTGAGAAAATCTTACTTCAGTATAAAAAAGAGATACCATATGCCGTAGAAATAGATACCGAGGAATTTTTTGAAGATGATGAGATCATTCGTATCCGCTCCGTAATTATGGTAGAACGGGAAACACAAAAAGGTATCATTATTGGGCATAAAGGCCAGCCTATAAAATGGGTAGGAATCAAGGCGCGCAAGGACCTCGAACAATTTTTCGGCAAACAGATTTTCATAAAATTAGTGGTTAAGGTCAATAAAAATTGGCGCAATGACCCCAAACAACTCCGCCGATTTGGCTATGACGCTCAATAACCCCTAAAAGGGCCATTGACAGCGACTTAAAAACTTGTACATGCGGATTTCTTAAGTTTTTATCCACTAACTTTGTGGCCAATTTTATATTATGAGTATTGTTGCTATCGTTGGACGTCCTAATGTAGGAAAATCCACTTTTTTTAATCGCTTGATCCAAAGACGTGAAGCTATTGTGGATGCCGTGAGTGGGGTAACTCGCGATCGTCATTACGGAAAAAGTGATTGGAACGGAAAGAGCTTTTCTTTGATAGATACAGGCGGTTATGTCGTGGGTAGCGATGATATTTTTGAAGCAGAAATCGACAAACAGGTCGAGTTAGCTATTGGTGAGGCTGATGTGATTATTTTTATGGTCGATGTGAGTCATGGGGTGACTGGGATGGATCAGGAAGTAGCCCAGCTTTTACGACGCAGTAAAAAGCCATATTTTCTGGCGGTCAATAAAGTAGATAGCGCTAATCGCGAGCAAGATGCTGTTGAATTTTATTCATTAGGGGTTGATCAGTACTTTACTATTTCGAGTATTAATGGAAGTGGAACGGGCGATTTATTAGATGCCGTCGCCGCAGCTCTTCCAGAAAATTCAGAAGCTCAAGAGTCAGAATTACCGCGCTTTGCTGTGGTGGGTCGTCCTAACGCAGGTAAATCATCTTTTATCAATGCACTTATTGGTCAAGATCGCTTTGTTGTAACGGATATCGCCGGGACCACGAGAGACAGTATCGACACTCAGTACAACCGCTTTGGATTTGATTTTAATCTTGTCGATACGGCAGGAATCCGCAAGAAAAGTAAAGTTAAAGAGGATCTTGAATTTTACAGTGTCATGCGCAGCGTTCGCGCTATAGAACATTGTGATGTCGTGCTTTTAGTTTTTGATGCAACACGAGGATTTGATGGTCAAGTGCAAAATATCTTTTGGTTGGCCCAGCGCAATAACAAAGGTATCGTGATCTTGGCCAACAAATGGGACCTTGTTGAAAAAGACAACAAGACCACCAAGGAAATGGAACAGTACATTAAAAAGCAATGTGAGCCCTTTGTTGATGTTCCAGTAGTTTTTATGAGTGCTGTGTCGAAACAACGCATCTTTAAAGCAATAGAAACTGCGGTTCAAGTCTATGAAAATCGAAGTAAAAAAGTCAAAACCAGTCAGCTAAACGAGGTAATGTTGCCCATTATTCAGGCCACACCACCGCCTGCGATGAAAGGTAAATACGTCAAAATTAAGTTTTGCACCCAGTTGCCTACCCCTTATCCGAGTTTCGCTTTTTTCGCCAACTTACCTCAATACGTAAAAGACCCTTACAAGCGCTTTTTGGAAAATAAGCTTCGAGAGCATTTTGATTTTAATGGGGTCCCTATTACGGTCTATATCCGTAAGAAATAAATAAAATACAATGTTCGAGTCATATGTCAAAGGAATTTTGGAGGCACGCGTTTATGATGTAGCCAGAAAAACACCGATCGATAAGGCAAGATTCCTCAGTAAAAAGCTTGGCAATGATATCTTGTTAAAACGTGAAGATCTACAACCTATTTTTTCATTCAAGTGTCGTGGGGCTTTTAATAAAATGGTAAATCTACCCCGGAAAGAATTGAATCGTGGTGTCATTGCCGCCTCTGCAGGTAATCACGCTCAAGGAGTGGCCTTGGCCTCATCTTTTCTGGGTATTCCTTCGGTAATAGTTATGCCAAAGACAACACCGCGAATTAAGGTAGAGGCTGTTCAAAGTCATGGTGCTTCCGTTATTTTACATGGAGATACTTTTGAAAGTGCTGTTGACCATGCCAAACAAATAGTGGCCAGTGAGGGAATGATTTATATACCACCCTATGATGATCCTTATGTCATTGCTGGTCAGGGAACAGTTGGTTTAGAACTGACCCAACAACTTAGCGAGGCCCCTGATGCAGTTTTTATTCCGGTTGGTGGCGGGGGATTACTGGCAGGTATGGCTACTTTTTTGCGACATTATTGGCCAGAAACTAAAATTTATGGAGTTGAGCCTGATGATGCAGCCTGTTTGGAGTTGGCCATGAAAACCGGACGTCGTGCGAGGCTAAAGGAGGTTGGTTTATTTGCCGAAGGATGTGCTGTGGCGCAAATTGGTCAAGAAAATTTTAAACTGATAGAAAATACAATTGATGGCGTGATTACAGTCAATGGTGATGAAATTTGTGCTGCCATAAAGGATATTTTTGAGGACACTCGCGGCATTGCTGAACCTGCTGGAGCGCTTGCACTTGCAGGAATTAAGAAATTATTGAAGGAATCTGAGCTCAAAAACAAGACATTACTCGCAGTGGTCAGCGGGGCAAATACTAACTTTGATCGTTTGCGCTATATTTCGGAACGTACTGAATTTGGAGAAAAGCGCGAAGCAATTATTAGTGCTATAATTCCTGAGGTTCCAGGTGCTTTCAAAAACTTTTGTTCGGCTATAGGCACAAGAAATATCACTGAATTCAATTATCGTTATTCAAACCCAGACCAAGCCAGAGTATTTGCAGGAATTTCGGTAGAATCTGGCGGAAATGATCTTCAAAATTTATTGCATAATTTGTCTGAAAAGGGATACGAGGTAGAGGATTTGACCGATAATGAAATGGCTAAATTACATATAAGATACATGGTTGGTGGACGTTCTTTGGGGCAAACAAAAAGCGAATTGATTTATCGATTTGAGTTTCCAGAACGCCCCGGGGCCTTAGCTAAATTTCTGGAAGTATTAGGGGATCAATATAATATTAGTCTTTTTCACTACCGAAATCATGGCGCCGATTACGGACGAGTACTGGTTGGTTTCCACGCTGAAAAGGATGAAAGCAGAATTCTTCAAATGGCCTTTAACGATTTGGGTTACCGTTACTGGGCAGAAACGAATAACAGAGCTTATAAGCAATTTTTAGGACCCAGATAGTCACTGCATTTAATTCGCTCAGTCACTTTAAACTCAGAGCTGCTCTTTAATACGCAATAGTTGTGCTTTAATTGACTCGAGTTTTTGAATCAAATCGAAATCCTCAGATTGTCTTTTTTGAGTTTTTAAGTGAATCTTAGCGCCCTCTAGAGTAAAGCCTCTTTCCTTTACCAAGTGGTAAATTTGGGCGAGATTCTTGACATCCTCAGGGGTGAATTTTCGATTCCCTTTGGCGTTTTTTTTGGGCTGGAGCTGATCAAATTCCTTCTCCCAAAAGCGAATTAATGAAGTGTTGACCTCAAAAGCCTTGGCCAATTCGCCTATGCTGTAATAGCGTTTATCGGGCAAATTAACATGCATTAATCCAGAGATTGGTTTTCTTGTTGTGATAAGGCCAGCATTTTGGCATACTCCTCGGGGGTCAGGTTACCGTAGTAGAAATTAATGGGATTAATGCGGCGGCCATCCTTGTGAATTTCGTAATGTAAATGTGGGGCTTCACTACGCCCTGTGCTGCCCACAAAGCCAATCAAGTCGCCACGTTTTACTCTTTGGCCACGACTTACATTGTATTTAAACAGGTGGGCGTAAATGCTCACATAACCAAATCCATGATCAATACGAATATGTTTACCAAAACCTGAAGAGCGATTGTCCGCTCGTTTTACTATGCCATCTCCGGTCGCATAAATTGGCGTCCCGCGTGGGGCAGTGAAGTCCATGCCGTAGTGGAATTTTCGCGCCTTGGTAAAAGGATCGCGACGATACCCAAAACCTGAGGCCATACGGGTAAGGTCTTCATTATTCACTGGCTGAATCGCCGGAATAGCTTCCAAGAGTTTTTCTTTGGTGGCAGCCATACGGGCAATCTCATCCAAAGAACGCGATTGAACCACAATTTGTTTGGTCAGCACATCCAGGCGCTCACTTGTGGATCGCAAAAGCTCAGAATGGTCAAATCCTTCAAGATTTCGGTAGCGATTTACCCCGCCAAACCCCGCCTTACGTTGCTCTTCTGGTATGGGATTGGTTTCAAAATAGGTGCGGTACAGATTGTTGTCTCGCTGTGCGAGTTGATCCAGTACCACTTCAGCCTGGTCCATTTTTTTGTTCAATAAATCGTATTGTAATTCGAGCTGGGCGATTTCACGGCGTAACTCACGCTCTTTAGGGGTTTCTAAACTCGGAATATTGATGTAGGCCAGTAGCAGCAAAAACCCACTGAGAAATATGCCGATTAGGGTAAGGAAAAATAGACCGATTTTACGCCCGCGTTTCGGTTTGATTTTGCGATAGGATAGCGTTTGCGCGTCGTAGTAATATTTTACCTTAGACATAATTTAAAAAGTTCTATTTTTGCGAAGAAATCTAGTGATTCCTGAGTTTAACGCAAGGCAAAGATAAAAATTGTTTGGCAGACTTAGCATCCTGACTACCAGAATACAGAAATATGACATCTGCAGTAATCCGACAAAAATTTTTAGACTATTTCAAGGCCAAAGGGCATGCTGTAGTTCCCTCCGCACCAATGGTGATTCAGGGGGATCCTACTTTGATGTTTACCAATGCAGGTATGAATCAGTTCAAAGAATTTTTCTTGGGGAATAAGACTGCAGATCACAAAAGAATAACTGATACTCAGAAATGTCTTCGGGTGAGCGGAAAACACAACGACTTGGAAGAGGTCGGTATGGATACCTATCATCATACCATGTTTGAGATGCTTGGGAATTGGAGTTTTGGAGATTACTTCAAAAAAGAGGCGATTGAATGGGCTTGGGAGTTACTGACCAAGGTATACAACATTGACAAAGCCACTTTGTATGTCACTATTTTTGAGGGAGACCAAAGTGAAGGCCTAGAAAAAGATACCGAGGCCTATGATATTTGGCGTGGTTTAGTCGATGAATCCCATATCATAGATGGGAACAAAAAAGATAATTTTTGGGAAATGGGAGATCAAGGGCCCTGCGGACCTTGCAGTGAAATCCACGTTGATCTTCGTCCCAAAAAGGAGCGTGATACCAGTCCTGGGGCGGCCCTTGTCAACAAAGACCACCCTCTGGTTGTCGAAATATGGAATTTGGTCTTCATGCAGTTCAATCGCAAAGCGGATGGATCGCTCGAGAAACTACCGGCCCAACACGTGGATACGGGTATGGGTTTTGAACGCCTTTGTATGGTCTTGCAGCAAAAGACCAGTAATTACGATACGGACGTTTTCACCCCGCTCATTGAAACTATTGAATCCATAACCGATAAGCGATATGGCAAGGATGAAAAAACAGATATCGCTATTCGTGTAGTGGCCGATCATGTCCGTGCCGTGGCCTTCTCAATCGCCGATGGTCAATTGCCCAGTAACACTGGCGCAGGTTATGTCATTCGTCGTATTTTAAGACGTGCTATTCGTTACGGCTATACGTTTTTAGGAACCGATAGTCCCTTTATCTATAAATTAGTGGCTACCCTGGCCAAAATGATGGGGGATTCTTTTCCGGAGCTCATTCGAGAGCAGAATTTGATTCATAATGTGATCAAAGAAGAAGAGGCTTCTTTTTTGCGAACCTTAGAGCAGGGACTTGATTTATTGGAAGGGGTCATTAAAACGAGCTCAGATAAAGTTATTTCAGGCGCCAAAGCCTTTGAGCTTTACGATACTTATGGTTTTCCAATTGATTTAACGGCGCTTATTCTACGTGAACGAGGTTTTGATTTGGATCAGGCTGAATTTGATCAGGAACTTGAAAAACAAAAAACGCGATCTCGTGCGGCCACTAAAGTTGACACAGGAGACTGGCATGTATTGCGGGAGAACGATTCACAAGAGTTCTTGGGCTACGATCATTTGAGTCAAACCGTGCATCTGACCCGCTACCGAAAGGTGGAAAACAAAAAAGATGGTGTGCGCTATCAGCTAGTTTTTGACAAGACACCATTTTATCCAGAGAGTGGTGGTCAAGTGGGTGATAAGGGTTATCTCGAGGCTGAAAATGGTGAAGTAGTCTACATTATTGACACCAAAAAGGAAAGCAATTTAATTGTTCACATCGCCAAGAACTTACCACGCCACCCGGAGCAGTTACACACAGCAGTGGTAGATCAAAAGCAACGTTTGCGTGCCGCTTCGAATCACACGGCCACGCATTTGTTGCACGAGGCATTGCGCCAGGTACTCGGCACTCATGTCACTCAAAAAGGCTCGATGGTGCATAGTGGTTATTTGCGTTTTGATTTTGCCCATTTTGCCAAGCTAACGGATGAAGAATTACAACAAGTAGAGGATTATGTCAATGCCCGTATTCGCGATGGATTGCCCTTAGAGGAATTCCGCCAAATGTCTTATCAGGAAGCTATTGACATGGGCGCTATGGCTTTATTTGGTGAGAAATATGACGATAAAGTCCGCATGATTAAATTCGGTAAATCGCTCGAGCTTTGTGGTGGGACCCACGTGGCCAATACCACCGATGTTTGGCACTTTATCATTACCACTGAAGCCGCAGTAGCCAGTGGGATCCGTCGTATTGAAGCTATTACTGGACACGCCGCTAAAGCCTTTTTTGAAGAGCGAGCTTCCGCCTTTAAACAAGTGCAGAGGCTGTTGCATCAAGCACAAGATCCTATCGCGGCCATTGAAAAATTACAGCACGATTTATCGGCGCTTAACAAGCAAAATCATCAACTTATTCGCGAAAAAGCACAAAGCCTTGGCGCGCAACTCCGCGATAGTGCCGAGATGATCGGTGAGGTACGCTTTATTGCCGCTATGGTCGATTTGGACCCGGCAGCGCAAAAAGATTTAGCCTTTAATTTGGGACAGAACCTAGATGATCTTTTCTTGATCTTTGGCAGTAATCATGATGGTAAGGCACTATTGACCTGTTATATTTCTGAGACCTTGGTTAAAAGTAAATCACTTAACGCGGGTTCTGTTGTCCGTGAACTTGGTAAGTTTATCCAGGGTGGGGGTGGAGGCCAGGCGTTTTTTGCCACTGCAGGAGGAAAAAGGCCTGAAGGGCTTCAAGAAGCGCTCAGTGCGGCGCGCAAAATGTTCGCATAAATGAAATTTTTTACCCAGATCGAGCCAGCACCCTCTGGGATTCTTCTCGATACCACGGCCCGTATCACGGCCCTTGGGTCATGCTTTGCAGAGGTTGTGGGTCAGCGATTAGCCTATTATAAATGGCCTGTAGGACTCAATCCTTTGGGCGTTTTATTCCATCCTCTAGCCATAAGTGCGCTGATCAAACGGGCCTTATTCGAGCGAGAGTTTGATTCGTCAGATCTTTTTCAGCACAAGGGTATTTACTATCTCTTGGCCTTACATGGCCAATATTCTGGATCAGATAAACAAGGCCTTTTAGACCGTGCTAACGCAGACCTAAAGTTGCTCAATTCGCATTTGACCCAATCCTCACATATCATGATCACACTGGGGACCTCATGGGCTTATGAATTCAAGGAAAGCCAAAAGATAGTGGGTAATTGTCATAAACTACCTGGGTCTTTTTTTGAAAAGAAATTATTGTCTTCAGAACAAACTATAAATGCCGTCAACGCCATTATTGAAGTTGTGGCCCAAAGTAACCCCAAGGCTCAGTTGATTTTTTCGGTTTCTCCAGTGCGGCATATCAAGGATGGTCTTATTGAGAACAGTCTTGGAAAAGCGCATCTAATTTCGGGTTTACATGCCGCTGTAAATTCAAAGCAGCAAAATGAGATTCCGCCAAAGTACTTTCCTGCCTATGAACTTATGGTGGACCAACTCAGAGATTATCGTTTTTACAAAAGTGATTTGATCCACCCTAACGACCAAGGACAAGAGGTAGTCTGGGAATTTTTTAAGACTCAATGGATCGCAGCTTCCTTGGATCCACTTTTAAAAGAAATACACAGTATTCAACAGGGATTGGCCCATAGACCGCTGCATCCAGCATCTGAGGCACATCAGGAGTTTTTATCAGAACTCAATAACCGCATAACCAAACTTCAGAGCCTACATCCTCATCTGAAATTTGATTAATTAGGCCTTTTTAGGGCGTAAAGCCCTTTATTTCCGATGCCCTACATTGATTAGCTTGATGCGCTTTAGCGAATAGAATTAAAGGCCAAAGGCTTGACGAATCTGATCGACATAATTCAATTCTTCCCAAGTAAATAAATCTACTTCCATGCTTTTCTGGCTTCCGTCAGGTCGATCAAAAACTTTGGTAACACGCTGTGGGGTTCTTCCCATATGGCCGTAGGCAGCGGTTTCAAGATACATGGGTTGGCGCAGTTTAAGTCGCTCTTCAATAGCAGCGGGGCGCATGTCGAAAATGCTGAGTAGTTTTTGGGCTAGAGCACCATCGCTAAGACCAGTATGATTTGTGCCATAACAATTGACAAATAATCCTACGGGTTGTGCCACCCCTATAGCGTAGCTCACTTGAACAAGAATTTCATCACAGGCGCCCGCAGCAACCATGTTTTTTGCGATATGTCTCGTGGCATAGGCAGCTGAGCGATCTACTTTGCTCGGATCTTTTCCTGAAAAAGCACCACCACCATGCGCTCCTTTTCCGCCGTAAGTATCTACGATTATTTTACGACCCGTGAGACCGGTATCGCCATGAGGACCACCGATGACAAATTTTCCTGTAGGGTTGATATGGTAGGTAATTTGATCGTTAAAGAGTTTTTGTACCTCTGGGGTCATTGAGGCTTTGACTCGAGGAATCAACATAGTCTTTAGGTCCGATTGAATTCGGGCCAACATTTTCTTTTCATCGGCATCAAAGTCATCGTGCTGCGTCGATATGACGATACTGTCAATCCGCTGAGGGTTATTTTCGTCGTCGTACTCGATGGTCACTTGACTTTTAGAATCCGGACGTAAATAAGATATATCAGTACCTTCGCGCCGCATTTCGGCTAATTCCAGTAGAATTTTGTGTGCAATTTCTAGCCCTAAAGGCATATAATTAGCTGTCTCTTTACTGGCATAGCCAAACATCATTCCCTGATCTCCTGCACCTTGCTCTTCTTTGTTGGCCTTGTCTACTCCTCTGTTGATGTCTTCACTTTGTTCGTGTATGGCCGAAAAAACACCACATGAATTACCATCAAATTGATAGGCACCTTTTGTATAACCTATTTTATTGATAACATCACGTGCAATCTTTTGAACATCCAAATAAACTTGGGATTTTACCTCACCGGCCAGCACAACCTGCCCCGTAGTTACTAAAGTTTCACAAGCGACTTTAGATTCCGGATCAAATGCCAAAAAATGATCGATAAGTGCGTCGCTAATCTGATCTGCGACTTTGTCTGGATGCCCTTCTGAAACGCTTTCAGAGGTAAACAAATAGGCCATAATATAAATGTTTAAAGAGGACCTATACTGCTGCAATCGGGCGGGATACTGCCTTTAGCATTTTTTTGCGAGGTTGCAATCAGTCAAATCTTTCCTCTTAATTCTGGGCAAAGGTAGCTATTTCATATAAAACCCAAAATTTATTCGACCAAGAATGAACAATAATATATGCACCATAATTCTATTAAAATTTGGTGAGCAATCAGGGCAAAGGTAAAATGAATATAATTTTTGGATTTCGTAGAAAAATATTTTTAAAATGTTCTAAATCAAATAATTGACACTAATTAATGACAGTTGAATTTATGATAAAGCCCCGCTTGTGACCTGGTGCAATGTGATGGGATTAATAGTTTTGGCTCACTTAAAAATGCTATGAGTCAAAATTTAAATAAATACAGTAAAACGGTTACCCAAGATCCGACGCAACCTGCAGCTCAAGCCATGCTTTACGCCATTGGTTTTTCTGCAGAGGATTTCCACAAACCTTTGGTAGGCATTGCCAGCACAGGTTATGAAGGCAATCCTTGTAATATGCATCTAAATGATCTTGCCTTGAAAGTTAAGCGAGGCACCATGGATAGTGGTACCGTCGGATTGATTTTTAATACAATTGGCGTTAGTGATGGAATTTCCATGGGAACTCCTGGCATGCGCTATTCTTTACCCTCACGCGATATAATCGCAGATTCAATGGAGACGGTGGTTCAGGCAATGAGCTATGATGGATTAGTGACGGTGGTAGGATGCGATAAAAACATGCCGGGGGCACTCATGGCTATGATACGGCTTAATCGCCCCTCGATCTTAGTCTACGGGGGAACAATCGATTCAGGATGTCACAATGGTAAAAAACTCGATGTAGTTTCTGCCTTTGAAGCCTGGGGCAGCAAGGTTGCTGGAACAATTTCGCAAGAGGACTATCAGAGTGTGATTGAAAAGGCTTGCCCTGGAGCAGGGGCGTGCGGGGGTATGTATACGGCCAATACCATGGCAGCAGCAATTGAGGCCTTAGGCATGAGTCTGCCCTACAATTCTTCCAATCCTGCTTTGAGTGCTCAAAAACAAGAAGAAGCACATCAGGCTGGAGCGGCTTTGTATCAATTAATTGAAAAGGACATAAAGCCGAGTGATATCATCACGCCAAAATCGCTTGAGAACGCCATTAGGCTGGTTACAGTCTTGGGAGGATCAACTAATGCAGTGCTACATTTTTTGGCCATTGCTCGTGCCGCCAATATCGAACTGAGTTTAAAAGATTTTCAAAAAATTAGTGATGAAACTCCATTTTTAGCTGATCTGAAACCCAGTGGTAAACACCTAATGGAAGACGTACACGCCGTAGGCGGCATTCCAGCGGTTTTAAAATATTTACTCGAGCAAGGACTAATTCACGGAGATTGTTTGACCGTCACGGGTAAGACTTTAGCTGAAAATCTTGCGGATATTCCCGGGTTACCAGCGAATCAAGACGTGATACGTCCAATGGATCGGCCGATCAAAGCTACGGGACATCTACAAATGCTCTTTGGCAATTTAGCCCCCGAGGGTAGTGTGGCTAAAATTACTGGGAAAGAAGGACATCGATTTGTTGGGCAGGCTAAGGTCTTTGACAGTGAATATGAAGCCAATGCTGGCATTGGCGCGGGGCTAGTTAAAAAGGGTGATGTCGTGGTAATTCGTTATGAAGGCCCCAAAGGAGGCCCCGGAATGCCTGAAATGCTGAAGCCCACAGCCGCGATTATTGGTGCTGGACTGGGCAAAGATGTGGCCCTTATTACCGATGGACGATTCTCTGGCGGCACTCATGGTTTTGTGGTAGGTCATATTACCCCGGAAGCACAAGAGGGTGGAGCTATCGCTCTAGTTAAAAACGGTGATCAAATTACGATCGATGCCGACACAAATAGCATCACGCTTGAAGTTTCTGATCAGGAGTTAGCGCAGCGCAGAGCGCAGTGGCAGGCCCCTAAGTTGAAATTTGACCGTGGTGTTCTATATAAATATGCCAGAACAGTAGCTTCAGCCTCAATGGGTTGTGTTACTGACGAATTTTAAAAAAAAGATTATGTCTGTACAAACCTTAGTTAAGCCAGAAGTTACCCCAGAGAAGGCCATGAGAATCTCAGGAAGCGAAGCAGTAGTGCGCTGTCTCATTGCAGAGGGGGTAGATGTGCTTTATGGATATCCTGGTGGTGCCATCATGCCGGTTTACGATGAGCTCTATAAATTCCGTGATCAAATCCATCACGTTTTAACGCGCCATGAACAAGGGGCCGCACATGCCGCACAAGGATTTGCGCGTATTTCCGGACGGGTAGGTGTAGCTATTGCCACTTCTGGTCCTGGAGCCACAAACTTAGTAACTGGTATTGCGGACGCACAAATTGATTCGACACCACTAGTTTGTATTACGGGTCAAGTTGGGGTACATCTTCTGGGTAGTGATGCTTTTCAAGAAACAGATATCGTGGGTATTTCTACACCCGTTACCAAATGGAATCATCAAGTGACTTGTGCAGAAGAAATTCCTGAGGTTTTAGCTAAAGCATTCTATATTGCCAGAAGTGGTCGACCTGGCCCTGTGCTGATTGATATTACAAAGAATGCTCAGTTTGAAATGCTCGATTTCGCCTATAAACCATGTACTGGCATTCGCAGTTATTCCCCTGAACCAACAATAAAACAGGAAGACCTCAGAGCAGCAGCAGATCTACTGAATAAGGCCAAGCGCCCATTTATCGTATGGGGTCAAGGCATTATCTTATCTCAAGCGGAACAAGCCCTAAAGGATTTTATAGAGCATACAGGGATTCCTGCCGCATGGACCATACTGGGCGCATCGGCTATAGATACAGATCACCCATTAAATGTGGGTATGGTCGGAATGCACGGAAACTATGCGCCCAATATTCTGACCAATGAATGTGATGTGCTATTGGCCGTAGGGATGCGTTTTGATGATAGGGTCACTGGAAATTTAGAAACCTATGCCAAGCAGGCTAAAATTATTCATATTGAAATTGATCCCGCTGAGGTCGATAAGAATGTAAAAACCGATGTTGCGGTCGTTGGTGATGCCAAAAAAGCTTTAGTGGCCTTATGCGATATGTGCCTCGCAAAAACTCATTCTACTTGGCTTGCACGTTTTGCTGAGCTACATAGTATTGAAGAAGAAAAAATAATTCACAAAGATTTATTTCCGACCAAGGAAGGCTTAACCATGGGGGAGGTAATCCGAAGTATTAATGAGCACACCAAGGGTCAAGCTGCGGTGGTCACCGATGTGGGTCAACACCAGATGATCGCTTGTCGCTATGCCGAGTTTAAACGTACCAAAAGTAATATTACTTCGGGGGGACTTGGGACTATGGGTTTTGCCTTGCCAGCAGCTATTGGTGCGAAAATGGCTGCCCCAGAGCGGACCGTTGTGGCTGTAATCGGTGATGGGGGATATCAGATGAATATTCAGGAATTAGGAACAATTTTTCAAACAAAGGCTGCCGTAAAAATTGTCCTTTTGAACAATAATTTCTTGGGTATGGTGCGTCAGTGGCAACAGCTCTTTTTTGATAAGCGCTATGCCTCGACAGAGCTCATAAATCCAGAATTTGGACTCATCGCCAATGCCTATCATATTCCTGCTAAAAAAGTCACTCAAAGAACCCAGCTCAATGACGCTGTAGGTGAGATGTTGGCCCATGAAGGCCCTTATTTCTTAGAGGTGGTCGTAGAGCCTGAGGCGAACGTGTTTCCTATGATTCCATCAGGCGCTTCAGTATCTGATATCAGACTTAGTTAATTGATCTTAGAAATCGCTTCACATGAAAGTAGAAAAAAACTTATATACTGTATCTATTTACACCGAAGATAATGTTGGTTTGCTCAATCGCATTTCAGCCATATTTCAAAGACGCCACATCAATATTGAAAGCTTGAGTTCTTCTGTCTCCGAAATTGAGGGTGTTTCTCGATTTACCATTTTGGTTCAGGTTACAGAAGAACAAATACGCAAAATTATTGGTCAAATAGAAAAGCAAGTCGAGGTCATCAAGGCGTTTTATCACACCGATGATCAAACGATTTACCAAGAGTCCTGTCTTTTTAAAATCAAGAGTGACTTATTATTTGAAGAACGTCAAATTCAAAATATTATTAAGGATAGTAACGCCCGCATCGTCACGGTCAATCGAGAATTTTTTGTGCTTGAAAAGTCCGGCCGTCGTCACGAAGTTGACCTTTTATATCGGGAATTGAAACCGTTTGGTATCATGCAATTTGTGCGTTCAGGCCGCATTGCAGTGACAAAAGAAAAAATGAACATAACCGACCTGTTGGCACAATTTGCCCAGGTATAAAAACTAATCATGACAAATTATTTTAACACCCTAAACTTAAGAGAACAACTTGCCCAATTGGGCCAATGTCGCTTTATGGACGCTGATGAATTCCAAGACGGTATCGCTGCCTTAGCTGGTAAAAAAGTAGTCATTTTGGGCTGTGGTGCTCAAGGACTGAATCAAGGACTCAATATGCGTGATTCAGGTTTGGATGTCGCTTATGCCTTACGTCAAGAAGCCATCGATCAAAAGCGTGCTTCCTATCACAATGCCACGGATAATGGATTTGAGGTGGGTACTTTTCAGCAACTCATTCCATTGGCCGATTTAGTCTGTAATTTAACGCCAGACAAACAGCATACAGGCGTAATTCAGCGTGTAATGCCCTTGATGAAGCAAGGGGCAACTTTATCGTATTCTCACGGTTTTAATATTGTTGAAGAGGGGATGGAGATTCGCGAAGATTTGACTGTCATAATGGTGGCACCCAAATGCCCTGGGTCTGAGGTGCGTGAAGAATACAAACGAGGATTTGGTGTGCCGACACTTATTGCAGTGCATCCACAAAATGATCCACAACAAAAGGGTTGGGCCGAGGCCAAAGCCTATGCCTATGCCACAGGAGGTCATCGCGCCGGAGTCTTGGCTTCTTCTTTTGTCGCTGAGGTAAAAAGTGATTTGATGGGAGAGCAAACGATTCTTTGTGGTGTTTTGCAGACGGGGTCTATTTTGATATTTGATCATATGGTTTCCTTAGGGGTTGCCCCTCAGGAAGCTGCTCGCCAAGTGCAGTATGGATGGGAAGTACAGACCGAGGCTTTAAAACATGGTGGAATCACCCACATGATGAATCGTTTGACCAATGAGGCTAAATTGAGGGTTTATGATCTGGCCGAGACCTTGAAATCAATATGGACGCCTTTATTCCAAAAGCATATGGATGACATTATTAGCGGCGCTTTTTCATCTCGTATGATGCAGGATTGGGCCGCGGATGATCATGATCTGCTCACCTGGCGTGCTGCCACCGCGCAAACGGCTTTTGAGAAAACACAGCCAGAACACGGCCCATGGGATGAGCAGGACTATTTTGACCGTGGTGTATTAATGATGGCTTTTGTCAAAGCAGGGGTTGAACTGGCTTTTGAGACTATGGTTTCGGCGGGAATAATCCAAGAATCGGCCTATTATGAGTCTTTGCACGAGCTACCGCTGATCGCCAATACTGTAGCCCGTAAAAAGCTTTATGAAATGAATCGCATTATTTCTGATACTGCTGAATACGGCTGTTATTTGTTTGATCATGCTGCTAAGCCACTTTTAAAAGATTTTATGGCCACAGAAGTCAAGCCTCAGGATGTAGGCCAGGGCTCCTATGGTCATGCAGCAGATAATGTTGCCTTAATACAGGTGAACCAGGCCATTGCCCATCACCCTATTGAAACAGTAGGTAAGACACTGCGCGGAGCAATGACGGCCATGAAGGCTGTCAGTACAAAATAAATGTAGATTTCGACATCTCGAATATTGCATTTTGTTTATGGTTAATAAAAAGTAAAGCCCCGCTAATGCGGGGCTTTATATTTATAAAATATCAAACTTCTTAATGACTATTGTATCAAAGGCCGCGGACCTCGAGCAATGGACCAAAAAGCATCAGATTATAGTGGATTGACCCAAATAAACATGTTTGGTATTTAGGTGACGATCCTCTGGGTGCAAGATGTAATCATGAATAAAATCACCAACCATACTGGTGGTCACTTTTGTATTATTGGGATTTAAATCGGGCGTAACAATATCCAGTTCTAAGGCTTTTTCTACGGCCTCCTCAATCATTTTTGCTTCTTTATACAAATCAAAGTGCTGAAGCAACATAGCTGCGGATAAAATAGAGGCAATCGGATTGGCAATTCCCTTTCCTGTAGCTTGAGGATAAGATCCGTGTATAGGTTCAAATAAGGCGTATTGGTCTCCCACAGAGGCAGAGGCCAATAAGCCAATCGAACCACCAATCACACTTGCCTCATCACTGAGTATGTCCCCAAACATATTTTCTGTAAGTAATACATCAATGGCGCTCGGATTCAAAATAAGCTGCATCGCTGCATTATCGACAAATAGGACCTCTAAGGTTACCTCAGGGTACTCTGGGGCAATTTCTTGAATTACGCGACGCCAAAGCCTTGAACTTTCCAATACATTGGCTTTGTCCACAAGCGTTATTTTTTTCTTGCGATTCATAGCGGCTTTAAAGGCAAGATGAGCGATGCGCTCAATTTCATGACGGTGATAAACACAAAGATCTGAAGCGGTATTACCATCAGAGCTAAGTTCTTTTTGACCAAAATAAATACCCCCTGTTAGCTCCCGGAACATTAATATATCAGTTCCGCTAATGATTTCTCTTTTTAAAGGAGATTGATCTAATAGCGTTTCATAGGCCTTAACCGGACGAATGTTGGCGTATAGCCCAAGTGACTTTCGCAGCGCTAAAAGACCTTGCTCAGGACGTACTTTCGCCTTAGGGTCATTGTCGTATTTTGGGTGTCCAATGGAGCCAAAAAGGATGGCGTCCGCATTTTTACACAAGTCTAGTGTTTTCTGCGGAAGGGGGTCTCCTGTGTTATCGATTGCAATCGCACCCACATCTGCGGGTTTAAAGTAAAATTTATGATTGCACTCAACAGCAATGGCGTTGAGCGCTTTGATAGCTTGCTGGGTAACCTCTGGACCGATGCCGTCTCCGGCTAAAACAGCGATATTTAATTTCATGAGTATATTGGTTTTGCTTCAAAAGCAGTGATAGCTGCACGCTTGCTTACTAAATAATCGATATCGTCGTAACCATTAATAAGACAAGTTTTTTTATAGGGATCAATATCGAAACTCGTGCTTAATTCTGAATCTAAGACCCCAATGGTTTGGGCGTTAACATCCACACATAATTGAGCCTTAGGATTGTCATTTATAACATCAAACAAGGCTTGTAAAAAATCCTCCGATACTTGAACCGGGAGTAGGCCATTATTCAAGGCGTTACCTTTGAAGATATCCGCAAAAAAGCTCGAGACGATTACTTTAAAACCGTATCCTGCCAGGGCCCAAGCCGCGTGTTCTCTTGATGAACCGCAACCAAAATTAGTGCCCGCAACTAGGATTTGACCTTCGTATTGTTCCTTATTCAGAACAAAATCCGCATTGGGCTGATCGTTCTTATCATAGCGCCAATCCCGGAATAAATTATCACCAAATCCCTTTTTGTCAGTAGCCTTTAAAAAACGGGCAGGTATGATTTGATCGGTGTCAATGTGTTCTATTGGCAGTGGAATCGCAGAGCTAACTAAAGTTTTAAATGCTTCCATAGGGTTAATTTAAATATGGATCTACGGCAGTTATTTTACCTTCTATTGCGGATATTGCAGCCACTAGGGGACTGGCTAGTAGAGTTCTAGCACCCTGTCCTTGGCGCCCCTCAAAGTTTCTGTTTGAGGTGGATACACAATAGGCTCCTTCGGGAACTTTATCCTCGTTCATGGCCAAGCAAGCAGAACATCCTGGCTGGCGTAATTTAAATCCAGCGGCTTCAAATATTGTCTTTAAACCTTCTTGCTCTATTTGTGCCTCGACTTGTTTGCTTCCCGGCACGAGCCATGCAGTCACGTGCTGTGCTTTTTGTCGTCCCTTGACGGCCTGTGCAGCTACCCGGAAATCTTCGATTCTAGAGTTAGTACAACTGCCGATAAATACGTAGTCAATAGGGTGATTCAAAAGGGATTGCCCTGGATTTAGCCCCATGTATTTTAGTGACTTGGTAAATGATGCGTCTTGAGATTGGGGTATTTGTGCTCCAATTTTTATCCCCATGCCTGGGTTAGTCCCATAGGTGACCATTGGCGCAATATCTTTTGCATCAAAGAAAAATTCCTTATCAAAAGTAGCCTCAGGATCTGAGTGTAAGCTTTTCCAATAGGCTAATTTTTGATCCCATTGTGCTCCTTTAGGAGCATAGGGCCTTCCCTGAACATAATCAAAGGTGGTTTGATCTGGGGCAATCATGCCTCCGCGAGCGCCCATTTCTATACTCATATTACAGACCGTCATTCTCCCTTCCATGCTCATTTGTTCAAATACCTCACCGGCATATTCGCAGAAATAACCTGTTCCAGCATTAGTCCCAATTTGTGCGATGATATAAAGGATGACATCTTTGGGTAGAACTCCTTTTGAAAGTGTTCCATTTACGGTAATCCGCATTGTTTTGGGCTTGGTTAGGAGCAAACTTTGACTAGCAAAAACTTGGGCCACCTGACTGGTCCCAATCCCAAAGGCAATACTCCCAAAAGCACCATGGGTTGAGGTGTGGCTGTCTCCACAAACCATGGTCATTCCCGGCTGAGTGATACCCAGTTCAGGGGCCATAACATGAACAATGCCATTGTACTGGTGACCGAGTCCATAAAGAGTAATACCGTGTTTTTGACAATTATCTGTGAGTTGCTGAAGCTGTTTTCTGCTCAACGGATCTTTTACAGGCTTGTCCTGATCTAAAGTCGGCGTATTGTGGTCTGCTGTCGCCACGACTTGTTTGGGTCGAAACAGAGCAATTCCTCTATCTTCCAACTCCTGAAAGGCTTGAGGGCTTGTAACTTCGTGAATTAAGTGTTTGTCAATGTATAAAACACTAGGGCCGTTTTCCATTGACTCTACCAGGTGGGCATCCCAAACTTTATCAAATAGTGTTTTTGCCATCCTTGACTGTAAATTTGTCGGTTAAAGGTTCAGATCAATTAATTAGAAGCTCTGAATAAACCTTGCTGGCTTCAATGATACGGTGGATATCACTGTCTTGCACTTCTTTTTTCTGGTCTGCAAAGGTTAAAAAAGATTTATAAACCTCGTCTAATTGTAATTTGGTGAGTTCATAACCCACTAACTTTGCCCGATAGGCCAAAGCCGCACGTCCGCTGCGTGCCGTAAGTACAATCGCAGATTCCGTAACCCCAACATCCTTAGGGTCGATAATCTCGTAAGTCTGTCTGTTTTTAATCACTCCGTCTTGATGAATTCCAGAGCTGTGCGCGAAGGCATTTGCCCCGACAATGGCTTTGTTGGGTTGGGTACTGACCCCCATGTGATATTGGACCAATTGACTGGTTTGGTATAATTGCGGAGTTTTTATATTGGTGAATAAGTTGAGACCGGGATGTTGTTTTAAGACCATGACTACCTCTTCCAAAGCAGTATTTCCGGCACGCTCACCAACTCCATTTATGGTACATTCTATTTGTCTTGCTCCGTGCGTAGCCCCGGCTATGGAATTAGCTGTGGCCAAACCTAAATCATTATGACAATGACATGAAAGAATGGCTTTTTCAATGCCCTTGACGTTTTCTTTCAGGTATTTAATTTTGGCACCATATTCTTCAGGAAGGCAATATCCAGTGGTATCAGGAATGTTTAAAACTGTTGCTCCTGCTTTTATAGCTGCCTCACAAACACGGGCTAAATAGGCGTTTTCGGTGCGTCCCGCATCTTCAGCATAAAACTCCACATCCTCAACATATCTTTTGGCATAGGCTACTGCAGCATAGGCACGCTCGATAATTTCTTCTTGTGTAGCTTTGAATTTGTATTTGATGTGCGACTCCGAAGTGCCTATACCTGTGTGAATTCGAGGTCTTTTTGCAGATTTAAGGGCTTGAGCAGCCACATCAATATCGTTTTCTACAGCCCTAGTAAGACCACATACAGTGGCATTTTTCACTTGCTTGGCTATAGCAGCAACTGCTTCAAAATCACCCGGGCTAGAAACTGGAAAACCAGCTTCAATGACATCAACACCTAGGGCCTCAAGTTGCTCGGCAATAATAAGTTTTTGCTCTTTATTGAGTTTACATCCGGGGACCTGTTCGCCATCTCTTAGGGTAGTGTCGAATATTTGAATTTGCTCAGCTGACATTTGTGCTTAATTATTTGGATATTTAAGCAGCGAATTTATATTTTGCTAGGAATAAACGCTCCGTTTTAATCGGACTCATTACGGCGTTTATTGGCACTTTTTAGCGAATAATTAATTGATTATCATAATATTAATATCAGATCGGTTCCTATGCCCAAAATTCAAAAAGACAATCTTTTCGATCTGATTAAATCTCTTTCAAAATCAGAAAAGCGACAATTTAGTCTATACGCTGGTCGTCTCGGGGTCAATGAGCAGGCAAAATTCATGCAATTATTTGCCATTTTAGACAAGCAAAGCCAGTACAATGAGGCACAAATTCTAGAGCACAAAGAAATTTCCAAAAAGCAGCTTTCGAATCTCAAAGGTCATCTTTACAAACAAATTTTGATCAGTTTACGGCTTAATCCTATTCATCAAAATATTCGTCTTCAAATCCGGGAACAACTTGATTTTGCGACAATTCTATACCATAAAGGATTGTTCTCACAAAGTTTAAAGATGCTAGAGCGTGCCAAAACCATCGCCTTGGATCATGAGGAAAAGAATATGGCTGCAGAAATCATTGAACTCGAAAAAGTTATTGAGAGCCAATATATTACCCGCAGTATCAGCAATAGAGCAGAGCTCTTGGTTGCCGAATCGGCTACAATCGGTTCGCTCAACGAAATTTCGAGTCAATTATCAAATTTGTCCTTACAACTCTACAGTCTTTTTCTTCAGAAAGGCTACGTTAAATCGGACGTGGAACTAAAATACGTAAACGAGTTTTTTCAAAGTCGAATGCCCGATCTTCAGTTGGATTTATTAGGCTTTAGGGAGCGTTTGTGGTATTATAATGCACAGCTTTGGTATAATTTTATTATTCAGGACTTTTTAGCCTGTTATACCTACGCCACAAGATGGACAGAATTGTTTTATCGCGCACCGAAAATGATCGATTTAAATCCTGTTTTTTACCTGCGCGGCGTACAGTATTTGCTCGAAGCTTTATTTTTTATTGGCGACGTATCCCGTTTTAAAATGGCACTTTTACGTTTTGAGCAGACCCTAGATCAGCCTTCATTCCCTAAAAGAGATAACGTCCAAAGTTTAGCTTTTTTATACCGCTATGGTCATAAGTTTAATGCTCATTTTATGGCGGGTACTTTTGAAGAAGGTTTGAGTTTAGTGGAGCCAGTTCTTGCCGGAATCGAGCATTATCGAGAAAAAATTGACGAGCATCACGTAATGATCTTCTATTATAAAATTGCCTGTCTTTATTTTGGTTGTGGCCAATATAAGCAGTGTATTCATTATCTGAGTTTAATCATAGATAATAAGTCTTTGGGCATGCGGGAGGATTTGCTTTGTTTTTCACGAATTTTGAATTTAGTGGCGCATTATGAGGCGGGTATTGATTATCAAATCGAACGACTGATTCGCAGTACCTATAAATTTTTAATAAAAATGGAAGATCTGCATCAGGTGCAACGGGCAATGATTTCATTCATCAGGAGTTTGACTCAGGTTTATCCTCATGAGATCAAAAATTCATTTAAGGGACTGCACAAAACATTGAGTCAGTATAAAGATGACCCTTTTGAGCGCCGGAGTTTTCTTTATCTCGATATTTTGACATGGTTACAAAGTAATATTGAGGGTAAAACCATTCCAGAAATTATTCAACAGCGTGTGGCTAAATCTCTGCCTAAATAAATAGAAACTATGACCGTAACATTGACAAGACAAAATGACGATTATTTATTTCACGGCTCTGGTCCAAATCAACATCAGGTAATCCTCGATTACAGTAAAGAAGGAAACCCTCAAGGGGCCTCGCCGATGGAACTTTTGCTTATGGCCATAGGGGGGTGTAATGCCATTGATATTATTTATGTCTTAAAAAAGCAGAGGCAAAAAGTGGATCGTTACACGGTAAAAGTTACTGGTGAGCGCGCAGCGGTCGAAAAGGCCAATCCTTTTAAATCGGCTCATGTAGAAATTCACCTTGAGGGCGATATAGTGCCGGCTAAAGCTTTGCGTGCCGCGGCATTAAGTTTTGAACAATACTGTTCAGTCTCGATGTGTCTGAAGGGGAGTGTGGCCATTGATTATTCAGTTTTTGTGAACGGAACAAAAGTAAGCCCCGAGGCTGAATCGTAGTTCATGTGTACTGCCGAGATTAAAAAGTTAGCAAGTAATGAGCAAAATTGAGGGTGTTTTGAAACCGGAAAAAACTCAGTTGATTGAGGTGGCTCAAATCATTAAACCCTGGATCCACCGCACACCGGTGGTTACCTCAAATTTTCTCAATGAAATCAGTGGTGCCGAACTCTTTTTTAAATGTGAACAACTTCAACGTATGGGGGCTTTTAAAATGCGTGGTGCAGTAAGTGCGCTATCCGTTTTATCTGAGCAGGAACGTGCTCGTGGTGTGGTCACCCATTCTTCTGGTAATTTTGGTCAGGCCGTGGCTTTAGCGGCAAAGCTCATGGGGATCAAAGCCTTTGTGGTCATGCCCTTAGGAACACCCAAGGTAAAGCGGGATGCCGTGATTGGTTACGGGGCTGAGGTAACGGATTGTGCCCCGAATTTAACCGCCCGTGAACAAGCAACTCGGGATATTATTCAGCGTACTGGGGCCACGGCATTACATCCTTCCAATGCCATGCCTGTAATTTTAGGAAATGCCACCGCGACTATGGAACTTCTGGAGGAAGTCCCAGATTTGCATGGGGTAATGGCACCGGTAGGAGGCGGAGGTCTTCTGGCCGGAACGGCTCTTGCCGCGACTCATTTTGGGAATAATTGTCGGTGTTGGGGGGCAGAACCCTCGGCCGTTGACGACGCCTACCGCTCATTAAAAATGGGTTCCATACAGTCTAATGACGAAACCAAAACCATTGCAGATGGATTAAAAACACAACTCGGATCGGTTAATTTTCCTATCATTCAAGAGGGAGTCAGTGCCATCTACTGTGTGGAGGAGTCGGAAATTGTGGCTTCAATGCGTTTATTGTGGGAACGTACCAAAATGGTCGTAGAACCTTCAAGTGCTGTGGTTTTGGCTGCGGTGCTAAAATTTCCGCAAGAATTTAACAACAAAAAAATTGGTTTAATCCTTTCGGGAGGCAATGTAGATTTAGGTCAATTGCCATTTTGATTTTTACCATTTGATCGAGGGCTTGCTGTGACTTGAGCTACATTATTTATTGCCGTATATTTGGGGCCTTTATCGAGTTATGAGATACAATTGGTTGTGGATTATTGGCGTTTTGAGCCCGATGTTGTTCGCGCAACAACGGGAATTAAAGCCATATGCTATTGAACTCGATTATTTTAGCGGCAGTATTCTGGAGCACAATTCAGACATCGCCCACTTAATTACAGGGCATCCCAAAGGCTTTAATCTGGTTTATAATCGCAAAACTTACGGGTATAATGAGTGGGAAAGTCGATATAACTATCCGGACTGGGGGTTTACCTTTAATTATCAAGATATGGGTAACCCATATCTAGGTAAAAACTATGGACTTTACGGCCATTTTAACTGGTATTTTTGGAAACGTCGATTAAGACTTGGTATTGGTCAAGGTATTGCTATGGCTGGCAACCCTTATCATCCAGAGGACAACTATCAAAATACGGCTTATGGAAGTCGATTCATGAGCACGACTTTTTTAAAGTTTAACCTCATCCAAGAAAATTTACATCAGGGTATTGGCTTTAGATTGGGTACGGGTATAATTCACTATTCAAATGCCAATTTTAAAGCGCCAAACAACAGCACCAATACACTTTATTTTTCTGCGGGAGTAAGCTATCAATCTCAAGAGGGAGTTATTTTGACTAGACACAATCACGGGGATTGGCCTAGTGAGTTTTACAGCGAACCCATAACTGTAAATGCCGTTTTTCGCACGGGACTCAATGAAGCCGATGTTATAGGACTGGGACAATATCCTTTTTATGTGTTCTCATTTTTTGCCGATAAACGGGTCAATTATAAGAGTACGGTTCAATTAGGGGTAGATTTCTTTTTCTCAGACTTTTTAATCCATTTGATCCGCTATCGTGAGTCGGCTTTTCCGGGGGATGGTATTGAACCCAGTTTGGATTACAGGCGTATTGGTGTATTTTTAGGCCATGAATTTCGCTTTCGAAAAACGGCTTTTGTTTCGCAGTTGGGTCGATATTTTTACTGGCCCTACGAATTTGAAAATAGAATTTACAATCGTTTAGGTCTCAAGCGTTATTTTGGCAAGGAACATTTTTTTGCGGCAGTAACCCTCAAGGCTCACTGGGCAAAAGCTGAGGCTGTTGAATTTGGTATAGGCTATCGATTATGAGAACTAATTTAAGAAATAGATTTAGCGCGGTGTATCTCGCAACATCAGTCTTTAGTGCGTTATTGTTCTGGGGTTGTGATAGTGATAACGCTTGGGATTGTTTTCAAACCAGTGGCCCCATCGTGCAACGCACATTTAATGTCGATAAATTCAAAAAAATCATCATTTGGAATCGTGTACAACTCATTGTTTCCTCTGGACCTGAGCAAAGTGTTGTCGTTGAATCTGGAGAAAATCTGATGAATGAGGTTTTAGTCCGCGTAGAGGATAGCATTCTCAAAGTCAGTGATCGCAATAGCTGCAATTACACCAGGGATTATGGCATTACTAAGGTTTATGTCACCTCTCCCGTAGACTCAATTGAAATACGTTCGAGCTCAGGTTTGCCCGTCATCGGTCAAGGCCGCATTACTTTTAAAAAATTGATTTTATTATCTGAAGATCGAGAGCAAGAAGGGGAATTCCATACTGATGGGGATTTTTATTTTGAGGATTTGGACGTGACTCAACTCATTATTTTCGCCAATGGTACGAGTAAATTTTTCCTCGCTGGACGCACTAATTCGGCTAATATTGGTTTGTATGATGGAGATGCCCGCATTGAAGCCCCGGATCTTGAAATTAAAAACCTTTATTTATTTCATCGCAGCACCAATAAAATGGTTGTGGCGCCTACCAACTTAATCCAAGGGCGTATTGTAGGCATCGGGGATGTCATTTGCTTGACTCAGCCCCCGATCATCAATGTAGAGGAAGAATTCACCGGGCGCCTTATTTTTCAGTAACGAAAAAAGGATCCGATTTAGGCAGTCCACTGCGCAAAAAGCGCTTCCAATGCCGCTGGGTCACCAGTGTTTTCGAGGTCATTCAAAGAAAGATCTTGTACGAGTTTTCCCTGATTTAAAACCAGTATTCGATCACAAATTGCTGAAATATCCTGTAAAATATGGGTAGAGAGCAATATTGTAGTTTTCGGACTTAGCGACTTTATAAGGGTGCGAATTTCTTGAATTTGATTAGGGTCCAGACCAGTCATAGGCTCATCTAAAACCAGCAATTTCGGCTTATGGATTAAGGCAGCGGCTAAGCCAAGGCGCTGCTTGTATCCCTTGGATATGGTGCGTATTTTTTTATGGGCTGCAGGCTGGAGCCCGATGCGCTCTATGAGACTTTGCGCATCAAAAGATTTTAGGTTATACAAATCAGCGGTATAGGCTAAATACTCTTTAACAAAGAGTTCCTGCGGTAGGGGATTGTCCTCTGGAAGGTAGCCAATCTGTATTTTGTATTGCGAACTTTGTGTGTCAAGGGCTTTGTCGTTTTTCAAAAGTTGCCCTTGGTCAGGCTTTAATAAACCAATCAATATTTTGATCAGGGTAGATTTGCCCGCCCCATTTGGACCGAGTAAACCAATAATTTCACCTGAGTCAATAGAAAAATTGACGTCATCGAGGGCCTTTTGTGCTCCGTAAAATTTTGTGATATGTTCAAATTTGACTTTCATCAGTGCCAGCTGTAAAAATAAAGAATAAAAAATCTTTGAAAAGATTTTATGTTCCCAATGATAAAGCATATTTTCGTGATTCAAAGTTGAAAAATGAAAACAAGCAACAACATATTTTTCTTTTATTTCTTTTATACAAAGGCGAAGGCTTTATGTTAGTTGTATTAAATGATAACAATAAAGCCCGACTCAATGTTCGGGCTTTTTTTTTGAATTGAAAAAACATGAAAATTGCGATACAGGGAATAGAGCATTCTTTCCACCATCAAGCCGTAAAGAGGTTATTTGACGATCAGAGTTATGAACTCATTTGTTGTGATTCTTTTGATGCAACCACACAAACCGTGACTACTGGATTAGCAGATTTCGGGGTACTTGCTATCGAAAATTCGATTGCGGGTTCCATCCTCACTAATTATAATTTGCTTGAGTCGGGTTCTTTCGAAATTTATGATGAGGTTTATCTTAATATTCAAATGAATTTAATGGCGCTACCTGGTACTAAAATTCACGATATTATTGAGGTACGTTCTCACCCTGTTGCCCTTTTGCAATGTCGTGATTATTTGCGGCAATACTCTGGACAATTTAGATTGATTGAGGGGAAAGATACCGCCAGTGAAGCAGAGCAAATTGCACGCGAACAGCTCCAAGGAATTGCGGCAATTGCGAGCAAAGACGTGGCAGAAGCATTCGGCTTGGAAATATTGGGACAACAAATACAGGACATCAAACAGAACCAGACACGTTTTGTATTATTTGGTCGTCCAGGGAGTACTTCACAAAAAACACCGAATAAAGCCAGCATTAAATTTCAATTAGGCCACGAAGTCGGTTCCTTGAGTCGAGCTTTGGGTGTATTGAGTGACTATGATATAAATTTGACCAAAATTCAGTCATTACCTGTTTTAGGTATGAATTGGCGCTATGCCTTTTTTGTGGACGTGACTTTTGAGGATCAATATAAATTCAAACAAGCGATTACTGTATTACAAGAAGGAGTTAAAAATTTTAAGTTACTCGGATTGTATGCGCAAAACAAAGAAAATATACCCAGCCAACTGGCAGAAAAAATAAGTTATGAGTGATAATAGTCAAGCGCGTACATGGTTGCGCAATATGAATTTGGGCCATCCAATTGTGATTGCTGGCCCATGCAGTGCAGAAACACAGGATCAACTTTTAGAAACCGCTCGGGGACTTACCAAAACAAAGACCTCGGTTTTGAGAGCGGGGCTTTGGAAACCACGTACCAGACCGGGCAACTTTGAAGGGGTTGGGGCTTTAGGACTGCCTTGGTTAAAACGTGCCAAGGAAGAAACAGGACTTTTGACCACCACTGAGGTGGCTCATCCTCATCATGTGGAATTAGCCCTTGAGCATGATGTAGACATGCTTTGGATTGGCGCACGGACGACGGTTTCGCCTTTTATTGTTCAAGACATCGCCGATGCCCTACGCGGTACTGATAAAGTGGTACTGATTAAGAATCCGGTTAATCCTGATTTATCCCTATGGATGGGGGCATTGGAGCGATTTGAAAATGTAGGCATTACTCAATTAGGGGCCATTCACAGAGGATTTTCTTCCTATGAAAAGACTAAATATCGAAACATTCCAGAATGGCAGATTGCCATTGATTTTCAAAGCCGGCGTCCTGATGTCCCTTTGATTCTCGATCCATCGCACATGGGGGGACGGCGCGATTTGATTTTTGAACTCTCACAAACGGGATTAGACCTAAATTATGATGGTTTGATGATTGAGAGTCATATTGATCCAGACAATGCTTGGAGTGATGCCGCCCAACAAGTCACACCAAATCATTTGGGAGAAATCATCACCGCTTTGAAAATGAGGGCGATTGATGTGACCACAGAAGAGTTTCACAAAACCCTCGACGCACTAAGGGCAAAAATAGATATCATTGATCAGCAATTGATTGAATCATTGGGCAGACGTATGGGTATAGCCGTACAAATTGGTCAACTGAAACACGACAATAATGTGGCTATTTTGCAGTCCGATCGTTGGACCTCAATTCTCGATCGAATGATCTCCGCTGGACTTAAAGAAGGGCTAAGTGAGGAATTCACCCAAAAATTATTTAAAGCTATTCACCAAGAATCAATAAATCAGCAAAAAAGTATCAAAGTCTCATAAGGGCGTATATTGCAAAGAAATTAGCAATTTTGCACAAGGATGAAAGGCTTAGTTTATAAATCTACAGGAAGTTGGTATACCGTTCGGTCTGCCGAGGGCTCTTTCTATCCGTGCCGAATCAAAGGTAAATTTCGTATTGATGGTATCAAAAGTACTAATCCAATTGCGGTAGGGGATCGTGTAGAATTTGAGTTGGAAACTGCGGACCAAGAAATACGCGGGGTTATCACTAAAATTGAAAACAGAGAGAACTATATCATTCGTAAATCTGTAAACCTTTCCAAGCAAACCCACATTATTGCGTCAAATATTGATTATGCTTTTTTGCTCGTTACGCCAAAAAATCCGGTAACGACCACCTCGTTTATCGACCGTTTTTTGGTTACTGCAGCCGCCTATCACATTCAAAGTGTTTTACTTTTTAATAAATCCGATGTTTACGATCAAGCCTCTATGGATCAGGCAAAATATTTAGCCGCCTTATACCGATCGATAGGTTATCAGTGTATTGGTATTTCTGCAAAAACAGGTAAGAATGTCGACAAAGTAAAAGCCATGATGATCCAGAAGACGTCCCTTTTTTCTGGACACAGTGGTGTCGGCAAATCGACTTTGGTCAATGCTTTGGCTCCTGAGTTAGATTTAAGGACCGCCGAAATTTCTCAGCAGCATGCCCAAGGTCAGCATACCACGACCTTTGCGGAAATGTTTGATTTGCCGTTTGGAGGCAGGATTATTGACACTCCTGGGATTAAAGGCTTTGGTGTTGTGGATTTGGAACCGACTGAGCTGGGCGCCTATTTTCCAGAATTTTTTTCTCTGCAAGATCAGTGTAAATTCAATAATTGTCAGCACATTAATGAACCACACTGCGCTATAAAGGCGCAATTAGATGAAGGTCAATTGGCTTGGTCACGTTATCATAGTTATTGTCAAATGCATTCAGGAGATGAGACTCAGTATCGCAAGGACATATATCAATCATCATGAGAGCAGTTGTTCAAAGAGTAAAATCGGCAAATGTTACCGTTAATGGCGAGTTAGTAGGGGCTATCGATCAGGGCTTACTTGTGTTTTTGGGTGTTTGTTTGGAAGATACCCAACAGGAAGTTTTACAATTGAGCCGAAAAGTAGCAAAATTGCGCATTTTCGCCGACGACAAGGCACCAATGAATATTGATGTTCAAGCTGTAGGCGGTGATATTTTGGTCGTGAGTCAGTTTACTCTGCATGCAGAAACTAATAAGGGCAATCGTCCTTCATTTATCTTGGCGGCATCGGCGGAAATAGCGGAGCCCCTTTATGAAAAATTTATTCAAAGTTTAGCTCAAGAAACGGGTCGAGTGATTCAAACCGGTCGTTTTGGGGCAGACATGAGTGTTGCTTTGGTCAATGATGGCCCAGTAACGATAATCTTGGATACCGATCAGTATTAATAGAAAAAAATGAGAATCTATGGAATTAAGTAGCTTACAAAAACAGGTAGATCAATGGATTCAAAATCATGGTGTTCGTTATTTTAATGAGCTCACAAACATGGCCCAGCTCACAGAAGAGGTCGGTGAAGTAGCTCGTATTATTGCCCGTCGCTATGGAGAGCAAAGTGAAAAGCCCAGTGACAAAGAAAAAGATTTAGGTGAAGAGTTAGCCGATGTGATGTTTGTAGTTCTTTGTTTGGCGAATCAGACGGGGGTCGACCTTCAGTCCTCTTTTGATAAAAAAATGGCCTTAAAAACTCAACGTGATCACGATCGTCATCAAGATAATGAAAAGTTAAAATAAGCCTGAGAAACTTTAAAATCATGTTTTACTCCATTGTTTCACAGCCTAAGTTTTGGCGTTCGGTTTTGGGTTTAGCCTTGGGCTTTGCCTTTATATTCCTCGTGATCAAAGGGATGCTTGTCAAAGGAGATTTTTTTGCAGTTTTTGGATCATGGCGTAATGTCCTCGGATTGACCTTAGGGTCAATTATTTATGGCTTTTTTGTGGCCTACAGTCGTTTTTACAAACATTTTAAAAGCCGCAAAAAATAAAATTATGCTGTATCTCAAAGCATTTAGTCCCGATAAAAAAGACATCCTTTTGTCTCTTACTGGCTCCAAAAGTGAGACCAATAGGTTCCTTATACTTCAAGCATTGTGGCCAGGAATCTCTTTGTCTAATTTGGCAGAATGTGACGATGCTACAGTAATGATTCAGGCGCTAAAAAATGCTCAAGGCAATATTGATGTGGGGCATGCAGGTACGGCAATGCGATTTTTAACGGCCTATTTTGCTGCCTTGCCAGGAAGTTCCGTAGTTCTTGCCGGATCTCAACGAATGAAACAGCGGCCCATTGGTATCTTGGTTGATGCCCTGAGGGCTTTGGGAGCAAAAATCAACTACTTAGAGCAAGAGGGTTATCCTCCTTTGGCCATAGAAGGGACTCATCTGAAAGGTGGTCAAATTACTATGTCTGGTGCAGTGAGCAGTCAATATTTGACAGCGCTCATGTTAATGGCGACAAAATTCGATGAAGGATTGACAATCAACATTCAAGGTGGGTTGACCAGTTTACCCTATTTAACTATGACCGCTTCTATGATTCAAGAATTGGGAGCTACGGCCAGGGTTACAGAAGAGTCCATCACCGTTCAGGGGCCTATTCTGAGACAGGAGATGCATTGGAATGTTGAATCTGATTGGAGTGGGGCTTCTTATTGGTTTAGTATGGTGGCCTTAAATGAAAATTGGCAAGTCGGTTTAGAATATTTAAATGAAAAAAGTCTCCAAGGGGATCGCGCCATTGCAGACTTGTTTGAAACGCTCGGTGTGTCAACAGAATTTGATCACAAGCGACAACAATTGTGGCTTAGAACAAACAATAAGCCTATACCGGAGTCCATTGCATGGGATTTGTCTTACACCCCTGACTTAGCCCAAACCATTGCCGTATGTTGTTTTGGACTGGGTGTAAGTTGTCATTTATCTGGATTGCATACTCTTAAAATTAAAGAGACCGATCGACTTCAAGCCTTGGCTGTTGAATTAACTAAGCTCGGGGCGACTGTAGAAATTAGCGAGCACAGTCTAAGCCTTGCGGCACGCAGTGGCCCAATAAAATCCCAAGTCATCATTGAAACTTATAATGATCATCGTATGGCAATGGCATTTGCTCCTCTGGTCAGTCAGGTGCCCTTAATCATTGCGCATCCAGAAGTTGTATCAAAGTCTTATCCCAATTTTTGGAAAGACATGGCCAAGGCGGGAGTTGTCTCAGACCAAGGGAATTAATTGCTGTTTTACTTGACAACCCCCTAGTCCAGGTTGTATATTTGCCACCTTTAACTAAAGACCACGCCCTATGGGAATGAAACTCTCCAATTTTAATTTCAATTTACCACCCGAACTTTTAGCTGAATACCCTGCGCCAAACCGAGATGAGGCAAGACTCATGGTTTTGGATCGTAAGAATAAGACTATCGAACATAAAATGTTCAAGGATTTAATCGATTATTTTGACGAGCAGGACGTCTTGGTTTTGAACAATACCAAAGTGTTTCCGGCGCGTCTTTATGGTAATAAAGAAAAGACAGGTGCACGTATCGAAGTTTTTTTACTCAGAGAATTAAATGCAGAAACACGTCTATGGGACGTGCTTGTGGATCCAGCTAGAAAAATTAGAATTGGCAACAAGTTGTACTTTGGAGACGATGATTCTCTTGTGGCTGAGGTGATTGATAATACAACCTCAAGAGGACGTACTTTGAGATTTTTATTTGACGGCTCATACCAAGAGTTTCGCGATAAATTGACTGAGCTAGGAGAGACTCCGCTGCCTAAATACATAAAACGTGAAGTTGAGCCTGAAGATGCTGAGCGTTACCAAACAATTTTTGCCAAAAATGAAGGGGCTGTTGCGGCACCTACTGCTGGATTACACTTTTCTAAGCACCTGATGAAGCGCCTTGAAATAAAAGGGGTGAATTTTGCAGAGGTAACCCTGCACGTAGGTTTGGGGACTTTTAGCCCAGTGGAGGTTGAGGATTTGTCCAAACATAAAATGGATAGTGAAGAAATATTCATTGATGCTAAAGCGGTACAAACCATAAATTCTGGTATTGATCAAAAACGTCGTGTTTGCGCTGTAGGAACTACGGTAATGCGCGTTTTGGAAAGCTCTGTATCATCAAGCGCAACCTTAAACCCCTACCAGGGATGGACCAATAAGTTTATATTTCCCCCCTATGATTTTAGCATAGCCAATTCTATGGTGACCAATTTTCACACTCCTAAGTCTACGCTACTCATGATGGTGTCGGCTTTTGCAGGTCATGATTTTATCAAAGAGGCTTATGCCGAGGCGGTTAAAGAACGTTATAAATTTTACACTTATGGTGACGCCATGTTGATTATCTAATCACTCATTTGTGTCGACCTTGTTTAAATCAAGGGATAATTCATAATAAACCCGCGGCTTGCAGCGGGTTTTTTTATGAGGGTAATCTTTTTTTAATTACCTTAGAAGTTCTCTAATTCTATGAGATTCATATAAATGCTAAGGAATTGCACCATATTACTGCTTTTGTTCACAGGGACAATATTTGGCCAGGGCAATGCGCCTGAACCAAGGAGTTGGTCTTATGGTCTTGAATCCCCTGAATATATCGAATTGAATAATTTGGACTTGAGTTCAATCATAGCTCAAGATTTTATTGCAGATCAAGATAAATCAATGCCCTGGCGTTATGGTATTGAGCGAATTGTTTCGGCAGATATTTTTACTCATGGTCAGTGGACCGAATTAGCCGATGGCACAAGATTATGGAGGATGGCATTACGTTCTCCAGGGGCTTTGAATTTGAGCCTCAATTTTTCAGATTTTTATATCCCGCAAGGAGGACAAGTTCAATTTTATAATGCCGCGCAAACAGACTGGTCTAAAGTTCATCATGGCAAGGCCGCGGAGAATCAAAGGTTTGGCAGTTGGATTATTGACGGAGATGCCATTGTTATAGAATATCTCGCACAAGCTAACACCGAAGAATTGCCGCGATTACGGGTGCAAAGTCTCATTCATGGCTACCGAATGGGTGCTGTACATCAATTGATTGAAAATGAAAATTCTGCACGTGGTCTGGAAGACTCGGGAGATTGTCACTACGATGTTAACTGTAGTGTCGGTGAGGCATTTGATGGACACCGTAATCAATTGAAAAAGGCTATAGCCCTTTTGAATCTTGGCAATGGGTATTTGTGCTCAGCAGTACTTTTGAATAATGCCAAGGAAGATAAGAAGCCCTATATTTTAACGGCAAATCATTGTCTCGAAAATTCTAACCCGGCCTATTGGTCCATGCGTTTTAATTGGATTAGTCCCGATGCCGTATGTGGTTCACCAGACAGCAGTGTAGATATAGGAACGAATTTCACTGTCAATGGTGCAGAACTTCGTGCCAAAAACACTCGATCGGATTTTGCATTGGTGGAGTTAATTGAATCCATTCCTGCCTCTTGGGATGTTGCGTTTGCTGGATGGGATAGAACAGACGAATTGCCTGAGTATCAAATAGGGATTCATCATCCGCAGGGTGATGTGATGAAGATTTGTCGGGACGATGATCCTATGGCGCGCGATATTGCCAATGGAACAGAAGTTTGGCTCATCAAAGGTACAGATGTGGGAAATGGCAACGGATGGGATATTGGCACCACCGAAGGTGGATCTTCAGGATCGCCATTATTTAATGAACAGGGACAAATTATTGGTCAATTGCACGGGGGACTGGCTAGTTGCGATGGACTCCAAAACAATGGCCGTTATGATCTTTATGGGCGTTTTGCGAGCTCTTGGTCATCAGGAAATTCCCCATCAGAGCGATTGAGTGACTGGCTTGATCCAGATAGCTTTGGTTTCGAGAAAATAGGGACCTTAGAAAATGCGCTTTCTGTTGGTGATTTTGATCTTGAAGGTCTTGTTTCTGTTTATCCTAATCCTGCTCGAGATCAAATTTTTATTCAAAATACAAAATATCCACGCCTTACCGGAAATATCTTTGCGCTAACAGGGCAAGGCCTAATGTCTTTTAATCTTTCTGCGACCGAAAATCAAATAGATGTCTCCATTTTAGCCCCTGGAATCTATTTGCTCTATTTAGAAGACCGAGATTCAGGCAATATTGTCACCAAAAAATTACAAATCCAACCTTAGTTTGTTCTGAAAGGTTTAGGGCTAAAGTTGTACTTTTACCACCTCTATGGCCGAATTCAAGAAGGATATCAGGCGTCTAAGCCTTGAAGAATTGCGCTTGTTTTTTACCGAGCGTGGTCAGCAAGCATTTCGGGCCAAACAGGTATATCAATGGCTATGGCAGAAAGGGGCCCACACGTTTGACGCCATGACCAATCTCTCTCTTGAAACACGAGGTTTGCTGGAGCAGCACTTTGTAATCAATCATATCAGTGTGGATCAAATGCAGCGCAGCAGTGATGGAACCATAAAAAATGCGGTCCGTTTGCATGATGATTTAATTGTGGAATCGGTATTGATTCCTACTAAAAACAGAACTACCGCCTGTGTTTCCTCTCAGGTCGGATGCAGTTTAGATTGCACTTTCTGTGCCACCGCAAGACTCAAGCGTATGCGTAATCTTAATCCTGATGAAATTTATGATCAGGTTATGGCAATTCATCAAGAGAGTCTTCATTATTATGATCGTCCCTTATCAAATATCGTATTTATGGGTATGGGAGAGCCGCTAATGAACTACAATAATGTCCTATTAGCTATTGAAAAGATCACTGGTGACCAGGGATTAGGCATGTCGCCAAAGCGCATTACACTCTCTACTTCAGGTGTGCCTAAAATGATTAAAAAATTGGCCGATGATAAAGTAAAATTTCATTTGGCCCTGTCGTTGCATTCTGCGATTCAAGAAAAGCGTCAATTGATTATGCCTTTTGCTGAGCGCTTTGTCTTAGATGATTTACTAGAGGCCTTAATTTACTGGTATGACAATACCAAAAGGCGTATCACCTTTGAATATATCGTTTGGCATGGATTTAACGATTCAGATCTGGATATTGGTGCATTGGTTCAGTTCTGCAGAAGAGTTCCTTCCAAGGTCAATATCATTGAATACAATGCTATTGATGACGGCGATTTTAAACAGGCTTCCGAGCATCGCATTCAGGCTTATACCGACGCTCTTGAAAAAGCGCATATCCCCGTAACGGTAAGACGCAGTCGCGGAAACGATATCGATGCGGCATGCGGACAGCTGGCCAATAAGCACTAAAGTGCAAAAAAAAATTATAGAAAAAGGGAGCCTCGCAGAGGCTCCCTTTTTTCGGTATTAAACTTTAAACCGTGCGTTAAATTAACGCTTGCTAATTTTGATAGACTTAGTCTGTCCTTCAGCAGTGATTGTAGCGATATACACGCCAGCACTTAGGCGATCCATAGCCACAGTAGCTGATGTTGCATTGATTTGCTGACGGGCTACTTCTTGTCCAAGAACATTGTGCAATACCACTTGATCCACCATAGTGGCTGAGCTCAAGTGAAGAGCGTTGTTGCTTGTGAAATATTCAAAAGCACCAAAAGCACTGTCTGCCACTCCAAGAGAACCTTGATCACCTGCTTCAATTCCTGTATCAGGAGTTGATTCAAAAGCGAAATCTTTAACGGTAATTAAATTGTCTCCATTTACGTCAGTGTCTAAACGAACCCATCCGTAGTGCGTGGTTCCTGTAGTTAGGCTAATGAATCGAACACCTAGGTATCCGTCAGTAACATCACCACACCATTGGCTGTTTGAGTAGGCACAACCATAATAGTTCAAGTCTCCACGAACACCAGTAGCAGTGTATCCTGTAGCGGCATCAATGACATCTCCAGGAGCCATAAGCAGTGGGTACTGATATCCTTGAGAAGTGAATCCGGCAAAAGCTCCTCCGGAGCTTGGAAACACGATTGCTGCGTTACCACCGCCTAATCCATCAGGATTACGAACTTCCAGATCTTCAAAAGTGTCACCCTCAAAATCGAGAGAAAATAAATCACCCACTTGAAGGGTGACGTCTGGGTCTACATCGGTGTAGACAACCTGACCATTGGCGTCAGCACCAGCCATTACCGCTGCGGACATTGCCCCGTACTGGGCCAGTCTTTTTGATAAATTTTTCGAAGTAATTTTTTTCATAAACTAAAAATTGGAATTAAAACTTTTCTTTCGCAGCTTTGCTACTTGACGTAAATATAAGAATTAAAGATTATTCTATTTCATGTCTGTTTAAAAATTAGGCTAAATCGTTGAATTTCTGAGATAAAACCATAAAAAATATGATCAAAAATAGCGGAATCCAAAGAGAGCGTTTTGATCCAGACAATATACCTTTAGAGGGTTCTTTGGGCTTGTTGGCCTTGGGAGATGTGGGATTTGAGGCCTGGCGCAAAGCCAAAGGTCATTTGCGCAACAACAAGAATATTGCCAATGAAGAAAAATAAGCTGCTTTTAATTGGCTGGGACGCTGCAGATTGGGATATTATTTGGCCACTGGTGGCTCAGGGCAAAATGCCCGCACTTGCTTCAATGATAAAAAGGGGAATACATGGCAATATAAGTACCATGACCCCTCCTTATTCTCCCATGCTTTGGACCTCTGTGGCAACGGGAAAAACCCCAGACAAACATGGAATACTCGGGTTTATAGAAGTCACTCAAGATGGTCAATCCGTACGCCCGGTAACCACCCTATCTCGAAAAACCCGTGCACTCTGGAATATTTTTCACAATCAAGGCCTCAAGTCGAATTGGGTGGGCTGGTGGCCGAGTTTCCCAGTGGAGCCGATTAACGGTTGTGTTGTTTCAGATCGTTTTCAAAAAACGCATGTGGATCCAATGGTCAAGACGCCGGTAAGTCCTAAATCTATTCACCCATGGGAGATGGTCAAAGAATTGGGGCCCTTGCGTATGTTTCCTTTTGAAATCACCCAGGCTCATCTTTTTCCCTTTGTGCCTCAAGCCCATAAGGTCGATCAAGAAAAACACAAAGGACTGCACGCTATTGGCAAAATCGTTTCTGAAAATAGTTCCCTCCATAACGCGGCAACGCGATTGTTGCGCACTTCAGAGTGGGACTTTATGGCGATTTATTATGATATGATTGACCATTTTTGTCACAGTTTCATGAAGTATCACCCGCCAAAACATCCTGGAGTAGAACAATCAAACTACGATTTGTTCAAAGATGCGGTAAATGGGGCTTATATTTTTCAGGACATGATGCTTGAACGCACCCTTCAATTAATTGATAAGGATACCACGGTTATCGTCATGTCTGACCATGGATTTGAATCAGGGGACAAGCGCATTCTCAACATGCCTAAAGTTCAAGCAGCGCCCTCTTTAGAGCACAGACAATTCGGTATGTTTGTGGCCTGTGGTCCGAATATCAAAGAGAACGAGAAAATTTATGGGCTCGGTCTGATCGATATTGGGCCAACCATATTGCATCATTATGGATTGCCCATTGGTCGTGATATGGATGGTCAAGTAAACCTCGATATATTCAAGCAGCCTGGTGAGGTACTGTATATCGACAGTTGGGATGATATGCCTGGCGACTTTGCCGAGATTGATAAAAAGCAGCAAACCGATGTATTGTCCGATGCGCAGACTATGGAACAGCTTGTTGAGTTGGGCTATGTCGAGCGACTCGATGAAAAATTTGAGGTAGCGATTCGCAATACCCGTATAGACCTCAAACACAATTTAGCCCGTGTTCATTTAGGCAAAAAGGATTTGACAACGGCCAAAACAATTTTGCTTGAATTACTTGAAGAACCGAAGGCGAAGGATTACGCTCCTTTTCTCATGGACTTAATTATTATTGCTACAAAAGAAAAAGATTTTGAGTCGGCTTTGACGCATCTTGAGGCAGTCAAAAGTTCGGGCACTGAGGTTTCCTATAATCTGGATTTAACCGAGGCACAAATACGTTCTGAAATGGGGCGGCCAAAAGAGGCCCTTGTTTTGATTGAGCGCCTGCTTGAGAAAGATCAAACTGGACCAGTATATTATCGCTACGGCTTACTGCATTATGAATTAGGAAATTTTGAAATGGCGATAGAGGCTTTTGAAAAGGCCATAGAAAAGGAATCTCAAATCGCTGTTTATCATGCAGCAATGGCCGAGGTTTTATTGCAGTTGGACCAGCACGAAGAAGCAGCTGAATATGCGTTGACGAGTGTTGAGCTTGTAAAGTTTTTTCCAAAAGGACATTTGCTTTTAGGGCAGGCCCTTGAAAAATTAGGGGATCTTGAAAATGCCGAAATTGCCTATGAAATGGCCGCAAAACTAAAGCCTCGTGATTTTCATCGTGCAGATTATTCTCTCGAGAATATTAAGGAAAAGCGTGATATAGATTATACCTTAGAGAACAAGGCTAGCCATAAATATTATGAAAATCAGATTGTTGTGGTTTCCGGTTTACCTCGTTCAGGAACTTCTATGATGATGCAAATGCTAGACAAAGGCGGAGTGGATATTTTGCAAGATGAATTGCGTGAAGCCGATATCTCTAACCCAAAAGGTTATTATGAGTTTGAGCCCGTTAAAGCATTGTATAAAGACAACTCTTGGCTTGAGAAGGCCCGCAATATGGGCGTTAAAATTGTAGCCCCATTGCTCAGATATTTGGATGGGCAATACCGCTATAAAGTGATTTTTATGAATCGCGATATTTATGAGGTGATACAATCTCAACAAAAGATGCTGGGCAAAGACAATGAAGTGTTTCCTGTGCATTTATACAATCAATTTCAGCGTTTACTCAAGTCTGTTACGAGTTGGCAAAAGGTGGAACCCGGTGTAGAAATATTATACATCAATCACCGAGATGTGATTCAAGACCCTGAAACTGTTGCGAGACAAGTTGCTGAGTTTGTCGGTCAACCTATGGATGTGGAGGCAATGGCAACCGTAGTAGATCCAGAACTTTATCGTAATAAATTCGCGAGCCAATGATCAAATTAGAAAATCAAATCCCTTGATGAAGATCACGGCCCAAATAAAGGCGCCTATCGAGGCAGAAATGGAACTTTTTGAGAAAAAGTTCTATGCTTCAATGTCTTCTAAGGTAGCCTTGCTAAATCGAATCACCCATTTTGTGGTGAATCGAAAAGGCAAGCAAATGCGCCCCATGTTTGTTTTTTTGGTCGCAAAATTATGCCATCCTAAAGGTGTGGAAGAGCGCACTTACAGAGGAGCTTCAGTAATCGAATTGATTCATACGGCGACTCTAGTCCATGACGATGTGGTTGATGACAGTAATCAGCGTCGGGGATTTTTCTCTATAAACGCCCTGTGGAAAAACAAAATTGCTGTATTGGTTGGGGATTATTTGCTGTCCAAAGGTCTTTTGTTGTGTATAGATCATGAAGATTTTGATCTGCTCAAAATTATTTCTGTGGCGGTGCGCTCGATGAGTGAAGGGGAGTTGCTGCAAATTGAAAAGGCCAGAAGGCTGGATATTACCGAAGAGGTATATCTCGAAATTATCAAACAAAAAACAGCGACTTTGATTGCCTCTTGTTGTGCTATTGGTGCTCAAAGCGTGCACGCTTCAGAGGAAGAAGTTCAAAAGATGTGGGCCTTCGGTGAGGCTTTAGGGATGGCGTTTCAAATTAAAGACGATTTATTTGACTACGGAAACGAACAAATCGGTAAGCCTCTTGGTATCGATATTAAAGAGCGTAAATTAACCATGCCTTTAATTCACGCCCTTAATAAAGCCAATAAAGAGGAGCGACGATGGATATTAAATTCTATAAAAAACCACAATCTGGACAAAAAGCGGGTCAAAGAGGTAATCGCCAAGGTAAAAGATTTAGGGGGTTTGACTTATGCCGTTGAAAAGATGAAGCAATATCAAGCACAGGCCATGGCTATATTGGATACCTACCCTGAAAGTCCTGTAAAATCCTCACTTACTTTAATGATTGAATATGTCATTGAACGAAAAAAATAGCCCCTCAGCTTTTTAAAAATTCACCCTTGCTGTTCGTTCATATTCCTTGTTCATTAATCAGTTCATAAGCAGGCCAGAGAGTTCGTGTAATTGTATTAAATTTAATGCATTGTTTAGGTCGGCATAATTGCTCATGATTTCAAAAACCACCATAGATCAAGTCTTCGAAACTGCTCGTGTAGAGGAGGTTATTGGTGATTTTGTCCAGCTAAAGAAATCGGGAACTAACTATAAAGGTCTCAGTCCCTTTACCGATGAACGCACGCCGAGTTTTATGGTTTCACCTGTAAAACAAATTTGGAAAGATTTCAGTAGTGGAAAAGGAGGGAATTCAGTCGCTTTTTTGATGGAGCATGAACATTTTACCTATCCAGAGGCCATTAAATATCTGGCTAAAAAATACAATATTGAGATTGAAGAAACCCAGCAGACTTCGGAGCAAAAGGCTGAGGCGGATAAGCGCGAGTCTCTTTATTTGGTCAATGAATTTGCCAGAGATTATTTTAATTCAAATCTCACAGAATCCCAGCAAGGCAAGGCAATTGGTTTAACTTATTTTAAAGAACGTGGATTTAGTCGTGATACTATAGAAAAGTTTCAGTTGGGCTATAATGATGACCGTTGGGATGGTTTCACTCAAGAAGCATTAAAACAAGGCTATCAATTGAGTTTTCTCGAGGAAACAGGATTGACCATAGTCAAAGAGGATCGTCAGTTTGATCGTTTTCGTTCGCGCGTGATTTTTCCAATTCACAGTATGAGTGGCCGGGTCTTGGGTTTTGGAGGCCGTACATTATTAACAGATAAAAAACTCGCAAAATATTTAAACTCGCCTGAGAGTGAGGTATACCATAAAAGTAAAATCCTATATGGGATAAACTTTGCCAAACAGGGGATATCTAAGGAAGACAATTGTTATTTAGTTGAAGGCTACACAGATGTCATTCAAATGCATCAGAGGGGTATGACTAATGTTGTGGCCTCAAGCGGAACTGCGTTAACCCCGGAACAAATACGACTGGTTAATCGTTTGACCAAAAATATGACCTTACTCTTTGATGGGGACGATGCAGGAATTCGGGCTTCATTAAGAGGAGTAGATTTGATTTTAGAACAGGGGATGAATGTGCGGATCTGTACTTTTCCTCAAGGAGAAGATCCTGATAGTTTTGCGCGCAACAATTCTCTCGATGCACTCAGAGATTATTTAGATACTCATACTACCGATTTTATAAATTTCAAAGCCTCTCTTTTGGCCAAAGATGCAGCGAATGATCCAATAAAGAAATCGGAGACTGTGCGCGACATGGTCCACAGTATTGCTAAAATACCGGATCACATAAAGCAAGAAGTGTATCTCAAAGAATGCGCCCGGATCATGGATATCAGTCAAGAGGTTTTATTCAGTACTCTGGCTCAAATTCTGAGAAAAAACCGCAATGATGCGCAAAAGCCACAAGAAGTCAGTACCCCAAGATTAGACCTTATTCAAAAGCCAAAGACTGAATCAAAAATTGATATTCAGCATGGCCTGGAGCGCAAAATCATAGAGTTATTGTTGCTTTATGGGGGGTATGAAGAAGAATTCGTAGAGACCTTGATTGAATCTGATGAAACCGGCACTGTACACCACAAATCAGTACTTCATACAGCGATGGTATACCAAAAAATTTACCTAGACCTGCAGGAGGATGAAATTGAATTTACCCACCCCGAGTTTCAGGAGCTGTTTTATCGAATTATTGAGGCTTATCATCAAAATCCGGAGTTCAAAATAGACGGTTTTTTACAGAGTTTACCCCATGAGCTCTCCGAGCAAGTTACACATATACTCATGGATGAGGAAAAGCATCAATTACATCAGTGGGACCGTAAATTGATTTTTGTTAAGGAAAAAAAGCAGAGTGTTGCTCAAATTGTGGCAGAAACTATTTTGAATTTGCGCAGGCATTTGGTTACGAAAAAAATCGATGAGTTGAGCGCCAAGTTCAAAGAAGAGGCCTCTGAAGAACGTACAGAGGAGGCTTTGCAGGCCGTAACGGATTATATTGGCTTAAAAAAAGTGCTATCCGAAAAACTCAACAGAGTTTTATAGAGCCATTTATCTTCGGCCATTTCCTGAATTCAATAGATTGGTTTAATTGAAAAATTAACCTAGGCGAAACAGTCGAGCTTGATTTATAAGGTCAGCGATATTGTCGACCTTAAGTTTGGTAAGCAGGCGTGTTTTGTATGTGCTAACCGTTTTCTCATTTATTTCTAATGCTTCGGCGATATCTTTGTTGCGCTTGCCCGAAGAGAGCATATTGAGTACCTCAATTTCCCGAGTAGAAAGTTTTTTGTAGCGATTTATGGCACTACTTTCACCAATACTACGCGGAGTAAAAGAAGCATTTAGTTCATAGTTGAGGTAAATACCGCCTTTAGAAAGTCGCTTCAAAGCCTTTAAAAAAACCTTTGGTGAGGCTGATTTCGGCAAATAACCTGCGGCACCAGTTTTAATGCAGCGCAGCGCATAAATCTCTTCAGCCAGATGGGAGAAAATTAGGATGCGCAATTTGGGATATTCATTTTTTATGTAGCTTAGGGTACTCACCCCATTGAGTTGTGGTAACTCGAGTTCTATGATTAGAATATCTACAGGGTGCTGTTCTAAAGCCCTGTTAAGTTCATCCATGTTTTGCGCTTTTCCGACAATTTCAAATGCGTCTGTCTTGCGCAAAATGCAGGATATACCTTTGCGAATAACGGGATGATGATCAGCGATTAGGATGCGTTTTGCGGAATTCATTAGTGTCAAAAGTAGTAAAATCGACCCTTTTTGGATTTTATATGCCCAAAATATCGATGAACGACGCTTATTTTCAAAGATTTAGCGTAAATCTTCAGGAATTATGCAAACTGGAATGGGTTTCATCTTGTGTTGATTAACCCGATTGAGGTTTTTATAAATGGATAAAACTTCTGCTTGACGGGGACTGAGCTGTCCCGGATTTTCATCTGTAGATACTTTCATGGCCCACTCGAGTTCGTCGTATGTAGCGCCCAGTTGCTGTTCATCTGTTTTGCTATCGTGGTATAGGCCATCAGTAGGCGCTGCTTCCAGTATTTCTTGAATGATTCCCAGATAACGACCTAGGGCAAAAACTTCGCTTTTTACAAGATCTGCAATCGGACTTAAATCTACACCACCGTCTCCGTATTTGGTGTAAAATCCTGCGCCAAAGTCTTCTACTTTATTGCCTGTACCTGCAACCAAATATTGATGGATACCTGCGTAATAATAAAGTGTGGTCATACGCAGTCGGGCCCTGGCATTTGCCAAGCTCAGATCATTTCTTAAGTGCTGAGCATCTCGAACCACTGAAAGTGTAAACCGATCAAAAGTATTACTGAGGTCCACAATATGCGCCCTTGCGTTATTGTGTTTGGCACATAATTGTAATACGTGTTTATGGGCCCTACTGCTCTGGTCTGTGGCTTGATGAATAGGCATTTCGAGACATAGAGTGGGTAGCCCAGTCATAGCACAAAGGGTTGAAGTCACCGCAGAATCAATCCCGCCACTTACCCCCAAAACAAAACCCTGGGTTTTGGCGTTTGTGGCATAAGATTTAAGCCATTGAATTATATGCTGGGTAACTTTTTCTACCTCCATTTTCACTGGGATTATGTTTAATTAATGATACCTTTGTGCCACAAAAATAAGTAATCCCAGATAAAATACTCAACCCGTTAGGCGTTCATTTTATGCAGACATTCATCCATACAGTCTTTCAAGGATTCTCTAAGATTTTTGTCATGAATAAAACTTTTTCGGTTGCCCTATTGTTAGGTCTTGCAATTATTTCTTGTGCTGAACTATCTGAGCGCGAACGCGCAATTCAAGCTATAGAATTAAAGGTGCCCGTAGATCGATTTGATCGGGCGTTTGCTCGAGTAACCCCTGAGAATCTGGATTCAATAAAAAGAGTTTATCCCTTATTCTTTCCAACCCAGTATCCCGACAGTGTTTGGATTACCAAAATGAATGATACCCTTCAGCAAGCCATAGAACAGGCGGTAGAGAAAGTGTTTCCCGACGACGAGATGCTTTCAGAGCAGTCGAGTGAATTACTCAAGCGAATAAAGTATGATTTTCCCAATTTTGTTGTCCCTAATGTAGTTACAACCACTTCAGATGTAGACTATAAGACACGTGTATTGGCGCATCAAGGTTGGTTGATCCTTATGTTAGATAATTATTTAGGCGAGGAGCATGAATTTTATGCTGGTTTGCCGCGTTATCTGTCGAAAAACTTAAGACCAGAAATGTTGTTTTCGGATGCGGCCACTGCCTTTGGACGCAAGTTCGTGGCAACTCCGAGCGATCGTACTTTTTTGGCGCAGATGATTTATTTCGGCAAGCTGTTATACCTAAAAGATTTATGGTTGCCCCAGATGTCGGATGAGGATAAAATGGGGTATACTCAAAAGGAACTTGCATGGGCTAAAGACAATGAATATTTCATTTGGCAATACATCTTGACCGAGGAATATCTCTTTAGCACTAATTCACGTTTAAAAAACCGTTTTATCGACCCTGCCCCTTATTCAAAGTTTAATTTGGAGATAGATAATGAAGCACCGGGTATGATTGGCCAATGGATCGGTTGGCAAATCGTGCGCCAATATATGCGCAACAATCCTTCCGATGTTATTACATTGATGCGCATGAATGCTCAGGAATTGTATAGCGCTGCTCAATATAAACCAGCCAAATAGGGGATGAGTAAATTTTAATCAAATTAATTCAAGGACTAATTATTAATGTCATGGCAAAGCACAAATCACAAATCACTATAGAGGTTGCATTAGACGAAAATAAAATCCCAGAAACAATGCACTGGTCGGCACCAGATGGCGGGGTTGATCGTCAAGAGACAAAGGCTTTGTTGCTATCGGTTTGGGATGATCAATCCCAGGAAGCCTTGCGCATTGATTTATGGACAAAAACAATGCCTCTAGATCAGATGAAGGTATTTTTTCACCAAACATTAGTTGCTATGTCTGGGACCTTCGAGCGAGCCACCAATGATGAAAAGATGGCAGCAACTATGCGTGATTTTTGTGCCTATTTTGCTGAAAAGTTAGAATTGGATTCCGAAAGAAAACAGGGCAATTGATTTTTGATAATTCGTGTGCCTTAATCGCCTGAATTGTTTAATAAAATGTCAATAAAGAAGCCCGATAGTAATGGCAATGAGCCATTGCTCAAGACTGGTTTGGTCGAAAATCTAAATTCAACTGGTCGATATATTGCAACAATTCCTCTCGACCAGTATTATTAGCCGAGGAAGTCACAAAATATTGAGGCATCTCTTCCCAAAACTCCAATAGCTTTTCACGGTATTGTTCAACCGCCAATGTGCAAGCTTTGGGCTTGAGTTTATCGGCTTTGGTAAAAATAATGTGAAAGGGAATTTGTTGATTCCCCAAATAGGCCATAAAGTCGAGATCAATAGGTTGCGGCTCATGGCGAATATCCACTAGAATAAATGCTAATACTAACTGTTGGCGCTTTTCAAAGTATTGGTTGATGAATTTCTGAAAAGTCTTTTTATTTTTTTTAGACACTCTCGCGTAGCCGTAACCAGGTAGATCGACTAAAAACCAATTTTTATTAATAATAAAATGATTGATGAGTTGAGTTTTACCCGGTCGCCCGCTGGTTTTGGCCAGACTTTTGCGCTGGACCAACATATTGATCAGTGAAGATTTTCCCACATTCGAGCGCCCGATAAAGGCATACTCTGGCAGAGGTTGATTCGGGCATTTGTCAACCGCGCTATTGCTCATGACAAATTCCGCAGATTTAACCTCCATAATCGCTTTTTAAATGGCTTTGTTTTTCAGCCAGTGATATAAATGCTGATTGAACGTTTCAGGATGCTCCATCATGGGTGCGTGGCCACACTCATCAATCCAATACAAAGCTGAATCTGGTAAAAGTCGGTGGAACTCATTGGCAACCTCTGGTGGAGTTACGGTGTCATTTTTACCCCAGATGATACAGGTCGGTGCGTTCATTTTTGGCAAATCAGCGGCCATATTATGGCGAATAGCGCTTTTAGCTATAGCCAAAGTTCTAATAAGCTTATTGCGGTCATTGACACTCGCGTAAACTTCGTCCACGATCTCCTTGGTAGCTACTTTAGGGTCGTAGAATACAGCCTCTGCCTTTTCTTTGATATACCCATAATCGCCTCTCTTGGGGTAAGATTCTCCCATAGAATTCTCATACAGTCCAGAGCTCCCCGTCAAGACGAGCCCTTTGACCTTTTTTGGAAATAATTTGGTCATTAATAGACCGATATGTCCTCCTAATGAGTTGCCTAGAATTATAGCCTCCTCTATCTGCATGAAGTCCATGAATTTTGACACATGTAAGGCTAAATTTTTTACGGTCGTCTTTAAAATAGGTAGAGAATAAATGGGCAATTCCGGAATAATCACACGGTATCCATGGCTGGAAAAAAATTGCGTAACCCCATCAAAATTGCTCAATCCACCCATAAGGCCGTGCAATATGATAATAGGTGTGCCTTCACCTTTGTCTAAATATGAAAAGGACTTTTGTTTTTTGAGTAAGTACCCCATAGTTTGGTTTGACTGCCAAAAACAAATTTACACAAATTTTAACGAAATGGCGCCTGGAAATTGAGACTTAATCATGACTAAACCCATTGTCAAATTTGTTTAACAAAAGGCCTGTATTAGAGTGATTTGGCTTTGATTTTTAACAGTAATCAACAGGTGGCAAAACTTATCAACAAAGTGGTAGAATGTGGTAAAAAGTGGTAAAATTTGCTGTATATTTGAACAGAATCAACTTAAATCTGGTGCTGAATCTCATTGGGACATATCATTGTAAAGCGGATAACAAGGGGCGGGTTATGGTCCCCTCGGATCTGAAAAAGCAATTGGCACCCGCCTTGGCAGAAGGCTTTGTAGTGAAGAGGGCTGTCTTTCAGCCGTGTTTGGAGCTTTATCCGCTAGATCAGTGGAATAAGCTGATGCACAAAGTTGGTCAGCTCAATCAATTCAATCGAAAGAACAATGATTTTACTCGGCGATTTACTGCCGGAGTGCGCCGAATAGAACTCGATGCTACAGGACGCATTAATATTCCTGCTGATTTGATGGCAGTCGCCGAAATTAAGCACGATATCGTGCTCACTGCTTCAGTCGGTATTGTTGAAATTTGGGATGCTCAAAAATATGAGCAGGCAATTTCAGACGCTGCTCTAGACTTTGCTGACTTGGCCGAGGAAGTTATGGGAACTTCTAATACCGCTGCCGATGAGTTATCATGATCCCGTACTGCTGTCAGAGACTGTAGCGGGCTTAGACATTAAGCCAGATGGGATTTATGTCGATGTAACTTTTGGAGGAGGAGGCCATTCTCGTTATTTATTGGGACAACTTGGTCCAAAAGGACGGCTCATTGCATTTGATCAAGATCAGGACGCGCTGAATAATCGCATTGATGACCCGAGATTTCTATTGATTCACCAGAACTTCCGATTCCTCAAACGATTTTTAAAATTTCATGGGGTGACCCAGGTAGATGGCATTATGGGGGATTTTGGTGTTTCGTCACATCAATTTGATGAAGGCGAGCGTGGATTTTCAACTCGGTTTGATGGGCTCTTGGACATGCGGATGAATCAAGAGCAAGATCTGACAGCGGCCCTAATATTAAATGAATATTCAGTCGACCAATTAACCTATTTATTTCGCGAGTACGGCGAATTGCGCAACGCCGCTAAACTCAGCAGAGTAATTGATGCAGCACGCAGGCAGAAGGAACTCCAAACCACAGAAGACCTAAAGAATATAGTCCGTCCACTAACCCCGCGCAACAAGGAGCACAAAATAATGGCGCAGATTTTTCAAGCTATTCGCCTTGAGGTCAATCAGGAACTTGCTGTCCTTAAGGAATTCTTGCAGCAAACTGAAGAAGTCATTAAGCCTTCAGGGCGACTGAGTTTGATTTCTTATCACAGTCTTGAAGATCGCTTGGTTAAACGTTACATCCGTAATGGTCTTTTTGACGGGGTGCCTGAAAAAGATGTATTCGGGCGTTTCTTCACCCCATTCAAGCCTATAGGAAAACTCATCGTTCCCTCGGATCAGGAAATTGAAAAAAATAACAGAGCGCGTAGTGCCAAATTACGCATTGCAGAAAGGAATAAGGATTGATGAAAGATTCATTACTTCATATCATCCGCGGTCAATTTTTGATCAATCAAGACGCCATAAAGACTTGGAAGTTTATCCTGTTTTTATCTGCTCTGGCTATGTTCATGATCAGCAGTGCCCATCGCGTCGATAAAAAGGTTCATAAAATTGCCGCCTTGAGCGAAGAGGTGAAACAACTAAAAAGTGAATTTGTCGCTAGCCGTATGGCGCTGATGAATGCTAAGATGGAAACAAAAATTATCAAGGCCATGGAACTTCGTGACCTGTTTCCCTCTCAAGTACCGCCAAAAAAAATCATAATCGCTTCTAATGCCGCAAATGATGAATAAAGAGACACTTGCCTTAAAGCGATTGTACGTGGTAGCAGTTGGACTGTTTCTTGTGGCTGGGGCAGTAGTTTTCCGCCTGAGTCAAATACAATTTGTTCAAGGCGATGAGTTTCGCGCTATTGCGGCCGAAAAAACTACCCAAAACATTCCTATAAAGGCGAATCGCGGAAATATTTATGCTATAGATGGTAGTTTATTGGCTACATCGGTTTCTCGATATGACATAAGATTTGATGCGGTTACGGTTAGCGCGACAAATTTTGAAAAATTAATACCTGAATTATCAAGGTCTTTAGGGGCTTACTTTGGGCGTTCAGCCTCTTATTATCAAAACCTACTTCAAAAGGCCAGAAGCAGTGAGAACCGGTATCAGATTATTGCTAGAGATTTAAACTATAACGATTTCTTGGCCGTAAAGCAGATGCCTTTACTCAATTTAGGGCCGAACAGAGGAGGTCTGATTGTAGTCCAAAAACCTACTAGAGAGCATCCTATGGGCAAAATTGCAGAGCGCTTAGTGGGGCACAATACTACCTCTGATACCATGCAATATACCGTAGGTCTTGAAGCAGCTTTCGATTCATTTCTGCGCGGACAGGACGGACATCGCCTCAAACAAAAAATTGCCAAAGGCCAATGGAAGCCTGTTTCTGATGAAAACGAACTTGAGCCTCGCGATGGATTCGATGTGGTGACCACTATCGATATAAATATTCAAGATATCGCCCACCATGCCTTATTGTCTCAGCTGGAATATTATGAAGCAGAGCACGGGACTGTGGTTGTCATGGAGGTGGCGACTGGAGCAGTGCGCGCTTTAGCGAATTTAGGTCGTACCGCTAAAGGTACTTATTACGAAAAATTGAATTACGCCGTAGGAGAGAGTCATGAACCTGGCAGTACGTTTAAAACAATTGCTTTTGCCGCTGCTTTGCAGGATCAAGTTATTGACACTGCCCAGATTGTCGATACCCGACTGGGCAGCAAAGCCTTTTACGGGCGAATGATTACCGATACTAAGGGCCATGGCAAAATTTCAGCAGCGCGAGCACTTGAAGTGTCTTCGAATATTGGTTTAGCCAGTTTGATCGACGACTCCTATAATCAGGAACCAGAGCGTTGGTTGAATTATTTCAAAGAGTGGCGACTCGATACGGTTTTGGGCTTGCCTATTTCGGGTGAAGGCCGGCCAGAAATCCCGCGTCCTGGTGATGCTAAATGGAGCAAAAATGCATTGCCATCTATGGCATATGGGTATAATTTACGCATGACACCCTTGCAAATTTTGACCTTTTATAACGCAGTGGCCAATAATGGCCGTATGGTTAAGCCTCGTTTTGTCGATCGAATTATAAGTGATAATAAAATCATTCACGAGTATGGTCCAGAGGTTATGCATCCAAAGATTCTGGCCGATGAGCCCTTATCACAAGTCCAGGACGTTTTAAAAAATATCGTTACCCGAGGCACAGGAAGGGCTTTGTACTCGGAGCATTTTTCTATAGCCGGAAAAACTGGCACCGCGCGAACCGAATACTGGATGGAGGATTGGGATAAAGATCGCCGCTATATTTCTTCATTTGCCGGCTATTTTCCAGCAGAGCAGCCTAAGTATTCTTGCATTGTTGTCATTCACAAACCAAGCACTAAGAAAGGATATTACGGTGCCGACGTCACAGGCCCCGTATTCAAAAGAATCGCGCAGAAAATTTATACGGACAGTCCCCTGCGGGATACAATTAATTTACCCGTGAAGCCTTTGCCTTTATTTCTTGATCAAGAGAATCAGCTTAGTCAAGCTTTGTCTGAATCCGCTCAGGGTATCCCTGATGTACGCGGCTGGGCTTTAATGGACGCTATAGCAGTTTTAGAAAATTTAGGCTTGGCTGTTGAAGTGCGCGGACATGGTAAAATATTGGAACAAACTCCAGAACCAGGGATCGCTTTAGAGCAAACCCAAAAAGTGATACTTATCGGATCATGATGCTGCTCAAGGACATATTATATCGAGTAGGGTTAGAGCAAGTAGTAGGCTCAACAGCAGTTGCTGTGCGCGGAGTTGAATTTGATTCAAGACGCGTGGCTTTAAATGATGTTTTTGTTGCCATCAAAGGATCGCTCGTCGACGGGCATCAATTTATAAAACAAGCTTGTGATCAAGGTGCTGTGGCCATTATCTGTCAGGAACTACCTCAATTAATTATTAATGGAATTACCTACGTAAAGGTGCGCGACGCGAGCGAGGCATTAGCGTTTATCGCGGATAATTTATACCAACAGCCCTCTAGAGAATTAGTTTTAGTTGGGGTTACCGGTACCAATGGAAAAACTACTGTGGCCACGCTATTGCACCAATTGTTTACGAATATGGGTTATCCCGCAGGATTACTGTCTACGGTTGAAAACAAAATCGGTAGCGAGGTAATTCCTGCAACCCATACCACTCCAGATTCTTTGACGATTAATAGATTACTCAGAACAATGGTAGATGCAGGGATTACTCATTGTTTTATGGAGGTGAGTTCTCATGGTATTGATCAGAATCGTATTCTAGGCCTAGATTTCGATGGGGGAGTCTTTACAAATTTGACCCATGATCATTTAGATTATCACAAAGATTTTAAGACCTATAGAAATGTGAAAAAGCGCTTTTTTGACGGATTAAAGCCTCAGGCCTTTGCCTTGACCAATCAAGATGACAAAAATGGCGCTTTCATGCTGCAAAATACCCCTGCTCGCCTGCAGACTTATGCTCAAAAGTCTCTAGCAGACTACAAAGTACAAGTCCTAGAGCAACAAATCAGCGGACAATTGCTAAAAATCAACGGACATGAGGTTTGGGTGAAACTCATCGGCGGATTTAACGCCTATAACTTACTCGCGATATATGCCTGTGCAGAACTCTTGGGTGTAGATCAAATGGATGTTTTGCAACAAATAAGCACTTTGGAAAGTGTTTCAGGGCGCTTCCAATATTATGTTGCCCCAAATGGTGTCACGGCGATTGTAGATTATGCCCATACGCCCGATGCTTTAGAAAATGTGCTAGGGACTATTGCCGGTATTCGCACGGGAAATGAGACTTTAATTACTGTAGTGGGTTGTGGAGGAGACCGCGATGCGACCAAAAGACCTAAGATGGCTGGTGTAGCCACTCATTGGAGCAACAAAGTCATTTTCACTTCGGATAACCCCAGAAGCGAATCTCCGGAGCTTATTATTGCCCAGATGGAGGCTGGTGTTCCTGCCCATGAGTACAAAAAATTTGTTTCTATTACGGATCGGCGTCAAGCCATAAAAACGGCTGTACAAATGGCCGAGGCAGGGGATTTGATATTGATTGCCGGAAAAGGGCATGAGACTTATCAGGAAATTGCTGGGGTGCGCCATGACTTTGACGACTATAGAATTGTCACAGAATTTTTAAACGACCAAACCGCCTGATATGCTTTATTACCTTTTTGATTTTTTGGATAAAACTTATGACTTGCCTGGAGCTGGATTATTTCAGTTTATCACCTTTAGGGCCGCAATGACAGCTATTACTTCACTTTTTATAGCCACATATTTCGGCCGGAGGATAATCGAATTTTTACAGCACAAACAAGTCGGAGAAACCATACGTGAATTAGGCCTAGAGGGCCAGGCTCAAAAAGCGGGAACACCGACCATGGGCGGGGTGATCATCATTCTAGCCATTGTGTTGCCTGTTTTGCTTTTTGCTCAGCTCGACAATATTTATGTCATCATGCTCTTGGTCACCACTATTTGGATGGGTATTATCGGCTTTATTGATGATTACATTAAAAAATTCAAGCAAGATAAAGAGGGCCTCCCAGGACGCTTTAAAGTATTTGGTCAAGTCGTTCTGGGCATTATAGTTGGGGCGACCATGTATTTGAGTGATGGAGTTACGGTGCGTCGTCAAATTCCTGCGGAGCTCAAGGCCGTTGTGGAGACGGCCGAGCCAGGCCAACAGAATTTCGAGGATCGACAGAAAACCACGAAGATCTCCCAAGCTTTTTATCCCCCCGAAAAGGCACTGATCACCACCATGCCTTTTGTTAAAAACAACGAAATCGACTATGAAAAAATATTGGGTTGGATGGGTCCCAAAGCTGCATCACTGTCTTGGTTGATTTTCATTCCCATCATTATTTTCATTATTACCGCGGTATCTAATGGCGCTAATCTCACGGATGGTATTGACGGGTTAGCGGCGGGGACTTCAGCTATTATCGGGGTGACTTTGGCGATTTTTGCCTGGATCTCGGGGAACCTGATTTTTTCTGATTATCTCAATATTATGTATATCCCCAATATCGGTGAGCTTTCCATATTCATCATGGCTTTTGTGGGGGCGCTCATTGGGTTTTTATGGTATAACGCCTATCCAGCCCAGGTCTTTATGGGCGATACAGGAAGTTTAACCATAGGCGGGATTATCGCCGTCATCGCCATTGCGATCAGAAAAGAGTGGCTCATTCCCATTTTGTGCGGGATATTTCTCATGGAAAATTTATCCGTGGTCTTGCAGGTGGGTTGGTTCAAATACACTAAAAAGCGCACGGGAACAGGTGTGCGTCTTTTTAAAATGGCACCATTGCACCATCATTATCAAGTCAAGGGCTACCATGAAAGTAAAATTGTAACTCGATTCTGGATCGTGGGTATTGTTTTGGCTGTTTTAACCATAGTAACCCTCAAAGTACGCTAATGTCGCAAGGAAAACTCGTCATATTGGGTGCAGGAGAAAGCGGACAAGGGGCTGCCCTTTTGGGTCAAGCTAAGGGCTATAATGTCTTTGTCTCTGATGGTAAGTCCATGCCTGAAAAAGCCCGCCAGCTTTTCGCACAGCATTACATTGAATATGAACACGGGGGGCACGATATCGCGCGTTTAGTTGATGCCGACATTGCCGTGAAAAGCCCTGGTATCCCTGACTCCGCTGCTGTGGTGCAAGCTTTAATTGCCCATGGTGTTGAGGTCATTTCAGAGATTGAATGGGGCTTTCGCTTTACTAATAAACCCATAATTGCCATAACGGGAAGTAATGGTAAAACCACCACGACTTCTATGATTCATAAGCTGTTAACAGATGCCGGATTGACGGCAGGACTTGGGGGTAATATAGGTAAAAGTTTTGCTGCACAGGTCATGGGTCAAGAACCCGATTATTATGTCCTCGAGGTCAGTAGCTTTCAGCTAGATGGCACCACACAGTTTCAACCGCATATTGCAGTAATCACCAATATTACTCCAGACCATTTGGACCGTTATAATTACAAATTTAAGGCTTATATCGCCTCTAAAATGAGCATCACGCGCAGCCAGACTACAGAGGATTATCTGGTCTATGATTATGACGATCCTGTTTTAGCAAGGTCTGTGAAACAAACCCCAATAAACGCTTCATTAATGCCTTATTCTACCAAAACTTCAGTGGTTCAAGGCAGTTACATAGACCGAGATACATTAGTTATAAACACACCTGAAAAATTGATAAATATGCCGACACTTGATCTTAACGTAAAGGGTACTCATAATCAAAAAAACGCCATGGCTGCAGCTACTGTTGCTGCTCTTTTGAACATTCGTAAAGAGACCATAAGACAGTCTTTAGAACATTTTCAATCTGTTGAACATAGATTGGAGTATGTCTTAAAAATAAATAATGTGACCTACATAAACGATTCCAAGGCCACCAATGTGAATTCTGTTTATTACGCCTTAGAAAGTATGCATTCACCTACGGTTTGGATTGTAGGTGGTGAAGATAAAGGCAATGATTACAATGAACTTTTACCCTTAGTCAATGAGAAGGTCAAAGCCATCATTTGTTTGGGATTGAATAACGAAAAAATCATCCAAACTTTTGGGTCGGTTGTCGATATGCTGGTAGAAACTCATGGTATGTCAGACGCGGTCCAGGTGGCTTATAGACTTGCCCAACGCGGAGATACTGTGCTCCTGTCGCCGGCCTGTGCCAGTTTTGATTTATTTGAGAATTATGAAGATCGAGGGCGCCAATTTAAAAATGCAGTAAGACAACTATAAGTCGATGTAAGAACTGGACAAGGAAAAAAATAAATGCAAGAGTTTATAAAAAATATAAGAGGAGATCGATCAATTTGGGCTGTTGTAGCTTTATTGGCTCTGTTTTCTTTTATGCCAGTCTACAGCGCGAGCAGTAATTTGGCTTATCTCTATGGTGATGGTAATACACTTCAGTTTTTAGTCAAACACTTGGCCCATTTATCATTAGGATTTGTTATTTTATTTGGGGTTCATCGTATACCTTATCATTATTTCAAAGGACTTTCGATGATTGCGTTACCCATCATGATGATTCTACTCGTGCTTACTTTAGCCCAAGGCACCACCATAGAGGGTGCCAATGCAGCACGATGGATAAAACTTCCTGTGGTGGGTGTAACTTTTCAAACTTCTGCCTTAGCTTCGGTAGTACTCTTAGTTTATGTTGCCCGCTATTTGGCGCGAATCAAGGACGAGCAAATCACCTTTAAGCAAACCCTTTGGCCATTGTGGACTCCGGTGTTTATCGTTATTGGTTTGATTCTCCCGGCGAACCTTTCGACCGCCTTATTGATTTTTGCTATGGTGCTAATGCTGGTTTTTGTGGGTGGTCACCCAATAAAATATATTGCTTCTGTTTTAGGTATTGGTATGCTGAGTTTAACTCTATTTATTCTTGCTGCCAAAGCCTTTCCCGTGATGTTTCCCAATAGAGTGGATACATGGACCAGCCGCATCGAAAGTTTTATGACCAAAGAGGTTGACAAAAAAGAAAAAGATTATCAAATTACCCAAGCCAATATCGCTATAGCCACGGGTGGAATGATGGGCCTTGGTCCGGGAAAAAGTATTCAAAAGAATTTTTTACCTCAATCAAGCTCTGATTTTATCTATGCCATAATTATCGAAGAGTTTGGACTTGTTGGAGGCTTATTACTCCTAATTTTTTATCTGCTGCTCCTATTACGTCTCGTGGTCTTGGTTTATAAAACCAAGGATTATTTTGGTCGGCTTTTGGTCATTGGTGCCGGTGTTCCCCTATTATTTCAAGCCTTTATCAATATGGGCGTAGCTGTATCCCTTTTTCCTGTGACTGGGCAGACCCTGCCACTAATTAGTAGTGGCGGCACCTCTATTTGGACCACCTGTGTCGCATTAGGTGTTATTTTGAGTGTTAGCGCACATCGAAAAGATAAAATTGAAGTCAAAGAACAAACGTCTAACCCTCTAAATATCTTGAGTGAAACGATATAGATACATCATTTCGGGTGGCGGAACAGGCGGCCATATTTATCCTGCAATTGCCATTGCACAGGAAATTCAGCGCCGTAATCCAGAGGTGGAAATCATGTTTGTGGGGGCGCGTGATCGCATGGAGATGCAAAAGGTGCCTAAAGCCGGATTTCCCATAAGAGGGTTGTGGATTTCAGGATTCCAAAGACGATTGACTTTAAAAAATTTATGGGTCCCGTTGAAACTTTTAGTAAGCCTGCTCCAATCTGTTTTTCTGATCAAATCTTTTCGCCCTAATGTAGTCATTGGGACCGGTGGTTATGCCAGCGGTCCACTGCTGCGCGTAGCGGCTTTGTTCGGTATCCCAACCGTGATTCAAGAACAAAACAGCTTTCCAGGGGTAACCAATAAAATGCTGGCTTCAGGGGCTAAAAAGATTTGTGTAGCCTACCAAAATATGGATCGCTTTTTCCCGAGAGAGAAAATTGTATATACTGGAAATCCCGTACGTCAGGATTTGCTCAATTCTGTTATTGATCGAAAAGATGCGCTAGCTCATTTTAACCTTGTTCATCTTCCAAACCACAGAGATAATTTCGACCAGGGACCTATACTTTTGGTTCTTGGAGGAAGTTTAGGTGCTGCCCGAATTAATTCGATGATCGCAGAAAAACTAGATTTTTTTAGCACCCAGAATGTTCGGGTGATTTGGCAATGTGGGGCATATTATTATGCTCAATATCAATCACTAGAAAGTCCACTAGTGCGCATACTGCCGTTTATTGATCAAATGGCGATGGCTTATGCAGCTGCAGATCTAATTATTTCGAGATCTGGCGCCCTGTCTGTATCAGAATTGGCTTTAGTAGGAAAACCAGTTCTATTCATTCCCTCACCAAATGTTGCCGAAGATCATCAGACTAAAAATGCACAGGCTCTGGTGGATCAGAGCGCGGCAGTCATGCTTAAAGAGCAGGTTCTCAGCAGTGAGTTTGAAGACACATTCAAAAAATTGATGGAGGATAAAGCCTATTGTGAGCAATTAGGCAAGGCAATAAGGTCAACAGCAATGCCTAATGCTACTTCAGATATTGTGGATCAACTAAATGAATTATCGACATGATGCTGAATTTCAAACATAATCAGTTTGATCGCTATATTTTCTTGGGCGTGGGCGGCATAGGGATGAGTGCTTTGGCCCGATATCTATTAATGCGCGGTAAATCTGTTTTTGGTTTCGATCGAAGTGCCTCAGAGATTACTGTGACACTACAGAAATATGGGGCGGAGATTGACCATAATACAGAGGCTTTTGAGCCTTGGTTTGCACCTGAATTGGCTAGCAAAACTTTAATTGTTTGGACCCCAGCCGTGGCCCAGTCGGATCCGTGGATGATTGCATCAAAAAACAGCGGTTTTCCTATGGTCAAACGTGCTGAATTATTGGGGATGATCAGCGCAGAATCAAAAAATGTGTTGGCCGTGGCAGGGACTCATGGTAAAACCACAACTTCTGCAATTTTAGCCCATTTATTGGTCCACGCGGGGAAAAAAGGAATAGGCTTTTTGGGGGGGATAGCACAAAATTATCGGTCTAATCTTGTACTGCCAGAATCACTAGAAGCAGTTATTGGGGAAAGTATGTCTCCTGATTTTTTTGTTGTTGAGGCCGATGAATTTGATCGCTCGTTTTTATGCATTAAACCACAATGGGCTTGTATCACTAGTGTGGATCCCGATCACCTTGATATTTATCAAGACAAAGAGACCTTTGTGGCAGCGTTTGAATTATTTGCCCAGAGCTTGGCTCCAGATCATTTGTTTATTGCAGAAGGATTGGATTTCGAAGGCATTACCGTAGGTTTTTCTGCGAAAGCCCAAATTAGAGCGGAACAAGTTGCTGTAATTGATGGTACTTACCGATTTGATTTAAACTTTGACGGTGAGCTATGGCCTGACCTAATTGGACCACTTCCCGGTCGTCATAATTTAATCAATGTTATGATGGCAGTGGCCCTTGCACGCGATTATGGTTTGACTCAAAAAGAAGTGGCTCATGCACTGTCTCATTTCAAAGGCATACAAAGACGCTTTAATCAGCATAAATTATCGGGAAATAGAGTGCTTATTGATGATTATGCCCATCATCCAACTGAATTGAAAGCTCTATTGCAAGGAGTCAAGGAATTTTATCCCGATCAGCCCCATGTTTTGCTATTTCAGCCCCATTTATTTAGTCGTACCCGTGATTTTGCCGATGATTTTGCTCAGGTTCTCAATGATTTTGATCAGGTGATATTAATGCCAATTTACCCCGCACGGGAAATGCCGATTTCAGGCATTGATAGTGGATGGCTTGCGCGCAAATGTGGGGGCGGCACGGTTCAGTCCTTTGATCGTGCTCATGCCTTAGAGGCTTTTGTCAATCACTTTTCACAATTGACCTTGAAATCGGTTAATGTACCGGTATTTATTGTGGCTGGAGCCGGTGATATTGGACTCGAAGTACAAAGTTTAATTCAAAAGTTGAGTTCATGAGAGGTTATTGGTTTGCGGTTAAAATGATTTTTATGGGTTGTTTAATGCTGTTTTTAATGGCATTTGCACACACCCGAAATACCCAAAGAAACTATCGCGATTTATCAGTGCAATTTGTGGGTAATCCCCAGCCATTTATAGCCCTGGACTCGGTTAATAAATTGTTAATACAAAATAAAGGGCCACTCTCGAGTATCCCTAAAGAAACTTTAGTTTTGAAAGAGATGGAGGCCCGATTGATGCAGCATCCTATGGTGTATCAGGCTCAGGTTTTTATCTCTATCGATGGCAAAATTGGGGCAAAAATTCAGACCAAAAAACCGATTGGTCGTGTCTTGGGAAATCCTGGTTTTTATATCGATGAACAAGGACAACCAATGCCACTCTCGAACCTGTATACCGCCCGTGTGCCCTTAATCACTGGCGAGGTTTTGTTGCATTTAGAGGCCTTAAAAGAATTGCTCTTAACCATTGGTCAGGATGAATTTCTAAGTCCAATGGTTACTGAAATAGCTGTAGATGCTCAAGGAAATTGTCAGTTGAGGCTGCGCCAAGAAACATATAAATTGCTCTTAGGTCCCGTTACCGACGTGTCTAAAAAGCTTCGGAATTTTAAAGCATTTTATCAAAACATGCAAAAACAATCGGAGCCAAAGCAATACGAGAAAATTGATTTGAGATTTAATAATCAGGTGGTCGCCACCGAGTAAAGTCATGGAACAAGAAAACATTGCTGTAGGTCTAGATATTGGAACCACGAAAATCGTGGCCATGATCGGTCGCAAAAATGAATTTGGTAAAATGGAAATTTTGGGTATCGGAAAGTCCAAAAGTCTTGGGGTGCATCGCGGCGTAGTAAACAACATCACCCAGACCATTCAATCGATTCAGCAGGCGGTACAAGACGCCGAAAACAGTTCAGGCATGACCATAAGTGATGTGGTTGTGGGGATTGCAGGTCAGCATATTCGCAGTCTACAGCACAGTGATTACATTACCAGAACCAATAGCGATGAAGTCATCCATGATGAAGACATAGATCGTTTGTGCAATCAGGTCCACAAGTTAGTGATGCTTCCTGGTGAAGAAATTATTCACGTTTTGCCCCAAGATTTTAAGGTCGATGGACAGGCAGAGATCAAGGAACCAATTGGGATGTATGGAGGACGCCTAGAAGCGAATTTTCACGTAGTGGTCGGTCAAGTTTCTTCAATCCGCAATATAGGGCGCTGTGTCAAGAGTTCGGGACTCGATCTTTCTGGTATTACGCTCGAACCTTTGGCCTCTTCAAACGCTGTGCTGAGTCAAGAGGAAAAGGAAGCTGGAGTTGCCCTAATTGACATCGGAGGGGGGACAACAGATTTGGCTATTTTTAAAGATGGTATTATCCGTCATACTGCCGTCATTCCTTTTGGCGGTAATGTGATTACTGAAGACATCAAAGAAGGCTGTTCTATTATTGAAAAGCAAGCGGAGCTGTTGAAAATCAAATTTGGTTCGGCTTGGCCAGGGGAAAATAAGGATAATGAAATTGTTTCCATACCAGGGTTACGCGGTCGTGATCCAAAAGAAATTAGCCTAAAAAATCTGTCCAAAATAATTCATGCACGTGTTGTTGAAATCATTGAGCAGGTGTATCTGGAAATCAGAAACTACGGTCATGAAGAGCAAAAGAAAAAGCTTATTGCCGGTATTGTCTTAACCGGTGGAGGATCACAATTACGCCATTTAAAGCAATTAGTAGAATATATAACTGGCATGGATACCCGTATTGGCTATCCCAATGAACATTTGGCTGGGGACAGCGATAGCGAGACCACGAGCCCAATGTATGCCACAGCTGTAGGTTTAGTTTTGACGAGTTTGAATGAAAAAAATCGCAAGCATTCTTCAGCAAAATTAAAAGAAACACTCCAGCCAGAGCAAGAACATATAACTCAAGAGCAAGGAGATCAGGGGCCCACGGAAGAAGAGGTGCAGACACCAGGTGTTCAGCGCGGATTTTTTGATAAGTGGGCCGATAAGTTTAAAGAATTTTTAGATAACGCAGAATAATAATTGTTCCATAAAAACAAACTTTATGAGCCACCAAGAGTTTGATAATATCTCATTTGACCTGCCCAAGAATCAATCGAATGTCATAAAAGTCATCGGTGTCGGTGGTGGTGGGAGTAATGCCATCAACCACATGTTTAGTCAAGGCATTAAAGGGGTTGATTTCGTTATATGTAATACCGACGCTCAAGCGCTTGAAAACAGTGCTGTACCTGTCAAAATTCAGTTAGGAGTATCCTTAACGGAAGGGCTCGGCGCAGGGGCAAATCCTAAAATCGGGGAACAGTCTGCCGTTGAGTCGGTCGAGGAAATTCGCGCCATGCTTTCTACTAATACTAAAATGATTTTTATTACTGCCGGAATGGGCGGTGGTACGGGGACTGGTGCTGCGCCAATTATCGCACAAATGGCTCGTGAGTTAGAGATCTTGACCGTAGGTATCGTCACTATGCCCTTTCAATTTGAAGGTAAATTACGAAATGATCAAGCCCAAATAGGGATTGAAAACCTCCGTAAAAATGTTGATTCTTTGATTGTGGTCAATAACAATAAATTGCGTGAGGTTTATGGTAATCTGGGCTTTAAAGCAGGATTTTCCAAGGCCGATGAAGTTTTGGCAACGGCCGCTCGCGGTATTGCAGAGGTTATAACGCATCACTATACTCAGAATATTGACTTGCGTGACGCAAAAACGGTTTTGGCCAACAGTGGAACTGCAATTATGGGAAGTGCTACTTCCAAAGGCTCTAATCGGGCTAAAGAGGCTATTTCAAAAGCTTTGGACTCTCCATTGCTTAACGACAATAAAATTAAGGGAGCCAAAAATGTCTTACTACTCATAGTCAGTGGAAGTGAAGAAATCACCATTGATGAAATTGGAGAGATCAGCGATTACATTCAGGATGAAGCTGGTCACAGTGCCAATATTATCATGGGAGTTGGTGAAGATGAAGCCTTACAGGGGGCTATTGCTATTACTGTAATTGCTACAGGATTTGATCCTGAGCAGCAAAATCATATCGTTCATACAGAGGCTAAGCGTATAATTCACACCCTAGAGGAGGAACAACGTGCGGCTTATGAATTAGAAGTGGACAATACGGCAAAAATTAGTCCGGTTATAGAAACTTTAGAAAAGGACACCGTACCTGAATCCTTGGCATTAGAGCCTTTATCCGAGGAAAATTCGGTCATACGTCACACACTATTTGAAGAAGAGGAGGAGGGCAGACATGTAGCTGTGTCTAATCAACCATTTGAAGATTATATTCCCACGACAGAATTGATTCGCAATATAGCAGTGCAAGCTGAAGTTGTCGATATTAATTATCTAGCGGAGTTCCAACAAGTAGTGGTCAACGAAATAGAGGTTCATGAATTTGAAATCATTTCTGTAGATCAGGATCAGGCTATGGCTGAACATGAGTTGAGAGAAATAGAAGTTGAGGTACAAGAATTGACAGTGAATAAAACTCAGTCTGAGGACCAGATGCTTATGTTTGATTTGCCTATAAATCAGCAGAGCCAAGAAGACGTTTTAGATATTGAGGTACACGCTCATGAACATGTGTTTGAAGAAACTCCAGCAAATAAATCGGCAGTAGAGCAGGATATTGTTGAACAATTAGACGAATTACAGGAGGAAGAGACACTTGAATTTGCGGGTGCTGAATTATCGGAACAGTCACAAGCTCCGATTAGGTATGTTCTAGAGGACGATACTGAATCTGCTGTTGCTGCTGAAGTGGCCGTAGAACAAGAAGTTGAATCAGAGGAGGCAATGACTCTTAAGACCAAAGAGACCCCAGAGGTAGTTCCGGCGGAAAATCCAGAGTCTATGGATCCAATGAATACGCCTATTGCTCAATTGCTGCGGGAGCGCACTGAAGAACGAAAACGTAAAATGAAGGAATTCAATTACAAGTTCCGCAACAGTGCCTCTAAAATAGATGAGATAGAGCGTCAGCCGGCCTACAAGCGCATGGGTATTGAGTTAGAGGATGCCAAGACCCAGGATGATCAACTCTCAAGAACAACAATAAATCTTGATGATGACGATGTAGATCTGTGCTCAAACAATAGTTATTTACACGATAATGTCGATTAATTAGTGCTGTCAGAACATGTGTAAAATGAAAAAAGCAAGCCAAAGTCGCTTGCTTTTTTTGTGTGCCTTTGTCACGCTATTGGCGTGGTTTTGTGCTTGATGTGACCCAGGGAGGATTCGAACCCCCAACCCTCAGAGCCGAAATCTGATATTCTATCCAGTTGAACTACTGGGCCCCTAAATTGCGATTAAGGCTATGCCTTGATATTTGCGTCGCGAATATACAAAAGTTCGATTTCTTTCGATTAAGCACTGGCCAAGATATGTTGAATTATTTGCTCGGCGTGTACCCTAGAATTTTCGATAAACCAAAGATGCGTTTGTAGCCCTCCACAGATTACTCCTGCTAAATAAAGCCCTGGTCGATTAGACTCCATAGTCTGCGGATTATATTGTGGTTTTTGAAATTCTTCTGCGTCTATTGCAATTCCGTTTTCATTTAAAAAATTGAGATTCGGACGATAACCCGTAAGAGCCAGTACAAAGTCATTGTCTAAGGTTTGCTCACCTTCCGGAGTCATAATGCTAACCTTATTCTCATAGATTTGGGTTATTTCACTGTTGAAATAAGCCTTTATACTGCCCTCGGCAATACGATTTTCGATATCGGGTTTAACCCAATATTTTACACGTTCTCCTATGCTTGGGCCGCGCACGACCATAGTCACTGAACCTCCTTTTCGATAGATTTCTAAAGCGGCATCCACGGCTGAGTTGCTGGCGCCAACCACAATAGTATTTTTAAATGCATAAGGGTGGCCTTCACTAAAGTAGTGTCGAACTTTGTCGCTGAGCTCGCCAGGTACCTCCAGCATTTTTGGCAAGTCATAAAATCCAGTGGCTAAAATGACCTTTCGCCCATAATGAGTGGTTTTATCCGTGATGACTTGGTAATTTTCATCCTGTCCCTCAATAGTCTGAACTTCTTCGTAAAGGGCAAGACTTGATTTTTGATTTTGTCCAATACGCCCGTAGTAGGCTAAGGCCTCGTCACGATCGGGTTTTGGTTGGGCACTGATAAAGGGAATCCCCCCAATCTCTAATTTATCTGAGGTAGAAAAGAACCTCATATTCCTGGGATAATTGTAAATAGAGTTGACTAAAACACCCTTTTCAATGATGGTGTAACTCAAATTATGTTTTTGACAAGCTAGGCCACAAGCTAGGCCAATCGGACCGCCCCCAATGATGAGTACATCTTTTTTGTCGGGCATGGTGAGGAATTATTGAGTCAGGGCCTTGAGGTTAGCTACTGTAGCAGTAGGATCTTGAGCGTTAAAAACAAAACTACCCGCTACCAATACATCCGCCCCTGCAGTTTTTAAGGCCAGGGCATTTTCGCTGGTTACTCCACCATCAATTTCGATTATAAAGCTAGCGTTTTGTTCAAGACGCATGGCCGCTAATTCGCCCACTTTTTCGTAGGTCCGTTCAATAAACTTTTGACCGCCAAATCCAGGATTGACACTCATAAGGCAAACCAAATCAAGGTTGCATAAGATATCTTTCAACAAATAAACTGGGGTATGCGGGTTTAAAGCGACTCCAGCTTTCATCCCTGCTTGTTTAATAGCCTGAATACTGCGATGTAAATGGGTGCAGGCCTCGTAATGAACCGTCAATACTGCTGCCCCTAAATCGGCAAAAGTCTGAATGTAGCGATCGGGATCAACGATCATTAAGTGAACGTCAAGAGGTTTTTGGGCATGAGTCCCGATGGCTTTGAGTACTGGCATACCAAAACTGATATTGGGTACAAAAACACCATCCATAATATCTATGTGAAACCAATCCGCTTGACTGTTGTTGATCATGGTAACATCGCGCTCTAAATTGGCGAAGTCTGCTGCTAGAACTGAGGGGGCAATTAGGGTTTGGGCCATTGGAGAAGTTTTGTCAAAAGTACAAAATCACAGTCTTTTGTAATAAAAAACCTCCAGGAATGTCCCGGAGGTTCTCATCAATCAAAAACAAACAGTTGAATACTGCTCGTTGTCGTAATTCAGCGCATGGCCTTGAATCCTTGGCCTTACACCCTGAAATGGGCTTAACCCAAATAGGTTTTAAGAATTTTACTTCTCGAGGTATGCTTTAATCGGCGAATAGCTTTTTCCTTAATCTGACGCACACGTTCACGTGTTAAGTCAAAGGTTTCACCAATTTCTTCTAAAGTCATTGGGTGTTGATTCCCGAGACCAAAATATAAGCGAATTACATCGGCTTCGCGAGGGGTCAATGTTTCCAATGCACGCTCAATCTCTGTTCTGAGGGATTCGTGCAGAAGCGTTCGGTCGGGATTCGGTGATTCACCACTGCGCAATACGTCGTATAGGTTTGAATCTTCACCTTCAACTAAAGGGGCATCCATAGAGACGTGACGCCCAGAGTTTTTCATGGATTCTTTGACATCATTAATAGTCATATCCAACTCCTTGGCGATTTCCTCTGCTGAGGGTGGACGCTCATGCGCTTGCTCTAAAAAGGCATAGGTCTTATTGATTTTATTGATGCTCCCAATTTTGTTTAGAGGAAGACGCACAATTCTCGATTGCTCAGCTAAAGCCTGCAATATAGATTGTCTGATCCACCAAACTGCATATGAGATAAACTTGAATCCTCGAGTTTCGTCAAATCGTTGAGCCGCTTTAATGAGCCCCAAATTTCCTTCATTAATGAGGTCGGGAAGGGTGAGACCTTGATTCTGATACTGCTTAGCCACAGAAACCACAAAACGCAAATTGGCCTTAGTAAGCTTTTCTAGAGCGCGTTGATCTCCAGCTTTGATTCGCTGCGCGAGTTCCACCTCTTCATCGGCGGTTATCAAATCAACTTTTCCTATTTCCTGTAAGTATTTGTCGAGTGAGGCGGTCTCTCTATTGGTGACCTGTTTGGTAATTTTTAACTGTCTCATGAAATATTATCGAGTGAGGTTTAAAAGAGTCATGTACCTAGTATTACGCATGATTTGACAAAATGTTACAAAGTCTGTGCTTTTTTTTAATTTTTTGGAATAGGTTCTATTTTTTTCTGAGTCGAGTCCTAGATGTAAAGAGACTTTGTTGCCTTTAATCTCGATAAAAGCCTAGTAAAAAAGCCCTGACCTAGGCGGTCAGGGCTTTTGTTGTTAAGGTGTTTGGCCTTAAATAAAGTAGAGATTAATCTTCGCTATTATTGCGATCTGAGCGATCGTCACGGCGCTGACGCCCATCTCGACCAGAGCGGTTGTCTCGACCACCGCGTTGGTCTCTTCCACGGCCGCCAGAGCGCTTGTCGTCCCTTGGTGGGCGCTCTACAAAGCCTTCTGGTTTTGGCAAAAGAATCTTGCGCGATACTTTGTCCTTTTTGGTACGAGGATCAACCCCTAAATATTTAACGTCAAAAACATCACCCATATTGACCACATCGGTTACGTTTTCCGTACGTTTCCAGTCGAGTTCGGATACGTGTAACAAGGTTTCGTTTCCTGGCGCTTCGTTGTATTCAACCACCGCACCGAAATCAAGAATTTTAATGACCTTAACCTCATAAACACTTCCTACCTCAGGCTTGAAAGTCAAAGAGTCGATTTTGGCCAAGACCGCATCGATGCCCGCTTGGTCGGTACCAAGAATTTCTACAATACCTTCCTCAGTCACTGGATCTTCATTGATCACGATAGTGGTTTTAGTCGCTTTTTGAAGCTCTTGAATGACTTTTCCTCCGGGTCCAATAAGGGCTCCGATATACTCATTTGGAATCGTTGTGGTGACCATTTTAGGCGCGTGCGGCTTAACATCAGCATTTGGCGCTGCAATGGCCTCTAGAAGTTTGTCCAAAATATGAAGACGTCCATCACGAGCTTGGTTCAAGGCGTTCACTAAAATCTCATAAGACAAGCCTTTTACCTTGATGTCCATTTGACAAGCGGTGATCCCGTCTGCTGTTCCAGTCACTTTGAAATCCATGTCGCCTAAATGATCCTCATCTCCAAGTATATCAGACAATACGGCGTATTTCCCGTCTTTGCCTGAGATCAGTCCCATGGCAATACCAGAGACAGGCTTTTTCATTTGTACCCCCGCATCCATAAGCGCCATTGTACCACTACATACGGTAGCCATAGAAGAACTTCCGTTACTCTCAAGGACTTCAGAAACTACACGTACTGTGTAAGGACAATCTGCAGGAATCATTCCTTTAAGGGCTCGCTGCGCTAAATTTCCATGACCTACTTCACGACGAGAGGTTCCACGTATTGGACGTGCTTCTCCAGTAGAGAAAGGAGGGAAGTTGTAGTGTAAATAAAACGTTTCTTCTCCTTCATATGAGGGCATATCGATTTGATTGGCCTCTCTTGAAGTTCCCAAGGTCACTGTGGCTAGAGCCTGAGTTTCCCCGCGGGTAAAAATAGCCGATCCATGGGTAGAAGGGAGGTAATCCACTTCACACCAAATCGGGCGAATGTCGGTAGTTTTTCTACCATCCAAACGCAATCCTTCATTTAGGGTCAAGTCACGAACTGCCTCTTTTTCGGCCTTTCCGTAATATTTAGATACAAGTCCTCCAAAGTCTGCTAGTTCTTCCTCTGTAAAGCTGGCTTTAACCTCTTCTTTGATTTCACCGAAGGCTGCGCTACGCTCGTGCTTGCTCGAACCTGACTTAGCCACTTGGTATACTTTGTCGTAAACCAAGTCGTGTATTTTTTGGGCTAAAGCCTCATCTTCACGCTCAGGGGCATATTCACGTGTTGGCTTTTTGCCAACAGCCTCTGCCAATCTTACCTGTGCGGCACACTGAACTTTAATCGCCTCATGTGCTGCCTTTATGGCCTGGGTCATTTCTTCTTCAGAAATCTCTTTCATCTCTCCCTCAACCATCATTACTGAGTCTTCTGAGGCTCCGATCACCATGTCGATGTCACTCTCTTCGAGCTGTGCGCGTGATGGGTTGATCACGAACTGGCCATTGACCCGTCCGACACGAACTTCAGAAATAGGACATTCAAATGGAAAGTCCGAAAGTTGAATGGCTGCAGAGGCCGCTAAACCAGCTAATGCATCAGGCATTACATCCTCGTCATGAGACATGAGTTGTATCATAACCTGCGTTTCGGCATGGTAATCCTTTGGGAAGAGTGGTCGTAAAACACGGTCTACAAGACGCATGGTCAAAACTTCACCATCGCTAGGACGTGCCTCACGCTTAAAAAATCCTCCAGGATATCGTCCTGAAGCCGCAAATTTTTCGCGGTAATCTACAGTAAGTGGTAAAAAGTCCACATCGCTTTGCTGATAGTTAGAAACTACAGTACAAAGTAACATACATTTTCCAGACTGAACCACAACAGAGCCGTGTGCTTGTTTGGCCAGTTTTCCGGTTTCTAGGGTAATCTCGCGACCATCCCCGAGGTCAATAACCTCTCTAAATACTTTAGGTATCATGTGTTTTTCATTTATGCATCTTTATTGATGCTTTTAATTGGTCGTTGACCGGTTATCGGTCAAAAGTTGTGTTGTTGTGGCGTTGTTGTCGGACCAATGAAAAACTCAGTACAGCTTTTTAAGCATTATAGCGTTCTAGGAACTACACAAAATTAGGTGATAATTACATAGAATGCAAAAGTAAAAGGGATACCATTGGCACCCCTTTAATTTATTTACGCAAGCCTAGTTCTTTGACTATGGCACGATAGCGCATGATATCTTTTTTCATGAGATAATCTAGAAGCGAACGTCTTTTACCGACGAGCTTTACCAGTGAGCGCTCAGTGTTAAAGTCTTTGTGATTGCGTTTTAGGTGCTGGGTCAAGTGCTCAATTCTGTAAGTGAATAAGGCGATTTGACCTTCGGCAGTACCAGTATCGGTGGCACTTTTGCCGTGTTTTTTAAAAATTTCTTGTTTTTTCTCAGATGATAAATACATGCCAATATTATTTAAATGATTATTATGTATGTTGATAACCTTGCGATTATCGAGTGGCGAAAATACAAAATTCAATTATCTTTATGAGTATTATTGTGATAAAATCATAATCGTCCACTATAGGATTATGGAAAACTTCTTTATTTATTGTGCTGCCTAATAAAATTACTATGAAACTGACCCTAAAACATTTATCTTTTTATTTATTATCCGCCTTATTCATTACTGCATTTTTAGTGGCTTGCTCTGGCAACGATGACAGTACACCTGAACCAGATGTTTCCATTAGTGACAGTGCCTTATCGGCTCAAGCCGATGGTATTTTTGAAGCTAGTCAGCATATTGTTGAAAGTGGCTACAACTATATCGAAGAGCCTGATCGCCGGCCCAATTCAATTTTTGGCACTTCTTGCCCCAGTTTTGATGTTTCGGTCAATGGAACCCAGGTTACTTTGATTGTGGATTTTGGTCCTTCCTGCCAATTACTTAGTGGCCCCGTAGTTTCAGGTCAAATCGTTTTGGAATATGGTCCAAGGGTAGGTGGATTCAGAACTATTGACTACTTCTATCATGATTTTGTTATTGATGGACATCAAGTTACCGGAGGAGGCCAGATTATACGCGAGAGTGAAAATACTAATGGCAACCCACAGTCAAGTGTGAATGAGAACATTACCGTGGCCTTTAGTGGGGGTAATGTGACCGCTAATCGCATGGGCACGCGTTATGTGGAATGGGTGGCCGGTGTTGGTTCTGGTACATGGATTGATAATGTTTACCACATATGGGGTAATTGGGAAACCACTCTAAGTAATGGTTTTCAGCGTACCGGGGTTGTAGATGCTTCAACGCCGCTGGTTAGAGGCATCGCACTGTGTGATTGGTTTGTTTCGGGTATCATGGACATTACGCAAAACAATCTCTCTGGAACTCTAGATTTTGGTAATGGCACGTGTGACGCAATCGCTATCTTGACAGTTAATGGCATTGAATTCACCATCAACCTCGATTAAACTAATTTTATCATGAGTCTCATATTTGTACTCTATCAGATTTAATCTAGAAGGCTTGTATTAAGCTTCCACTGACTTGCGCAGAGGCTTGTTCTGAATCAAGTCTAAATAACGATTGATGTTTTTCTTGAGGTCTTTTCTATGAGAAATGAAATCCAAGAAGCCATGTTCTAGAAGAAACTCCGCTGTCTGAAAACCTTCGGGAAGTTCCTTGCCCGTGGTATCGCGTACCACGCGAGGCCCTGCGAATCCAATTAAGGCACCAGGTTCACTGATATTGATATCACCGAGCATCGCAAATGAGGCAGTCGTTCCTCCTGTGGTTGGGTCAGTACATAAAGAAATATATGGAATTTTTGCATCAGCCAACTGGGCTAGTTTAGCACTGGTTTTGGCCAGCTGCATGAGCGACAAAGCTGCTTCCATCATACGGGCGCCACCACTTTTTGAAATAATCAGCAAAGGCGTCTTATTTTTAAGGGCGTAATCTGCTGCTCGAGCAATTTTTTCACCCACAACACTACCCATCGAACCTCCGATAAAACTGAAATCCATACAGGCAACAACTAAATCCTCTCCCATAGAACGTCCTACTGCCGTGCGTACTGCATCCTTGAGATTTGTTTTCTTTTCAGCCTCTTTTATTCGATCGGAATATTTTTTTGTGTCTACGAATTTTAAAGTGTCTTTTGAACTAAGATTTTTGTCCAGTTCTTTGAATTTATTTTCGTCAAACAAAATCTCAAAGTATTCTTTACTGCCTATGCGCACATGATAACCATCTTCAGGACTCACGTAGAAATTGCGTTCTAACTCTTCTGCATCGACAATCTTTCCTGTTGGGGATTTGTACCACAACCCTTTTGGCACATCTTTTTTGTGCTCTGTTGGGGTCTGAATTCCTTTTGTTGTGCGTTTAAACCAGGCCATATGACTCGTATTTGGTTTACAAGGTATTTATATTGTTTAAATCTTCAAAAGCTTTTTTCAATCGTGCTTTAAAGGTTACTTCTCCTTCGCGCAACCACTTGCGAGGATCATAATATTTTTTGTTCGGAAGATCAGAACCTTCTGGATTACCGATTTGTGCCTTGAGATAATCGTGTTGACCGACCATATAATCCCGGATTCCCTCGGTAAAGGCAAACTGTAAATCAGTATCTATATTCATCTTTACCACACCGTAACCGATGGCTTCGCGTATTTCTTCTAAGGTTGACCCGCTTCCTCCATGGAATACAAAATCGATAGGGTTAGGTCCGGTACCGAACTTTTCTTGGATGTAGGTCTGAGAATTTCTCAAGATTTTAGGAGTCAGCTTGACGTTACCTGGCTTGTACACCCCATGTACATTGCCGAAGGCTGCCGCTACGGTAAATTGATCACTCACTTGCATCAGTTGCTCGTAGGCATAGGCAACTTCCTCTGGTTGGGTGTAGAGTTTTGAGCTATCCACGTCTGAGTTGTCGACCCCATCTTCTTCACCACCAGTTATCCCTAATTCAATTTCAAGGGTCATACCGATTTTACTCATGCGCTCGAGATAGCCTTTACAAATTTCAATGTTCTCTTCCAAGGGTTCTTCAGAAAGATCAATCATATGACTACTGAACAAGGTACGTCCCGTGCGGGCAAAATGATCTTCACTCGCAGAAATTAACCCATCGATCCAGGGCAGCAAATTTTTTGCGCAATGATCAGTGTGCAATATGACGGGGGTCTGATAAGCTTGTGCTAATGAGTGGATATGATGGGCTCCGGCGATACTCCCTGCAATTGCAGCACGTTGCCCTTCGTTAGAAAGGCCCTTACCCGCATTAAACTGTGCGCCACCATTGGAAAACTGAATTATTACGGGAGCATTTACTTCACGTGCAGTTTCAAGTACCGTATTAATGGTGTTAGAGCCAACCACATTTACTGCTGGCATGGCATACTGTTTTGATTTTGCGTGTTGGAATATTTCTTGGACCTCCTGACCAGAGGCCACTCCCGGCTTTATGGAATGGCTCATATTGAATAGCTTTGATTAGGGGTCAAAAATAGAAAAAAAATACCGGTTTAGAAGGGGTAGTTTATCCCTATATTATAAACAGCATTAGCGAAATTATATTCTTTAAACCAGCGGTCATTTGCTGCTCTTGCAGGATTATGCGTTTTAAATCCCGTGTCAAAACGTATCACAAAAAAACCAAAGTCATAACGCAGTCCAAGTCCACTGGCCACGGCTAGTTCTCTGAGGTCTTCTATTCCATTAAATTGGAATGCTGGATCCAAAACATCGTCTTTAAAATTCCAAATATTACCCACATCTGTAAAAAATGCCCCTTTAAAACCGCCGAAAATCGGAAAACGATATTCGAGATTAAAAGTGAGCTTAAAATTTGCTTCGTTAAAGTCCAAGTTGCTTCCGCTTGAGCCGGGCCCTAAGTCATAGGCACGCCAACCTCGGATATCGTTTGCTCCTCCCGCAAAATAACTTCGGGTAAAGGGAATTGAAGAACTGTTGCCAAAAGGGAGGGCCCAACCGCCAAATCCGTGAAAGGCAAGAACATTTTGATTACCAAAATCCCAGTGCCTGATGTAGTCTAGTTCTAATTTGGTGTATTGAGAAAAGGCAACACCAAAAAATTCTCGTCGCCCAGAGCCGTCGGTGGTGCCACTGAGTTGACTCAGTCCAGAGAGTAAACTTCCTGCCAACTCTGCCTTCCATTGAAAGCGAGTGAAACTATTGTCGTTAACGGTCTCACGATTATCCATTTGCCAAGTAAAATTTGAGGCCAATATCAAGTTGTTTTCAGTAAGCCTATTTTTACGTTGAGTAATCGCGCTTATTTCCCTTACGAGTTCAGGAGTAAAGGTCCATGGGGCGTCGGGATCTTGAACACTGTTTAAAAAGGTATTGGCTTCCTCAGGGATACTCAGGCTAGACTGATCATTGGCAAATGGATAATTGACCTGCTCGGCAATTTCATTCAGTCGCTGATAAGAGGCACGATAAACATTAAAATAGTTCGAGGCGTTAAGGTTTCGAACATATTGCAAGTTTAGAAGGTCAAAGTTATTATTGCGCGTATTGCTTGGACGCCATTTGTAACTGAAAATACTGTTGAAGTTTTGGCGATCTAGTCCAATATTCTGCTGTGAGTTGAGCCCCGTGCTTATGGCCGTAGTTGGGCCCATATATTTAGGAATAATGCTCTGGGTATTTATGGGAAACAAAAGTCTTGGAATGTTGAGTCGCGCATCAATACCCACATCAGAACTATTGAAAAACTGGCTATCGCTAATGGCATTGTCTTTAGAAGAACCAACACTACCTCTTGCTGATATTTCCAAATTTTCAGCACCGCGAAAAACATTGCGAATCAAAAAAGAAGTGCTGAATCCCACACCAAATTGTTGGATGGTCGAGGTATAGGCATCTAGATCAATTCCGAAGGTATACTTTTTGCGCGGAGTCAAATAGATACTGCTGATCAGTCCAGTCCCTGTTGAGTCGTCTGGATCTATTTTGTAGTGAATTGTAGGGTATTTGAAGTTGCGCAGCTCATTGATTTGCGCATTGGTTACGGTTCGGTCAATGTCGCTGTAAAGACTTCCTGGAATAATTGCAATGGCGTTAGTGAGTGCTCTTGAGCGATATTTAGAAGCCTCATGACTGTAAAGTTCATAACCCTTATAAAAGGTGGTATCCCTAAAGGGGAGCATTTGGTTTTGTGGACTGTGATCGGTGATAATTTTCACCAGAGTAATGGTATACTGCTTGAATGGCGCGTTAGTGGATAAAGAGTCTCCTTTATTAATTCTTCTGTTTGGAATAATGTATTGTACGTTTAGACGATGTCCGAGCCCATTGGTGTCGGCTTCAAAGGTAACGTAGTCTTGGTCAAAAAAATAGAAACCCGAGTTGCGCATCTGAAGGGTTATACGAGCGCGCTCATTGTCAAAATTTGCCAAGTCATAGGTTTGACCCGATTGAATGAAAGATGCCTTTTGGGTGGCTTTAAAGAGTGAGTCCACTTGTGGCGATTCAATTTTATAGGTTATATCGCCTATGCTGTAGGGTTTGTTTAGGGTTAAATCATAACGCAAACTACCACGACTGGCCTTGGAACTATCGGTCAGTAAACTGTAGCGTCCTTCAACATTAAAATACCCTTGATTATAGAAGTATTTTTTTAATTGCCCAAGAGAGCGTGCAGCTTTTGTCGTATCGATAATAACAGGAGCGGTTCCTGTATTTTTAAGCCAATTATTAAAATTGATTTTGGCTGAATCAATCGCACGTATTTGTTTGGCTGATATTAAGCGCTCGAGCCGCTGTGTTCTTTTGGGTTTTTTAGCTAGCCAATGTTCAAATCGTTCATGAGGATCTGGGGTAGCCAAATTATGAATCATTACGCCGAGTGGTATTCCGACTACGGGTAATTTAGTGTTAGGTTTTTGCAGCAGAAGACCCGATAATGCAACCTCTTTGCGCACTTTATCGTCTACCAAAATTTCATTATTGACCAGCCAAAGTTCATCACCAGTGAGCCGTCTTGTTGGGCTACATGCTTGGAGCAATAGAAATCCTAAAATAAATGATATTTTTGTGACAGAGCGCGTCAATGGACTGGTGTTGGTACCTCAAAAATAGGATAAATTTGATAAGCAATAGCGAAATAAAATTAATAACGAGTCTGCACAGAAAAAAGTACCGTAGCAGCCACAAATTATTTATTACTGAGGGCGAAAAACTCATCAACGATCTTTTGGATTCAGGCCTTAAAATCACCCATTTTTACACTACAAATGCAAAAGAAAATATCAAGGCTTTGGACGCCCTCTCCCCAATAATTATTTCAGAGCGTCAAATGCAAAAAATAAGTATTCAGAAAAACCCCAGTGGTTGGCTTGCGGTATTCCAGCAGCCCGAGATTAAGTCGCCTGATCAAGCGGCCTGGATTGTTGCTTTGGACGATGTACAAGATCCTGGCAACATGGGCACCATTTTGCGCTTATGTGATTGGTTTGGGATCAGTGATATTGTCTGCTCGGAGGATACAGTCGATGTGTATAATCCCAAAGTTGTACAGGCCAGCATGGGTTCCATAGCACGAGTGCAGGTTCATTACTTGCCTTTGGAGAAATGGTTGTCTAATCAATCCAGAGCAATTTATGGCGCAGTTCTAGATGGTCAACCTCTAGCGCAAGTAAAGTGGCCAGTTCAAGGCGTACTCCTTATGGGCAATGAAGGTCAGGGGATTCGTCCTGAACGCGAGCGTTATATAACTAATCGGGTGAGTATAACCGGAGCACAGGGTAGGGGGGCCGAAAGTTTAAATGTCGCCATGGCTACGGGTATTTTGCTGCATCAGTGGCACATCAATCAATAAAGGCTAGTACTTAATGTCCGAGTTCGGCTTTAATTCCAGATCATTTTACTGAAAAGTAAAATTGATAAACACCCCTCTTGTTTTCATCGAGGCAATGTTTGAGGTCCAGGGACTCAAGGGGTTTCGGTCAGGCACAAGTTCATCGGAAGTAGCAAATACCCCGCGAATAGAGGGAGAGAATTTAAAGTAATACAGGTAAAAATCGACACCAAAACCTAATTCATAATAATTGGTGTTGCGGGTCATTCTGAATTGGCCGAAATAATTATCTTCTGGGTTGTTCTCATTACTTCCCAGGTTTATAGACTTTGAAATACCGCCTACAACAAAGGGTTTAAAATTATTAAGTCGTTTGGTGGATACCTTAAGCAATAAGGGTAGATGGACATAGGTGGATTTTACTTCTCTCAGGTAATCCGATTCTTCCTCAATTCTTGGAAAGGTCAAGTTTCGTTGGGTAAAATAAATACCAGGTTCAAGACGCAAATTCAAATAATTATTAATGCGTAAATCTCCGATCAGTCCAACATTGAATCCTGCTTGAGGCGTTACTTCAATATCAGTATTGTAGTTTTCAAACTTACGATCATAGGTGAACTTAAAATCATAGCTATTAAATCCCAAAAAATAACCCCATGAGAGCGGTCGATTGTCAAAAGTTTCCAAATTAGCAAGGCGTTCCTTGCTAAAGAACTGACCATGACTGATGTGGATGGCTCCGGTTAAAAAAACTATTGTGATATAAGGTCGCAATGATTTCATTTAGTTGCTCGGTAAATGGTGGCTACACCAAAGGTTTGCGGTTTGTATTGCTGGACTATAAACCCAATTTCTGACAAAATATTGTTGAAGGCTTTACCATAAGGAAAAGCAGCAGCGCTATCACTGAGGTATTGGTAAGCTGTTTTGTCTTTGGAAAACCATCGGCCAATGCTTGGCATAATGCCCTTTGAGTAAAAGTGATACCCTTGTTTGAAAGGGAAATTTTCTGGCACGGAGGTTTCTAAAATAACCAGTAAACCACCGGGCCTGAGGACGCGGTATATTTCTGCTAATCCATTTTCTAAATGTTCAAAATTTCGCACCCCGAAGGAAACCGTTACGGTATCAAAATAGTTTTCATCAAAAGCGAGGGCTTCACTGTCTCCCTTTATAAATCGGAGTCGATCGGCATAATGGCGCCCCTTTACTTTTTCGATGGCTTGATTGAGCATGCCTTGAGATAAATCGAGACCAACAATTTCGTTGGCTTTTGTTTTTTGAGCAAAGGCAATGGCTAAATCACCCGTTCCTGTGGCAATATCCAGAAGCCTTTGTCCTTTATGTTCTGCCACATAACGCACTACCTTTTTACGCCAACGCAAATCCGCACCAAATGATATGACGCGATTTAGCCGGTCATATTCGCCAGAAATCGTGTCGAACATTTGTTCTACTTGCGCTTTTTTATCTAGTGCGGATTCTTTGTAAGGTTTGATTTTTTCGGCCATATAACGGGGGCAAAACTAATATTTTTCGTTCAAAATAAGGGTCCTTTCATGATGGAATATCATGGGATAAATCCTTAATCTGCGGCTTATTTTGTATTTTTGCCCTGCAAGCGTTTAAACTTTCATATGAAAATTATCATTGCAGGGGCTGGTGAAGTAGGATTCCATCTGGCCAAACTTTTGTCTTTTGAATCTCAAGACATTACCCTTATCGATACCAATCGCGAGTCACTCACTTATGCCGACACCCATTTAGATATCCGTGTTATACGTGGTGATGCCACCTCTATTTCGATATTAAAAGAAGCTCAAATCGGTAAGACAGACCTTGTTATTGGTGTTACTTCGAGCGAAACAACAAACATTACGACCTGCGTTTTAGCGAAACAGCTTGGGGCAAAAAGAACCATTGCGCGTATCGCGAATACCGAATTCATTGATCACAAAGATGAGGTTGGTTTTACCAAATTTGGTATTGACGAACTAATATCTCCTGAAGCCCTTGCTGCTGTAGAAATCGAACTTTTGCTCAATCAAAGCGCCTTTAACGATACTTACGAGTTCGAAGATGGGGCCCTAACAATGATTGGACTGCATCTTTCTCGCACTGCAGCTTTTGTCGGGCGAACGGTAAAAGAGGTTGGTTTGATTTATCCTGAGCTACAATATGTCCCCATAGCCATTCAAAGATTTGGCACCCAATATACTGTTATCCCAAGGGGGGACACTCAGTTTAAGGAAGGAGATCAGGTCTATTTTATCACCACGGAAGACGGTGTCGAAGAAATCTTCAAGCTTACGGGCAAGGTGCGTGATGAGATCAAAGACGTTATGATTTTGGGTGGAAGCAACATTGGGTGTAAAACTGCTTTTGACCTATGTGCCCACAAGTTCAATGTCAAACTCATTGAAAACGACAAGAATAAAGCCTTTGAGATTGCCGATGAATTACCTAATTGCTTGGTTATCAATGGCGATGGACGCAATGTCGAACTCTTACAAGAAGAGTCCATTATTGATATGGATGCCTTTATCGCCGTCACTGGAAACAGTGAGACCAATATCATGTCTTGTCTGGTCGCTAAATCTAAGGGGGTAAAGAAAACCATAGCCCTTGTGGAGAACATGGATTATTTTCAGCTTTCTCATTCTATAGGAATTGATACCCTAATCAATAAAAAACTTTTGGCCGCCAACCACATATTTAGGCATATTCGGCAAGGAGAAGTCGTGGCCATGACTCGCCTTAACAATATGAATGCTGAATTACTTGAGTTTGTGGTTTCACCTTCATCAAAGGTCTGCGACAAACGTATTAAAGATCTCGATTTCCCGCGCTCTGCAATTATAGGTGGGGTTGTGCGCAATGGCACGGGCCTAATTGCCTTGGGTGATTTTAAAATATTAAGTGGGGATCGCGTAGTGGTGTGCTGTATGCCGCAATCCATTAAAAAGGTCGAAAACCTGTTTATCTAATGTCGGGATTATCCAAAATAAACCTGAGATTAATCAGTCACCTGATTGGTTTACTTTTTGTTGTTAATGGTGGATTTATGATTGTAGCCACTGCGGTGAGTTACTTTTATGGGGATGGCGTAGGGTGGCAGATGTTACAAGCCAGTATCTTAGCTGTTTTATCTGGTATTGTGATCATGATTCTCACCCGAAATCATCGAAAAGAAATTCAGAAAAAAGAGGGGTATATCATCGTTACCATGGGCTGGGTTTTTATGGCTTTGATTGGTACATTACCTTATTTATTGACTGGGGCCACACCTAATTTTACCGACGCCTTTTTTGAGACAATGAGTGGATTTACCACAACGGGGGCTAGTATAATAAAAGATATAGAAGCTTTGCCTCAAGGGATATTGTTATGGCGGAGCATTACTCATTGGATAGGCGGCATGGGAATCATTGTATTGGCAATAGCCATTTTACCCCTATTAGGTATCGGTGGAATGCAGCTCTTCGCAGCTGAGGCTCCGGGACCTGGAGGTGATAAACTCCATCCGAGAATTACCGATACTGCAAAGCGCCTTTGGTATATTTATGTGGGTTATACCCTGGCTGAGACCCTTTTGCTTTGGGCTGCTGGCATGAGTTTTTTTGATGCCATCAACCATTCCCTAAGTACGCTGAGTACGGGTGGATTTTCTACCAAAAATGCAAGTATTGCTTATTGGAATGACCAGCCTCTGATTCAATATATAATCATGTTTTTCATGTTTTTGGCTGGGACCAATTTTGTATTGAGTTACTTTGCCTTTAAAGCCAAGTTCTCAAAGATTTTTCGTGATGAAGAATTTAAACTTTATTCTATTTTTATTCTTGGCCTAACTGCAGTAGCGGCTTTTTTTATCTATAATTTTTCTGATCCTGTAACTTCAAGTATCAGTCATCCTATGGTGTACGGTCCAATTGAGAGTGCACTTCGTCATGGACTTTTTCAGGTCTTAGCCGTGGTGACCACCACGGGATTCGTCTCTGCAGATTTTACGGCCTGGACACCTTTTTTAACCATATTTTTCTTCGGACTTATGTTCTTGGGAGGATCCGCGGGTTCTACCGCTGGAGGGATAAAAGTGGTTCGTCACTTAATCATGATTAAAAATGGGGTCATGGAATTTAAGCGCACCTTACATCCTAATGCCATATTGCCCGTACGTTATAATAATAGAGGAGTGCAGCAGCCTATCGTATTTAACGTCCTAGGGTTCTTTATAATGTATATGCTTTCCTTCATTGTAGGTGTGCTCGTCTTTTCATTTTTAGGACTTGATTTTGAGACGGCTCTCGGGGGTGCGGCTTCTAGCTTGGGTAATGTAGGACCGGCATTGGGAGATTTAGGACCGGCAACAAATTTTGAAATACTCGGGCCTGGAGCGCGCTGGTGGGCCTGCTTTTTGATGCTTATAGGACGTCTAGAACTCTTTACGGTTTTGATTTTATTTACCCCTTTTTTCTGGAGAAATCGATAAAATGAAGTCTTGCACTTAGTGCCCTGTAGAGTCCTGTTTTACAGCATTTATTTCAGCCTCGGATGCCTCTTCTGAAAATGAGAATTCATTAATTCCTGTGATTTCGATCTCAACTCTTCGGTCGAATTCATCTCCTTGTCCTGTTGGAAAGCGATAGGCCATACCCATGAATCGCATGCGTTTGCGGTCGATGCCTTTTTTAAGTAAATAAAGGTATACCGAGCGTGCACGTGCGTAAGATAAATCTTGTTGCCCAGTGCGTGTATTGATAACGTCCATACCTGGTCTTTCAGGGTCACCACAACAAATATGCCCCATGATTTTAAACTTAAGACCGCGATGAGCATTAAGCAAACTTACGAGCTGTTCCAAGACTTCTTTACTCTGATCCATGATCACATCTTGATCGGGATAGAATAAAATACCATCAAGGGCAATTTTTTCACCGACTTTAGGCATGGTAAATCTTTGACCCAGGTCAATATTAGGGAGGTTATACAAGGGAGGTTCGATAATTTCGCCGGCCACGGCAACATGCATGCTCTTTGGGTGAAAAATTATTTCAACTCTCCTGTTTGCAGCGTCTTCACCCCCTAATTCACCCTTGCCAATACTTGAGATAATGGTGAAAGCACGCATTAATTTCTTCACGTGTTCTGCGCGCTTTCGAGACAGTTCTAGATTGTATTGGGCGGAACCAATGTCATTTGTAAATCCATTAATATGAATATCATATCGCTCTTTATCAGGCAGTGCCAAAAGGCTGTCCAGACGGGTCTTTTGTTCTGCTTCTAGGCTATACTGATCGTGTGCGAAGTAGATGTTAAACTGAATTTCATTGTCTTGGGCCATAACAGCATCAGACCATAAAATAGTCATTGAAAGGCTAAGAAAGATAATCTTATAACCCATCGATAAAGAGCTTTATCCTTTAAAGATACAATTAAACCGCGCTCTTTACAAAAACTTGCTTGGATAATGATTTAGCCTTCAATGCCAACTCCATGGCATTTTGAGGGTCAGCGGACTCGGGATCTGGACTGACCAGTATGACACCCATACGACGATTGGGCCGTGTTGTTGGTTTGCCGAAGATACGTAGATCCGCATGCGCAAGGGCGGTTATTTTTTCCAAACCTTCATAGGTGGGATGGGTTCCATTTTGCTCGGCGAGTATAACAGAGGATGCGCCAGGAGCGCGCAATATAATATCCCCTATTGGTAGGCCGAGTATGGCCCTCAAGTGTAACTCAAATTCATTTAAGTTTTGTGTTTGAGCAAGTGTCACCATACCAGTGTCATGCGGTCTGGGCGATAATTCAGAGAAATAGACCTGAGTTCCAGAAATAAAAAATTCTACACCCCAAATCCCTGGACCTCCTAAAGCTTGAGTGACTTTTGCGGCCATTTCTTGAGCTTCTTGTAAGGCGTAATCGCTCATAGCTGCTGGTTGCCAACTCTCACGATAGTCACCGTCCTCTTGACGGTGGCCTATGGGAGGACAGAACAGTGTTCTGCCATTATTTTGTGTTACCGTTAGCAGCGTTATTTCATAGTCAAAATCAATGAACCCCTCTATAATGACCTCATTAGCGTCTCCGCGAGCACCCTCTTGAGCATAGGTCCAAGCTTTTTGAAGGTCTTCAATTTTGTGGGCTGTAGATTGACCTTTACCACTGGAAGACATGAGCGGCTTTATCACACAAGGAAAACCAATGGTTTGGGCTGCATCTTTTAAGGCTTCAAGGGAATCGGCATAGGCAAAGGGTGCGGTTTTTAAACTGAGTTCCTTTGCAGCCAAATCTCTAATGGCCTTGCGATTCATGGTGAAATTAGCCGCCTTGGCCGAAGGAATGACTTTGATCCCGCGGGCCTCATAATCATAAAATCGCTCCGTACGAATTGCTTCTATTTCAGGAACGATAAAATCAGGTTCGTGCTTTGCCACTATTTTATCCAAAGCAGCACCATCGAGCATATTGATTACCTCTGACTCTTGAGCCACTTGCATCGCAGGGGCGTCGGCATAATTGTCGACGGCTACGACATATTGGCCTAGACGCTGGGCGGCAATGACGAATTCTTTGCCTAATTCTCCAGAGCCCAAAAGTAAGATGCGTGCCATACTGTTCAATAAGGGTTTATGCGCTCGCTAAAGCCTCTTTAATCCGTTTCATGGCCTCTTTTATATCTGATTCTGAAGCGGCATAAGAAATTCGAATACAATCTGGATCTCCAAAGGCCTCGCCGGTCACCGTGGCAACGCCCGCATGTTCTAATAAAAATAGTGCAAAATCGCCCGCAGAATTTATCGTTTGTCCTTTTAAAGTGCGGCCGATATAATATGAAATGTCTGGAAATACATAAAACGCCCCTTCAGGAACATTAGTTTTAAATCCAGGAATTTCCTCTAAAAGAGATAAAATTAGGCTCCGACGCTCTTTAAATGCATCGACCATATATTGTATGGCAGAGGGTGGTGTTTCTAAAGCCTTTATCGTGGCAATTTGTGCAATACAATTGGCACCACTAGTGACTTGACCTTGCATTTTATTACAAGCCCTTGCGATATAGCTGGGCCCTCCAATGTATCCGATACGCCATCCCGTCATCGAAAAAGCCTTGGAAACTCCATTTACTGTAACCGTGCGCTCATACATGTCTTCAAATTGGGCTATAGAAAAATGACTTCCACTAAAATTGATGTGTTCGTAGATTTCATCACTAACAATAACGATATTAGGAAAATCTAACAACACATCGGCCAAAGTGCGTAATTCTCCTTTACTGTACACAGACCCACTTGGATTACAAGGGGAGCTGTAGATCATCATTTTTGTTTTTGGCGTTATCGCGCTGCGTAAATCTTCAGGAGTTATTTTAAAATCGGTATCAATTGAAGTTTTTATTTCAACGGGAACCCCACCCGAAACTTTGGCAATATCGGCATAACTCACCCAATATGGTGCTGGAAGTATAACCTCATCACCTGGATTGAGTAATACTTGAGCCAGGTTCGCTAATGATTGTTTCGCTCCTGTTGAAACGACAATTTGATCAGGAGCATAAACTAAATTATTGTCCCGTTTGAATTTTAATGCAATCGCTTTTTTAAGTTCCGTATAACCATCTACAGGACTGTACGAATGATAATCATCTGTGATGGCTTTAATTGCGGCCTCTTTAACAAATTCTGGTATTGTAAAATCTGGTTCTCCCAGACTCAGTCCAATAATCGAGACGCCTTCCTCCTTTAAACTTCTGGCTTTCGCGGCCATAGCTAGGGTAGCTGAGGTCGCCATTTCATTGACGCGATCGGATAGTTTTGGATTCATGTTTGATTATAAAGCGGGTTTCATCCCCATGTGTTTTAAATGTCTAAAATGAGCAGCAATGGCTGATCTGGTTGTTCTATATTCGTGATAGGGTAAGTTGAATTCTTGTGCAGTTCTTTTTACGATAGCTGCTATTTTGGTGTAATGGATATGGCTAATGTTGGGAAATATATGGTGCTCAACTTGATGGTTGAGTCCACCAGTAAACCAATTCATTAATCTGTTTTTTGTGGAAAAATTTACCGTTGTGAATAACTGATGAATAGCCCAGGTATTTTTCATTGTACCAGATTCATCAGGTAGGGGCATGGCTGTGTCCTCAATTACATGAGCGAGTTGGAATACGATACTCAAAATTAGGCCTGCTGTATAATGCATCACCACAAAACCGATTAGAATTTGCCACCAACTCATGGGAAAAAAAAGCATAGGAATTACCATCCATATCGTAGCGTACAAGATTTTAGTGGCCACCAAAACAGTCCATTGACGCCATGGATTAGGAAAACGTCCATATGAAAGTCTTCTTTTTAAATAACGTTGTGTTTGCATGAAATCAGCGGTAATGGCCCAATTTATTGTCAAAAGGCCGTAAAATAATACCCCGTAAATATGCTGAAATTTGTGAAATCGTTTCCATGGGGCATGTTTCGAAAAACGCAAAATTCGCCCCACCTCTAAATCTTCGTCATGTCCGTGAATATTCGTGTAGGTATGATGCAATACATTGTGTTGTACTTGCCAATTGTAAACATTACCGGCAAGGATATATATACTGCTGCCTAATATTTTATTGATCCAGCTTTTATTGGAGTATGCCCCATGATTTGCATCATGCATGACATTCATGCCGACACCGGCCATACCAACCCCCATAACTACAGCCAAAAGCAGTTGGGTCCATCCAGACATGGGCTGGTTCCAAAGTAAAACATAAGGTCCAAAATATAACCCAAACATGACCACTGTTTTAAGGTGTAAATGCCAATTGCCTGATTTTGACAAGTTATTATCTTTAAAATATTCGTTTACCCTCCGGTTTAGGGTTTTGAAAAACTGAGTTTGATCCGCACGCGGAAATTTTATTGTTGTATGCCCCACAATTAATAATTGATTTTAGTTTTGGTTGTGAATTGATTTACTAAAATAAGCATCTATGACTGAATACTAGACCTAGAGGAATTAAAATTATCAAGGAAGACGTACTTTTGTCGTTAATAACTGCTTTGGAGCTCATAGAAAAATATTTCCCTCAGCTCAGCCCGGGTCAATACGATCAATTTAGGGCTTTAGAAGGTCTTTATCGTCATTGGAATGAGCAGATTAATGTCGTTTCGCGTAAGGATATCGATGCTTTGTATGATCGCCATGTCCTCCATTCTTTGGGTATTGCCAAAGTCGTAACTTTTAAAGCAGGGGCACGTATTTTAGACGTAGGTACAGGTGGTGGATTTCCTGGAATTCCATTGGCTATTTTATTCCCAAAGACGCAGTTTGTTCTGGTCGATAGTATCGGTAAAAAAATTAAAGTAGTTAATCAGGTGGCCCAAGCGTTAGGTTTGGATAATGTCTCGGCCTTTCATCAAAGAGCAGAAACGGTAGATGGTGATTTTGATTTTGTGGTGACCCGTGCCGTGACCAGGATGCAAGGCTTAGTGCAATGGACTCATCAGAAGATTCGTATAGAGTCAATTCACCATTTGTCTAATGGAATACTCGCATTAAAAGGAGGTGATTTGACCGACGAATTGCGCCGATACAAAATGGCAGGTATTTATCCATTGTCAGATTATTTTGACGCGGCATTTTTTGAAACAAAGGTCGTGGTGCATTTACCTTTGAGATAAATTTTTGCAATAGTTCACATACACATTGGAATTAAAACAAATACCCCGGCCGAGGCCGGGGTATTTTCTTATTATTTTGAGTGCCGAATTTTTGGCCTCATCTGCAAATTATTCTACAATAACTTTTTTCACACAAGAACGCTCATTTTGAGTTAACTGCAGAAAATAAACTCCAGGACTGATGCCGTATAAGTCTAATGTATTTTGACCTGACTGAAACACACTACTCATTATTTTTTGTCCAATGACATTAGAGAGTGTAAAATGGGTCGTTTGATCTAAATTCGAAATTTGCAGTGTACCACGCGTTGGATTCGGCCACAGTGCTATTTCTTGTCCAAATTCGTTGTCCTCTTGGCCGAGAATTGTTTCAACTTTATAGCCGAAAGTTCGCTGAATAGTGGCACCAAATTCTCCATCAGTTTGCAGTATTGTATTAAAAGCTGCATCTCGCAAGAACACCTCTGTGCCCCCGTTGCCGGCGCTGTCATAAATTGAAAAAATATAGCAACTTTCGGTATTCATGCTAATCACTTGGTTAATTGTCTCAAATGGGCCATATGGTCCACCACTAGCATAAATAGCACCAGTATAATCAACGATTTCCCAAGTAAATTCATTGCCAAAACCATCAGTGTCTATATTTAGGACTAAATTTCCCACATATTCTTGGGCTTCTAAGAAAGCAAGTTCACGATCATTATTTCCATTAAAATCATCGTTTGCAATAGAGACAGCTACAATATTTGACCCGTTAAATGGAAATTCTTGAGCCGGCAAGCTCACAAAAGTTTGCGCTAAAGAGGGTAAATTCCCATTCCAAGTGTAGTTATAAGTCGCACCATTGATCTCGTAGGTGATTTGTGTTGAAGTTGCCGTTTGTGAACCTACATTTTGAAGTAAGATTTCTGGACCTAAAACACCGTAACAAACTTCACCGATGGGAGAAATAGCCCCTACCGACAGATCATTTTGAAAGCTAACTACAAGATCTGGTACCCCTGCATTGCCACTGATTATGTCTTGACTGCTTTCAGCCATAAACACCACCACTTCAAGATCCGCTAACTGAGTGGGAACTCCATTGTAGTCCGGAGGAACATTGTAGTTATAGGTTCGGTCGATAAATGTACCCGCTGAGGTTGTTGTAATCTCTTCGCCAAATTGACCTGTAACTAGATCAACTAATCTATGCTTGTGTAAATAATTATTACCCTGCCCGCCTCCAGTTTGCGGCCCAACTGTATTGTTCTGTAACAGGGCTACGTTGAGGTAATTTTGAGATACCGGACTTGAACCTGTGTAAAAGGCTTCTACGTGAATTTCTAATTCACCAGTAGAAGCATTCAGAGTAGATTCGACTGCTAGGTTGACATAAGAGTTTGTGGCCAAGGTCTGATTTGTTGCATTCTCCCAGTTTTCTCTATTCATTGCACGGCTAGTCGAACCATTTTGGGACAATCCCTGAAAAAATAAACGATTGACTGTTCCTGCAGGATAACCAATAAGCTCAGATTGTTGCACCAATGCAGTACCCCAAGGGGTTCTATAATCCGGGTCACCAGGCAAAGGCGCCGCAAAACTTCCTGCGTGAATATTGATGACAAAAACATCATCTGGGTTTTGTGCTTGAATTGCTTCTGCAATAGCATGACCCTGGGGACAGTAAGCACAGTATATTCCTGTAAACTCTTCGAGTATGACTTTGGCATTCTCAGGAACAGTGCTGACAATAGTTTGGGCCCCAACAAATGGGGCCCAAAGTAAAAAGAACAAAATAGATTTCGTATTCATTCTTTTAATAATTATATGGTTATTATTCAGTTAGATTTTTACTACTTTTTCCACACGGCGTTGACCGTTTTGATCCAGCGCTACGAAATAAGTGCCACTGAGCAATTGACTTAGGTCTATAACCTCGTTTGAATTATTGAGCTTACGAGTCATTAAGACCTTGCCGAGCACATCGTAGACTGTTAAGTCTGTGTTATGCGCGTTCAGAATTTGTAATCTACCATTTGTAGGATTTGGATAAATACTTAGCTGACTTAAAAATTCGTCACCAGCATCCAAAATAAATTCTGTTTGGAAAGGTACAGCTGCGCCTGAGCCATAATCTCCACTAGAATTGAAGATAACGTTATTGTCGTTATCGTAAAGTACGACAGACCCTCCACCATTACCACCTGAATCTCTCAAGTTAAACTTGTAACAGTCCCCAGGTAAATTAAAACTCTGAGTAACATTAGTCGTACCGCTGTAAGGACCTCCTTGGGCCACTACATTGCCTACACCATCTAAAATTTCCCAAGTACACTCTTGGCCTTGTGAATCAGTATTTAGAATAAGGTTTACTGTATTGCTGTTCTCAAAAGTTATTTGATTAAAAGACTGGGTCAAGGAATTGTTTGAATTCTCCTCATCAGCTTCTACAGTGATTTCAACACTATTAGTGGCTTGAATGTCAAAGGCTACGCCTGGTAGGGTAACGAGCTCTGAATAAAGTGCGGGAATATTCCCTGTCCAGGTGTGTGTTTGTGGTGCCTCTCCATTTACAGAATAAGTCACGTCGACTGAGGTCAACGGTTCGTTACCGTAGTTTTTAAGTACAAAAACAGGCTCAAGGAATCCACATTGGTCTGGAATTGCTGGGATAGACTCCACGGCGGCATCGTTTTGCGCAGTAATTCCAGTGAACATTGGGGTCGCTCCATTACCACTGATAACTTCTTGTGTGGTTTCTGTCATGAATACCACCAATTCTAAATCGAGGATTTCAATTGGAATTCCATTGTGATCCGGTGGAATGGAGTAGGTGTATGTTCTATCAATAAATGAACCTGCAGTAGTAGGTGATACATCATCACCCCATTGGCCCGTAATCAAATGGATGAGTCGGTGCATATGGCGGTATTGGTTTCCTGCATTCCCTCCAGTTTGTGGACCAAAGGTGTTGTTTTGCAAAAGAGCCACATTGAGTTTGTTGGTAGATTCTGGACTGCTGCCGGTGTAAAATGCCTCAACATGGACAATCATTTCATTGGTTTGAATATCGATTTCTGCCTCTACTGCCATATTGAGATATGAGGCCAATCCAAGTGTCTCATTACTTCGGGCAGTCCAAGCGCCGCGGCTCATTGCGGTACCAGTCCCTCCATTTTGAGCAGATCCTGGAAAATAATGACGATTTACCGTTCCTGCCGGATAACCCACTAAATTAGATTGAGCAGCGATGGCTGCACCAAATGGAGTTCTGTAGTCAGGATCATTTCCAGAGGGGTTTGCATAGCCCCCAGTGTGGATGTTGATTAAAAATACCTCCCCGGGATTGGCATCTTGAATAGACTGCGCAATGGCATGGCCTTGTGGACAAAATACACAATAGATTCCTGTGAATTCTTCAAGGATAACTTTTTTGTTTTCAGGATCGGTCGACACGATCGTTTGTGTCCAAAGTACATTAGTAATTAATAAACAAGCAACAGTGATTAATTTTTTCATTTCTTTAATTTTAGGTAGCTGAACAACGTTAAGAGAGTAAACTTAAAAAAAAAATATTAAAGTTACCATTTGATTATCAGGATATTAAAATTGCAAATCACAAGTTAATCTTATCGAATTTATTTTAATTAAGGGACAAAAAAAGCCTGAAAATTGTTATGTTTACACAAATTTTTTACGTTATGCAGAAATATATTATGGTGTTGTTGATCGTTTTAAAGAGCGTCACTTCAACAGCACAATTTTCGGTGGAAACTCATGATGGAGATCCTATATTAGATGGATCTGTTTGGACCTTTAATGTTTTCGGATTTGGTATTGCAGATTTGCCTTTTTGGGTGTACAACACTTCTACAACCGATGAAATTTATATGAAAATCGAATTTGTCAGTGCGGTTAATGGTGACGGCTCTGGGGTTCAGTTGTGTTTTGGATTGTGTTATAGCGACCTGGTTTTTGGAGCATCTTATCCTCCGGGAACTGAGGTGGTGACAATACAGCCGGGAGAAAACCAAGGGTTTCCTGGAGACCATATTGCGAATTTCGTGGATGGTGGGGGTAATCCCATAGAGTATGTTTTCCGTTTTTATCAAGTTGATGCCAATGGAGATCCAATTGGTGAGGATTTGACCATGACCTATCGCTATGATCCAAATCTAGGTGTTGGAGACAATATGCCTGGCGTAGCAATTTTGCAGAATTTAGTGTCGACTCAATTAAAAATGCGCATACAAGAGCGTCTTGAGTTGAGCCTTTACGATATGCAGGGTAAAAAGGTAGGCCAGTACCAAGTCAATGAAGGAGATCAGACAATTGACCTGAGTCATCTTTCTGCCTCAATGTATATGGCTGTTGCACAAAATGCCGCCGGACAACAAAAAACCTTCAAAATTGTAAAGCATTAATTAGCGTTTTCGCGAGATGAAAAAACTATATTAAAAATGCCCGTGGCAGCGCCGCGGGCATTTTTTTTTGAATGGCTCTAAATCCTATTGCAAGGCCTTTTTGAAAAACTCAGAGGGAGACTAGAAAGTCATGTCAAGATTAGAAAGTCACATTTAGATTTATGCTCAGACCATTGTTCTCTGGTACAAATCGACAAACACCACCCACGCAAATTAATCCGCCGCGCTGACGACCGTAATTCATGGCAAAACGAACCCTTCCTTGAGTATAACTCCCCCCAAAATTGTAATAGTGGACCTTAGTTGTTCCACCATAGTTGTAGGCATCTGCTCCATAGACAGACAATTTTGAATTAAAGTTGTATTCCATAACTGCGCCAGCCCAATTTTTTCGGTCTTGTTCTGTGGATAAATGTTGGCCCACTAATCGCACGGAACGACCGCTACCGAGTTTATAGGTACCCTCGGCTACAATGATAGAAGCTTTTATGTCGCCTTGACTGCCGAGAGGTCCTCCTAATACAACCCCTTTGTCGGCGATGACATTTTGATAGGTCAATACAGTATTCAAATTTTTGTTCCAACGATTCTTAATTTCGGCATTGAAATCTCTAAAATAGCGATCCCCAGAACCTATAAATTCAACGTCATAAGATTGGTCGTCATAAAAAGTAGCCTCAAGTCCTGCCCAATATGAAAAATTAGCCGCGATCTTTGTTCCTAACTTCCCGAGTGCCGATTCTTTGGGAAAAGAGACATAAACATCTGACTGAAAACCAACTTCACCAGCGCGCTGATCCAGTGGATCTGTTATGAGCCTCGGCTGCGCATTATAGACATAAATATTGGTCAACATATAATCTTGTTGTTTGGTCAGGGCAGGGGTGTATGAAATAAGTTGTTGATTGAATTGATTGCCTTCAGCAAGACGATCAGCGTAAAAATTGAAATTTTCTAGTCGTCTAAACGTTGCACTTGCGCCCAAACCTTTTTTTGAAAAACCTAAATTCGCTTGCAATGCTGTTCCATCATAAAGGCGATTAGAAACGAGTTGTCCTTCATTCGCAATCACATCGGGATCCTTTTTGACGGCTTCGATATTTCCGTATAATCCTCCAAAACGCCAATCCATACGTCCAGAGAGGGCACCCACATTGCTTGGGATTTGATCATTAGTTCCGCGTTCTTGGTAACGACTGACGTAGCTGGCGCCAAGTCTTAAATCCCCATCTGCAAAACCCAATTGTTGACCTAGGTCATAATTAAGGTCATATCCATTGATAACCCCCTCGGTAAGTTCAAAGCCATTACGCTGTTGGCCTACCAAAGCGGTAAACGATACATAACTGTTCACTGCAAATTTCACGCGCGCTCCTTGAATAGCAGAATTAATACCCAATTGGCGATCTTCCCAGCTGCGCAAAATCAAACCACTGCCGAACTGCTCATAAAAGTAGCCAGCCGTAATGTCTAGGTCTTGGAGTTTTGCGTTCAAATAATAATAGGCAATACCATTGTTATTATCGAAGGTCGGACTATACCCAAGTAGGGCAGAAGGCAGGTAGCTCTCGTATTGAACGCCTGCAGTAAAGTCACCGATATTGTAATTCAACTGTAAGTAGTTATTGGAACGAAAAGCATCTTCAGGGGCCAAAAATCCTGGGTCTGTCTCTGTAAGTTTAAGATCAGTATCGTCAAGAAGCCACTGGCTGTTAGATTCATATCCTCCATAAAGGGATCCTTGGTTATTTTGTCCGAAAAGCGGTGTTAAGGCCAAAAAACAAATGGCGTATTGTAGATTTTTCATCAAAATTTAGATAAGATTATTTAGCGTTGGCCAAAATTTGCTCATAGAGTTCAATTTCGGCTCCTGGGGCATAGCCCGAATGGCGATAGACAATTTGTCCGTCTTTGACCAGTACGGTCAAGGGTACAGTGGCTGCGCCTAATGCTCTTTTGACGTCGTTATTGGTGTCTAATAAAATATTGTAGTCCCAGCCTTTACCATTGATCATGGGTCTTACTCTGCGCACTGTACGGGCGTCATCAATTGAAACGGCAATTAAGGAGACATTAGTTTCCTCTTGCCAATCGGCGTAAATTTCGCTGATAGCGTCAAGTTCTTTGATACAAGGCACACACCAGGTAGCCCAGAGCGAAATTATCGTTAATGGCGATTGACTCGCCTCTTGAAGCAATGAGGTGGTTTGGCCATCAAGGGTTTCAAGGGCAATATCAGGAAGTGCATCCTGAGCCATTATACTCCCGCTTATTAAAAGCAATAAACCAAGAATAAGATTTTTCATAAAAAAGGTCGTCTTTTGATTAAGTTTGAGAACAATATTAATGAAATTTTGCCTGATTCATAGATTTTGATTTAGGTCTTTATGGGCTCAGAAAAAAATCTTGGCCTAGACATTTAATTTTTGGCTATTTTAGCAGACAATCAATAACCTCAAAAGATTTAATTCATGTGTTTTAACACGCGCCATATTCTCTTATTTTCTATTGCATTAATATTATTTTCTTCATGCAGTGAAAAAGAAGATTTTTCAAGCTTTACCAATAACACAGTGGAGCCAATCAACATTGGTTTGACGTACAGAGCGGCTTCTCTGCGCAATCAAGAGATCACCTTCAAGGTTTATGACGATCAATCCAACGAAATTGTCGATAATATCACTTTTTATGTAGACGGTGCGCCATTGGTGGGAAATACCTTTAGTTCTGATCAAGAAGGATTGTTTTCTGTTTATGCCGAGTATGAAGATCAAGGTACTTTATCCACCACAGACACGGGGAGTTTTTCTGTAGTAATCCCCACAAAAAATGTTCTTGTAGAAGATTACACGGGGACATGGTGTGGCTATTGCCCTGCGGTTTCAGCGGCCGTAGATGCGGCTCAGGCCCTTACCGATAATATTTCTATTGTCGCCCTGCATAATGGAGATGATTTATCATTAGCTATTGAACCCGACATCCGCGATGGATTGGGTATCCCATCTGGATCCCCTCGCGCGCGTATCGATCGAACCATAGTTTGGGGATTAGGCACACCGCCTGAATTTCCAGCCTCGGATGTACTGAGTCTTGCAGGTATTGATTCTCCACTGGCCATTGGGTTTACGTCAAGCCTCAATGGTCGATCACTCAGTGTCAGTATTTCGGTAGCCTCTGAGCAAGCCTTGGCTGATCACAAACTTGTGGTCTATATGACGGAAGATGGATTACTACGCGATCAAACGAATTATTACGACAATGACCAAAGCAGTCCTTATTTCGGTCAAGGGAATCCTATGGTAGATTTCGAGCAAAAACATGTATTGCGTGCTTCGCTAACCGACGCAATTGGGGATCCGATTCCCGCTCTAAATGCCTTGACGGATTACACTACCCAAATCAGTTATACAATTCCTGAAGAATTTGCCTTGGACCAACTACAACTTGTTGTTATGGTGGTGGATCAAAATAATCTAGCGGTCAATACTCAACACGCTGCCTTAGAAGAAACCGTAGTTTACGAGTAAACAGTGGCGATTTAATCCATAAACGGATAGCGATAATTCTTAGCCACCACGAGTTGCTCTTTAACAGTTCTCGGAGATACCCAGCGATATAGGTTTAGTTTGCTTCCAGCTTTGTCATTGGTGCCACTGGCTCTAGCGCCGCCAAAAGGTTGTTGACCCACTACCGCCCCAGTTGGTTTGTCGTTAATGTAAAAATTACCAGCGCTATTTTCCAATGCGATAACCGCCTGGTCTAAAGCGTAGCGATCTTGACTAAATACGGCTCCTGTAAGGGCGTAATCACTAGTTTGATCTACGAGTTTTAGGGTTTGACTCCAGTCACTGTCTTGATAAACATAAACAGTAAGCACCGGACCAAAAAGCTCGGTTACCATGGTTGTGTATTTTGGATCAGTGGTTTTAATCACAGTAGGCTCAATGAAATAGCCTTTACTTTTATCATAACCCCCACCAAAAATAATTTCAGCATCCTTATCTGATTTGGCTTGTTCGATATAATGAACGAGTTTGTCAAATGATTCTTCATGAATTACCGCGGTCATAAAGTTTTTAGGATCTTCAGGAGAGCCTTGTTTTATCGTCTTAAGTTCCTGCTTTAGTTTTTCAGAAACTTTTGGCCAAAGGCTTTGCGGAATATAACATCGGCTTGCTGCACTACACTTTTGACCTTGAAACTCAAAGGCACCGCGAATTATTGCCGTCACCAGACCATCCAAATCGGCTGATGGGTGGGCTACGATAAAGTCCTTACCGCCAGTTTCTCCGACGATTCGAGGATAGGTTTTGTATTTGTGAATGTTACTACCAATTTGCTGCCAAAGATTTTTAAAAACGTCTGTAGATCCTGTAAAATGCAGCCCGCTAAAATCAGGGTGGCCTATAAGCTCCTGTGTAATCATCACAGGATCGCCCATAATCATATTAATGACCCCGGGAGGTACCCCTGCTTCTTTGAAAACTTCCAGAACGACTTGTGCCGAAAAGACTTGGGCATCACTGGGTTTCCAGACCACTACATTACCCATAAGTGCAGCACTGGCAGGTAAATTCCCTGCAATGGCGGTAAAATTAAATGGGGTTATTGCGTATACAAACCCTTCTAGGGGGCGATACTCCAATCGATTCCATGTTTCCGCGGTAGAATGGGGCTGTTCCTGGTACATTTCTGTCATATAGGCCACGTTAAAACGAAGAAAATCGATAAACTCGCAAGCTGCATCAATTTCTGCTTGATGAACCGTTTTAGATTGGGCCAGCATAGTTGCTGCATTGATGCGAGCCCGATAGGGGCCAGCCACCAGCTCAGCGGCGCGCAGAAATATGGTAGCTCTTTGCTCCCAAGGGGTTTGAGCCCATTTTTCTCGGGCCGCCAATGCTGTTTCGACGGCCTTTTTTACCTCCTTTTGGGTCGCCTTGTGAAATACCCCTAAACTGTGCTGATGATCATGGGGCGGATTCATAGATTGGGTATCCCCAGTACGCACCTCACTGCCATTTATCCAAAGAGGTATCTCAGTTGTTTGATGATACATCTCTGTATAGGCCGCAAGCACTGCAGCGCGCTCAGTTGTCCCAGGCGCATATGATTTAACGGGTTCGTTATGTGGTTTTGGTACGGAGAAAACACCTTTATCCATGATCGTTTTGGGTATTAATTGTGTTAAGTATGGCGCGTATTATGCACGGTGCAAAGGTACGAAAAATTGAGGCTAAAGCCAATGCAATCCTGGACCTAAACGTTTAAATAAGCGTTTAAAACAATGATGATTTTAATTATTAGTAATACTGGTAGAATTGCCTCGACCCCAGCCAATGAGTCTGTCGAAACGTTCCCCAGGGCCCTTGTAATAGACCAATACCGTATATTCATTTTCTGTTTCCCAATAGTTACCGTTGATCCGACCTAAATCCAGAGGGCCGTTTTCAATTTGACTAGCAAAAGTGTAGTTGTAAAATCCTTGCTTTAAGAAAAGTATTGTTTCCATAAGCCCTGAGTCAGGGTTGTAGAAAAGTTCGTTGTTCGAATGTGCAGCGTAGTTGTTGAAATTTCCGTAGACAAAGACGCGCTCATTTTCCTGAGGTTCATACCTCAATGAAAAGTGAGTCAAAATATATTCAGCTTCAATTCGAGAGTCATTGGTTCCTAGGGCTCTGATGACAAAATTTCCATTTACATCAGGATTAAAGGTGTAGGGGCGCTCTGCACGTGGATTTTGAGTATAAAGGTAGTGTTCAAAAACTTCGTTGAGTTCTATGCGTCGAATCCCAACATTGGCTACTCGAGCTTCTTTACTGTCAAAATTCAAAAACTCATTGCCCCCCCAAAATGAGGCCTCTTTATCATAACGATAAATTAAATCACGTCCCATAGTGTATTGAGGCTTTAGGTTGTCAATCACGCGGTTCAGATTATTGTTTTGAATCACAACAGTTTTGACCGCTTCGTTCGGATTGATCAGCAATATATCGTTAGGGTATACGGTAAATTGTACTGCCTGTTTTTCGTTGATATATTTTAAATCGCGAGAGCGCTTGATGGAAACTCCTACACCAACTTGCTCTTCGACAATCATAAATTTGCGGGTAAAAAGTAGTGCACCATCATCATCGTAGAGATGAATCATGTAATTGCCACTTTTTTTAAAGCCCCGGGTTTCACGATTTGGAAAACGGACTTCATAGTGGGAGTAGAGTTGTAGGCTATTTAGTGAGTTAATGTACTGTTCAATGCGGACATCATCAAAGCCATCGAGATATTCACCTTTTGAAAGGTCACTCGGGGTCCAATCAAAGTCATGGTGGGTAATTTTGTAATAAAAATCTTCCTCTGTTCCCCTCAGATCGTCAAAGCTCAGACTTATGGATTCGCCAAATTTGATAATAGGTAATTGCGCTTGTTGACTCCCCCCTTGAAATTGTATGGATTTAATGTATAGAGGCTCGGTTTTTTCTAAATTTTGAGCTTTCAGTCCACTGAGTCCAAAGCACCATAGAATCAACAAATAAAGGGGATACATAGTTGAAAAATTTCTCTAATATAGCTAAAAATCGCTACTTACATTTGCTCAAAAATTTCTCTCTCAAAACCACCTGTAAATTTATCTTGGATAATTATGGAAAGCGGCTTTTAATTTCTAAATTTGCAATCCCAAAATCGCCCTTTTGAGTGATTCATGGGCAAAAAAAAAGAACGCTAATACTACATCTATGTCCAGAGACATTAAGATTAAAAAGGGTCTTAATATCCATCTAAAAGGTGAAGCGGAAAAAACACTCTCGAAGGCGCCACGAGCGCAGGTGTTTGCTCTAAGACCTGAAAACTTCCACCTAGTCACGCCAAAACTTACAGTAAAAGAAGGGGCCAAAATAAAGGCCGGTGAAGTTTTATTTTACGACAAAAATCAGGAGTCTGTGCAATTTGTTAGTCCCGTGAGTGGGACCTTGAAAACCATCGAGCGTGGACCCAAACGGGTAATTACGCAGTTGGTCATTGAGGCTGATGCCAAAGATGAATTTCTGGCGCACAAAACCTTGGATGTCGAGAAAGCCGACGGGGAAACAATTAAGGCTCATTTGTTGGCCAGTGGTTGTTGGCCTTTTATCATGCAGCGTCCCTATCACATTATTGCCCGTGTAAATAAAACACCAAAGGCAATTTTCGTTTCGGGTTATACTACGGCACCTTTAGCGGCCGATTTAGACTTTACCCTCATCGGTAAAGAAGAAGAGTTACAAACCGCTATTACGGCCTTGAGTAAATTGACCTCAGGCGCTGTTCATATATCGGTAGGTAGAGACAGTAATTCGCCTTTGCGCGCCATTAAAGATTGTGTCGTTCACAATGTGTCTGGGCCACATCCAGCGGGTAATGTCGGGGTACAGATCGCTCAAATAGATCCTGTGAATAAAGGCGAAGTGGTATGGACTGTAGCTGCTCAAGACTTGGTAGTTATCGGGGAACTCTTGCGCACAGGAAAATTCAATGCAGAGCGCGTAGTTGCTTTATCGGGTTCATGCCTTAACGCACCTCAATATTACACCACTAAGATTGGTTCAGCTGTTGCCCCAGTAATTCAGGAGGCACAACTTGCTCAAACCCATTCTCGTGTAGTTTCAGGAGACGTCCTTACCGGAGGAACAATAACGCACCAGGGGTATTTAGGGTTTTACGACAATACCATTTGCGTTATTCCCGAGGGTGATGATTATGAGTTTTTTGGTTGGAATAAGCCAGTTTTTGATAAAGTATCAACTTCACGAGCTTTGACTTTTTCTTGGTTACAACCAAAGAAAAAATACGATTTGACCACAAACACTAATGGAGAACATCGCGCTTTTGTAGTTACTGGTAATTACGAAGAGGTTTTTCCAATGGATATTTACCCACTGCAAACATTAAAGGCTTGTATGGTCAAAGATCTTGATCAAATGGAGGCCTTAGGGATGTATGAATTGGCACCAGAAGATTTTGCACTTACTGAATTTGTTTGTGTGTCCAAACAACCCCATCAGCGTATTATTCGAGAAGGATTGGATGTTATGTATAATGAAATAGGATAGCTATGGCACTGAAAGAAACTTTACATAATTTAAAAGAAAAATACAAAGGGCAAAAAATGGCTCCGGCCTTTAATGCCATTCATACCTTTTTATACGCCCCAAATGAAACTACTCATGGGGGAACCCACATTAAAGGCGCTGATGATTTAAAGCGTACCATGAATACCGTGATTATGGCTTTAGTGCCTTGTCTTGTATTTGGTATGTTCAACGCAGGGTATCAACACTATATGGCTATTGGTCAGGGTGTTGCTGCCGGTGGTGACTTTTTCAGCACGGCCTTTTGGAATTGGGACAATTTAATCTTTGGTGCCTGGAAAGTATTGCCATTAGTGGCTGTTTCTTACATCGTTGGACTTACAGTAGAATTTATTTTTGCTGTAATCAAAGGACACGAGGTTGAAGAGGGCTATCTGGTCACCGGAATGCTTGTGCCACTTATCGTACCGGTAGATATCCCACTTTGGATGCTTTCTGTGGCCGTGATTTTTGGTGTGGTAATCGGTAAAGAAGTTTTTGGCGGTACAGGAATGAATATCTTGAATCCAGCACTAACCATACGTGCCTTTTTGTTTTTCGCCTATCCGACTTGGATGAGTGGGGATAAAGTATGGGTCGCCGGCGCCCAAGAGCGTGCCAGTCAAATTGCTGCAGGTATGGAGTTGGACTCTATTTCTGGAGAAACTATTTTGGGATCCTTGGCCCAAAACAAGGCTGCCGGTTATGACCTCTGGGATATGTTCTTAGGATTCATCCCAGGATCCGTAGGAGAAACTTCGACTATATTAATTTTAATCGGAGGCTTGTTTTTAGTCTTTACCAAAATTGGCAGCTGGCGCATCATGCTTTCTGCTGTGCTCGGAGCGCTGGTTATGGGGATGATGTTTAACGGAGTTGTTGATGCAGGATGGATTGATTCCTCGAGTAAATTTTACAGATTGATGAGTACCCCATTTTGGGTGCATTTAATAATCGGGGGCTTGGCCTTTGGAATTGTGTATATGGCGACCGATCCAGTAACGGCCTCACAAACCAACAGAGGTAAATGGATTTATGGTTTTTTAATTGGTTTTATTTCGGTTTTAATCCGTGTTTTCAATCCGGCTTATCCTGAAGGGGTCTTTTTGGCCATCTTATTGATGAACGTATTTGCACCAACAATTGATCATTATGTGATTCAAGCCAATGTCAAAAGAAGAATGAATCGTTTAAAAGTTAAAAACGCATAAGATGGCGATCAATACAGAGAAAAACAGTTATACCGTGATTTTTGCCATCGTGATGGTGGTGATTGTGGGCTCTATTTTGGCCGGTCTATTTATGTTGTTCCGTCCACAAATCGAGGCCAATGAGCGATTTGAAAAACAACAAAATATCCTCTATACCATGGGGATTAATCAGAATCAGGGAGCTAATGATGTGGTCTTTATTCCTACCAGCGAGGTAGAGGCTGAATTCCAAAAATACATCACCCGTCAGATTGTTATTCAAGGCGATGAGGTTACCGAAGACAATCAGGCTTTTTTAATCGATATAAAAAAGGAGGCGACTAAAGCTGCTGATCCAGATTATAAAAGACGCTTACCGCTCTTTCAAGGAAATATAGAAGGTAAAGATGTTTATGTGGTTCCCGTACGCGGAAAAGGACTTTGGGATGCGATCTGGGGTTTTGTGGCTATGGACAAGGACATGGTAATCCAAGGTGTTTATTTCGATCATAAAGGAGAAACACCTGGTCTGGGTGCCGAAATCAAGCAGCGCTATTTTATGGATGATTTCCAAGGCGAAGGATTTTTAGTGGATGGAGAATTTGCTGGAATTACTGTAGCCAAAGGAAATAATGATCCAAAGAACAATATTAAGGACGATCAAGAAATTGATGCACTGGCAGGGGCCACCATTACAGGTGATGGTCTTACGGCCATGCTCAAAAAAGATATTCGGTTGTACGTGCCTTATTTTAAAACATTAAACTAAAATCTTATGGGACTGCTCTCTAAAAAAGATTCAAAACTTATTTTCGACCCTTTGGCAGATAACAACCCAATCACTATTCAAGTATTGGGGATTTGCTCTGCCTTAGCCATCACCGCTCAGTTGAAGCCATCAATTGTAATGGCCCTATCCGTAATATTTGTTTTGGGTATGGGAAATGTGGTGATTTCACTCATGCGCAACATCATCCCGTCAAAAATTCGCATCATCGTTCAACTTATTGTCGTAGCGACACTCGTAATTATCGTGGATTTGGTACTCAAGGCTTTTGCTTATGAATTAAGTAAAGAGCTTTCGGTGTTTATTGGTCTGATCATTACTAATTGTATCATCATGGGGCGCTTTGAAGCCTTTGCTCTGGGTAATGGACCTTGGCGCTCATTTTTGGACGGTGTCGGTAACGCTTTAGGTTATGGAATTATCCTGGTTATTGTTGGCTTTTTCAGAGAGCTACTGGGATCAGGAACACTTTTTGGATTTAAAGTCCTAGGAGATTCTGTAGAAAAAACAGGTCTTTATGCCTTGGGTTATGAAAACAACGGGTTTATGGTACTGCCCCCTATGGCGCTTATTGTGGTGGGTATTATCATCTGGGTGCAGCGCTCACGCAACAAAGAATTGATAGAAGAACTTTAAAGAATAGCCTAATGTTCGAGGACTGCCTCGATCAAAATTTAATGATATATGGAACATTTAGAATTATTTTTTAAATCGATTTTCGTAGACAACATGGTGTTTGCCTACTTCCTTGGGATGTGTTCCTATTTGGCCGTCTCCAAAAAAGTAAGCACCGCCGTAGGTCTTGGTGCGGCAGTTATTTTTGTATTGACCGTAACCGTGCCATTAAACTGGCTATTGGATCAATACATCCTTCAGCGTGGGGCCCTAGTTTGGCTCGGTGCTGAATACGCCGACTATGACCTGAGCTTTTTGTCTTTTATTTTATTCATTGCCACCATCGCCACTATGGTTCAGCTCGTAGAAATTGTGGTGGAGAAGTTCTCACCATCGCTCTACAACTCTTTGGGTATTTTCCTGCCCCTTATTGCGGTAAACTGTGCGATTTTAGGCGGGTCACTCTTCATGCAATCTCGAGAAATTGAGACATTGGGCTTGGCATTGAATTATGGATTTAGCTCTGGAATCGGTTGGTTTTTAGCGATTTTAGCTATTGCAGCGATTCGCGAAAAAATCCGCTATTCAAATGTTCCAGCCCCGCTTCGCGGATTGGGAATCACCTTTATCATCACCGGACTTATGGCTATTGGGTTTATGAGTTTTGGAGGGATGTTAACCGGAGGAGATGATCCTGCAGAGGCTACCCAGGTAGCTGTTGTTGCCCCTGTAATTGAAATGTCTAACACTGAGTCTTCTGAAACAGTATCTCAAGTAACTGAGGCAGAAGTGAATGAAACGATAGAATAAGATGATATTAGCCAGTACACTTGGAGTTATTTTAGCAACAGTAGCCGCATTTTTGGTGTTGGTCCTTTTACTTGTTGCCTTATTGTTGTTTACCAAAGAGAAATTATCCCCATCAGGTCCAGTGACCATTACCATTAACGGTGAAAAAAAGATAGAAGTTGCTTCAGGAGGTACTCTTTTGTCCACATTGGGGAATCAAAAGGTCTTTTTACCCTCGGCCTGTGGTGGTGGTGGAACTTGCATCCAGTGTGAGTGCCATGTATTAGAAGGTGGAGGAGAGGCTTTGCCAACAGAAACACCGCATTTCACGCGCAAAGAATTACAGCACGGGGCTCGTTTGGCCTGTCAGGTGAAAGTAAAGCAAAATATGTCGATTCAGATTCCTGAAGAGATTTTTGGGATAAAAAAATGGGAAGCCACAGTGGTGCGTAATTTTAACGTTGCCTCGTTTATCAAAGAATTTGTTGTGGAGATTCCTGAAGATATGAACTACAAAGCAGGGGGTTATATTCAGATCGAAATACCACCATGTGAAATTAAGTATTCAGATATTGATATTACGGCCCACCCAGAGGAGCATGAGACCCCAGACAAGTTTCAGGCAGAATGGGACAAGTTCGGTTTATGGCCGCTTGTAATGAAAAATTCAGAGAGTGTGGAGCGCGCTTACTCTATGGCCTCCTATCCTGCAGAAGGACGTGAGATCATGTTAAATGTGCGTATCGCGACCCCACCATGGGATCGTGTTAAAAATGGTTGGATGGATGTAAATCCCGGAATTGCGTCCTCTTATATTTTTGCGCAAAAGCCTGGAGATAAAGTGACCATTTCAGGGCCTTATGGAGAATTCTTCATCAACGAGTCTGAAGCGGAAATGCTTTATGTAGGTGGAGGAGCTGGTATGGCACCAATGCGTTCGCATCTTTATCACTTGTTCAAAACACTCAAAACAGGCCGTACGGTGACTTACTGGTATGGTGGTCGCTCTAAGCGCGAATTGTTTTACTTGGATCATTTTGAGCAGCTCGAGAAAGAGTTCAAGAACTTTAAATTTTTCCTCGCCCTGTCTGAGCCCCTTCCAGAGGATAAATGGAAAGTTAAAAAGGACATACATGATGCAGAGGGCGATGGCTTTGTAGGATTCATTCATCAAGTGGTAATCGATAACTATTTGAATCATCACGAAGCCCCAGAGGACATTGAATTATATTTTTGTGGTCCACCACTCATGAACCAAGCGGTTCAAAAGATGGGAGAAGACTTCGGTATTCCAGATGAGAACATACGCTTCGATGATTTCGGAGGATAAATCACAAAAAGACCGGCTGAGCTGGTCTTTTTTTAATTTAAATTCAGTGGATACCTTATGGAATTAAGCCTACAAGAGATGCATTATCTGGCGATGAATATTGTTGGAGAGGAGCTCAAGGAGCAGGGTTACGAGTTTTTAGGGGTCAACTCTTCTTTAAAAAAGAACCCTCAATTTGTGGCTCTGAAAAATAAAACCATACATTTTGTTTTAGTCAAGGCGGTACAGTACCCGGATGATCCCTCGGCATATGATGAGGTTTTAATCGGTAAAATGCTCGATCATGCCAAAGCACATGAGGCCAAATTGGCTTATGCCGGAGTCGGATTGGGTCATGGCGAAGATTATGGTAGACCCCCATGTAAAGACGAGGCTTACACCCAAGTTTATTCGGGTTTAAAATGGCTTTTATGAGATTTCTGATCGCTTTATTTTTTTTATTTGTTGCTTCGGGTTGTGGACCTAAGGAGAAGTTGCGCGCGATTTACGGTAATGCTTTTGGGACAACTTATTCCGTTAAAGCTTATAGTTCGATTGAGGTTGAGACTTTGCAAAGTCAGATTGACAGTTTAGTCGGTAAGGTGAATACATCGATCAGTACCTATGACCCACAAAGTATAATTTCTCGCTTTAATCGAGGGGACTCCGGAGTTGTGGCCGACGATTATTTTAAAGAGGTATTGGATCTTTCGCGACAGGTGAACAAGGCCACTTATGGCTTTTTTGACCCTACCGTAGGAAGTATTGGTAACGCCTTAGGATTCGGCCCTCAAAAATTTTTACGCATTCCTGAAAATCGAGTTTTAGACAGTTTGTGTCAATTTGTTGGATTGGAATTGGTTACGATAAACCCAAAGAATAGCAACCTTGAAACCGCGCCCGGTGTTTATTTAGATTTTAATGCGATCGGAAAGGGGTATGGCATTGATGTAATTGGCCGACATCTAGAACAAATAGGCATAACCGATTACCTCATAGAAATCGGTGGGGAAATTCGGGCAATGGGTCAAAACAAACAAAAAAATAAACCTTGGGTCATTGGTATTGAATCGCCTGAGGTGGCACAAGATGGGCGAAGCATTGATAAAGTCCTTTACATTAAAAACCAAAGCTTGGCCTCATCAGGGAATTACCGAAAATTCAGAATTGATTCAACTTCAGGAAAAAAGTTCGTTCATACCATTAATCCTTTGACCTGTCGGGCCGAGGAAAACTCTATTACCAGTGCAAGTGTCTGGGCAAGGACTTGTGCAGAGGCCGACGCTTATGCAACAGCCATAATGGCCATGGGGTTAGAGCGCGCCCAGGACCTGATTCGGGAAAATCCTGATTTAACGGTCTATTACACTTATCACGATCAGGATCATCAGCCAAAATGGTTTGCCTCACCTGATTTATTGGCTCGTTTTAAATAAACCTCTTGAGGGTGCGTCGTGCTATGGCCATCATCTTCGCCTGGCTTTAATCCTTAAAGGCGAGTGGAATGAGTTCGCCAGGAGCTAAACCGTATTTTTCGATAGCTGTAGCATCAAGTTCCTGGGCAATGTCAAAAGCCTCCACACGAAAACCTATACTGCGCAACCGATCAAAATAATCCATGCCATAGATGCGCAGGTGGTCGTATTGACCAAAAATCTCAGCGCGCTTTTTTGGATCGGTAATGCTGTTGTCCTGAAAAGTTTCTTTGCGATTTGCCTGATAGGGCACCTGGAGTATGGCTAGGCCGCCAGGTTTGAGTACACGAAGTAATTCACTCATGGCCTTTAGGTCATCAGGGATGTGTTCCAAAACATGATTGCAAATAATTAAATCATAAGTATTGTCCTTAAAAGGCAAAGCACAAATGTCCGCTTTAACATCGGCTAATGGTGAGTTTAAATCTGTAGTGGTGTAATCTAAGTTTTTTAGCCTGCGCATTCTTCGATAAAAAGCCTGCTCTGGAGCAAAGTGCAATACTTTTAATGCATCGTTAAACAAGCCCGTGTGTCTTTTTAAATAAAGCCAACATAGGCGATGGCGCTCGAGTGATAGGGTCCCAGGAGAAAGAACATTAGCCCGCATAGTGCCATACCCATAGGGTAAAAATCGGCGATAGGATTTTCCATTTATCGGGTCGATAAGGCGATTGCCTCGCCAATAAAAGTCAAGTAGAGGTCGAACCCATAGACTCGCTCTTATGAGCCAAGGACGAGGAATAGTATTAAGTATGTATTTAAAGGCGCCGTTCATTTATAGGCTATTTTTGACTTAAGCCCCCTTGATTTTATCACCAGTCTGGGTTATAAATGGCATTTCCTCATCTGACCGAATACCTAGGGCTTCATAAACATAATCAAAGGTACTGAGCAGTTCCGGTTTACCATTAACAATGGCGACGTTGTGCTCAAAATGTGCACTAGGCTTACCGTCTTGGGTCACAATGGTCCAGCCATCTTCGAGCTGTTTGACTTTTTGTGTACCCATATTGATCATGGGTTCTATGGCAATGGTCATACCTTCGAGTATCTTTTTGCCGCGACCACGTTTGCCGTAATTGGGTACCTCGGGGTCTTCGTGTAATTTTTTGCCCAGTCCATGACCCACGAGCTCACGAACCACTCCATAACCATGCGCCTCACAATATTGTTGTACCGCAAAGCCGATATCTCCAATTCTATTGCCTACTGTAAAGGCCTCAATACCTTTGTAGAGTGATTGCTTGGTTACTTCCAATAATTTAAGGGTCTCTAAATCGACCGAACCGACCTCAAAGGTGTAGGCATGGTCTCCATAATAACCATTCATGAATACGCCACAATCGATAGCCACAATATCTCCATCTTCTAGCGGTTTGTCCGTAGGAAGACCGTGAACTACAGCCTCATTGACCGAAGTCAAAAGGGTAGAAGGACAGCCATATAGGCCTAAAAATCCTGGTTTTGCTTTATGGTCACGAATAAAGGATTCCGCCATGGTATCCAAGGATTTGGTCGTGACCCCTGGTTTGACCTCTTTGGCGAGCATGCCCAGGGTTTTAGACACCAAGCGGGCGCTTTGACGCATTAGCTCTATTTCTTCCGAAGTTTTTAATTGAATCATAGTTTATTAGGCCTTGTATTGTGGGTATTGCGTAAGAACTTGAGTTAATTCATCTACGCACTGACTGCCGATGAGATATTTTTTACCTGATTTCAGCCTTATGGCCAATCCCTCTGCACCGCGCATATTGTAAACCGTGCCGTAATTTGTAAAAAGTCTAATGCCCCAGCCACCGACAAAGCCATAATTGACCACGGAAATTGACTCTATTTCCTCCCAAGTGTGAAATTTTGTTTTGAAGGGTACAAAGCGCATATAAATGCCTTTTTTATCGATTTTCGTCTCCAGACGCATCCATTTAAAAAATAAGATCATACCCAGGTTAAACAAGCTAAAACCGACAATACCTAAATTATTCATCGGTTTTGAGCCAAAAGGAACGTCAAGAACGAGTTGTTGTACGAGGCCGTAACAACCCCCCAAAAAAATGGCAAAAAGTAAGACCCAGAGCCACCATTGGTTAAAGGTTTGTGATTCAGTAAATTCTTGTGGGTTATTCTGCATAAGCAGGAGTATAGGCTTGTTGTTTTAGAATCTTTAGCATATCTAACTCAAGGGTTTCTTGAGTGTATTCCACGATTCGATTGAGTTCGGCACCTTCTTTAAAAAACATAATGGTCGGAATAAATTCTATCTGGTAGTCGGCTTCATAATTTTCTGGGGTATCCTTGTCGTGAGTCATGGCGATAATTTCTAATTGACTCGAGTCAAAGTCCGCCAAATCCAGTAGTTTTAATAGGGCAGGAACCTCTCGTTGACTGTCTTCGCACCAAGAACCCATAAATACTTTCACATAACAAGGCTTTAATAGTGGTTTGATTTCTTCAATCAAAGCCATATCAGGAGTGTAGGCCTTACTATTTTCTTCAAACCAAAGGGCGTAAGGTTCTTGTTTTAAGCCTGCTGCATTTATGGGTCCTAAGAGCATCATTCCACCATCTATGGTGTCTGCCACTTGTTTGTTTATGAGTAATTCAGAAGAATTATCCTGTGACAATATTTCTAGGTCCGTGTCCTTTTGATTATTGGATTCCACTGAACCTTTATTTGAATTATTACAGCTTAAAAAAAGCGTGCTTAATACCATTAATGTGGATAAATAAGTTTTCATATTTTAATCAATTAGTGAGGATTGAGTCATGGCCTCAGGGATTGGAATCTCCATTAATTTTAATACCGTAGGGGCGATATCTCCCAAAACACCCGAGCGAATGTATTTTATCGTTTTATCCACCAAAATTAGCGGAACAGGATTTGTGGTATGCGCCGTATTGGGACTGCCATCAGGGTTGATCATGGTCTCGCTATTGCCGTGATCTGCAATGATCAGTGTGCTGTAGCCGTGGTCTAGAGCCAAAGGCACAATTTGAGAGACGCATTGGTCCACAGATTCACAGGCTTTAATTGCCGCTTTGATATCACCGGTATGACCGACCATGTCGGGATTGGCAAAATTCAAACAAATAAAATCAGCCGTTTCCCCCTCAATTTCGGGCATAATTTTGTCCCTTATGTCAAAGGCACTCATCTCCGGTTTTAGATCATAGGTCGCGACTTTAGGCGAGGGGCACAAAAGGCGCTGTTCTCCCTCAAATGGAATCTCGCGGCCTCCATTAAAAAAGAAGGTGACGTGCGGGTATTTTTCTGTTTCCGCAATACGGATTTGTTTTTTTCCAGCCTTGGCAATAATCTCCCCTAAAGTATCTTGTAAATTATCTTTATCGTAAACTACATGTATGCCCGTGAAGGTTTCGTCATAATTGGTCAAAGTACAGTAATACAACTCAAGCGGCTGCATGTCCCACAGATCAAAAGCCGACTGACTCAGCACTTGGGTTAATTCTCGACCTCTATCGGTGCGGAAGTTAAAAAAGATAACCATATCACCGGATTTGATTGTTTGGTCCTGAGCATCATCTTGACCCGATGCATTGTCTATAACCATCGGTTCTATGAATTCATCAGTAATCCCTTGGGCATAAGAGTCCTGTAGGGCAGCAATGGGGTCTGAAGTGGATTGACCCGCGCCGTGAACCAATAAATCATAGGCCTTTTTGACGCGTTCCCATCGCTGATCACGATCCATGGCGTAATAACGCCCTATGAGACTGGCTAAGTGAGCCCCAGTCTGCTGTAATATGGGCTGTAAATCCTTGATATAATTTGACGCGCTTTTGGGGTCCACATCGCGACCATCGGTAAAACCATGGACCAGAATTCTCGAAACCTGGGCTGCAGATGCAGCTTTGATTAAGGCTTTTAGGTGATCGATATGGGAGTGTACTCCACCGTCTGAGAGTAGACCCAAAAAATGGACATTTTTGTTATTTTCTTTGGCGTAGGCAAAGGCTTTTTTGAGTTCAGGCTCTTGATCTATGGTTCCTTGTTCTACAGCTCGATTAATTTTTGCCAAATCTTGATATACAATGCGGCCAGCCCCTAAATTCATGTGGCCCACTTCACTGTTGCCCATTTGGCCGTCTGGCAAACCAACATGAGGCCCGTGAGTGAGTAATTGTGCATTGGGATATTGATGCGTTAGGCCATCCATAAAAGGCGTATTGGCTTGTGCAACAGCAGATACTTCGGGGTTTTGAGTCATTCCCCAACCATCTAAAATCATTAAAAGTACCTTTCGGGACATGGAATGTAATTTAAAGCACAAAGATAAGCATTACCCAGCGTTCAATCTAACAGGATAGGATTGATATCCAAAAGGTGATTTTTTCGATAGTCCGCCAGGAAATCCCCTTGAATAACTGCAGCCCCAAGAATGTTTTCGTGCTCTAAAATATTGGCTAAGTCCAGTTCAATAAAAGCCTTAAACATAGGAATTGAGACAGGCGCATAGCTATAGTGCCAGGGCTCGTGGGCAAAACCCTGTCGATCTGGATGATTGGTGTAGACTTGGTAAAAGCCAAAATCCGCGGCATGCGCCTCAAGCCATTCCCTGAGTCGACAAAATACGCCGCTCCCATAAAAATGTTGCGCCTCTAATACAGACTCAGGAGCGATTACTGATCCATCGATTAAATCCAAATCAGTGCCCCAATGGTGTCTTGATGTGCCCGGTATGGTGGAATATTCTATAATGCGGTTTACGGCCTGCTCCGGGGAATCTCCACTGGCAACGAATCGTTTGTATTTACCTTCAAAAATTTCTTTTTGACGCTCAAAACTGCGAAAGGCAGAGACTACTTTGATATCAATACCCTCTTTTTTGGCCGCTTCTTGCATTAATCCCAGTGCTTTGGCCGTATCGCGCTGCATGGTCGTTAAATAACTATTACCGACTAAATCTCGTGGGGCCTTTCCGATGAGTTCGTCACGACTGTAGGCTTGATTTGCGATCATTTTGGCGTAAAGTTTATAAGGCAGCAATAAGCTTGCTGTCCCAACTGCTGTTAATTTTAAAAACCTTTGCCTTTTCATAACTATTCTATTCAACAAACCTTAAAAAGCCAATTTTTTTCCAGGGTCCACCACATAGCGTGGCTGGTCGGGGGGGAAAACCACCGCCGCAGCGCTCCCTTTAATAACGATCTCTTGATCTTGTACACTGAGCCATGTACCCTCGGGTAGCCCTACCACATGGACTTTTTGTTGCTGTTGAAATTCCCTTATTCTAGTTTCGCGCGTTTCCCCCATATGGGTGCTATTTTTTTCAGGTTCAATATAATGCGCATTAATATTAAAGGCGATTCTACCCAGAGTCTGAAGTGAAGGTGGGTGGACAATAGGCATATCGTTTGTGTTATGCATCCCTATTCCGCAAATATTTGAACCAGCGCTTGTCCCTAAATAAGGAACGCCTCTATTTAAAGTATTGTTTAAGGGCTCGATCAGTTTTAAATCATAAAGTCTTTTGACCAGTAAAAAGGTATTGCCTCCTCCTGTAAATATTCCCTTTGCTTGATTCAAAGCGTCAATCGGATCGGCAACTTCGTCTAGCCCAATAACGGCTATATCAAGTGCTTCAAAAGTTTTGCGCACTTTTTGTGTGTACTCTTTTTCACTGCATCCACCTGGCCTGGCAAAGGGGATAAAAGCGATACAATCCACGCCTTGAAAAAAACTCTTTAGTTCAGGAAGTAAATAAGACAAATAGTCTTGTCCAAAAAGAGTTGAGGTACTGGCTAGTAATAGCTTATTCATGGATTGTTTATTTTTCATAACCTAGGAAACTCTTTTCAAAAGTACCGTCGCAGAGTTGTTAAAGTTAAACTTAATAAAGCAAAGGCACCAACTAGATTTGCGCATATTTCCTTAGGTTTGTGCTTCGACTCAAAACATTATGTTTCATAGGATAATTATTTACTTTCTGACTGCGAGTTTGACAGTATCTGCTTTGATCTATTTCTCTTTGCCCTTGAGTAATATTTCTGATGAGCATAAATTTTATGTCAGCACATCGAACATTGAGTTTAACCCAAATTCTGGCAATTTAGAAATCATTCAGCGGGTTTTTATCGATGATTTGGAGGCGGTGTTAAGCGCTCGTTACGGATCAAAAATTAAATTGGCTGCGGTTAACGAACCCCAGAAAAACGCTGAATTTATTCGGCGTTATATTCTGAGTCAATGGCGTATTCTGAGCGACGATCAGGAACTCGCTTTAAATTATTTAGGGGATGAATATGACATCGATCAAATAAAAATATTTATTGAGGTGCCCGTCAAAGAGGCTCCGAAAGTACTTTTTATTGAAAACAAAACACTTTTTGACTTAACCTCAGATCAACAAAATGTGATCCATGCAAAAGTAGGAGACCAGCGCAGAAGTCTTTTGCTTTTTTCAGAGAATCCTAATGGGGTGTTAAACTTTAAATAAGTATTTTCACAACCTACTTAAAAAGGTAAATTTAGCACAGATTTAAAACTTATTTATGCTCGAAAGATTCCGAATTATTGCCGCTTTTTTCTTGGCCATGACTATGGTATTTAATTTACAATCCCAAGACCAAGAGCCGAAACCAGAACGCAAGCCTGGTCATTATAACAACAATAGATTTAAGCAACTTTACGAAGAGTTTTCGACACCTAATCAGTATCGCTCGGCCAGCGGTGCACCTGGGCCAGCATACTATCAACAACAGGCAGACTATAAAATGTCCATTACATTAAATGATGCCTTGTCTCAGATATATGGAGAGGAAACCATAACCTACACCAATAATTCACCAGATCATCTTGAATATTTGTGGGTACAGTTAGATCAAAACAAACGAGCGCGCGATAGTAAAAGTCCACTTATCGAGGCTTCAGGAGCTTTTCCTGCAAAAATGGCCAGTAGCTTTGTCAGTGAATATATGGGTGAAGGATTTGATGGAGGGTTTAAGATTGATTGGGTTCGAGATGAAAAAGGAAAATCGCTGCCTCATACCGTAAATCGAACAATGATGCGCGTTGAAATGCCTCAGGCACTCAAGCCAGGGGAAAAATTTGTGTTCTCAATTAAATGGTGGTATAACATTCCAGACCACACAATTGATCGTGCACGCAGTGGCTACGAAGTTTTTGAAGACGGCAATAAAGGTTATGTCATTGCACAATTCTATCCAAGAATGGCGGTTTACTCCGATGTTGAGGGTTGGCAGAACAGTCAGTTTTGGGGAAGAGACGAATTCGCTTTGCCATTTGGGGATTTTGAGGTTTCAATTACTGTACCTTCAGACCACGTGCTCGACGCTACTGGAGTATTGGTAAACCGCAAAGAAGTGTTCTCCAAAGAGATGATGCGTCGTTATGAATTAGCTAAAAAGAGTTATGATAAACCCATTTTAATTGTAACCCAGGATGAAGCGGAGCGCGCTTCTAAAGGATTTGCCACTAGTAGTAAAACTTGGAAGTTTGATGCAAAAATGGTTCGTGATTTTGGTTTTGCCACCTCTCGTCGATATATCTGGGACATGATGGCGGTACGAATTGGCGATCGCGATGTAATGGCGGTTTCTGTTTACCCACCAGAAGGAAATCCCCTTTGGGAGGACTGGTCTACGCGTGTTGTGGCCAGTACTTTGAAGTCTTATTCACGCATGACATTTGACTATCCATACCATAAGGCTATTTCTGTTCATGCAAAAAATCAAGGGATGGAGTATCCAATGATTTGTTGGAATTACGGACGTCCTGAAAAAGATGGCAGCTATAATGAGCGCACCAAATATGGGATGTTCGGTGTGATTATTCACGAAGTGGGTCACAACTTTTTCCCGATGATCATCAACAGTGATGAGCGTCAGTGGACGTGGATGGACGAGGGAATCAATACATTTGTTCAATATGTAGCTGAACAAGACTTTGGTGCGGCTTATCCAGAGGCTATTGCCCCTAATGAGACTTATCCTTCACGCCGAGGTCCGGCTAAAGCCATCGTGAACTATATGGCTGGAGATCAGGATCAATTGGCCCCGATTATGACTAAAGGTCTGAATACCTTTAATTTTGGTGCCAATGGTTATTCAAAGCCAGCGACCGGCTTAAATATTTTGCGTAAAACGATCATGGGTGAAGACTTATTCGACTATGCCTTTAGGACTTACGCCCAGAGATGGATGTTTAAACATCCGACTCCAGAGGATTTTTTCCGCTCAATGGAGGACGCTTCGGCAATCGATCTTGACTGGTTCTGGCGTTCATGGTTCTATACCACAGACTATACTGATATAGGTGTGGCTGATGTGAAAAAGTATTATGTCACCCACAAAATGAATTCGGCGATGCGGGAGATGATGCAAGCGCGAGGCATGAGTGAAAGTGATTTACCTCCTTTAGTGTATTTGGTAGAAGAGGGGAGCGAAGATTTTGAGGAATACATGCGTACCCAAACGCTAAATGATGTAGTTACCCTTCAAGAATTTATCATGGATCGCATGACACCAGAGGAGCGCGCAGGATTGAAAATGCCCAAGTATATTTACGAAGTTACTTTTGAGAAGCCAGGAGGCATTCCAATGCCAATCATTGCCGAGTTTACCTATGCTGATGGCTCAAAAGAACGCATCACTTATCCAGCGCAAATCTGGCGCCTGAATGATGCCTCGGTCGGTAAAATCGTCGCTTCAGAAAAAGAGATTGTAAAAATTGTAGTAGATCCAAATGAGGAAACTGCCGATATTGATACCTCGAATAACGCTTGGCCAGCCCAAGAAACCGTAGGAGAGTTCCAAACTTTTAAAAGTCTTATCAAGGGATAATCAATCAAATTAATCCCTCATTTAAGTCCATCAATAAAGACTTAATTAAAGTTTTCAAAGCTCCGATGAATTCATCGGAGCTTTTGTATTAGGTCCTGTGCACTTTATTATCTTTGCATCATGTTGTTACCGGTACTTTTTATCAGTGGTGCTGAGATAGCCTTTATCGTATTTATCGTCCTGATGGTTTTTGGGGCAGATAAGGTCCCAGAAATTGCCCGAGGCCTAGGAAAAACGATGAAGCAAATCCGTCATGCTACTGATGATATAAAGAAGGAAATTACTAAAAGTGCCGATAAACAAGGGGTTGATGTCGCTGAATTCAAAAAGAGCATCGATCAGGTCAAAGAAGACGTCGATCAAATTACGGGGCCCATCAAACGTCAATTTTAGTTACTTTTTTCTGGCTACAGAAAGGCCATCACGAATAGGCAGAAGCACTGTTTGATATTCCGGGTGTGCGTTTAGTTGCTGATTAAATTCTTGTAAAACTTTGGTGTCTAAATCATCGGCTTCGACCTCTTGGGTGACCTTGCCGCTCCAAAGTACATTATCACTAATCAGTAGTCCCCCTGAGTTTAGCATTGGGGTGACTAGACGGAGGTAAATTAAATAGTTAGATTTATCCGCATCGATAAAAATTAAATCAAATTTTTGATTAAGACTCGGGATTATCTCTATGGCATCGCCAAGATGGGCAATGATTTGATGCCCTTTTCCCGATCGATCAAAGTATTTTTGTTGGAGCCTTCTGAGTTCTGCATTGCGATCAATGGTATGGAGCACCCCATCCTCAGGTAGGCCCTCAGCCAAGCACAAAGCGGAATAGCCCGTATAAGTGCCAATTTCGAGTATTGCTTTTGGTCTTACCAGTGAGGCGATCAAGCTCAATAAACGGCCCTGTAAAGGACCGCTCAGCATGCGAGGGGCGAGCACGGTTTGCCATGTTTCCAGGTTGAGCTCCTTTAAAAGCTCCGGTTCTTCTTGAGAATGGTCTTGTGCGTATTGCTCTATGTCCTGGGGTAAAAAATCCATTAGCCTAATATCTTTCCGACTAGCTCAGATTTGCCCTGCTGGTCGTCACCAAAAAGCCATTGTAATACATTATCCTCCCATATCGCATCACATTCTTGGGCGTCAAGAAGTCCTTGATTTTGTGCCAAATCCAGAATTTTACCGGGATAAGAGGATTGTGCCGCGCTTTCCATTTCGCCCAAAGGATATGGGTCATCAAGGCCCATAAGTACTTGTTTGCTGCCTTGATTTTTAATAAGTAGCTCCAAAGAACCAGTATCATGAACAAGGGTGTCAAAAAATATGTTCTTGTGACCAACACTTTTACGCGGGTGTATTTTCCCCTCAAAAAGATCCGGACGGCCGTCAAAACCCTGTATACGACGTCCTAAATTTATTTGCGCCAACTGTCCCCCATGGGCAAAACAAGTGCGCATGCCAGGATATTTGTCGGCATAACCATTTAAGGTGTAGAAATGATAGGCATCGGCGCATTGCGCCAGCATCCAAATCAGGTGAAATCGCCAAGCCGTATTTTGCAGTTTAATAAATTTCTCTCCATCATAAGGGTGAATTTCGACTGCCAAATTATAGGATGACGTCAGCTCAAAAATCGGTTCATTTTCTGCATCGAAAATACTGCGCCAAGTGCCTATGGTATCCATATAATGAGTGGGCAGGCAAAGCAATCTTAGGCCTAGCTCTTCAACGCATCGCTCAATTTCCCAGAGGGCACCGCGCACAAAGCCAGGATGAACCACAAAGCCGCAAGTAAACTTACTGCCGTGATCATGCTGAATACGGGCATTAAAATCATTTTGAAACCGTAAGGCTTGTTTCATTTCCTCCAGACGCAAACCATTGCCGTAGAGTTGCGATAAATTTAAAACCACGGCATGATCGATATTGTAACGATCCATCCATTGCAGTTTCTCATTCAAAAAGAAACTCGAATCAGTCACCGGGCGACTCCAATCCTTTTGCAGCATAAATTTACGATCCTTATCCACCCAAAAGATCCCTTTATCTTTCATAAAAGCCGGGATCTCCTCAGGATAAGGGAGCAAATGCGAGTGCCCGTTTATGCGCAGTTTTCTTTTTTTCATATCGAGGCTAAGTTTTTGATTGGCCTATATTTATTGCTTATCCGTTTTTAAAATTACAAAGATTTTGTTCGTCCACCGTCAATGGGTAAATTGATTCCGTTGATATAGCCAGCAGAGGGGCTACATAAAAAGGCAATGCCATAGGCGATTTCTTGAGCCTGGGCAAAACGGCGGACAGGAACCACAGAGGTCATAAAATCACGTGCTTCTTGCTGGGATTTATTCAATCGTTTGGCTGCAGAATTAACAATATCGTCTAATCGATCAGTAGCGGTAAATCCTGGTAAAACATTGTTCACAGTGATGCCAAAGGGCCCGAGCTCCACAGAAAGTGTTTTACTCCAATTGGCTACCGCACCTCTTATGGTGTTACTCACGCCAAGATTCTCTATAGGCTGTTTTACAGAGGTCGAGATCACATTGACAATACGCCCAAATTTAGCTTGCTTCATGGCAGGAACTACCCCTTGGGCGAGAATTTGATTGCACAAAAGATGTTGGGCAAAAGCCGCTGCGTATTGCTCAGGGTCAGCTTCAAATGCAGGGCCTGTCTTTGGACCGCCGGTGTTGTTGATCAAAATATGGAATTGGTGCTTTTGTATCACGGTATCTACGGCCTGTTTAAAAGCTGCAATATCACTAAAATCAACGGCTACAGCATCGTGCTTTTGATCCACATCGCCCGGTAGCTCGGCTAAAGTTTGGGCTAATTTTTCAGGATTGCGCGCCATCAAAACAATACGTGCCCCGAGGCTAGCGAGCTCCATAGCTGTGGCTTTCCCAATTCCTGCAGTGCTGCCGCACACTAAAGCTGTTTTTCCGGCTAGATTTAATTCCATAATTGTTGTTTGGTCTATTGGTTTTTAATTTTTCTATTGATTCAGCCATATAATACCCCAAAGAACTAATGACCCATAGATTGAGGTGTCCATAGTTTAAGGCACTTGCTCGGATTGAGGATTATAACTGATACATATATTTTTAGGTTCAGTAAAAAAGCGCAAAGCTTCAAAACCACCTTCTCGTCCTACACCACTGGCCTTAACCCCACCAAATGGGGTACGCAAATCACGATTAAGCCAGGTGTTAACCCATACAATTCCTGATTCAAGTTGCTGACCAAAGCGCATAGATCGATCTAGATTTGAGGTCCATAAACTGGCCGATAGGCCATAGGGTACACTGTTAGCCATTTCAATGACCTCTGCTTCATGATCAAAGGGCATTAGGGTCACTACGGGGCCAAAAATTTCTTCTTGATTAACACGACATAAGTGGTCATTAATTTCAATGACCGTAGGCTGAAGATAATAGCCTTTAGGGTGTTGGTCTACAATCGCCTTTTGGCCACCAGTTAAGATAATTCCTCCTTCTTTTTGCGCCAGTTCGATATAACCTAAGACTTTGTTTAAATGCTCTTTGGAAATGACCGCACCTAGGTCGACTGCCTGGTTTGGTGGGCCTATTTTAAGTTCAGCGACGCGACGCACAAAGTCTGACTTAAATTTGGCATAAATAGAACGCTCTACAAAAATGCGGCTGCCACAAAGGCAAATCTGCCCTTGATTGGCAAATGAGGACTTAATGGTCGTCTCTAGCATGCGCGGGTAATCACAATCCGCAAAAATGATGTTGGGATTTTTTCCGCCCAATTCTAGAGATAGTTTTTTAAACATGGGGGCGGCAATTTTTGCGATATGGGCCCCAGTGGTGGTTCCGCCGGTAAATGAAATGGCCTTAATCCCTGGATGAGCTACAATAGCTTGTCCCGCGCTTTGTCCCGTGCCATGGACTACATTCAGCACTCCAGCTGGAAGTCCGGCCTTTTGGCAAAGTTCTGCGAGCATGTATGCCGTCATGGGTGTGAGTTCGCTGGGTTTAGCCACCACAGTATTCCCCGCGGCCAGTGCCGGAGCTATTTTCCAAGTAAACAGGTAGAGGGGTAGATTCCATGGAGAGATACAACCCACCACGCCGATGGGCTGCCTCAGGGTAAAATTAATGGTATGCTTGCCGACACTCTCGTGGGCCTCACTTGAAAATTGGGTGAGGGCATGGGCAAAAAACCTAAAATTACTCGAGGCTCTAGGAATATCCACAGATTTGGCCAGACTCAATGGCTTGCCATTATCTGTGGACTCGGCCTGCGCCAGGCGGTCTATATTTTCATCAATAAGATCCGCGATTCGATGCAAAAGTGCGCTACGCTGTTCTAATGTCGTATTTCGCCACTTATTTAATGCTTTGTACGCTGCTCGATAAGCCTGCTCAATATCTTTAGCATCACTATGTGGCAGACTGCCATAGACTTTGCCGGTAGCAGGCTCGATATTGTCTAAGCATGCTCCCGAATGGGCAGCCAAAAATTGACCATTGATATAGTTCAGGACCTGTGTCATTATTTAAGTGGTTTGTAGGCCGTGGCTTTAATCTCAATGAGCAAGAGGGGATTGGGTAATTGATGCACCGCCACAGTAGTGCGCGCTGGCCCAGTTTCTGCCGTAAAGTACTGTCCATAAACTTCATTATAGCCCGCAAAATCGTTCATATTAACTAAAAATGTGGTCAGATCGACCAGGTCCTCCAGTCCTGCGCCTTCGGCTGTGAGGTAATCTTTAATATTATCAAGAACTGCCGCAGTTTGCTCTTTGATGTCCAAGCGCATACTGCCCATAGCATCCACTTTATGGGCACCAGCAATAGTATTGTCTGGTTTTCGCGCACTAGTGCCAGAAATATACAGATAGTCTCCTACGCGTTTTATATGCGGGTAGGCGCCTCGTGGGGTTGCTTTGCCGTCGATCAGTTTATTGTTGGATTGTGCCATTTAGTGAGATTTAGTCGTTATGTTTTGTTTATGCTAATAGAGTTTTGGTTTGTTTTTGAATCAATCCGAGCTGATGATCAAGATCTTGCGACTCATCCAGTAAACCTTTATGTAAGAGTTGCTCAATGGCCTTGTCTTGCGCCCGACCAATGGTCATGGCCTGATGGTAACTCAGCTCAGGATTAAAAGTGACCATAGAGTATTTGCTTTGATATTGCTCGGGGCGTTCTTGCTCTAAACGGACCTCGATACTGCGTTTACGCTGAAAAATTGGGTCAGCGGTATGTTCTTTCATCTCGTGGAAATTGTCAAGCGCCAGATCAGCGATCGCATCAGCATCTTTTTTACGCTCTTGAGCAAATTTCTCAAAAAGCTCATCCCAGGTCTGTATTCCAGAATCGATGAGTTGGTCTAAAACGAGCACATCCTCAAAAGACGCATTCATGCCTTGTCCGTAAAATGGCACAATCGCATGGGCAGCATCCCCTATGATCAGGGCTTTACCCCCCTTGTTCCAAGGGCCACATTTTACCGTACCTAAGGGCCCAGTGGGATTTTCCTGATATTGGTCCACGATATCAGGGATAAGCCCTAAAAGCTCTGGATATTTTTGATGAAAATAGTCTTCAATTTGTTCCGGACTATTTAAATGATCAAAACCATGAGGTTGATTCGTATGACTCATAAAAAGGGTTACGGTAAAGCTCCTATCCAAATTTGGTAAAGCGATGATCATATCTTCACCTCTCGGCCAAATATGCAGTGCGTCATGGCGGAGCTGAAATGAATCATCAGGTCCTGCTCCTATAGAAAGTTCTTTATACCCATGACTCAGCCAATCTAGATTAAAATCAAAATCATTTCCTTTTTGTGATTGAAGCGTTTTTCGCACTACAGAGCCAGCACCGTCACAACCAAAAATTACATCGGCTTGGATTTGGAAAGTCTCACTTTGTTCAGCTCCAGAATGTCCTGGTTTTTGTTGCTCAAAATGCGCCAGGCAGCGCTCTAAATCAAGGTCAATGCAAGCCGCATTAAAATACAGCTTAACTGTGCCTAATTCTTCAATGGCATTGAGTAGTAGGGCATTTAGTCCTGGCCGAGAAATAGAATTAATGGCCGTGTTGGGATTCCCGCTGTAGGGACTAAAAAATGCATCGCGCTCTAGTTGGTGAATCATTCGTCCACGCATAGGGATACTGATGGCTAAGGCTTTTTGATCCATTCCAGCCATTTTTAAGGCTTTCAGGCCTCGATTACTCAGGGCCAAATTAATGGAGCGACCAGCATCCAGGGACCTTGCTCTGAGGTCAGGGCGTTTTTCTACCAGAGTCACCTGATGCCCCCTTTGGGCGAGTCTTAGTGCCAAAAGACTCCCACAGAGCCCAGCACCGATGATTAATATTTTATCGTTTTTATCCAAAGACATTACAGGCATTGGTTTAAGCGCTCTACAAAATCGCAAACATTACGGTAGCTGTTATAAAGTGGGGCAGGAGCCACACGAATTACATCTGGTTCACGCCAATCACTGACTACACCGAGCCCGGTCAATGCCGTGTGCATTGAGCGATCACTGTTTTTTATTTGTAAAGAAAGTTGTGCGCCACGCTGTGCGGGCTCGAGCGGGGTCAGTATTGTTATTTTATCACTGTCAAGTCCTTGAAGTAGCTCTGCTAAATATGCGGTGAGTTGTATTGATTTTTGTCGTATTGCATTCATGCCGGCACGCTCAAAAATATCCAATGAAGCGCGAATTGCGGCCATAGATAAAATAGGGGGGTTACTCAGCTGCCATCCTTCGGCCCCGTCCATAGGCTCAAAGGCATCACGCATTTTAAATCGCGTTTGTTTATTATGGCCCCACCAGCCTTCAAATCGCGGCAGGTTGTGCGCTTTAGCATGCCGCTCATGGACAAAAACTCCACCCAAACTTCCTGGTCCACTGTTGAGGTATTTATAGGTACACCAAACGGCAAAGTCAACATTGTTTTGATGTAAATCACAAAGAATATTGCCTGCCCCATGAGCGAGATTAAACCCTACTTTGGCGCCAAAATGATGGCCAAGCTGGGTGATTTCTGCCATTGGATATACTTGACCAGAATAATAATTAGAATTCCCGAGCATAATAAGGGCGATATTGTCACTGTGTTGTTCAATGAGGTTCTTTAAAGTCGAAAGCTCGCAAAGCCCTGTTTCGGGATTAGGCTTCCACAATAATAGACTCTGCTCAGGGTCAAAGCCGTGAAATCTAATTTGGCTTTCTACGGCGTATCGATCGCTAGGAAAAGCATCAGCCTCTATAATGATTTTATGGCGCTGCATTGTTGGTCGGTAAAACGAGACCATCATTAGGTGGAGATTTACCGTAAGTGTATTCATGACCACCACCTCGCTGTCTTTAGCCCCAACGACTTGAGCCATTTGATGGGTTAGAAGCTCATGATAGGGCAGCCAAGCGTTTTGCCCCTTGGTATGGCCCTCGACACCCCATTTCGCCCAATGCTCCAATTCAAGTCCGATATAGTCTTTGGTTTGCTTGGGTTGTAGTCCTAAAGAGTTGCCACAGAAATAAATTAAAGAATCGCCTTTGTGGTCATTTGGAATATCAAATTCTTGACGAAAGCCAGATAATGGATCTTTGAGATCGAGGGATTCAGCCTGGCTTATTGTTTGGTCGTTCATTAGTGGATTAATGTAGCTTCTTTAATTTCTAAAATTACACAATATGCCCTTGTCCTCCTAAATTTACTATTTTTAAGTCTAGAAAAAATTAACGCAAAAGCGATTATCGCTTTTAAAAATCAAAAATGCTATGTCCTCAGAACATTTTACTCAAGTAAATCTTATCGAAAATGGTCCCGTCGTAGTGGTGGGGTCTATTGATCTACATCATCCAGATGGCACTGTGGAGCGTCGTGAGCGCCGCAGTTCTTTTTGTCGTTGCGGAAAAAGTGCGAGCATGCCCCTTTGTGACGGGAGTCACAAGAATTAAGGAATAATTCGCCTTAGATTGCGCAGGAAAATTGAGCGAGAAAATTGCGCATGAATTTGCACATGACATTTTCGCGATAAAAATGTCGGCTAAATTTTTAAGACTTATTCGGACTTTTTAAAGAGTTCGGGTAACTTGGTTTTGATACGTTTTAGCCTCGGAATCGATATATTGACAATATAAGGGTGATAGGGATGATTAGCCTCATAGTCTTGGTGGTAATCTTCTGCAGGCCAAAACTTATCAAAGGCCTGGACCTCTGCAGCGACCTTGCCTTTGCCCAATTCCTGTTGTAGGGCGCTGATTTGGGCTTTGATGATATTGGCCTCTTCCTGATTTTGGTAAAAAAGTATACTGCGGTATTGTGAACCGTTGTCAGGTCCTTGACCATTAAACTGGCTAATATTTTGTGAGGCAAAATAAACCTTTATCAGCGTATTGAAGTCGATGCGCGCGGGATTATAATAGATTACTACAGCCTCGGCATGTCCCGTCAGCCCCGTGTTACTCGCACCATAAGTAGGATAGGGGATATGGCCACCGGCATACCCCGATATAACTTCTTCAACACCATACAGCCTTTCATAAATGGCCTCTACACACCAAAAACAACCACTGGCTAAATAAGCCTTTTGAAGCCCTGTTTTATCCATCTCTTCTAATTGCTTTATGCTTTCAGAAAAATCTGCCTCATTGTAGCCAGTATTAAAGCCTGATTTATTTTGACAACTACCCAAAATGGGGATCATTAGTGTCAACATAAACAAAAAGCGAAAAAGTTCATTTTTAGCCATAGCTATTTTTTTATGGTTAAATATCAAAAAAACGCCTTCGAAGAAGGCGTTTTGAGATTATTTTAACTTGGCAAACAAGGCTTCCATTTTCTCGCGTTCCTCGTCAGCAAGACTTGGATCGACTAGGATACGGCCACTGTGCTCATCAGTAATAATTTTCTTTCGCGCCGCAATTTCCATTTGCACTTGAGGGGGGATGGTAAAGAAAGATCCTCCTGAAGCACCGCGCTCGATAGCAACAACGGCAAGACCATTTTTTACGTTGCCTCTAATTCTTTTGTAAGCGTTATAAAGACGCTCTTCAATATCTTGGGCGTATTTTTCAGATTCCTTTAGAAGGGCTTGCTCTTCTTTTTCAGTTTCCGCCAAAATTTCATTGAGTTCTCCTTGTTTGTGCTTTAGGTGTTCTTCACGCTTTGCCAAACGCTCTTTGGTTTCTTCAATGACAATATTCTTTTGCTCAATCTGTGCTTGGTGCTCACGAATTTGCTTTTCGGCTAATTGAATTTCGAGTTCTTGAAATTCAATTTCTTTACTCAAACTGTTATACTCACGGTTATTACGCACTTTATCTTGCTGACCGGTATATTTTTTAATAAGCGCCTTGGCCTCTTCGATGAGGTTTTTGCGCTCTTTAATGCCGCTCTCGATTAAGTCTAAATCAGTATTGAGTTTTTCTAGGCGTGTATTTAAACCAGCCACTTCATCGGCTAGGTCCTCTACCTCAAGTGGTAATTCCCCGCGTACATTACGAATTTCATCGACTCTAGAATCAATGAGTTGCAGGTCAAATAATGCGCGCAACTTTTCTTCTACCGTGGTTTCAGTTTTCTTTGCCATACAGTTTAGTAGTAACTTATAGGATTGGTCTTTACGTTTGATTTTAACACCTTGACTATGGGCAAGGAGGGTGCAAAACTAGTAATTTTTTTGCTAAGGTAATCAACAATTAGGTCTTTTGTGAATTGTTCACTTTCGTAATGCCCAATGTCCATGACTGTAAAATCTGATTGACCCTTGAAATAATCGTGATATTTGAGATCTGCCGTGATAAATACTTGAGCACCAAGTGCTTTGGCCTGATCTATAGCGAAACTGCCACTGCCCCCCAACACAGCTACAGTGTGAATGTCTTTTGGTCCATTTTCGCTGTATTTAATACAACCACAATTAAATGCTGTTTTTAATGTTTTGAGCAAGTCCTCGAGTGATATATTACTGGGTAGTGTGCCAATAAGACCCATGCCCACCTCGGGACAGGCTTGATTGAGCGGAATAAGATCATACGCCACTTCCTCATAAGGATGTGCCAGTTTTAATGCTCTGATTAAAGCATTTTTTTGGTGACGCATAAAACTTACTTGTACTAGAGTCTCTGCCTCTGAGTGTTGCTTTCCGACTTGCCCCAAGGTTGGTTGCGCACCTTCTAGGGGTTTAAAGGTTCCAGTGCCTACCACATTAAAACTACATTCTTCATAATGCCCCATGGCCCCAGCGCCTGCCTTAAAAAGTGCCGTTCTTAGTTGTTCAGCATTTTGATGAGGGACATAGGTAATCAATTTATACATGACCTCATTTTTAGGCATAAGTACCCGCGTATTTTGAAGACCAAGTACTTGCGCCATGCCTGCAGATACCCCGTGAGGCATAGTGTCTAAAGCTGTATGTATAGCGATAATTGCGATATCGTTTTTTATGGCTTTGACCACAGAACGAGTTACATAATCTTCTGTCTTTAATGATTTTAATCCGTAAAAAATGATAGGATGAAAACTCACCACAAGGTTACAATCTTCAGAAATCGCCTCATCGATAACACTTTCTAAGGTATCAAGACTGACCAAAATACCGCGAACCTGAGTCTTGGGGTCGCCAACAAGCAAGCCCGTATTGTCAAAGTCTTCACTGTAGGCCAGTGGGGCCCATTGGTCTAATAAATTCAATACATCTGCTACCTGCATGAGTGAAATTTTACGGTAAAGATAAAAAAGTATACTTTCGTTATGTTCAGGCAGTTTAATATTAGGTCGTGAAACTTTAAGGATGAATTTACTCACAGCTCCTCTTTCCCTTGTTTATGGTGGGGTCCTTGCCATGCGCAATTGGGCATTTGATCGGGGCATTTTGCCGCAGCATCAATTTAAGGTTCCTGTTATTTCTGTAGGTAATCTCAGTGTTGGCGGAACTGGAAAGTCTCCAATGATAGAATATTTAGTAGGCTTATTGTCTACTGAATATCAAGTCGGGGTAATCAGCCGAGGTTATGGGCGTAGCACCAAAGGATTTCTGGAGGTAGATTCGCAGCATACTGCTTTAGAGGTCGGGGATGAACCTTTGCAGATTAAGCGAAAATTTCCGGGCCTGACCGTAGTGGTCTGCGCTGATCGGGTCAAGGCCATAAAATCAATAGAAAATCGCTGCGAGGTAATCCTTTTGGATGACGCTTTTCAGCATCGATATGTTCGCCCTTGCATCAATATATTGTTAACGCAGTTTCATAAGCCGTATCACAAAGATAATGTGCTCCCTTGGGGCAGACTGCGCGAATGGGCCTCAGGGGCAAAACGTGCCGATATTATTGTGGTGACCAAAAGTCCCGAATCATTGGCCTATGCCCAGGCTCAGGCTTTGCAATTTGAATTAAAACTCACTCAAGACCAAAGTTTTTATGTCAGTGGTATTGAGTACAGCGATGTTTGTATCGGGCCGCAAGACAAAATAAACATTAAGGACTTTATTAAATTGCCTTTTGTCTTAGTCACTGGTATTGCTCGTCCAGAGCCCATGGTGACCAAACTTCAGGATAAAGGAGCCCATTTTAAGCATTTTGCTTTTTCGGATCACCACAATTTTAACCCGAGCGAAATCCAAAAATTACGGGATCAAGATTTAATACTTACCACCGAAAAAGATTTTCAAAGATTAGGAGATAAACTTGAAAAACGAGCGCTGTATTATTGGCCAATAAAAACTAAATTTTTATTTGAGCGTCAAGAAGCATTTGATTTAGAAATCTTAAGACGTGTAGCTTTTCACCGATCACGCCTGGGCTGAGGCATCCTTGGTTAGGGTGCGGTGTATTTTCTCGAAAAATTCTTCAGTTTTAAAGGGTTTGGGGATAATTTCACTAAAACCAACCCTGTAGAATTCATCGATATTTTCTTCTATGGTTACTGCTGTTAAAGCGATAATAGGCAGATCGGGCTTGAACTTTCTTATTTCTTGAGTGGCCTCTATACCACTGATACCCGGCATATGAATGTCCATTAAAACCACATCAAAATCATTAGTCTCTACCAACTTGATGGCATCCATTCCATTATCGGCAACCTGACATACAATACTGCGCTTCTCGAGAATCTCACGCGTAATCATTTGGTTGATTTTATTGTCTTCCACTACGAGAATATGGCAATTTTCAAGTATGCTGTATTCGTTTTCAGCCAAATGCTTGACCCCTTCTTCCTCTGTAGCGCCTTGAGCTGAAATTTCTAGAACTAAATCAAACCAAAATTTTGATCCTTTACCCAGTTGACTCTCGAGCTGAATGCGACTACCCATGAGTTCCAAAAGACTTTTAACTATAGAAAGGCCCAATCCAGTTCCTCCGAATTTTCTATTGATTTGGAGTGAGGCTTGAGAAAAGGACTCGAATATGCTTTTTTGTTTCTTTTTTGAAATCCCAACACCATTGTCTTCGATCTCAAAATGTAGGGTGATTTTATTGTTTTTCTCACCGCGTTTATTGACACGGACAATCACATCCCCATTTTGTGTAAACTTCAATGAATTACCGATAAGATTGATCAAAATCTGAGATAGTTTTACTGAATCTCCCACGAGTTTATCTGGGATTTCATCGTCAAACTCTAGACGCAAATTATTTTTGCGGTCTACTGCCGATTTGTTTAAGGCGATCAAGACATCATTGAGGCGTTTTTTAAGGTTGAAGGTTGTTTTTTCAACCTCCACCTTGTTGGCCTCAAGTTTATTCAGGTCCAAGATATTATTGATCAAATTCAATAAATATTCTCCACAAAATTGAAGAGAGCGCAGGTGTTCTTTTTGCTCAGGTTTGGGATTTTCTTCAAGCAAGAGGTGGGTCAATCCGGTAACGGCATACATTGGCGTACGCAATTCGTGAGTGATCGTCGAGAGAAATTCTGCCTTGACCATAGAGGCCTTTTCTGCTTTCTCCTTGGCTAATTGCAATTCACTGTTTTTATCCTGCAAAAGGATATTCGCCTTTGCTCGTAAGTTATTGTTTTTATAAAGTGATAGGGTCAGTAAAGACAAAATAACAATAAGTGCGATACTCAAACCAGTGGTTATTTTACTAAAACTGATGGAGCGTTGTTGCCGGTCCAAATCACTTTTTTGCTGATCGATAATTTGATTCAAACTCGCTAAATCTAAATTATCTCCGCCAGTTTGTATAATGGTATTAAAATAATGCTGATACAGAGAGTCGTTCTTTTTTTCATAGCTCATGAGAAAATCCTCTGCGTCATTAAATTCATTGGCTCTTAATGCCAGATATGACTTGAGTCTAAGGCCTTCAATGCCAATAGAGACAAATTTGATACTATTACCCAAGTCAATGGCCTCTGCCAATGCGGTCCTCGCCTTATTCAGGGCATTAGGCAAAAGTTCTGGGTCAATTTTAATACAAGCTTCAGCCAACAATAATTGAGTTTTGGCCAATTGGGCTAAATTTTGTTGATTATAAAAGGAAACCTTTGCAGCTTCCAAATAATTAATGGCCTCGCTGTAATGCTTTTGTTTAATAGAAAGCGCTCCATAACCTAAAAGCACCTCTGACCGTGCATCGAGCGCCGCATTTGTTGAATAATACTGATCGGCTAGATTCAGAAATATTTCTGCCTCCTCCCATTTGCCATTTTCTGTGTAGATCAATCCTAGTAATGTTTGGGCCTCGGCAATGAGCTGGGCGTTATTCTCCTTACGCAATAATTCAATGGCATTATGGACCTGGAGAGCGGCGTAATCGAAATTGTGGATTTTATAATGCAATTGTGCCAAGCTCAATTGAATGGTTGCTTGAGCCGCTTCATTTTGGATTTTAGCTGCCTCTTCCAAAGCCTGGGTTAAATGCAACAGTACTTCTGAATAATTATTTTGATTTAAATATAGAATTCCCTGTTCGTGTAGGCGACTATACTCATCCACTACTTGGGTGTTTTCCTGGGTCGCGGAAAGTGTTGGGAACGCGACCAGCAAGAAAATTGTCAGTACGATAAGTCGCATTGTTAACAGGGCGTTTTGCATTCTAAGAATATACTTCGAGAATAAATATAATTAATTTGCCACTAATGAGATTGGTTTATGCATTATTCTAGACCAATGACCTTATGCATTAGTTAAGACATTACAATAATTATCCGCGTTAAATTCTCGGAAAAAGTAACTTACAGAATGTGCTTCTGTGCTTTGTAGGATGAACGCACAAGTGCTCCACTCTCTACATGTCGGAATCCCATCTCTAGCCCGATGGTTTCAAATTTTTTGAATTGCTCTGGGGTAATGAATTCTTTGACCGGCAGGTGCTTTTTTGAGGGCTGCAGATACTGCCCTAAGGTCACTACATCAACTTTGGCCTGACGCAGATTCTCCATAGTTTGCAGCACTTCGTCTTCTCGTTCTCCAAGACCTAACATTATGCCGCTTTTGGTACGATTAATACCCTGTTGTTTTAAATAAGCCAATACACCTAAACTGCGATCGTACTGCGCTTGTATTCGAACTTCGCGTGTAAGTCTTCTTACGGTTTCCATATTGTGAGAAACCACTTCTGGAGCGACTTTAACAATTCGGTCAAGTGGTTTGGTCTGCCCTTGAAAGTCTGGAATCAAAGTTTCGAGGGTCGTCTCAGGGTTCATGCGCCGGATTGCTTTTACGGTTTCTGCCCACATAATTGACCCCATATCTTTTAAATCATCTCGATCTACAGAGGTAATTACTGCATGCTTAATATTCATAAGTTTGATCGAGCGCGCAACTTTTTCAGGTTCATCCCAATCGACGTCTTGTGGTCGCCCGGTTTTTACCCCACAAAATCCACATGAGCGCGTGCATATATTGCCCAGAATCATAAAAGTAGCTGTACCCTCAGTCCAGCATTCCCCCATATTTGGACAACTCCCAGAGGTGCAAATGGTATGCAACTTATACTGGTCAACTAATCCACGTAGTTCAGTATATTTTTTACCTGTGGGTAGTTTTACCCTCAGCCATTTAGGCTTTGGGGCTGGTTTGGCAATAGGGGTCTCAATTTCGCTCATAGCTCAGGTCCAAATTTTGACTCTGGCAAAGATAGAACATTCTTAATTCAACCCATGGACCTTTTTGGCTTTATTCGCGCCTTAAATCGTCGACAAATACCAGAGGCTAAATCCAATTAATAAAATAATTGCGCAGATACTTAGCCCCTTAATTAACGGGCTCGGATGAAATTTTTTATCCAAACTTGGGCCAGTAACAACCTTATAAATGACGATGGCATAAAATGGGGCCGAAATAAAAGAAAGAACCGTTCCCACGGTAATTAGGGTGCCCATTTGATCCGTAAGGCCTAGATATACCAGGACACTTCCAATGACCAAAATAATTAACCATGTTATGTAATTAATGCGGTATCCTGGTGAAAAGAGCAAACTCGAGGTTTTGGCCATGACTCGCGGTGATCCGTCTAAAGTACTTAATGAAGTACTGAACATGGTGGTCAAAGCCGCGATACCAATAAACGCCTTGGACCATTGACCGAGGCTGTCGGTATACATACTGATTAATTGATTTGCAAAAATAGCCCCGCTGTTTGAAAACTCCTGTCCCTGGTCATACATGACAATGCCCCCCAATAAAATAAAGCTCAGACCGATAACAATGGTGGTTCCATAGCCGATGTTAAAATCCCAGCGCACCTGTCGGGACTCGAGCTCTGGATTGAGTTGTTTTTTCTCAACAGCCCAAAGAGATTGCCAAATGGCTAAATCCAAAGGCGCGGGCATCCACCCCATAAAAGCAATTAAAAATGCAATTCCTATCGACGTATTTGGTATGGTTTGCGACCAACTCGGGATCGAAGCAGCGTTCAACCAAGCAAAAATCAAGGCCAAAACAGTGGTTAGGGTTAAGGCCAAAACGACGTATTTCATGACTTTATCGAGTATTGAAAATCGTCCACGAATCAAGATCAGAAAACAAGCCAAAAGAATAATTCCGGCCCAAATTACTGGGGTACCTATACCAGTTAAGGAAGTAGCTATGCCTGCGGTGACAATAGTGACCGCTGTCTGAAAGGTAAACATGGTACATAAAGTCAATAAAAAATAAACCACCAGGACCCATCGCCCCATTTTCTTAAATGCCGTGAGTAAATCTTCACCCGTATTGCTGGTATAATGCACACCAAAGGCAAAAAAAGGATACTTAATTAGGTTAATCAAAAGCAAAGCCCAAATAAGGCCAAAGCCAAAGTCAGCGCCGGCCCTAGTGGATTGAACCAAATGTGAGACACCAATCGCTGCCCCGGCAAACATGATTCCGGGTCCTAATTTTTTAAACCAACCCATCATAATGCCCTGTGTTGTTCGATGAGTTCTGCCAAAAGGTTTTTGGCGCGTAATAGCCGCACTTTAATATTGGTCAAGGGTTCACCCAGTTGCTCGGCCATGTCTTTGTAAGGCATTTCTTGAAAATATCTCAATTGAAGTACCTCTCGATACATGGGTTTAAGCATTTTCATCAAAGCTTGAAGTTGCATTAAATTTTGTTCCTGTATTAAGGCATCTTCTTTGGTGGGACTATCATCTGCCACCTCATTGCCTTGATCTTGTTGATCATCTAAAGGTCCTGCGACAATAGAATTGCGTTGTTTGCGATATTGGTCAATTTGTATATTTTTTGAAATCGTAATAACCCAAGAACTAAAGTTATAATTGGAATCAAATTGCTCTATTTTATCAAAGGCTTTAGCAAAAGCTTCAATGGTTATGTCCTCTGCATCCGATTCATTGTGCACTCGTTTGAGCTGAAAGCCATAAACCATAATCCAACAATGATCTAACAATTGTTTATAGGCTTTTTGATCGCCAGATTTTGCTTTGGTGATGACCTGGAGAATTTGCTCGGAGCTTAGTTCCAATGGGTAGGTTTTGAAATGCGATTCCTAACAAATATAATTAATTGCAAACAAATAAGAAGGGGCTCTAGAAGCGGAATCCAAAGGACCAAATCCGCGGTATGAAATTTCCTAAAAATGGGATTTAATCGGCTCAACAGCAAAGCCGAGCGTAGCACAACTAAAGAAATTAAAATTTGAAAAACTAAGGCTGAAGCATGAAGCAATATTCCCAGAATCAAGGCGCAGAAATAAAAAATTATAATGCTTCCTGCATAAAGGCTTAAAAATATTTTTGAACTGTTGCGGTAAAAATGGGCTGTAGTTTGGTGCCTTCTTTTTTGCCTAAACAGACAGAGCAAAGATTGTTTCGGTTCAGACCAAGTATAGGCTTTAGGATCGATAATTACCGCACTATTATCGGCAGTGGCTCCGTGATTGATAAGCAGATCATCATCTCCTGAAGCGATATGCTCATGCGATTTAAAACCGTTTTTTGTTATAAAAAAGTCTTTTCGATACGCTAAGTTGCGCCCAACAACCCATAAAGGGTTGTCCTGCCATAGCTTGACCCAAATACAATCCTGCCGTAAGAGTGGTTTCAAAGCGAATTAAAGCATTTAAAACCCCTTGTCGTTTATGGTACCCACCTTAGCCTAAAACAACTGATTTATTGCCCCGCAAAGGCGCTGTCATTAATTCAATCCACTGCTCTGAACCAGGGAGGCAATCGGAATAGGTGAGCAACAATATATCATGGGACGCGAGATCGATACCATGACTCAAAGCCGCTTTTTTACCAATTGCTTTAGTCTTTGGATCTTTAAACGGGACAGAGCGCACTCTTGGATCCTTTTTCTGCCAAAACTCCAAAACTAGAGCAGTGTTGTAACTCGAGTGATCATCTACAATGAGCAGTTCAAATTCGGGATAGTTTTGATTTAAAATTTTTGGAATAAGAGAATCGAGTCGCTGTGCTTCATTCTTGGCACAAATAATGACTGAAACTCCAGGTAGAGAATTACTCTTGGGAATGCTTTGGGCAGACCATTTTATGACTTGGCGCATACACCCAATAAATACCATGAATCAATGAGGCCAGCAAAGAGAAGAACAGCAAGCCCTAAGACCACATCATTGGGCCTGCTCCGATCCTTTACATTCTGAGAATTGATCTGGAGTCTTGCCGCAAAAACCACAAGTTTCTCTGTCCTTATTAAGAAATGGGCTTTGAGAGGCACAGGTTCCTGCAAATTTTCCGTCTTTTTTCCCCCATATTTTTATGGCGATTCCGGCAAAAGCTAAAATCAGTAATCCGATGGTAAGCAGTAATAATTTCATGCGACAAAATTACAACAATGCATCTAAAATAGAGGAGAATTTTTAATTTTATGTCTTGAAATGGGCGGTGATTTGAAGTTTTCGATTCATGGCCAATTTGGTGCTCTAAATGGCTTTTTACTTTAAAAATAATTGGAAATGATCTACAGAAATCTCCTTAATGTGCGTGATATATTTTTAGTCTCTTTATTATTGCTAGGCCTGGCTTGTACCGGCCCCAAACATGAGCCAACGCAGGCCCAACAAACGCCTGAAGATCTTTTGGAGCAGCAAAAAATGCGTCGAAGCCTGTTATTTGCCTTGATTGCAGACTCCCGTATTGAAACCTTATCGGAATATGTTGTGGCCAATGAGATGACAGAAATGCTCTCTCAAGATCCGGGGCCCTTTTTGTTTTTCACCCCGATCAATGAGGCGTTTGCTGAGGTAGATCCTGCTACCCTCAAGCTTTGGAGCAATCAGCGCAACGGTATGGTAAAAAGTTTGATCAATAAACATTTGACCCGAGTTGACACTTTGGTAGATGATTTGTCTTTCTATACATCACAAAATTTGCAGACTCTCGGGGGTATTCAAATTAAGGTCGTCCAAGTTGAGGACCAATATTTCTTGGAAGATGTCAAGGGAAAACGCGCTCTGATTAATGCCAAACCCATGCGAATGGATAATGGGTATATTTTTTATATCGATCAACTTTTACACCGACCATAATATTACATCGACTGTAATTTTTTGAACATTTTCATAAACCCAGCCGTTAGGGTTTTATTGCGCCCCCGCCATGCATTAAATAATATTGACTTCAGGGCTTAATTCAATCCCGAATTCATCAAAAATCTTTTGCTGAATTTGTTTGGCCAAATGCCAAATCTCTGATCCTGTGGCCGTGCCATAATTGACCAAAACGAGTGCCTGATGCTTATGGACTCCTGCGTCTCCTTGTCGAAATCCTTTGAAACCAGCCTGTTCGATAAGCCATCCAGCAGGTATTTTTATCAGGTCATCTCCAGCAGGATAGCTAGGCATTTCGGGATATTTAATTTTAAGTTGCTGGGCCAGGACTTCCGACACAATGGGGTTTTTAAAAAAACTTCCACTATTGCCTAGTTCTTTTGGGTCTGGCAATTTAGATTGTCTTATCGAGATTACCGCCTTAGCCACCTCTCGAATACCCGGACGATCTATATTTTTTTGCTTGAGGACCTCTTTTATACTTCCGTAGTCGAGTTTGAGTTGATGCTTTTTTGTTGTCAGCCTTAATCGGACACTCAATATGATGAACTGATTTTTAAACTCATTTTTAAAGATACTCTCTCGATAACTAAAATTACAGTCCTCTCGGGTAAACAATTGTTGTTCTCCGGTTTTGCGATTTAAGGCGATACAAGAATCAAACACATCTTTTATTTCGACCCCATAAGCACCGATATTTTGTATTGGGGCCGTACCCATTTGCCCGGGAATTAAGGCTAAATTTTCAATACCACCATAGTTTTGCTCGAGACAGTACTCCACGACTTGGTGCCAATTCTCACCTGCTTGAATTTCCAAAAGGACGTGCTCATCGGTTTGATGCACTAGTGAAATTCCTTTTAAATTGATTTTAAGAACCACTCCTGGGAAATCTTCTGTAAGTAAAAGATTGCTGCCGCCACCCAGGACCAGTAATGGCCGATCGCCCAATTCTTGTAGACAAGACCAAATTTCGGATACGGTTTGGGCCTCAACAAACCACTGTGCCTGACAATCAACGCCAAAAGTATTGAAGGGTTTAAGTGATTTGTTCTGATGCATACTTAAGGATTAGGATAAACCTCAAGTGCTGCTTTTATAATAGCGACAGCCTTGATCAGGCTTTCTTTGTTCAAGACATAAGCGATACGCACTTGATTAAGTCCAATGCCTGGACTTGAATAAAATCCTGCGGCAGGGGCCACCATTACGGTTTCTCCGTTAAGGTCAAAAGACTCCAAGAGCCATTGGGCAAAATCATCACTATTATTGATCGGTAATTGAGCGATACAATAAAAGGCCCCTTTAGGCTGTCCTATGGTTACTCCTGGTATTTTTTTTAGCTCAGCCACAAGGGTGTCGCGTCGGTCTTGATATTCAAAGATTACTTCATCAAAATAAGATTGAGGCGTTTCCAAGGCCGCTTCACTGGCAATTTGAGCGAAAGTAGGGGGGCTCAGTCTTGCTTGAGCAAATTTAAGGGCAGTGGCGATGAGCTCCTTATTTTTTGAAACCAAACAACCAATGCGGGCTCCACACATACTATAACGTTTCGAGACGGAATCGATTATAATGGCATGCTGCTCTAATCCCAGCTCTTGCATGATAGAATAGTGCTGGGCGCCATCATAAGTAAATTCACGATAAACCTCATCGGCGATAAGGAATAAATCATGCTTTTTTACCAAAGCCACCAAACTTTGAATTTCTTGTTTTGAATATAAATACCCCGTAGGATTCCCAGGATTACAGATCAGTATGGCCTTGGTTTTAGGGGTAATATGATTCTCAAAGTCGGCTATTGGGGGCAGGGCAAAATTATTGTCGATACCCGAGACTACTGGTACAACCGTGACATCACTGGCTCGCGCAAATCCGTTATAATTGGCGTAAAAAGGCTCTGGTATGATCACTTCATCGCCGGCATTACAAACACTGCCCATGGCAAATAATAAAGCTTCGCTTCCCCCTGTAGTGACTACAATATCTTGAGCATTTACGTCTATGGATTTTTGTTTGTAGTACTCTGCGATTTTTTGTCGGTATTGCTCAGAGCCCTCACTTCTGGAGTATGCGAGTACCGATAGGCCGTGTTGACTTACGGCATCCAATGCCACTTGAGGGGTTTTGATATCCGGTTGCCCGATATTCAGGTGATAAACTTTTTTGTTTTGTTTATAGGCCTGCTCTGCAAATGGAACGAGCTTTCTGATTGGAGACTCGGGCATCTGTGCCCCTTTGGTTGAAATTGATGGCATGAATATCCGTATTAAAAGGGCAAAATCCTTTAAAGACTAATTTTCGAGTATACTTTTGTTAGCCTCTACAACACCTTTGATTTTAAGTGCTTTAATAGGCTCTGTAGCGTTTGAGTAAACTGTTATGGTTTTGCGAATTGGCCCAACACGTTTGGTGTCATATTTTACTTTTATCTCACCAGTAGCTCCAGGGGCAATCGGTCCCTTTGGTTTTTCAGGAACCGTACAACCACAGCTTGATTTTACTTCAGAAATGACAAGCTCCTGATCTCCGGTGTTGGTAAATTCAAAAACGCGCACTCCATTGCTGTCTTTGGCAATGTTGCCATAATCAATGGTTTCTGACTTAAATTCAATTTTGGCTTGGGCTTGAGCAGTAAATCCAACCAAAATAAGGGCGATAAAAACAAATAATTTTTTCATGGTTTGCGGTTTAAAGGACTAAAGTATTGAACTTTTATACAATGAGCAAAATGCTCGGCTTACTTTTATAATCTTTAACTTATAACTACTTTTGCACACTAGCGCTACAAAAACTAAACCACAATGGCTGGAGTTGGCAAATACAATGCAAAAGAGGTTGAAAATCACTGGTATGATTACTGGATGAATCATGGCTATTTCCACAGTGAAGTAGATGAAAGAACACCCTATACCATTGTTATTCCACCACCCAATGTTACTGGCGTCTTGCATATGGGGCATATGCTCAACAATACCCTGCAAGATGTACTCATTCGTCGGGCAAGGCTCAAAGGTTATAATGCTTGTTGGGTTCCGGGTACCGATCATGCTAGTATTGCCACTGAGGCCAAAGTTGTGGCCAAACTAAAGACTGAAGGCATCGAAAAGTCAGACCTGACGCGCGAGGAATTTTTAGAACACGCCTGGGAGTGGACCCATAAACACGGCGGTATTATTCTAGACCAACTCAAAAAGCTTGGAGCCTCTTGTGACTGGGAGCGCACTAAGTTTACCATGGATCCAGACCTTTCGGAGTCTGTAATTCAAGTCTTTGTGGATTTATATCGAAAAGGCATGATTTACCGAGGGTATCGCATGGTTAATTGGGATCCTGAGGCCAAAACGACCTTGAGTGATGAAGAAGTGATTCATCAAGAACGTCAGGGAAATTTATATTACATCAATTATGCAGTAGCAGGCACCAAGGAAAAGGTCTTAATTGCCACAACCAGACCGGAGACTTTACTCGGGGATACAGCAGTGTGTATCCATCCGGAGGATCCTCGCTACAGCCATCTCAAAGGTAAGCGCGTGATTGTGCCCATCTGTGGCAGAGAAGTGCCAATTATAGAGGACACTTACGTCGCGATGGACTTTGGTACAGGTTGTCTCAAGGTCACCCCTGCCCATGATGAAAATGATAAAGTGCTAGGCGAAAAGCACAAGCTCGAGGTCATCGATATTTTTAATGACGATGCCACATTGAATGATTATGGACTGCATTACAAAGGCCAAGACCGTTTTGATGTCCGCAAGGCAATCGTCCAGGAGCTCAAGTCATTGGGGTGCTTAGAAAAAGTCGAAGCCCATACCCATAAAGTAGGCACTAGTGAGCGCACAGGGGCCGTAATCGAACCTAAACTCAGCGATCAGTGGTTTTTAAAGATGAAGAATCTGGCTCAGCCTGCCTTAGATGCCGTCTTGGAAAAAGACGTAAAGCTGGTTCCGGAAAAATTCATCAATACCTATCGCCATTGGATGGAGGGCGTACGCGATTGGAATATTTCCAGACAACTTTGGTGGGGGCACCAAATTCCAGCCTATTATTACGGCAATGGGCGTGAGGACTTTGTGGTCGCTTCCACTAAAGAAGAAGCGTTAGCATTGGCCCGCGAACGCTCGGCCAATAAAAACTTGTCTATGGCTGATTTAACCCAAGATCCTGACGCGTTGGATACTTGGTTTTCTTCTTGGCTTTGGCCCATCAGTGTTTTTGATGGTATCCGTAATCCGGATAACCCTGAAATCAATTACTACTATCCAACCAATGATTTAGTAACTGCCCCGGAAATTTTGTTTTTCTGGGTGGCGCGTATGATTATTGCAGGATACGAATACCGCGGGGCTCGTCCATTTGAGAATGTTTACCTCACGGGAATTGTTCGCGATAAGCTAAGACGAAAAATGAGTAAGTCGCTAGGGAACTCTCCTGATCCTCTGGATCTTATTGATCAATATGGTGCCGATGGAGTACGTGTGGGCATGCTCTTGAGCTCACCTGCGGGCAACGACTTGATGTTTGACCAAGATTTATGTCATCAGGGGAGTGGTTTTGTCAATAAAATTTGGAATGCCTTCAGACTTGTTTCTGGTTGGGAGGTTTCAAAGGAGATCACCCAGAGCGAAAGCGATCAAAAAGCCATAGAGTGGTATACCCAAAAGTTTCAAGCGGCTTTGGCAGAAATCGAGGATCACTACAGTAAGTACCGAATTTCTGATGCGCTGATGACCACCTATAAACTAATCTGGGATGATTTTTGTTCTTGGTTTTTAGAATGGATTAAGCCTGAGTACGGCAAGCCTATAAGCGCGCAAACTTACGCTCAAGTGATTGAGCTTTTTGAGGATAATTTAAAAATATTGCATCCTTTTGTACCCTTTGTATCTGAAGAAATCTGGCAAAATCTAGCAGACAGATCAAAGGAGCAGGCCCTAATTATTGCATCTTGGCCAGAGTTGAAATCCCCAAATACAGATTTAATTCAAGAATTTGAACACATCAAGGAGGTGGTTTCTGGAATTCGTACTCTGCGTAAGGAAAAGAATATTTCTTTTAAAGAGACTATAGATTTGACCATAAACGATGTGGCGCAAATAGGAAATTACTACGAATCGGCTGTAGTAAAACTTTGTAACCTAGCTTCTGTAAATTATAGTGAAGTGGCTCCTGAGGGTGCTTTGAGTTTTAGGGTTAAGAGCAATGAATACTTCGTTCCTGTAGCCGGAAATGTGGATATGGAGCAAGAACGGGAAAAATTAACCCAGGAGCTGGTCCATACCGAAGGGTTTTTAAAAAGTGTTCGTGCCAAACTTGGTAACGCTAAATTTGTCGATAATGCCCCTGAGGCAGTCGTGGCTTCAGAGCGCCAAAAGGAAGCCGACGCATTGGCTAAAATTAATACGATTAAAACAGCGCTTGAAGCTCTAGGATAATTGTCGTAGTGTTACCCGCGGGTCAAGTTCAATCTGGAATTCATGCCCTTGTCATTGCGGTAGATAAAATAAGTATTGGCGGTCTCGATATATTTTTGCTTTGCCTCTTGTTGCGAAAGACCTTTGGCCTGAAAAAGCGCATTGGTTTTAAAGGCATTAATCAAAGGATGACTGCCTTGAGGTAATTCACGATTACGAGTAGCTATTTTGTAGTAAGCGTAAAGTTTGAGTAGGACATCTGCGGGAAAGGGGTCCAAATGTTTATTCACCAAGACAACAGACTCTTCAAAGGCGGTATCTAAGTCTTTATCCTTCACCGGCAAGCGCACTTAAACCTCCTTTAACCACTTGATTTAGGGCTACTGCAACGGGAGTGCCCACGGGTAGATAAACATCTACACGAGACCCAAACTTGATAAAACCACTGTCTGCGGTCTGCTGGGCATTTTGACCCTTTTGGGCGTAGTTCACTATGCGTTTGGCCAAAGCACCTGCAATTTGTCTGAACAGCACAGGGCCAAATTCTTTGCTGTCAACAACTACTGTGGTGCGCTCATTCTCGAGACTGGCTTTTGGGTGCCAGGCCACTAAATATTTCCCAGGATGATACTTGCTGTAAAGTATTTTACCCCCCACAGGATAGCGCGTAACATGAACATTTATAGGAGACATGAACACCGAAATCATAAGCCTTTGATCCTTGAAAAATTCAGGTTCAAAAACTTCCTCGATCACTACCACCTTTCCATCAACTGGGGAAAGTACAATCTTATCAGTAGGATTAAAATTTCGTTGCGGATTGCGAAAGAATTGTAGGATCAAAACCAACAACACAAATCCGGTACCCCATAAGCTATATTTTAACCAAGCTGAGGTGATAAAATAATGGGCTGCGAGAAACACAGCAGCAACGATGATAAAAGTAACAGCAATAATGCGATAACCCTCTTTATGAAACATAGGTGGCAATTTGAAGCAAACAATAAACAAATGGACTGACAAATATAATGCTATCCAGGCGGTCGTAAATTCCGCCATGACCAGGCAATAAGGCCCCGCTGTCTTTAACTTGGGCCTTTCTTTTAAACTTAGATTGAACAAGGTCTCCTAGGGTCCCAAATACTGAAATCAACAGCGCGAGTAATAACCATAGCTCAAGACTATGTCTGTTAAAGTATTGTGCCATAGTTCCCGCAGCAATTAGGGCACCTATAACCCCTCCTAAGGTTCCCTCGATTGTTTTTTTGGGAGAAATCCGCTCGAGTATTTTATGTCGACCAAAATTGACTCCAACAAGGTAGGCCATACTGTCATTGACCCAGATTAAAATGAAAACTCCGGCGATTAAATTCAAATCAAAATCCCCGTGAATTTGAGGAATGAGTCCCATGGTAATGACCCCAATCATGATGTAGAAGACCATCAAAATATATTTGCGTTCTAAACGCTGATGGGACATGAATTCGAGTAAACTCAGGATGAGATAAGTATTCATCAATACGCCTAACACACCCACTACTAAATCCATCCATAAGGGTAATAAATCAAAATGGATTCCTACAAAAAGCATAAGGAAAATGGCGTAGGGGAGCAGGCTTTTTATCTGTACTAAGCGCTGAAATTCAAATAGGGTAAGCAGACCAAAACAGCCAGTAAGCAAAAGGTAGTATTTAGCATCAGCATACATGGCGAAGAGAATCAACGTCATGTATATCAAACCAGAAATGGTGCGCACTACGAGCTCTCTCATATTTGGTTAGCAGTTTATTGTTGGCGGCTTAACTACAGGTCTTCCAACAAGAGCAAATATAAGTTTTTTGTGCTACTTCCATAACTCATGAAATCTTTTTCGTCCTCGGTTTCAAAGTCCTGGATGGTGGTAATATTGGTCGGGATTGATTTATGACTACGACTCTTAATTAAATGAAGTCCTTCGCTTATGGTTTCGACGAGTTGACTTGTTGTAGCGAAAATGACAATATTAGTCGGGAGTTCACTCAGTTTTTTTTCTTTGATCTGGTTAGAGCAGAGCAATATCGCTCCATTACTCGCCACCAAAGACTCACATTGGGAAAGGACAAAACAAGCCTTGTCGGATTTTGAGAACTTAAGGTTATAGCCATCAAATTTTTTTACCAGGGTTGGGTCCATGCAAAATACTTCTTGCTCATACCAATCATTTTCAAGAAGAATATTGTCGAAGGCCTCAGATACCTCATCCCAATTGAGACAATAGAGGAACTTACCGCCGTTTTTACTGAAGTTTTGGGTGAACTTTTCATCGGTTGGTAAATCTTGTTCTGGGAAATACTTACTTTGCTCCTTAGACGGTGCATTATCGTCGCTTTTGCTTTTTTTCCCAAGTAGTCTTTTGAGTAGACCCATCAACCAAATTTGAATTCGAAACTGCCTTCTCAAAGATATAAAAACTTAGGGCAAATGCCAGAGGCATTGTCATAAAGATTGGCAGGACAAGTTAAATCTGATTTGAATGGCTTAGGACCGAATTTTGAGCCCTATTCTTCTTCGTTTTTAAGGTCGCTTAGGTCTGATTCGGTTTCAGTCTCTTCAATTTGAGTGGCATTTGCAATACTCACTGGATCAGATTTAAGCGGCTCTGCTAACTCTGGTGTAGCAAAAGGGCGTGGGCCAAATATGCGTTCTAAACTTTCTTTAAAAATGACCTCTTTTTCTAATAATTCATTGGCCAGTTCGGTAAGTTTATCTTTGTGCTCTTCCAGCAGCGCAATGGCTCTTTGATACTGAGTCTCGACTATTTCAGAAATTTCCTTGTCAATCATTTCAGCGGTTTTCTCGCTGTATGGTTTGCTGAAATTATAATCTGTTTGACCAGAAGAATCATAATAGGTCAGGTTACCTATTTTATCATTCAGCCCATAAATGGTGACCATGGCGCGCGCCTGCTTGGTAACTTTTTCTAGATCGCTCAGCGCTCCAGTTGAAATTTTATTAAAAATCACTTTTTCTGCAGCCCGTCCCCCCATAGTGGCGCACATTTCATCAAGCATTTGATCAGGTCGTACAATAAGTCGTTCTTCTGGGAGATACCAAGCAGCCCCTAATGATTGACCGCGAGGAACAATAGTAACTTTGACTAGGGGCGCAGCATGTTCTAACATCCAGCTTACCGTAGCATGACCCGCTTCATGAAAAGCGATGGCCTTTTTTTCTTCGGCTGTGATAATTTTGTTTTTCTTCTCAAGCCCACCGACAATGCGATCTACCGCGTCGAGGAAGTCCTGCTTGCCGACTTTCTTTTTGCCTTGACGAGCGGCGATTAAGGCGGCCTCATTACAGACATTGGCGATGTCAGCACCAGAGAATCCTGGCGTTTGTTTGGCCAAAAAGTCCATATCTACAGTGTCGTCTTTCTTGATGGGACGCAGATGTACTTCAAAAATTTCTTTGCGTTCGCGCACATCGGGAAGATCAACATAGATTTGACGATCAAATCGACCCGCACGCATCAAGGCTTTATCGAGGACATCAGCCCGGTTCGTAGCCGCTAATACAATGACGTTAGTGTTAGTACCGAACCCGTCCATTTCTGTGAGTAACTGATTCAAGGTATTTTCTCGCTCATCGTTTGAGCCCGAGAAATTGCTCTTACCTCGAGCACGACCGATCGCATCAATTTCATCGATAAAAATAATGGCCGGAGATTTTTCTTTGGCTTGCTTGAACAGATCACGCACTCTTGAAGCACCAACCCCTACGAACATCTCAACAAAATCGGATCCTGATAAAGAGAAAAAGGGCACTTTTGCCTCTCCTGCCACGGCTTTTGCCAAGAGAGTTTTTCCCGTTCCGGGTGATCCTACAAGCAAAGCCCCTTTTGGAATTTTACCTCCCAAGGCTGTATATTTTTCGGGTTGTTTCAAGAAGTCTACAATTTCCTGGACTTCTTCTTTGGCGCCTTCCAAACCAGCGACATCTTTAAAGGTGGTTTTGACGTCTGTTTTTTCATCAAACAAACGCGCCTTGCTTTTGCCGATATTGAAGATCTGACCTCCGGCGCCTCCGGCGCCTCCGGCAGACATACGACGCATGATAAATAACCAAACTCCGATGATCAGGGCAAAAAACAAAATTGAGGGTAGGAATTCTGCCCAAAGATTAGATTCGGTATTCCAAACAACTTTTGTGTTTAGCCCATTTTCTGTCTTGATGGTGTTGAGGCTATTCTCAAAATTCTGAAGATCCCCAAATTCAAATTGATAGGCAGCATCGTTTGGGCCAGGTTTGATGATGCGATCCTTAAACTTATTGGCGTGTATTGAGTTGTTACGCGCTGTTTCGGTAAGATATACACGCGCTAGTTTACGGTTAATGATTTCGACTTTTTCGACATCTCCATTCTTTAAATAAGATTGGAATTCTACTTGGGTGGTTTTAATTGGGTCGGATAAATTGCCCCCACCAAAAATATTTAAGCCCATAAACATCACAAAGATTGCGATGTAGATCCAATACGAATTTATTTTAGGTCGCTTAAGCTCTGGTTTTTGATCTTTTGACATTTGCCTTTGATGAATTTAATAGGCGGTTTCTATGGACACACTTTTGGCATCACCCCATAACCCCTCGATATCGTAAAACTCGCGAATGTGTTTTTGAAACACATGCACCACTACATGCACATAGTCCATCAAGACCCACTCGGCATTGTCGCTACCTTCGATGTGCCAAGGTTTTTCCTTCAAGCTCTTGCTGACGAGTTTTTGCACTGAATTGACGATGGCGTTAACTTGTGTATTCGAAGTACCACTGCAGATTACGAAATAATCACAAACTGTATTTTCAATTTCGCGTAAATCCAAAATCTGGATTTCGTGGCCTTTGACCTCTTCGATGCCTTTGATTATTTCTGATACGATTTGGTCAGCATCCGCTTGATTTTTCTGCATTCAGTGGTAGTTTGTGCAAATTTATTACTTTTTTACTTCTCGAAACGATTTCAATCCTTAGTTTAACCGCAAAATTATTTAGGTGAAACAAATCAAAATTGATGCCACCGAGTCGACTAATGACTATTTGAAGCAAATGTTACGACAAGGCCCTCTAGACGACGGAACTATCGTGCGTACTTTGAATCAAACTAAAGGTCGCGGCCAACGCGGGGCAGATTGGTTTTTCGAGGAGGATAAAAGCCTAGCAATGAGTGTTTTAAAAATTTGGTCTGCCGATAATCAGCCCAATCCTTTTCATCTACAATGGGTTATTTGTTGCGCAGTTTTGGAAGTGCTCAGTTCGCTAGGGAAGGCGGCTTGGCATATCAAATGGCCAAACGACATAATGGCAGACGGTAAGAAAGTGGCCGGGCTTTTAATAGAGCATCAGTTTCAAGGGCGTATTCAAAGTACCGTTATCGGTTTAGGAGTCAATGTAAATAATACTGAATTTCCCAAACTGCCATTAGCCGATTCCTTAAGTCGTAGACTCGGTATCCCCATAGATTTGGATTTGCTTTGCATAAACTTAAGCGCGTCTATAAATCAAGCGTGTCATGATTTGAAAACCGATATGCAGCAGCTGGATTTAGATCGATTTAACCAGCATTTATATCTCAAAAATACTGATGCCTTATTTCAGGATGAAAATAAGAATGTCTTTGAAGGACGTATTGAGGGCGTAGATGAGCAAGGGCAACTTCATGTTCAAACCGCTGAGGGCATGAAACAATTCAGTGTCGGTACAATAAAACACCTCTTAAATTTGCCCTAGATGTTCACTCAGGGTATCGATGAACTTGGTGATGGGGCCTTTAATCATCATGGCCATCATTGGATTGAATTCTCCCGCAAAATGCAATTGAACACTGCAAGTATCAGTTCCCGCTGATTCAATATTTCCGGTGAGGGTAAAGTGTAATTTATCGCTTTTAGCCCCGAGAACAAGTTGGGTTGGGGCTTGTTCTGATTTTTTTTCAAGGGCTATTTCAGGCATGCCTTTTAGGGCAAAAAGAAAAGCATTATCGTTCAGCACTTGAAATTTATCAATGTTTTCAGGCATGAGCTTTTCAAAATTGCTCACTTGACTTAAAAAGTCAAACACCTCTTGAGCCGATTTATTTAGGGTGATTTTTGATCCGGTAATTTCCATAGCTCTTTAAATCTGATGGTCGATTAATTTTTTAAGGGGTCCAGGTACTCGGATTTTCTCGCCATTGACTTAAAACAGCAGTTTGTTGAGTAGTGATATAGTTTGATTTTTCTGCCTGAGTCAATAAGTGTGGGTAATCACTCAAGGTATTTAACTTGACTTCTGCTTTTTCAAAATTTTCTGTCGCCACGGGGAAGCCATAAGTAAATATGGCAACCATTCCTTTGACTTGGGCTCCTGCCTCACGCAGTGCTTCCACCGCTTTTAGGCTGCTTCCACCCGTTGAAATAAGGTCTTCAACCACAACCACACTTTGACCAGCCTCGATCAGACCTTCAATTTTATTTTGACGCCCGTGAGATTTCGCCTCGGGTCTTACATAGCAAAAAGGCAGGTTTAAATAATCCGCCACCAAAGCACCGATGCCAATGGCGCCTGTAGCGACACCAGCAATAACATCAGGCTTGCCATAAATTTGCTCAATTTGATTGGCAATATGTTCTCTAATAAAATTGCGAATTGGGGGATAGGACAAAGTAATTCTATTGTCACAATAAATTGGAGAATGCCAACCTGAGGCCCATGTAAAGGGGTTTTGTGGTTGTAATTTAATTGCATTAATTTGTAACAGTAGTTCCGCAGTTTTCTGCGCTGTTTCCTTGTGTAATATCATGGTGCAAATGTATAAAGTTTTTGTCAAAGACCGCCCAATAATTGTGAGCACTGAACAATCTATGGGCCCGCCTTATCAGACATTCCCGTTGCGCACCACGGAACTTAAGCCTATTATCAAAGCACTGAATAAAGGTCAATTGACTCATGTACATTTGTACCATAAAAATGCGGAAAAAATCGAAAGACATTTAAAACGTAAACTCCCATTTTTCATCGCGGCCGGTGGATTGGTTACCAACCAAAATGGCGAGGTATTATTCATTTATCGCAATGATAAATGGGACTTGCCCAAAGGACATATTGAGGATGATGAGACGCTAGAAGAGGCAGCATTAAGAGAGGTTGAGGAGGAGACTGGGGTCCAAGATTTAAAAATTGAGCAATTTTTAAAAACGACCTATCATATATTTAAACGCAATGGTGAATATCGACTCAAGATTACCTATTGGTATGAAATGACAACTGATTATGCCGGCGAGCTAAAACCACAAAAAAAGGAAGGCATTAAAAAGGCGAAGTGGAAGTCGCTTAAAAAGTCCAAGAAAGCACTGCAGAACAGTTACGAGAATATCAAACTAGTCTTCCCCGAGCATTACCTCACCTAATATACGCACCACAGGGTAGCGCAAATGCGCCTTTTCGTAATGGGGCGAATGTTTATGGAGCCAATCGAGTTGTGCATAGGCATTACTGGCAAAAGCCTGATCTCTGCTTTTCAGGTCCATAAATTCTGCGTTTAATTTTGGATTATTCTCGAGGAGTTCGGAAGCTAATTCCTCCCAAACATAAGGCGAAAACCCTTCTTTTTGTTGCAGAATGGTGTCAAAGAAATTCCAATTGAAAAATGAATCTATGGCCTGTGGTTCCATGGTTTCCATAATATAACGTAAGCCAAATTGATTCGTTGGAACCAGGAAATCACCAGCACCCAGCCCTGTAGATTCAATAAATTTGGAAACCTCAGTGTTATAATGAAGGTAGTGGCCTTCAAAGGGATTTCTACTGGTTTGATAATTCTCAATGTGATAAACCTCAGCCTGAACATTGAGGGGTTGCTTTAATTCAATAAGCTCAATTTGATTGATTTTCAGTCGCTCGATGACCTTGCTGTAGGTTCGAGGCAGGCCGTAATAAGTCGGAATAACTACAGTGTCCAAAGCGCGATAAGTGTCGCGATAGGGGATATTTTTGACGTATGGTAATGTGCGATTGTATTTAAGTCTTTTTTGTTCAGTAATGGCACTGGGGATATATTCTGCGGCGTAACCCAAGAACTCAATTGAGCGGCTCTGCGTGGTGTCGATGTGCCAATTTAAAGGGTATTTATCCAGCGGAGCATACATTTTTAGGTTTTCGCTATACGCCTGTTCCAGGGCCGATTGGTGCTGCTCACAAAGCTGTGTAAAACTTTGCAGTAAGGTATAGGTCCCTTCCACTCGAGACTTATAATCCTTGAGCATATGCGTTTCGACCATCATACCCAAGGTGTTGAATAGAGTAGTATATCCTGTGGAATAACGCGGATGGTCGATAAACTGATCAAAACCTGTTTCAGGGCTTCGGTTGAAAACATTGACATAAGGGGTAATGGGCCAGGATTCTGCCGCTAGGGCTTTTTCGAGTGCTGGCGTAAAGGTCTTATATAAAAATGTGCCTTGAGCTCCCGAAAGTTTATTGTGTTGGGTCATCAGATGGGTCAGGACGTATTGGTAATCAGCCCCATTACTCACGTGAGTGTCGACAAAAGCCATTGGTCGAAGCCATTGAAAGAGCTTGCTGAATGCCGCGGCATTTTTAGTGTCGGCTTTAATGAAATCTCGGTTGAGATCGTAATTCTGAGCGTTGCCCCTAAACCCATAGGCCAAAGGGCCATTTTGATTGGTTCGGCTATAGCTGTTTCGATTCAGTGCCCCACCAATATTGTAAATGGGAATAACGGCCACAGCAAAGTTTTGGGGTCCTTTTTCAGGATTCAGTGCCCAATCGCGCAGTAGCATCATACTGGCATCAATGCCATCGCTTTCCCCTGGATGAATTCCGTTATTGATCAGGATTACCGGTAATCTAGGGCATTGGCCTTCTTTAATTTTAGGACTGTCTTTGGGTTGGTATACAACTAAATGTAGTGGCTCACCGCTGTCTGTGGTATCCCCTTGATGTATGCTGATTTGCTCGAAGGACTCACTGAGTGCCCTATAGTAGTCAATGACCTGGGGGTAAGTGGCTGTTTCAGTGCCCTGTGATGCCTCAAAGACGGTGGTCCACTGCTCAGGATCTTGTGTATTTTGCTTTTTGCCTGTCTTTTGACATGAAGTAAATAAAAAAATAGGCGCAATCATAGCCATTATAAGGCTCCGCGTATATAAGTTAGTATTTCGAGGCATTTGATTTGTCTTTGGCTTAAAAATAATGATAATTACCCGCAATGACCGAAAAAAAAAGACGCCCATAATGGGGCGTCTTTTCGATTAGTTGTTTAAAATTCCTGAAGGACAGTCTTTCAGGCTTAGCCGTTCATAGAAATTAAGAACTCTTCATTATTGCGCGTTTGCTTGATGCGGTCGTTGATGAATTCCATGGCCTCTACAGGATTCATGTCGGCCAGATACTTGCGCATTACCCACATGCGTTGAATTACTTTTTCATCTAGGAGCATATCATCACGACGTGTACTTGAAGAGGTAAGGTCGATGGCTGGGAAGATTCGACGGTTAGAAATCTTGCGATCTAACTGCAGTTCCATGTTACCAGTTCCTTTAAATTCTTCAAAAATAACCTCGTCCATTTTGGATCCTGTTTCAGTTAGTGCCGTGGCAATAATACTGAGTGATCCACCATTTTCGATATTACGCGCTGCACCAAAGAATCGTTTTGGTTTGTGTAGGGCGTTGGCATCGACCCCTCCCGAGAGGATTTTACCACTAGCGGGTTGCACTGTATTGTAGGCACGCGCCAGACGAGTAATGGAGTCTAATAATATAACCACATCGTGACCACACTCTACAAGACGTTTGGCTTTATCAATCACGATATTGGCCACACGCACGTGCTCAGAGGCTTCTTTATCAAAAGTTGAGGCCACAACCTCACCTTTAACATTGCGCTGCATATCGGTGACCTCCTCAGGACGCTCATCAATGAGTAATATGATTTGATAAACCTCTGGATGGTTTGCGGCAATCGCATTTGCGATATCCTTAAGGAGCATGGTTTTACCCGTTTTTGGTTGAGCCACAATCATACCACGCTGTCCTTTACCAATAGGGGCAAACAAATCAATTATCCTTGTGGAAACGGTACTTTGTTTGTCGGCTAAATTGAATTTTTCAGTAGGAAAAAGTGGAATTAAATGCTCAAATGACACACGATCTCGCACCACATTTGGGCTCAGTCCATTGATTTTGTTAACCTTTATAAGTGGGAAATACTTTTCGCCCTCTTTTGGCGGACGAACTTCACCCAGTACAGTATCTCCTGTTTTTAAACCGAATAAACGGATTTGGCTTTGAGAGACATAAATATCGTCGGGCGAGGACAAATAGTGGTAATCACTCGAGCGTAAAAAGCCATAACCGTCTGACATGATGTCCAAAACTCCTTCACTCTCGATGATTCCATCAAACTCATAATCAGGCTCACGATAGCGATTTCGTGTATCGCGATTGCCATTATTCTTATCCTGCTGTTCAGGGCGTTTGTTTTTATTTTGATGTCCCTGACGTTGGTTATTGTTTTTTTGATTCTCACGAGCAGGGCCATTTCCGCCCTCCTGATCACTGGCTTGGTTTTGATTGTTTTGTTGATTCTGATTTTGGCGTTGACCTTGATGAGTGCCTCTATGTTTTTGTTTTCCGTCTTCTTGAGGCTCTGTGTTTTCCTCGGGTTCTCCTGAAGGTTGATTGCGTTCCTGACCGCCTTTTTGATGGCGCGGCTTGTACTCCCCATCCGGACGATTGCGCTGTCTTCTATCTTGATTATTGGATCCTCCCGTATCGGATCCCTTTGGGTTAGCCGAGTCTGCTTTCCCATTTGATGCCTTGTCTTGATTTTGAGTCGCGCTCAATTTTTTAAGGGCGGCAGGGTTTGCTGCTTGATAATCTAAAATTTGATAAACGAGGTCTAATTTTTTTAAGGTGCGGTATTTTGGTACACCAAGCTCTTTGGCTAAATCCTGAAGCTCAGGAAGCTTTTGTTCTTTTAATTCAGAAATCTCTAACATGTAATAATTAATTCGTGAAAATGAATCAGTAGGTTGTGATAAAACTGATCGATAAAATTTGTTGAAGTCTCAGTCCCCTAATGATGAAGGGGTTACTTGTAGTGGTACAATGATACGACATTATTTTGAAATTAGGCAGGATTTTTTTCGAAAAGAAAGTTTATTTTTGTGGCCACAAACCGAATTAAGTTCATGATTCAACGCATACAAACCCTGTATTTACTGGGTGCTTTAGCCGCAGCTGCAGGATATTATTTTGTTGGGCAGCCAGAGACGAGTAATGCTGTAGGAGGGTGGTCCATGGCTTCGATTAATCAGACCATCCAGCTCATTGTCATGGTGCTGATTGTTTGGTCTATATTTAAATTCAATCAACGATTGCACCAGTTTGTGCTCAATCGTTTATCTGTAATATTAAACTTTGTATTAGTGGGCGTTTTCGCTTATCAGTCGCTAAACTTACCTGGAGAGGCTTCAGCCTCGCAGAAGGGTATTGGGGTACTTCTTCCCATCATTTCTATCGTTTTACTAGTGCTGGCCAATAAGGCCATCAAAAGGGATGAGGACCTCGTAAAATCTGCCGATCGATTGCGCTAACACCTCTTAGTATAACTATTAGTGCTAAAACCCTCAAAACATGCCATTTTGGGGGTTTTTTTATCGCTTGTACTCCAATACCTCTAGATCTTTAATTTGGCTATTGTCAATGGTAAAGCGCAGCATAGTTCGGGCTTTATGAAAACCATATCGGCCTATAGCTCCTGGGTTCATGTGTAGATGATCGTATTTTGGATCGCGCATTACCTTCAAAATATGGGAATGTCCACAGATCACAAGATCAGGCTTATGGGTTTCTATGGCTCTTTTGGTCATAGTGTTATATCTGCCGGGATAGCCTGCGATATGGGTCATATAGACTTTTATTCCGTGGCAATCAAAAATCAATTCTTTGGGAAATTCACTGCGTATTAAGGCATTGTCAATATTTCCATATACAGCTTTTAATGGGCCACATTGTTTTAAGGACTCCGTAACTTCAATGGCGCCAATATCCCCTGCATGCCAAATCTGGTCAACCTCAGCAGCCCTTTTGAGCACTGTGGCATCTATGTCTGAGTGGGTGTCGCTGAGCAGTAGTATTTTTGGCATGGAATAAAGTTAATCCATTATTTGGTTTGGCGGGTTTAGCTCTCGGACATTATTGTTTAAATTTGTCCTCCAGGCAGACAACATGAGGTACTTTATCGAATTGGCTTATCAGGGAGCGGCATACAGTGGATGGCAACGTCAACCCAATGCACCCAGCGTTCAGCAAACCTTAGAAGAGGCCTTGTGTGTTCTTTTGAAGTCGGATATATCCATAGTTGGGGCAGGGCGCACTGATGCCGGAGTTCATGCGCGTCAGATGTTTGCGCATTACGATATCGAAGCCCCCTTTGATCCGGAGCAATTAACCGATCGATTAAATAGTTACCTCCCAGCAGACCTTGTTATACATCGCATTTTTTCAGTGCCCCCCGAGTCCCATGCCCGCTTTGATGCCACGGCTCGGACCTATGAATATTGGCTTAGCCTCGGTAAGGATCCATTTTTATCTGAAGGAGCTTATGCCATACATCGCAATCCTGATTTTGATTTGATGAATCAGGTGGCTCAAAAATTACTGACACATCGAGACTTTCAGTGTTTTTCAAAATCAAAGACCGATGTGATGACTTATAATTGTGTGGTAAGTTATGCCCAATGGACACAGCGTGAGGGCATTTGGGTTTTTACTATTACCGCTGACCGATTCTTGCGCAACATGGTGCGCGCGGTAGTGGGTACTTTATTGGAGATCGGCTGGGGTAAAATGCAGCCAGGGGAATTTGATCAGGTTTTGGAAAGCAAAAACAGATCTGCTGCGGGGCCATCAGTTCCGGGACATGCCCTATATTTGACAAAAATTGACTACCCCGAGACAATCGTGTTTTAAATCCTTGTTTTATGGCAAAATCCAACGGTTCTGCATTTGATTTTAAGCTGTTTATGCGCTTATTGACCTTTACCAGACCGTATCGCGGAACTTTTATATTTGTGGCCTTTGCTGCCATTGGATTGTCTGTAGCGGGCTTACTCGGTCCCATTTTTCTAAAAAATACCATTGACCTGGGGATGATTCCGCGAGACTATGATTTGATGCTTTTTTACATAGCGCTGATCGTCGCTGCATTGATTCTGGAGGTTGTTTTTCAATTTAGTTTTATCTATTATGCCAACTGGCTGGGCCAAACAGTTATTCGTGACTTGCGCATCAAACTTTTCGGAAAAATGATGCGATTTAAAATGGCCTATTTTGACAAAAGCGCTGTAGGGCGACTTACCACAAGAACGGTCAATGATATTGAGACCATTGCCAGTATTTTTAGCGAAGGCCTTTTCACTATCGCTAGTGATGTCCTAAAAATGATTGTTATCGCCGGTTATATGCTCTATGAGAGCTGGCAGCTGGCTTTGATTTCATTCTCAATTTTGCCGGTACTGCTCTATGCCACCAGGGTTTTCCAAAGAGCCATGAAGGGGGCCTTTGAACAGGTGCGCAATCAAGTGGCCAACTTAAATACCTTTGTTCAGGAGCGCATTACCGGGATGAAAATTGTCCAAATTTTTGTGCGTGAGCAAACCGAATACGAATCTTTTGTTGCTATCAATAAAGAGCACAGAAAAGGCTGGATCAAAACAGTTTGGTATAACAGTATCTTTTTTCCGATTGCAGAGATATCGGGATCAGTCGCCTTGGGACTCATTGTTTGGTATGGCGGTATGAATGTATTGCCTGCAGAGGCCCTGAGTGATTCTGGAATGACTTTGGGGCTCATTACAGCCTTTGTACAGCTGAGTCAAATGCTTTTTCGCCCCTTGCGCATGATTGCTGATAAGTTCAACACTTTGCAGATGGGCATGGTTGCGGCCAATCGCGTCTTCGAAATTTTAGATACCCAAGCGCATATTCAAGATCAAGGGACTTTGGTTCCTGACCAGATCAAAGGGGCAATTGAGTTTAAAGGGGTGCATTTCGGGTATAATCCACAGGAGCCAGTAATTAAAGACATCAGTTTTTTGGTTCCTGAAGGACAGACCATCGCCCTAGTAGGGGCTACTGGGGCGGGTAAGTCAACCATCATCAACTTGCTGACACGTTTTTACGAAATTGATCAGGGTCAAATATTCATTGATGGGATAAGGCTGAAGGATTTTACGCTTTCGGGTCTGCGCAGTCATATCGCTGTGGTACTCCAAGATGTATTCTTGTTCGCCGACACCATTTTGCACAATATCACCCTTGGGGATCCATCGATTACAGAGGATCAGGTTATTGCTGCAGCCAAAGAGATCGGCGTCCATGATTTTATCAGTAGCTTGCCCGGAGCCTACCACTATAATGTCAAAGAACGGGGGACCACTTTATCTTCGGGTCAGCGCCAATTGATTGCTTTTTTGCGGGCCTTTGTGAGTCAGCCCAGTATTTTAATTCTCGATGAAGCGACCTCATCGGTGGACAGTTATTCTGAAGAACTAATTCAGAATGCCACAGACCGGATCACGCGCGGTCGTACTTCTATTGTGATTGCCCATCGCCTGGCGACCATTCAAAAAGCAGATCAGATTTTGGTTATGGAGCAGGGCCAGATTGTCGAGCGTGGCCGCCACGCGGACCTTATTAAAAATGATCAGGGGCACTATAAATCCCTCTACGAGGTGCAGTTTTTGGCTGAGCCCGATACGGTAGACTAGAGCGGTATCTGGGATTATTGGCTGAGGTCTTTGGCCAGTAATTTCTCTAACTCTTCGGCATCTTTAAAGAGTACAAAATCACCTTCTTTTAGGTAGGAGAGTTGTCCTGTTTCTTCTGAAACCACCAAACAGACGGCGTCAGTTTTTTCTGTGATGCCCACGGCGGCTCTGTGCCTTAGGCCAAAGCGTGCGGGCAGGTTTGACTCGCTGGCCACAGGCAAAATAACCCTAGTGGCCGTAATGGTATTGTCCTCAATGATCAAAGCCCCGTCGTGCAAAGGGCTGTTTTTATAGAAAATACTTTCCAATATGGGCTTGTTAACCTCGAGACTCATTACATCACCGCTACTTTTGACAAAATCTAAACTGTTGTTGCGCTGCAAGACAATGATGGCACCGGTTTTGGACTGTCCCATTTTTTGACAGGCTTTTAAAATGGCGTGAATGTCTGTATTAAAGGCTGTGCTGGGCCTGAGTTGAAATCGCTTTAAGAGCTTGCGGCGTCCCGAAAAATTTGTGGTTCCGAGCATGAGTAAAAACTTGCGAATCTCTTGCTGAAACACCACGATCAAAGCAAACATTCCGACCCCTAAAAATCCGCCTAAAATGCGACTCAAAAGTTGCATTTCTAGAAATTCAGTGAGCTTCCATGTGGCATAAACCATGACAATCCCGATAAAGATATTGATGGCTACGGTGCCTTTGACCAGACGATAGAGATAGAACAGCAAAAAGGCCACCAAAACGATGTCTACTATGTCTAGAATACGAATGTCGAATAATTCCACGGAGGCTATTTTGATTTAAAGGTACTTAATTTTTTAAGGCATCCACTATGCGCACTGCCTCCATGGCGGGGGCAACGTCATGGACCCTGAGAATGCTGCCCCCTTTGAGCAAGGCGATGGTATTGGCCGCCGTAGTGCCGTTGAGGGCATTTTCGGGGTCTGTTTCCAGTAGTTTGTAAATCATTGACTTTCTCGAAAGGCCCACAAGAATTGGGGTCTGCAGCATTTTTAGATGATCCAGTTTGTTTAAAAGGGCATAATTCTGCTCTAGAGTTTTGGCAAAGCCAAAGCCAGGATCTACGATAAGATCATTGACCCCTAGAGTTCTACTCTGTTTTATTTTTTTAGAAAGCTCCTGGGCGACCTCCATAACCACATTGTTATAATCCGTATGCTGGGTCATGGTCTGCGGGGTACCGCGCATGTGCATCAAAATATAAGGCACCTGGTTGCGCCCCGCGATTTTATACATCTGGGGATCTTGATCTCCACCTGATATGTCATTAATTAATGCTGCTCCAGCCTCTATAGCCTTTTGGGCGACATCACTGCGAAAAGTGTCTACAGAGATCAGTGCCTGGGGAAAGGTTTTGCTGATGGCCTCAATGGTGGGGACCACTCGGCTGATTTCTTCCTGCTGTGAGACCTCTGCAGCTCCGGGTCTGCTGCTGTAACCGCCTACATCGATAAAGCTGGCGCCCTGGTCGAGCATTTGCTCGACTTGCCTGAGCATAGCCGCGAGATCGCTATAGCGGCCACCATCATAAAATGAGTCTGGAGTCTGGTTTAAAACACCCATAACCTTTGGGGTACTCAGGTCGATAAGCGTGCCGAGGCAATTGATGGTCATGGTATTTTTTAAATTGATTTATTTGAGCGAAATTTACGCAAAATCTAAGATAAACATGTCCCTCACCGCAAAACAGTACGATCAAGTCATTCATGTATGTCGCGACCTTTTTACCAAGAAAATGAGGGATTACGGAAGTGCTTGGCGAATCTTGCGTTTGCCTTCTTTGACGGATCAAATTTTTATCAAAGCACAGCGTATTCGTGGTTTGCAGCAAAATACAGAACGTCGCGTGGATGAAGGGGAAGTTTCCGAGTTTATTGGGATCATCAATTATTGCACCATGGCCCTTATTCAGCTGAAACTCGGCGTGGTGGAGCAGCCTGATTTGGACTTGGCACAGGCCTCTGATTTATACGATCAGCAGCTGCATACCTCCAAATCCCTGATGATGGATAAGAATCACGACTATGGAGAGGCCTGGCGCGATATGCGGGTAAGCTCTTTGACGGATTTAATCATCCAAAAACTTTTGCGGGTAAAACAAATCGAGGATAACCAAGGGAAAACCTTGGTAAGCGAAGGTATAGACGCGAATTATCAGGACATGATAAATTACAGTGTTTTTGCCCTAATTCATTTGGGGGTCGCTGACTCAGAAATAACCCTAAAATAGGCCGCGCTATGGAGTTGAAACGAATTATTACTGGATTCAGTCAAGTTTTTGTGGGGGTGCTGTTTATCATCAGCGGCCTGATAAAACTCAATGATCCTGTGGGCTTTTCCTTCAAGCTTCAAGACTATTTTGCTCCTGATGTTTTAGACCTGGACTTTTTGTCGCCTTATGCCTTGATGCTGGCCGTGGTGGTTGTGCTGGTTGAGGTCATTCTGGGCGTGATGCTACTGGTGGGCTATGCCAAAAAATTGACCCTATGGAGTCTGATGGGGATGATCGTGTTTTTTACGTTTTTGACTTTTTATTCGGCCTATTTTAATAAAGTCACCGATTGTGGCTGTTTTGGAGATGCCTTAAAACTCACCCCCTGGGAATCTTTCACTAAAGATGTGATTTTATTGGTTTTTATTGCTTGGCTTTTGTGGCAGCAAACCCACCTATACACTGCAGGAACTTCGCTGCTGCGCAGTAGTGCTGTATTGCTGTCGACCATAGCGGCTTTGGCCTTTGGGTACCATGTGCTGATGCACTTACCAACGGTGGATTTTAGACCCTATAAAATAGGGGCTGATATTGCCCTAGGCATGAGTGTGCCCAGTGATGCACCACCCCCGATTATTGAGTATAGATGGCAATACGAGGGTCCAGACGGTCCCTTTGAACTAGTAAATACCACAGGACGTGACCCTAAACCAGAAGGCGCTACGCGCACTGGCGTGGAGACCCAATTTTTACGCCCCCCTTATGAGCCGCCTATTCATGATTTTACCATGGAGCGTGCCGGTATGGATTATACCCAGGAGTTTTTAGCCGCCCCAAAACTTGTGGTAGTTGTGGCCTACAATCTCGCTGTTTCGGAAACTCCAGGATTTACAGAGATCAACCAGGCGGTGGCGCGTGCCCGCGCTGCAGGTTATCAGGTGATTGGTCTTTCGGCCTCAGGTCCAGAAGAAGTAGCGGCCTATAAAGAGCGCTTTGGGCTGGATTTTGATTTTTACTTTTGTGATATGACCACCCTTAAAACCATTATCCGCAGTAATCCGGGGATTATGGAGTGGCAAGAGGGGGTGATCAAGCAAAAGCTCCATTGGGTCGATGCACAACAATTAAAACTCCAATAAGTGCTGCGTTACACCATAAGAAAACTCGGCTATGGTGTGTTAACCCTTTTTGGTGTCGTTACGGTTATTTTCTATTTATTTCATTTTTTACCTGGGGATCCAGCACGCATGATGCTGGGTCAAAACGAAAGTGCCGAGCAACTTGCTGCCGTCAAAAAAAAGTATGGCTTTGATCAGCCAGTAGGGCGTCAGTACTTGTATTATCTCAATGACCTATCGCCGATTTCTTGGCACTCAAGCCGCGAAAAGGACTATACCTTTTACCGCCAGGATCAATATGGTGGGCGGGTTTTTTTGAGCACCGACACGGGGCAGTGGGTCATTAAGGCGCCTTATCTGCGGGACTCTTTTCAGAAAAGTGGAAAAAAGGTCTCTGAGGTGATTGCCCAGACTCTGCCCAATACGGCGATTCTGGCGGTGAGCTCTATCAGTATCGCCATACTTGTGGGGATTATTCTAGGGGTGATTTCGGTTTGGTTTAAGGATGGCTGGCTGGATCGATTTATTCAGCTCTTCAGTACTGTGGGCATGAGTGTGCCCTCGTTTTTTAGCGCCATTCTTTTTGCTTGGTTTTTTGGGTATGTGCTGCATGAGTATACTCATCTGAATATGACCGGAAGTTTATTGGAAGTCGATGATTATGGAGAGGGGACCTATATCGTTTGGAAGAATTTACTACTGCCTGCGGTAGTGCTGGGGATTCGTCCTATTGCTGTGGTGATTCAGCTCATGCGAAATTCTCTTTGGGAGCAAATGCAGCAGGATTACATCCGTACGGCCAGGGCCAAAGGGCTGACCGACTGGGCCATCATGTGGCGCCATGCCATGAAAAATGCCCTTAACCCGGTGGTCACGGCAGTTTCTGGTTGGTTTGCCTCGATGCTGGCTGGGGCCGTTTTTGTAGAATATATATTTGGGTGGAATGGATTGGGCAAAGAAATCGTAGATGCCCTAAATACCTTAGATTTGCCGGTAATTATGGGGGCGGTACTGGTGATTGCGACCATGTTTATTATCATAAACATTATCGTGGATTTAATCTACGGCCTTTTGGATCCAAGAATCGCCTATGGGGATTGATAAAGGGCCCTATGGCCCATCTAAAAAAAAAAGACTGAATTAAGAATTATTGAAAACATAGAATCAAGATTATGAGAAAAAAGATTGTTGCTGGAAACTGGAAAATGAACTTAGATAAAACAAAGGCCGAGTCCTTGACCAAAGAATTAGTCGAGGCCCTAGGGGACTTACCACAGGATCAGCGCGTGATGGTCTGCCCACCGAGTATTCATTTAAATAGTGTCGCAGAGGTAGCCTCGGGGTCCAAAGTCCTGGAGGTAGGCGGGCAAAACATGCATCAAGCCGAATCTGGCGCTTATACTGGTGAGATTTCCGGCTCTATGCTCAAGAGCTATGGGATTAACTCTGTATTGCTGGGACACAGCGAGCGTCGTGCATATTTTCATGAGGGCAATGATTTGCTGCGCGAAAAAGTTGATGCGGCTCTGGCCTCTGGCATAGAAGTGGTTTATTGCTTTGGCGAAATGCTCGAGGAGCGCGAAAACGACACTCATTTTGAGGTGGTTTCTAGCCAATTAAAGGAAGCCTTATTTCATCTAAAGGCGGCCCAATGGCAAAATATTGTATTGGCTTATGAGCCAGTTTGGGCTATCGGTACTGGGCGTACGGCCTCACCGGATCAAGCCCAAGAGATGCACGCTCATATTCGAGGAGTTTTAGCTGCGCATTACGGGCAGGAGTGTGCCGATGGGGTGAGCATCCTTTATGGAGGAAGTGTTAAGCCAGATAATGCCCGAGAAATATTTGGTCAGCCCGATGTAGACGGGGGGCTTATCGGTGGTGCTTCACTTAAAAAGGACGACTTTATGGCCATAGTGGCCGCCATGTCATGAGCCAAGTTTATATAGAAATAGAAGCTCAAGTGACCCCTGTAGAACCCTGGGCAGATCTTTTGATTGCAGCCTTGGGGGACATTGGCTACGAGAGTTTTGAAAATACGGATACTGGGTTTTTAGGCTATATCGCCGCGAGCGATTATGACCCGCAGACCACCCAGGGGGTCTTGCAATCCTATAGCGAGAATTGCAGCGTTAGTTTTTCATATAAAGAAATCGCTGCCACGAATTGGAACGCCGATTGGGAAAAGAATTTTTCGCCCATTACGGTCGGGGAGCGCATTCATGTGCGTGCGCCTTTTCACCCGGCCAGCGAGGCTGAATATGAAATTGTTATAGAGCCTAAAATGTCCTTTGGTACAGGGCATCACCAGACCACCCATTTGATGCTCGAACACCTGTTGGATCTAGGCCTTAAAGAAAAAGAGGTTCTAGATATGGGCAGTGGCACGGCAGTGCTGGCCATCATGGCGTGCATGCGCGGTGCGCAAAAGGCTACCGCCATAGATATCGACGCCTGGTGTGGGGAAAACGGCCTGGAGAATGCCCAGCGCAACGGGATTGACAACATAGAGGTCCTGGTCGGCACAGCCGAGCAGTTGCCCAAAGCTCCGGTATACGATGTCATTATCGCGAACATCAATCGCAATGTGCTTCTGGAAGATATGCCCGCATATGTGGCTTGTTTACGCGAGCGTGGAGCAGTGCTTTTGAGTGGATTTTACCAGTCTGATCTGGAGATTATCACCGAGCGCTGTAAGGAATGTGGGCTGGTTTATCAGGATCACAAAAGCAAAGACAACTGGGTTGCGGCAAAATTTTTATTTTTGTGATATGGCACATCAGCATCAGCACAGTCCAGAACTTGATTTAGCGACCCAGGAGGATTTAGAGCATCAAATCATCCTGTTTAATGATGACGTGAATACCTTTGATCATGTGATCAACACCCTAGTGAAGGTTTGCCAGCACGACCCACTGCAAGCAGAGCAATGCGCGCTGCTGGTTCATTTTAAGGGGAAATGTTCGGTAAAATCTGGCCCTTACAACGATTTAGTGCCGCAGTGTAGTGCGCTTTTAGAGGCGGGTCTGAGTGCTGAGATTAATTAAATTTTTTGGTTGCGGTTATAGGTGATTTTTTTATATTTGCCACCCAATAAGGCCTCGTGGCGCAACTGAATAGCGCATCTGATTACGGCTCA
>JAYPSJ010000006.1:0-119610 GCA_038132955.1 Flavobacteriaceae bacterium
TATATTCTTCGAAGAATAGTAATAAAAAGCCTATACGACGCAGTCGTGGGTTTTGTGTTTTCAACATCGAAATTCAAGGAAATTTAATCTTGATTAATTAAGGTTTTTATAAATTACCATCATAATGTCTAAATTCATTATCTTGTAAGTATTAACCTATTCTCTTAACTAATGGAAGAATATCAACTATCTGATAGCTTAAAGGAAGCCATTCGAATTGCACAAGCCTTGGCTAAAGAGCATTCCCATCAAGAATATTCTGCAGCTCATCTGCTTCGGGCTTTGATGCATAAGAATGTAGGGCTTTTAAAATTTTTAGAACAAATTGGGCAAGATCCTTATTACATTGAGGAGTGGGCCGAGGTTAGAATGGAAACCTATCCTAAAACATCACGACCGCGAGAATTTCCGGTGGCTGATGATACTGTAGAAGCTACCTTATATGAGGCGGACAAAATTAAGCTAAAAATAGGGCTGCAAACCGTTTCTGAACATTGTGCTTTGATTGCTCTTTGTACCCCTGGAGTTGGATTTTCTTTTGAACAGTTAAAATCATTTTCGGTTAGTGCTAAAGAAATATTAGACGGCATATCGATAGGCGTGAACGCCACTGCTATTTCAGATAATACCTCTGAAAATAATTCATTAGGCTTGGCTGCAGAGCTATCGCCAATGATCAATAAATACTGCATTGATAAGGCCAAAGCAGCTTCACAAAATAAGCTAGATCAAATTTCTGGCCGAGATGCAGAAATAAAAATGATGATTGAAATTTTAGGTAGACGCTCAAAACCAAATGTGCTTATTGTTGGAGATCCTGGAGTGGGCAAAACAGCACTCTTTAATGGATTGGCTTATACCTCGTTAAAAAACCATGTTCCTGAACATCTAAAACGCGCAAAAATTGTAGAACTAGACGTTATAAGCTTATTTTCAGGCGCATCCTATAAAGGCGAGGTCGAGGACCGTTTGAACAAAATCATTGATGAAATAAAACAATTCCCTAAGTCTATTTTACTCATCGACGAGTTTAATAATTTGACAGATAAAAATTCGGGAAATCAGGGTTTGGTCAATTTGCTCAAATCTGTTTTGGCAAAGGGCGAGATTACAATAATGGCCACGGCGACTAATGATGCCTATCGAAAACATATTGAGCCAGAAACTGGATTAGCCAGGCAGTTTGAAGTCTTAAGACTTAAAGAGCCTAATGAAGAAGAGGCTTTTAATATGATTAAAGACACTGTTGATGTCTATATTGAACATCATAAATTAGATGTCGATTCAGAAACTATAAAGGAATCGATTAGATTGGCTAAAAGATACAATAAAGAGAGGAGTTTGCCGGACTCTGCTCTTGATTTGATTGATAGAACCATGTCTGCAGCCAATTACATGATTGAAACGTCTTTAATAGAACTCGATAACTTGAAATTACAGCTCGATGAGATTAAATCAATTGATGATAAGGATTTGAAGCAAAAGGAATATTTGTGGTTTTATGCGTCCATGAAAAACAAGCTGAGTTATTTGCTGTTTAATGATGTGGATGATGAAAATCAAATTGATTTTAATTCAGATTCTCAGCAGTTGTTTGGGGCTTTGGATGCTACATTAGCTCGATTAAAGGAAATTGCTTCTCAAGAGAAAAATGAAATTTCAAAAACAGATATCGCGACTACGATTGCAAATAAAACTGGTATTCCAACAGGTAAATTACAATCGAATGAAAAAGAAAGATTGTTAAATATGGAGGAGCACTTGCAGAAAAGGGTGATTGGGCAAAATCATGCCGTAAGTGTCATCACCGCTGCTGTTCTTGAGTCAAGATCAGGTTTGAGCAAACCTGGTTTGCCCATAGGTTCTTTTTTCTTTTCAGGTCCAACAGGAACCGGAAAAACTGAGCTTGCCAAATCACTCGCTGAATTTTTATTTCAAGATGAAAACTCTATCCTTCGATTTGATATGTCTGAATTTAAAGAGGAGCACTCGGCAGCATTGCTTTATGGCGCACCCCCTGGGTATGTGGGCTATGAAGAAGGAGGTTTGCTGGTCAATAAAATTCGTCAAAAACCTTATTCTATTGTCTTATTTGATGAAATTGAAAAAGCACACCCATCTGTTTTTGATATATTTCTACAAATATTGGATGAAGGTAAGCTTCACGATCGGTTGGGGAAGGAGGGAGATTTTTCCAATGCAGTTATATTGTTTACCTCAAACATTGGAAGCGATCATATTGTTAAATCGTTTCAGGAGGGGATTATTCCTAAATCGTCAGATTTATTAGAGATCATGGGGCAATATTTTAGACCAGAATTTTTAGGGCGCCTTACTGAAATCATTCCTTTTTCACCCATTATGGAGGAAAATATCGCGAAGATTTTGAGAATTCAATTAAAGAGCCTTTACCAGGCTTTGGAAAAGCAAGAGATTACTTTGACAATTTCTGATTCTGCGATAACCCATTTGGCTAAAAAAGGATTTACGCCGAAATATGGGGCTAGGCCTTTGCGTGGTGTCATCCGAAATGACTTGAGATCTCCATTATCTAAGAAAATTATTTCGGGAGCCATTATGAAAGGATGTAGTATAAATTTGGATTTGGATCAAGAGAACAACTTAATTTGGCAATATTGATGGCTATCAGGCAAAAAAAATTATATATTTATATTCTAAATTAACAATCAATTAAATTTGACAATATGGATACTTACGGACTAGGTGGTACAGAAGTTAATTCTGATGCTAATGAGGCCATTCAGGAAATTCCTCAAAACAGAACCTTATTAGTCGAGAAATTGACTCATGATCAACCGATTAAACCTGAAGTTGTTACGGGACTAAAAACAATTGAGGAGGTTTTTGATCATTACAAACCAGCACTTGAATTAGAGTTTGAAGATTCTGAGGGTGTATCTAAAAAAGAAAATCTTGATTTTAACAATCTTGGAGACTTCGGTGCTCAAGGTATTACCAAGCAGAGTAGTTTTTTGAGAGACTTAAACACAGATAAAGACCAATATGTAAAAGTGGTCAAACAACTTAAATCAAATAAAATTTTGAAATCAGCATTAGAAAATCCAGAGGCAAAGCAAGCTCTTCTGGAATCTATCCGTGCTTTACTTTCTGAAATTGAAGAAAATAAATAATTATGGCTGCATCTCAACAACAATTTTCCCCGGTTGAAAATCCCGCTCAATACCTTAAAGAGAATAGCGATAAGTTGGCCAAATATGGCGGCTTTGAGTTATTAGAAGCCTGTATTGAGGGAGTACAAAACATGAATCCAGACCGAAAGGCCAGGAAAAATATTTTTTTAACCGAAAATTCAAAGAAAGACGAACGTGAGACACTTAAAAAAGTTTTAGGTATATGGTCTGACGTACTCTCCGCTTCGGACAGCATAGCAGATATGGTTGATGTATGTGAAAAGAAATCTGAAGCTGCTGCAGATTCTTTGAATAAGAATCTGTACAAAGCTCTTGAGGCAACAAAAGACCTGGAAAGATCGTATCGTTCTATGGCTTTATTTTATAAGAATGCAGAGTCTGATAAACTCAAGAATATTTCCATTGTCAATGCAGAATTAGACCAAATAAAGGACTTGGATAACACGCGTTTTATCGATGCGATTTCTGAGGAGTTAAAATCTGCTTACGACCGACTAGACTTAAGAGACAATTATGGACTATTGGTCATCCCAGGATACTTGGGGTCCAACAAAGTGGTTGAAAAGTGGGCTAAGATAGCGCACGAAAATAAAGTAATGTTGGTTACTGATTTTGAGCACCTAGATGAGCCAGATGATGTAATGGAAATGTTTGAAGCGGCTAATTTAACTAGTGGAGACAAATTCAAGTCCAATGTCATAATGGGATGTAACTGGCTAGTTGGCCGCGGAAAAGTGGATGAAGTAGGTGAGGATGAAGATTTGTTTGTTCCACCAGCGGGAGCACTGGCAGGTAAAATTTATCAAACCTTAATGTCTCAAGTTACAGCAGGTAAGAAGTTTGGAGGTATTAATGAGATCGACGGTGTGCGTTTTGATATGAAGAAAAGCGAAATTGCTCAACTTGAAAAAATGGGATTGGTGCCAATGGTAAATGAGTATGGAAAAGTTATGGCTTTTTCTGCTAAGACCCTGTTTAACGGGGATAATCTCGGGCTTCAGACCTATTCTGTAGTACGTGTGTTTGATTACGTGACTAAAGTACTGATGGATTTCTTAAATCGTCGTGCTTTTGAGAATTTTAACGCCAAAACGAGAAAAGAATTGATGAGCCAGATTGTTAAGTTTCTTGACAATATTACTGGTCCAGATAAGTTGATTGAAGATTTTTCTATACGTCGCTTTGAGCAAGATCCAAATCAAAAGGATCGAGTGTTTTTAGATATTCACATGAAGCCTTATTTCCCGGCCAAAAACTTTATGATTAAAATGGACGGCCAAAAAGGAGACGATGGGACCGAGTGGGATGCTGATTACGAACAGCAATAAATAATATTAAACTAGAAAAAAGAGGGCCAAAAGCCCTCTTTTTTATTTAGATCAAATTATATTATATCGTCCAAAAAAAAGGAAGTGTTGCATCATGCACAAAGGTTAGCGCAGAAGCTACGCCATTTGAAAGACGACTGAAGAAACAGGAAAGCCCCAATTTTGTCGGGGCTTCTTTGTTAATCTTCTCGCGGATCGATAATATTAACTTCTAATTTATCCTCGACAAGCTTAATCAATTCCTTTTCCGATAACTCAAATTCGGGTCCTGCATCAATAATCATTATATCTTCAACTAAATCATATAATTCTTTATCAGATATTTTGTGGTTCAGATAGAAGTTGAAAGCATATTCAGTAAGAGTTTTAGAACTGTACCCTTCTTCAATGATTACTCGAAGTCCATTAATAAACTCCTGTCTATTTTCTTTTTCTAACGGCATCCTTTTATTGCTTTGCCCGAAGGTGTTGCTATGCCTGCATCAATATCGGCTTTTGTTGGTGGATAGTGCGGAAGTTCTACTTGAACTCCATTTTGCATTTTAGGATGAACTCTATTTACATTTCCCGAGTGATCGTAACTTTCCATCCAAGACCTAACATTTCCTGTTTTGGGATCATACTCAGTAACGTAAGATGCTCCTCTGGTTGGACCTAAGGTTTTAGCAGGTCTTTCCGCTCCGAAATAACGCGTTCTTCCATCAGGTAAAGTTCGCGTATTAGCCGCATTATTTTGAGCATTTTGTAATGCACTCAACTTACTATTAAGCCTTTCCAAATCGCCACTGAGTCCGAAAACATCAACCCAACTATTTGAATCTAATACATAACTGTACAAATTCGGCATATTTCCAGCCAAACCAATTGGATCTTGACTTATATACGTGCCAGTATCCGGAGAGTAATACCTAAAACGGTTATAGGCTAATTCCGTCTCTTCATCGTAATATTGTCCCTGGTATAAGAATGGCACGAATCGACTATCACCCTTACGAGCCTTACCGTAGATATCCAGATCTCGCTCCCATATTTTCTCACCTTCAGAATTATATGCTTCCACAGGAGTTCCGAGGTAGTCTGTAATAATACTATAAGTCCCGTCCTTGGTAATTTTGGCACTAGGTAAAAATGTGCCTTCATCAAATACCCAAGTGATAAGGTTTTCGGTGTTTTCTGGTTTTTCTGGGGCGAGTAAGCCTGAATCATCAACCACCCATTTTGGTCGTTCGGACAAGGGGTAACTAAATTCATGCAAAAGAAGGTTTCCGTCGTATATGTAGCGATGTATGATGTTGTCGGTATCGTTTATTTTGGCAGTGCGCCTACCAAGAGCATCATAATGAAATTCAATTTTTTTGTTATTGGGTTTTGTAACACTTTTTAGCATGCCATTGCCGTACCAAGTATAATCCCAGTTACCTTTGGGCGTTGTTTTTAAAATCAAGTTGCCTTCGTCATCGTACTTATAACTTTCCTTACCAGATTTTAACAATTGTCCGCCGCTTCCGTATTGTCGATCATTTTTGGCTTTGCTCCTGTAAAGATTGCCGACTTCGTCTGGAAGCTTATAATCAAACTGCTTGTCTTCGTACTGAGCCGAGGCAAGGGAGCCAAAGTCATCGTAGTGAAAATTAACCACACCAGAAGTCAGGAGATTGACCATTTTTTGAAGTTGATTATTGGCGTTCCAGGTATAGCTGCGATGCCTTATTTCTTTTTTGGCTTGCGAAACTTTGTGTGACGCCGGTCTTCCTGCAAAATCGTATTCTATGGTGCTGGTAACATCGCCTGGCAATATCCGCTCAATCTCTTGACCTAAACTGTTGTAGCTTAATTTTGCCTTCCAGTTTGTGTGGGTCTGTTGCTCATGATCCACCGAGGCCTTGATGTCTTTCAATTGCCCCTGGCTGTTATAACTGAGCGCGATGTTTGCCCCTAAACTACTCGAGAGCTTTGTTCTTAAACTAGAGTTATTATAAACACTATCGACTTCGTGCCCGTCTTGAATTTCTTTGATAACGCGGCCTGCACCATCTCTGATGAGTTTTACATGGGTTTGTTGATTGGTACATTCGACTAAATTGCCATTACTGTCATAATTATAGGTCTCCCAGGAACCGTCATGATATTCTGCCCTCGTCATATTTCCATTGATGTCGTACTCGTACTCTGTAAATCGATCGTCTGGACGAATTGTTTTGATAATTTTCCCTGCGCGATCCCTTAAATAATCTTTTCTCAGACCATCAAACCCGGTCTCATTAATAATTTCACCCTTGGCATTTCTTCCAAAACGATAGAGCTCATTATGCTCATTGGTAATGGCTACAAGCTGCTCCTCGGTATTGTACTTAAAATGGACTTTACGACCTTTTTCTTCACGCATTTTGAGATTGCCCAGTGGGGTGTAGTCGAAAATAATTTTTCGATTATCGGCATCTAAAGACTCTATTATTTCATCATAGGCGTTATATCGCAGTTTAACAGTGTTTTTATCTGCTAATTGGACTTTTTCGAGCCGGTCTAAGGCATCATAAAAATAATGTTGTCTCTGCTGTTCTGAATTGATTGTTCTGATACAACGCCCCCATTCATCATATTCCCATATCGTTTCAGAATTATTCGATAAGATCATTTTCTGGAGGTTATGATCATCATCGTAAACAAGTGCGGTATCATCACCTAAATCATTGGTTATTGAGGCAACTAACCCTAAACTATTATATTTGAATGAAGTGATTGCACCACCAGCATCTATTATTGCATCCAGTTGATCATTTTTATAAACTCTAGTAACCGCATCTCCCTCAGGATTTTTACTAAGTATCAATCGATCCTTCTCATCGTAAACTCGCGTTATAGGGCTTCCGTCTTTATTATGGATTTTGATAAGATTACCTCTTTGGTCATAACTATAGCCTATGATACTTCCTTCCTCATCAATATCTCTGTAGGGCTCTTTGAATTCAGTGTATTCATGAAAAATACTATCGCCCATAGGATTCTGGACTTGAGTACATAAATTATCAGAATTGAAATAATATATAGTCTCTTCACCTAGTGAATTGGTTACGATATTATGGTTTTTTAGATATTGTATATGTCCTGATAATATACCGCCATCCCCCCAGGTTTTGACGCATTTAGCGCCCGTTTTTTTACCGTCGTACTCCCAATAAAATGATTGCCCGTTTCTATCAGTCTTTTTAATCATCAAATGATTTTCATAGACCATTTGAGTCGATTGACTCAGCGCATCGGTTATGGTGATTAAGTCACCGTGTTGATTATACCGGTAACTCACCAGTGTTCTTTGTTGATTTTTATGAGTAGCGTTTATCTCAATGATTCTGCCAAAATCATCTAAGTCCAAATCAATGACTCGTCCCACAGAATCAATGATTTGATTTAATCGGTTTGAGGAGTTATAATTAAAACTTATCGCTGCATGTTTATTGCCTAAACTGATAGGTTTATATAAATTATCTGAGATCTTTTGAAATGTGTAGGTTAAATCCGATTGATGGTCTAGAACAGTGTAGGTGTGTTTATCAAGAAATGTGAGGGTTAATTTTTCTTCTCTATTATAGAATTGTTCCCCCTGGTTAACGAGCCACGGAAAGAGAGTGGCCCTGCCATCTGGAAGAATCATTACTACAACATCGTCTTGTTCTTCAACATAAAGGGACAGATCATAGTTATTATGGTTCCCATAGCCTAAAATTCCTTCATGTCCAGAGTCAGAATACCAGCTTCTTTTCCAACTCATTGGAATGATTCCAGGAAGGACAAAATCCTCTCCCTCATAAACCATGCGTCCAGTGATTAAATCGACGGGTTCAAATCCCATCTTACACAATTTACTACTTAGACCTTTTGTACATTCGAACTTCTTGAGCACTTTGTGGTTTAAGGTCGTCAGAGCTTTGTTCAATCCTTTGCCGGCTCCTTTCTTTAAAGCACCCATACCATAAGACATCAAAAGTCCCATAAACATTGACTTTAAGTCAGGTGCATAAGGGCCTCCTACGATCACAGGTTTCCCTCCTGGGATTGATATGGTGTTCGAGGTGGGTAGATATAGACTTGGTACCGGTTTCATTTTTTTTCCGGGAGTTAAAGACAATGGAACCCCAATGTCACTACAAGTCATTAGCATATATCCGGCAGGAGATAAAAAGGCCCCCTCTGCTTTAACTCTTATACTCCCAAAGAAATTCATTGAATCATGACCAATAAGTGGAGCCATTAGAAATGGACCGCCCATGGGAATGTGGGCCATGGTCCCTATCATGCCCGCGCTTTCACTATTCCCGCGGGGTACTTTGTTGATATATACGCTTGCTCCAATAAAGGGAATATAATCGGCAGGGTCCAAAACCATTCCAATAAATGGATGGGGTAGGGGTGTGGGAATACCAGGAGGAATGACAACAATGTGGATGTCAATGCCAATAATCGGAGTAAAATGTTTATTAGCCAATAGCATATTTACATCCAATTAAAAAGTGAAAGACGCTTCTTTTCTAAGGTTTTACGCTGGTCTTGAATCGAACTTCGCCAATTTTCTCCCTCGATGTAAATCATAAAACGATCGACATCTTCACATTGTTCAAGTTGCTTTTTATTGAATAAAACTTTATAATAATCATCGGCTATGAAGCCTATGGTCGTTAATTTTAAAGCCTCTTTATCATGCTTTTTAGCTTCTGAGAATGCCTGTTCTAAAATGATTCTGAACTTTTCGGAATTTCTCTTTTTAATCGCATTGCTCGCCATCCACCAAGATGTTATTGCTTGTTGTGGGAGATTTAGTTCTATGTAACCTTCTGCTTGTTTACAAAATAAGTCACAGGCCAAATCATATTTTTTTTGAAATTGATTTGAACTAGCTTGATATCCATAGTGCTGTATGACTAAGTTTTTACATGTCTTATCTCCTGAAGCTAAACCTTTTTTAGCTATGGACAATCCTTGAGATAACAATTTATCAATGTCTTCGAAAGTCTTAAAACTAAATAACATCGAGGCAAAGACCAGGTGTGCTGTTGACAACATGTTTTTTATGCCAGTTTTTTGAGCAACCTCAATACCGCGCTGTCCCCATTTCTCAAGATCATTTAGATTATTGTTTTGAACCGCTTTTGACATGTTCAATATGCATTGCCTGAACTGAAACTCAGGATCATTTGGATTCCCTGTTGTTGCTAATTTTTGTAAAGTCCCCTCAACGTCCAAGGCTATGGACAATGATTTTGAAATTGATTTGTGTTGATTTAATAACTTATCAAAATGACGATCTTCTACATGGTCAAAAATCATTATTCTGCAATACTTTTCAAGTTTTAGATTTAAGATTTGATTAAGCCACTTTGCATATTCTATAACATCCTCTATAGTGTATGGTAAAAAGGAAATAGTGAATGGTGTATTCTTTGGGAGTTTGCTTTGAAAGCTTGAAATCATCTCGACCAATAATTGATCGTGATTTATATTTTCTGCAGAACTTTTTGTTTTAATTGATTCTGTGTCCCAATTAAAATCGGGGTTGGTTTTGTTATAGTCGCCTATTATGTCTTGATCTTCATTAAAAACATTAAGCCATTGCTCAATTATTTCACGACTAAAAGTTTTAGCCTTTTTAAAAGGGTTTAAAAATACCAAGAGGACATCGGGTATTTTACCATATTCTGTCGATTCAAGCTTTAAAAATCCTTGAAATAATCGAGCTTGGTCTGGTTTGATAATCCATCGCACCAGATGTATATTGTCAGTAACTCCTATTTCATCAATCCATTTAGATTGAATTTGAGAAATTAAAAGCGCAATAGGATTGTGCTCGTTGCTCATCAATTAAGGTTTACCATTCCACCCTTAACATTTGTCATGGCCGTCCCATCAACATCTACAGTAGTTCCTTCTAATTTTAATCCCACGTCACCCTTCACGCCGACACTTGGTGCAGTTATTTCAATTTTTAGGCCGTCGGTTATTTGTGTTTTGCGTCCAGAGGACACGTTTAGTTTTGCGCCAGTGTTTATGGTAGAGTTATCACTAGTATTGACATTAAAATCTTGAGCAATATTCAGCGAAACGTTTTTGCCAGAATCGGCATTAATATTTTCTCCTGCAGTTAAGTTTATTGATTTGGCAGCTTGGATGTTAATATTTCCTGAACCATCCAAAACAAGGGAGCTTCCTGACTTGTCTTGTATTGTAATGCTGCCGTCTTGATCGTTAATTCTGAAAATTGCACCGTTCCTGCTTTGAATTATTTTGATGTGATTACTTGCGTTTGAACTAGTTGACGGGGGTTTTGCATCAGAATGATAAACGCTACCAATCACAAACGGGCACTCTGCATTGCCCCCTTCAAAATCAACCAAGACTTCATCACCTATTTCAGGTAAAAAATAAAATCCTTGGCCCGAAGAGGCACTTACTGATAAGTTCCTAATCCACGGAGTTGATAAACCATTTTTATATTGCCAACGCATCTGTACTTTGACACGTCCTAAACCAAGTGGATCATGATTATCGATCACTTTGGCCGTTTGCAGCCTGGCTTTTGGAAAGCTATCGATATTTGTGTTTGGATAAGTATTAATGTCGTTTGAAACTCCTTCAAATGAATTTTCATAAAGATCTCCATTGTTTGAATATGAATGGGTGACTTTAACTACTCTGAAGGATTTGTCATTAATGACAACAACAGAGGCCAATACAATTCCGGGATTATCTGAAACACCACCTGCTTTATATTGTTGTAATTGTAGGACAGATTGCTGGTTTTTTACGCTTTCATCCAATCTGGTTTTTGCATTATTATCATCGGTTAAGTTGGCCCAAATTTTAGTTGATTTTGAGTAAAGATCTTTTGAACTTTTATTGAGCAAACCTAAACTTCCCTGCTGTGGTCCATCGGATGAATTCGTTAATTGTTCATGAACATTGTTGGTTAGATAGTCGTTGGTGAAATATTCAAAATTTTGCGGAATAGGTGACAAATCTATATTGAAGTCTTGTAAATCTCTACCTAATTTGAGGTGTACTTCATCTACTTTGTCGCTTAAACCAAAAACAAGTTTTTCTCCATCGTAATACATCCACTCTCCATACCTCGCGGCTAAACGCTTGACAAATTGAAAAGTACTTTCATTGTATTGAACCGTGTAAATAAGAGGGGATTTTTGTTTTGAATGCTTAGTGTTAAGCGATAATTTAGAGGAATCATAATCTCTGAAACATTGCTTTATGATATCCACAAAACTCATATCAGAAAACGAAGAGTAATCTGGTCCGTCATCCGCTATTATTGTGGGGCTTTTTGCATTGATTATAACATAATCTCCCTCTCCAACATAGAGCCCTTCTCTGTATTTTAAACCGGTAATAACCCCCTTAAATTTTAGAGTCCCGTAATATTCAGCCGAATAGAAGGATTTAGTTTCTAACGTAATTACAGATCCAATAATATCCTCAATTTCAATTCCATTATTCTTACAAAATGATAGGATGACATCTTTGAGACATTTGATCATTAAAACGTGATGATCGCCTATAATCTGTTCAAGACTACAACTGTTAAAGAAAGGCAATTTATACCCATTAATACTTAAATATGTAGATGTTAGTATTGCGATGGCTCATAATTTTTAATTAGCGAATTCTATATTTTAGGTCCGTTTTATTTATTTAGGGAATAAATTATGTTTTATTTATTTTATGCATTCTGGTGTCAGTAATGCGGAGTGGTTTACAGGCTTTTTCTTTCCTTATAAATTATCTACTCTCCTATTTTCTTAAAATCAAAGTCATAGGCCGGATTTTTATATATTCCGTCCTCAAAAACAATTTCCTCTACAACCATCTTAAGATTCGTTATCATGGCGTTTGAATCTGTTGAGTTAAATCGTTCATTATAATCTACCAAAGAGGCTTGCTTGAATTTTAGAGTTCTAGAACCAGCCATTGCGTCTCGTTTAAAAAAAACGATTTTACCATCCTTTTTATCTCTTGCATCCAAACTCCATTTAAAAAACCCTCCACTTGAAGTTGATTCTATTGTTAAGTCGATCGTTGACATTTGCGGCGCTCCAGAAGCCCTAAGACTTAATGGGTCATAATTAGAACTCACACCGAAGGATATAGACAATAAATTAAAATCATTGTCTTCAATATTTAACTTGGCTAAGAATGACATACTACAAGTTGTAAAATTTCGCCCTAATCGGGTTAACTTTTTGAAGAATAAGGTAGAATTACTTTATATCGCCCATTCATTCTCGTGCTCCCCATTACCAATACCAATGGATCTCGCTGAAATAATAATTGATTCAGTCATTGGGTTTTTTCCAGAGGAATCAAAATTTTCTAGATAACTCACTAAGTAGCCTTCTTTGAAATTTAATTCTTTAGCTTTTGAATCAGTATCTCTTTTAAAGAATTGTATTGAGCCATCTTTACGCTCAAAATTATTAAACATCCAGTCTGACAACGTAGTATCAGCAGTCGATTCTAGGGTGATTTTAATTTTGCCACCTCTTGTTACTGAAGATGGTCGACCAGTTTCATCAGTTTCTTGATATAAATCATATTGACAGTTTAGCACGTTATACTCTTTACCTGCGACAAGAAATTTGGCTTTGAATGACATAATCTAAATAGTATTTAAAGGTTAATATATGTTTAAAGTAAATTGAAAATTATTTAATACGCAATTTTTTGATCATCTATTTTTTATACCCTCTGACAAACGATAATGTCGTTTTCTTTGATATTATTCTGAGCCACAGTCTTGGAAAAATCTAAATGCTTCGATAGACCGAGCCAATTTGGTTTGAAGAAAAAATTCCAGGAATAGGGATCTTGAGAGTTTGTATTTAGATAGGTTATAGGGCTTTGAGGATGGCGTTCATTGTAATCGTTAATGAAAAAGTAAAAAAGTTTCCCAAATTCCATATTCATAGGCGCTTTTACTCTAAAATTTGTGACTTCATTATCATCAATATTTTTTTGAAATTCAAAACTTATAACCTCAGGGTTTGTAAGTTCATGACTTAGAGGGTCTTTAATTTTACTGTTTAATGGATATGTCCATTTTTTAAAAATGGATACAGGTATGCTATATGCTGAAATAATTAATTGTCTTACGATCAATGGAATGATAAAAAACAAACTAGCCCCAATGAAGATAATACTAAGTAACGGTCTGAAATTATTTATTACATTGACAAAACCAATTAAGCCAATGCATAAAATCAAAATGGAAAAAAGAAGCTCATGATTGAAATTCGAATCCTCAATTGAAAAATATTTATCCATTACATACAAATGCAGCATGCCAAGAATCAGCATAATTATCTGAATTCCAATAAAACTACTCAACGGGGTATCATTTAGCACTACTGGAGCACTTAATAGGCCTGTCAAAGCAAAAGTTAGCAATGTTAATAGTGCATAAATCAAGAATTTTTTCTTGTCTTGATTCAGCAATTTTCTGAGTTTTTTGGCCACACCAAAAATTAATGCACTAAAGAGAAAAAATAAAATACTTATTTTAAAAGCGGCTAGACTCATTTTCTAATTTAAATTTGTGTTGTTATCCCAACAATTGGTTGATGGGTTGGGCTAAGGGTAAATAGTTTATTTTGTTTGACCTTGAATGTAGTCTCTACATTATATTCTAGAGGAATGAAATAATCGTAAAACAAATTCATTATTTTCAATAATCGATCTTCTTTGAGATTATGATCAAGCGACTCATAATCCTCTAAAAAAACGACAACTTCAAGTGTTGGGAATATATTAGCTTGATATTCGCTACTTAAAGTTAAGTCTCTTCCTAAAAATTGACCTTGAGAGAAGTTTTTACATGATTTTGGCGCCAAATGATTGATTTTTCTAATATCAACTTGTAATTCAATTAATTTTTCCAAACAAATTCTTGCCAATTCAATATCTCCTGCGAGTTTTGAACTATGCGGTAAAAATTTGAAGAATTTCTGCAGATACTCTTTAGGGATATTTGCGTTGATTTTCCAAAAATCTTTGAAAAATTCATCCTTTAGCGTTAAAACGTTTTGCGTTAACGCTTGTTCATTTTTCTCGATGCTTAGTTGCTGGAGAAAAAACTCGTTTTCAAATGGAGAGAAAAAATGACGTGCTTCTTTTTCTTCATCTTTGAAAGTTTTTCGCATTTCAGAAAACGAAGAATTCCCATTGCTTTTATCTACTTTATGAAAAAACCCCTCTGGTAATTGATCATACAATCCGTTCCGTGACAAATAAATTGGTAACGTGTCCTCGACAATTGGACCTATTTCGAGAATATCTCTTCTAAATGACCTTTTAAATGTACTTTGATTTTGAACAACGATATCTTCTAGATCTAATGAGGTATTTGCAAGTATCTCGGACACGATAACTTCGGCATTGATATCAGTATGAAATGATTTCAATTCATCAAGAACAAACTCTAATTCGTCGAATTTCATAGCCATGCAGTTAATTTAATTGCGTATTCTTCTGCCTGCGGTGTAAAAACGCTTTTTCCAATATTGGTCCTCTAAATTACTAATTTTTACACCACTCGTACCTGTGTCTCTTTTATGAGATGTCGCGTGAACAAATCGTTCATTTTTCAGATAAATGCCTACATGACTAATATCATTCGAATTATCATTAACCCCCTTGAAAAAGACTAAATCTCCCTCGTGTAAATACTCCTTTCCTTGAAATTTATCGGTTAATTTAGAATCGTGCTGTTTTTGTGCAGTTCGTTCGATGTAAAGATCATATACTCTGGTGTATAACCTTTGGCTGAAAGATGAGCAGTCTATCCCTTCTGATGTTTCTCCACCCAGTAGGTAGGGAGTTCCGATCCAATCTTCGATGAAGTTATATAATTTTAAATTGGTTATTTCAAGAGACGCAACTCCGAGCAATAGAGCATATTTATTAACTAAATCTGTGTTCTGTGATGAAGTGATAACACTGTTTTCAAATCTGGATTGATTTTCTGATTTCTTTTTGGCTAGTCTCTTTTGTAAACGTCTTAATTCTTTTTCCCTTTTGTCTTTCTCCTTTTTCGCTTTGCGCAATACTTTATCAATTTCTTTATTTTTTTTCTTTTCCTCCTTTTTTAATTCTTTTGCAATTTTTTTTCGACGTTTTTTTTCAGATGAGGTTAATGTCAGTTTTACTTGATCAACTGATACACTGCCTGACTGGAAGAACTCAATTAGAAAAAATTCTGTTTTGTATCCATTTTTACTCACAGTTAATACATATTCTGCTGGGGGCAGATCAAAGTCAATAGAAAATTTTCCTTCCATATCGGTGATTTCTGATACGCTGGTTCCTTCAACAGTCACAATTGCCTCTGAAAGATATTGTGAGGATCCATTTTCTACAACAATACCGCTGATAACGCTTTGAGAAAAACAATCCAGTGATATAAGTAAAAACAACAGAAGTAAAACACTCTTTCGCATTGTATTACAAGATGATTAGTTTATTTTTTTAAAAACCTATGAATTTAGAGGTCAAAGTAAGAATTTTATTTTTGGTAATAAATTTTTATTCAAAAAATTCATACAGTATTTCAGTGCTTTAAAAACGTTGTTTTTTTAGGCAGATTTAATATTAAATTTTATCTTCAGGATATAAAAATTAAGAAATATGGAGAATTATTACTACACACTCCCAATAAAACCAATGAGTCTTTTTGGTAAAAATCATCGGAATTTTTGTGGTTTGAAAGAGTCTATTGCTCACTTTATTCATTTGATAAATACTACTCATTTTGGGGAGTGTAGATTCGATCCTTCCTTTGGCTGCGCAATATGGGATGTCGATTTTGATAACCTGAAAAGTACGAATAGTCTCAAAAGTCAAATCGCTAAATCTCTTAATGATTCAATTATTAAGCACGAAACAAGATTGGAAAACATCAAAGTTGGTGTCAGCATTAAACAAGAGGAAATCGATAGTGTTCTGGGAACAAATCGAATCAAGAAAAGAGTTGATATTTCAGTTAAAGGAATTGTTAAGAAAACGAATGAACCTTTTTCTTATATTGAATACTTTTACATTGGTCCATTGTCGTATTAGAAGGAATAAATGAAAGCAAAGCCTTACGAGTCTGTAAAAAATAGTATGTTAAAAACAGCCGCTAAAATCTGGGGGGTCTCAGCCAATGAAATTGAGACCTCTTTTGATCCGGTAGTTAGTTTATTAATTTCTTCATGTGCTGCAGAAATTTCAAAAATTCACAGCAGGTTAAACGAATCAGAGAATAAAGTCACTGAGAAGTTGATCGAATTGATGACGCCAGAAACGACTTATGATTCAAAACCCGCGCATGCAGTTATGCACATCAATCCGCAAGATGCTTATGTGTATTTGAATCCTGAGTATCTATTCTACTACAAAAGAAAAGAAGCCAACAAGAATAAACTGAGCTCACAAAATATATTTTTCTCACCAATTCAAGACTTTAAGCTTATACGCGCAGATGCGAAATATTTAATTTGTGGTAATATATTTAAAACTCTTGACCGGGGTGATAATCAGATTCAAAAAAGCATTAAAATTAAAGATTCTAATTTGGCTAATTCTACAATTTTTCTTGGCATTGAATCGGAGGTAAATAATTTAAATTTAGAAGATGTTTCTTTTTATTTTTCTTATAATGATTTAGAACATGAAGACCTCTTTTTTCACTATTTGAAATACTCAAAATGGTCAGCAAATAATCATGATCTTATCACTACTTCAGGTTTTTATAATAGTGATGGGCCCCTTAAAAACGACATAAGTTCAATTTTTAATTACTCTTCAGATAAGTCCTACTACATCAGCAAGCAAACTTTAAATTATTACCAAAAGTTTTATGTTACCGTAAAAAGCAGGACAGATTTAGACTATTCCAGTCGATTTAATCAGTTTGATGATTTGTTAAGTGCCAATGGTGTTAAAACGGATGCAAACATTACTTGGGTCAAAATCATATTTCCAGAAGAAATGAGTAATAATATTTTGCAATCTATCTCCGTTTCTCTAAACGCTGCTCCGGTTTTAAACAAAGAATTAAAAAGTTTCTCCTATCAAATGAGGAGTGCGATTAACATTATTCCCGTAAACAGCGATGGATATTTTTTTGATATTAAATCCATAAGCAACAGTAGCGGGCAGTCTTATCAACTCAAAACAAAAAACGTAAATATCGGTTCTAAAGGCACGTATTATGTCAGGGATAAAAGTATTGGAAAATTGGATTACAGAAGTGCCAAAGAATATTTGATTCATCTAATTGAACTTTTAAAAGATGAAAGTGCTTCATTTTCGTTTATGAATCACGATTTCCTTTATGCCAACTTAAATAGTTTAAATCAGCAAATTTCACTTATTGAAGAAAAGCTCTCTAATAGCGAGATAGATTTTACAGATACGAGATACATATTTTTAGAACCCTATGAAACCAAAGAAGTTTTACTCATTGAGTATTGGTCTACCAATGGTGAGGATGCTAATGGAATAAAACCAGGAAGCAAAATAGAGGTTTATAAAGCCCTTGGGGTTAAGCAACAAGGAAATTATCTCATGACTTCAACTTTCGAGGGGAAAAGTAGTCTCTCGCTTGAGGAAAGATTAAATGCTTACAGAAGTTCATTATTATCAAGAGATAGAATCGTAACTTCAAAAGATATTGAAGCACTTTGTTACGATTTATACAAGGATAAAATTACGGATGTTGCAATTAGTAGAACTTATCAAACTAATATTGACCTCAACAAAGGCCAAACACCTTGTATTCATATCAAACTTACAGCTAATACATCTAAAATTATTAATTCAACAGAATGGGAATTATTAAACACTCATTTACAACTTAATTTGAAGAATAGATCAATGAATGTTTTTCCTTACGTTGTTGATGTAGTGTAAACTAAAAGTAGGTCTAAAATAATTACGAAATATGATAAACAAAAAACGGAACATCCAGCATCTTGACAGGACTGTAATATTTGTATTTGGGGCTACATTATTGGTTTTTGGATTTTTGTTACTGATTAAATTTATAAACCATTCACCCTGCAGTGAGGTAGATTTTGATATAAAAGCCCAAAGATTTGTAGTGGGGGAATTAGTTCAATTTGAGGATAAAACCCAATCAGCGGAAAATTGGTACTGGGAATTTGGTGATCAGGCCTCTGCCTCCTCGAAAGAATCACTGCATATATATAATAACCCAGGTGAATATACTGTTAAACTTATTGTTAATGATAATTGTGAATCATCAAAAAGCATTGTGATTAAAGAGCAGTCTGTAATAATCGATTCGACAAAATTCCCATTGTTTGAGATGCCGACAAAAATTCGGATGGGGAGGACGTTATTTGTAGAAGACCAAACGCCAGAAGCCACTTCATGGGAATGGAGGTTTGGAGAAACGGCAGGAGCAAATTCCACAACAAAAAAGGCTCAATATAAATTTACATCTCCCGGTTTAAAAACAGTTTCGTTAATTGTAAATGGTAATTTGAATTATATCACCAAAAAAAAGATTGAAGTGCTTCCAGAACTTAATAATAACAGTTCCGATTTGGATTTGAATAAGAGTCAAAACAATAGAATAAAGTCACCTAAAACAGTTCCATTTATTGATGAAATAGAATTTGCCAATAAATTACTTTTAGTCTCTCAAGGCCGAATGAGTGCAAAACAATTTTCAGATTATTTATGCGGAGACTTAAATAAACAAGTCATCGCGAACGAAAAAATAACGACATTTTTATTGTTTTGTGAAAAAATAAATGACAAGAAGATCAAGATTAAAAAAATAGAACTATTTAGAGATGAAGGGTCAAATTGTATAAAAACCTTTACTATTGACTATAAAAAATCTGGTTTGTTTTAAAAACTCTACAACTGCCATTATGAAAGAAATAAATAAGTATCGTGTAAATTGGATTGACGGAATGAAAATCAATAAAAATCATTTTATTGATTTAGAGAATTCCTTTATTCATGCCCTGAAAACAGTAGAAGAGGTAAATCTTACACCAGTGAATTACGGACTATTGCCGGATTATTCTGAAAAGGGTAGTTCAATTGAGTTATCAATTTCGTTGGATGGACAAAGTTCGATTGAAGTAAATGTTATCTACTGTAAGGCGATCACCATGGGTGGTTATCAAATTGATATTTCAGAATCTGCACGTCCGCTGCTCGAGCAAGCCGGTTGTGAACTTAAGAAAAAAATTCAGCTATCTGGTAATGCTGATCATTATTCAGTCGTGCTAATAATTAATCCGTATTATCGTCTTTCAGTTGGGGCTGCGGACCCTCAAGAAGAGCCGCCAAGACGGCCATATGTTCTTCCGGAATATAAAATAGAGATTCTGGAATACTCAGAATTGAATAATAAAGAACTAGGACTTCATCATTTAACAATAGGTAAGGTACAGCTCCTTGAAGGCAAGCTGACCGTTATTGATGATTACATTCCCCCGTCAAAATCGATACAAAGCCATATTTATCTTAAGCAAGCCTATTATGGCATCAGCACATTTTTAAGTAATCTAGAATCGTATCTTGTTCAAATTATTCAAAAAATTCATCAGAAAAAACAAGATAATGATTTGGCTTTTATGGTTTTACAGATGAGTCAAAAGATGCTAGATTATCTAAATTATGGTTTAGCCGACTTTAAGAATAAAACACAATTTTCATCTCCGATTGAGCTCATTGTCAAGATCTCATCTTTGGCAAGAATTATAAAAAACAGCCTAGATGTTTTTGCTGGTGCTGGCAAGGAGCAGTTCCTCAACTACATTTCAGACTGGGGAGATTTGAATCAAGGAGGTTTCGAAAACATAATGAACGAAACAATAAATATTAATTATCAACACACTAATATTAATCCGTCACTCGATCAGATTTCTATGTTTACCAGAATTATTTTGACGACATTCAAGAAATTAAATGAATTGGATTACATTGGGAAGAAATCAGATTCTAATATCTTTGTTAAAGAAAATGTAGTAGATAAAACCAATGAAAGCAGTCGCAGAAGCTTTTTGTTGGATTAAATTGTAGCATTAAAACTACTCCTATGAAACCGATAAACGATAAGGAAAGACAAAAGGCATTCTTAAAGTTCTTATTACTTTTTTTAGTAACCAATATCATTATTGTTTGCGCTTTATTTTTTGATTTTAAAGTTCCTGAAAAAGAAAATGAGTTATTAAAATCTCAAGTTGAATTGTCAAAATTTGAAACTGACTATCAAAATAGATTTTTTACGAGTATGCAATCAATTAACGGAATGTTAGACTCTCTCGACAATCCTGGTCAAAATCTCTCATATCAAAATTCTCTAATAAGTGCGAAGCTGGTTGAACTTAAAAAATCTATTCCAACAAAAGATTCGACGTTCAAATATGACATGTATTCAGGTATTGTTAATCTTCTGGTAGATTACCAAGATTTAAAAAGCGAAATACTTGAGCTAAGTGATTCAAAGACAACAATTGAAGAGTACAAAACTGCATTAGATCGGTGTCGCGCGGATTTGAGACAAACAGAAAGAGATTTGTATATCGCCAGAGGTTCAAATTAGATGTTTCTAACTTAAAAAAGCCTACACATCTATTCATGGGTCTTGTATTTGGGCTACAAAGTGCTGTCAGGATCTTTAATCGTGTCCATTAAAGTGATATTGATAATTTTTTCAATTTAATCGGTTTTGAACTCAGACCCTAGGCAAATCATTATTGTCTTTGAGCGGTAAGTTTGACTCTCCCATCAAGTACTTATCCACATGATGTGCGGCCTGACGTCCCTCAGATATGGCCCAAACAATGAGCGATTGTCCACGACGCATATCTCCTGCGGCAAAAATTCCTGGGACATTAGTGCGATAATCAGTTGTGGTGGCTTTAATATTTGTTCTATAATCCCGGGATACTCCAAATTGCTTGGCTAGTGAAGCTTCTGAGCCGCTGAATCCTAGTGCTAATAGTGCTAAATCGCATGGCCATTCTTTTTCGGTGCCAGGCAATTCGACAAGTTCCATTGTATTATCCTTATTTTTTTTCCATTCAACATTGACGGTTTTTAAACTTTTTAATCGCCCTTGATCGTCACTTATAAATTCCTTTGTTGATATGCTGAAAAATCGCTCAGCACCTTCTTTATGGGAAGAACTCGTTCTTAGTTTCATTGGCCAATAAGGCCAAGGTTGATGAATAGGACGAGAGGACGGGGGTTGGTTGAGTATTTCGAAATTAGTTAAAGATTTGGCGCCATGTCTCTTAGAAGTTCCAATGCAATCACTTCCTGTATCACCACCACCAATGACGATAACGTTTTTGCCTTTGGCTGAAATAATCTCGTCAAAATCAAGTTGCCCATCTACAAATTGGTTATTGGCTTTTAAAAACTCCATGGCCTGAACCACTCCATTAAGATCCAAGCCCCTGATAGGGATAGATCTTGGTACAGAAGCTCCACCACACAAGAGAATGGCATCAAATTCATCTTTTAGCTCTTGTGCATCAATATCCACACCAACGTTTGCATTAGTTTTAAATACGATTCCCTCAGCTTTTAGAATTTCAATTCTGCGATCAATAATAGATTTTTCGAGTTTGAAGTCGGGGATGCCATAGCGCAATAATCCACCTATTTTTTCATCACGTTCAAAAACCGTTACTAAATGACCGACTTTGTTGAGCTGCTGTGCGGCTGCAAGTCCTGCAGGACCTGACCCCACAATGGCAATGGATTTACCCGTTCTTAATTTTGGAACTTTAGGGGTAATCCACTTTTCTTTAAACGCCATTTCTACAATATTCTTCTCAATATTTTCAATGGTTACCGGATCATTGTTAATCCCTAACACACAGGCTTCCTCACATGGAGCAGGGCATAATCTACCTGTAAATTCAGGAAAGTTATTGGTGCGATGTAAAATATCAAGGGCCTCTTTCCATTTGCCTTGGTATACTTTATCGTTAAAGTCAGGAATGAAATTACCTAAAGGACATCCGCTATGACAAAAGGGTATACCACAATCCATACATCTTGCCGCTTGATTCTTTAATTCATTATCCTTCAATGGGATAGTAAACTCTTTGTAATTATTAACTCGTTTTTCAGGAGCAATCACAGATTCGTTTTTACGAGAATATTCTAAAAATCCAGTTGGTTTACCCATAGCTAAACACTAATTATTTCTTTTTCTTTTAATTCTTCTTGCGCCAACTTTTCTAAGGCTTGACGATATTCTTCTGGAAAGATTTTTTTAAAATGAGCTTTAGTTTGTGACCAATTCTCCAATAATGATTCAGCATGTTTACTGGAAGTCTCCTTGTAATGTTGCTCAATTAATTCTTTAAGTAAAGATTCATCTTCCTCATTGTCTATAGACAATACATTGAGATTCGGTCCTCCAAAATTTACATCAATGGTATTTTGTTCGTCTAAAATGTAGGCAATGCCACCGCTCATACCGGCACCAAAATTTATTCCAAATTTTCCTAAAATTACCGCGACGCCTCCGGTCATGTATTCGCAACCATGATCTCCGATACCCTCAACGACTGCAATTGCCCCTGAATTTCTTACACAAAAGCGCTCTCCAGCCTGACCATTTATGAATACTTTTCCGGAGGTCGCTCCATATAATGAAACGTTTCCGGTGATGATATTATCTTTAGCCACAATATCACAATTTTTGGGAACCCTTATGACTATTTTACCGCCAGATAGTCCTTTACCCAAATAGTCATTGGTGTTTCCGTCGACAACTAAAGACACGCCTTTTGTGGCAAAAGCCCCAAAACTTTGTCCGGCAGATCCATTAAAATTAATATTGATAGTATTTTCAGGCAATCCTTGAGCGCCATATATTTTTGAAATCTCATTACTTAAAATGGCGCCTACAGCCCGATTCATATTGTTAATAGGCATATTTAAATGGGTAGTCTCTCTGCGAAAGAGCGCTTGATGGGCTTGTTTTATAATTTGGAAATCCAAATGTTCTTCAAGATTATGCTTTTGTCCACAGGTGTTATATTTAGTTTTGTTTTTATGCTCATTTGCTTGAAACAAAATAGGACTGATATCAATACCGGATGATTTATAGTGGGCTATAGCTTTATTTCGATTGAGTTTATGCATTTGTCCGACCATTTCATTAATTGTTCGGAATCCTAGGGAAGCCATAATTTCTCTCAATTCTTGTGCTACGAAATACATGTAATTAACCACATGCTCTGGTTTGCCTTTAAACTTTTTTCTCAATTCAGGATTTTGTGTTGCAATTCCCACAGGACAGGTGTTGAGATGACATGCGCGCATCATGATGCAACCTGAGGCAACTAGAGGTGCTGTGGCAAATCCAAATTCTTCTGCGCCTAAAAGACAGGCAATTGCGACATCTCTTCCTGTTTTTAATTGACCATCACATTCTAAGGCAACGCGACTTCTCAAATCGTTCATTACCAGTGTCTGCTGCGCTTCTGCTAGACCTAATTCCCATGGAAGCCCAGCGTGTCTCAATGAAGTCAAAGGTGAGGCACCTGTACCACCATCGAATCCTGAAATTAATATGACATCGGCTTTAGCTTTAGCAACACCAGCGGCAATTGTACCGACACCAACTTCAGAGACGAGTTTAACGTTTATCCTGGCCTCACGATTGGCTGATTTTAAATCATAAATCAATTGTGATAAATCTTCAATAGAATAAATATCGTGATGCGGAGGAGGAGAAATAAGTCCTACATATGGTGTTGAATTCCTTGTTTTTGCAATATCCTTATTGACCTTTGGTCCTGGTAATTGTCCACCCTCTCCTGGCTTTGCACCTTGAGCAATTTTTATCTGAATCTCTTGTGCATTTGTTAAATAATTGGAGGTCACTCCAAATCGACCAGAGGCTACTTGTTTGATTGCAGAATTTTTCCAATCTCCTTCGGCTGTTTTATAAAATCGATCTTCGTCTTCACCCCCTTCGCCAGAATTAGATTTACCGCCAATTCGATTCATGGCCACCGCTAGATTTTCATGGGCCTCTTTACTGATGGATCCATAGGACATCGCCCCTGTTTTAAATCGCTTGACAATATCTGTCCAGGGTTCGACCTCTTCAAGGGGTATTGGATCTAATTCGTCAAACTCGAAAAGCCCGCGTAAAGTCATTAATTGCGCTGACTGCTCGTTTATTATTCTAGAGTAATCCTTGTAGGTGTTGCCATTGTTTTGACGCACAGCATCTTGCAATTTTGCGATGGAAAGAGGATTAAATTGATGACTTTCTTGACCTCTTCTCCAACGATAATTGCCGCCAATTTCAAGTTCTGTCAAGAATTCACTACGAAAAGCCATTTTGTGGCGCTTGGCTATGTCTCTTTCGATTTCTTGCAAGCCAATTCCCTGTATGCGAGAAGGGGTATTTGGGAAGTACTTATTCACTGTAGCCTCATTAATTCCCAAACATTCAAAGAGCTGAGAACCGCGATATGAATTCAGCGTGGAAATGCCAATTTTATTCATCACCTTGAGAATACCTTTTTCAATGGCTTTGTTATAATTTTTGATGGCCGACAAATATTCTAGATTGGTTAAATCGTTATTGTTAATTTGATCAAAAACAATTTCATTGACAATATAGGGATTGACTGCGCTGGCACCGAAACCAAATAATAAGGCAAAATGATGGACTTCTCTAGGTTCTGCAGATTCAATTACGATACTTACCTGGGATCGTTTGCCAATTTTGTGTAATTCATTGTTTAAAAATGAACAAGCGAGTAAGGCCGGAATAGGGGCCATGTCTTGGTTTACATATCGATCAGATAGAATAATAATATTTACGCCTGTTTCTATCGCCTTTGCAGCCTTATGAGTGAGCTCAGCCAGAGCGTTTTCTAGTGAATTGACACCACCATTGATGCGATATAAAATAGGAATGGAAGCCACTTTAAAATCTGGGTTGGTATCATAGTTTCTAATTTTATCCAAGTCATGCTTGGAGATTACTGGATTTTGGATTTTGAGCTTCTTGCAGTGCTCTTCACTAATTTCGAATAGGTTCACATCACGACCTAGAGTTAAGCTCATGTCTGTGATGAGTTCCTCTCTGATTCCGTCTAATGGAGGGTTAGTGACCTGTGCAAAAAGTTGTTTGAAATAATCATATAACAATTGTGGTTTTTCGGAGAGCACAGCAATAGGCGTATCATTGCCCATAGAACCGATTGGCTCTTTGGCATTTTGAGCCATAGGCTTTATGATTAAATGAATGTCTTCTTGAGTGTATCCAAATAGAATTTGCCGTTTGGTCAAGTCGATTTCATCATAATTGATAGGGCCTTTTTTAGCCGGAATCTCTTTTAGGTTGATAAGTTTCTTATCGAGCCATTGCCTGTAGGGTCGCAAAGTGGATACTTGGTTTTTGATTTCATCATCTTGTACAATACGACCTTCATTCATTTCTACTAAAAACATTTTGCCAGGTTCTAGTCTCCCATGAAAAGCGACATTTTCCGGTTTTATATCTAGCACACCAGTTTCTGATGACATGATTAGAAAATTGTCTTTGGTTAAAGTATACCTCGATGGCCTTAAACCATTGCGATCTAGAATAGCGCCAATATAATGCCCATCAGTAAAGGGTATAGATGCGGGGCCATCCCAGGGCTCCATCAAGCAAGAATTAAACTCATAGAATGCTTTTTTGGTGTCTGACATGGTCTCATTTTTCTCCCAAGCCTCTGGGACAAGCATCATCATTGCCTCGGGAAGCGAACGGCCAGTCATCAACAATAATTCAATCACCATATCCATGGTTGCAGAATCCGATTTACCTCTAATTACAGTGGGAAGTACTTTTTTGAGATCGTCACCGAAAAGATCACTTTTTAAAATTTCTTCTCGCGAAAACATACGAGAGACATTACCCCGAAGTGTATTGATTTCTCCGTTATGACAGATATATCTAAAAGGTTGGGCCAGATCCCAAGTAGGAAAGGTATTGGTAGAAAACCGTTGATGAACTAATGCCAATCGAGTATTTAAAGATTCATCATTTAAATCCAAATAATACTGGTTAATATGCTGAGGCATGAGTAATCCCTTGAAAATAATTATTCGTGTCGATAAACTGGGGACATAAAATAAGTTCGATTCGGAAATTTTTGAAGTGCGCACAAGATGCTCGGTTATTTTGCGTGCAGTGAATAATTTCTGCTGGAATATTTCCTCTGGTATTGTTTCATCGACCTTTCCGACAAATAGCTGCTTTATTGTGGGCTCAGTTGTTTTGGCTATAGCCCCAAGGACCTCACTATTAACAGGTGTTTCTCGCCAACCCAGAAGCTTAAGCCCCTGATTGATTATTTCTTTTTCAAAAATATCTAAACAAAACTGGCGTTGATTTTCTTTTTTAGGAAGAAATATATTGCCTACCGCATAATGACCAAATTCAGGCAGTTCAAAATCACATTTTTCTGTAAAGAATTGATGCGGAATATCAATTAAAATTCCAGCGCCATCACCTGTAACTCCATCAGCACTTACAGCGCCGCGATGTTCCAGTTTTATTAAAATTTCAAGGGCGTCATGAATAATTTTATTGGATCGAACTCCATTTAAATTACAAATAAATCCTGCACCACAATTGTCGTGTTCAAACTCGGGTAAGTACAATCCTTGTTGTCTTGGCATATCAATAAATTAAATCAAAAATGACTTTTTTTACGACTAAGATAAGGTGGATAAAGGCTCAATTGCAAATTCTAATTTACATTTAAAGAATTCATAATTAATGGCTTATAAATCGATAATATGTCAAAATTACATCGAAATAAAAGCTTGTTTTTGAGGATTTCTTATTGGCATTTTGGTGTGAATTATGTTTAATCTTTATCATGAGATTTTTCACCTACTTTTTATTCATATGGAATTAGTATTTTTATCATGCTATGAAATTTGATCTCTCTGCCACGGGTTTGCGCTTTAGTCGCCATGTGCCAAAGGAGCAATCGCCCTTTGAACGTCTTTTTGAAATATTCAAAGAACTCATTACCCACACCTCTGGGGATTTTGACGAGGCCATAGATTGGCTCCGTGAGTTAGATAAAGAATACACTCTTACCGACGAGAATTACACCATTGATGATTTTGTAAGAGATCTATTAGAGCGCTCCTATATTCAATCCAAAGGCGGGGGGAAAGATGGAGAAGGTTCCGGTATGGCATTAACGCCTAAGACGGAGAAATTACTCAGAGAACATGCGCTCAAACAAGTTTTTGGAAAACTAAAAAAAGCCGGTTCGGGAGACCATAAAACCAAGTCTGCGGGTCAGGGTAATGAGACTACAGGTGAGTTTAAAGCCTATCAGTTTGGGGATGCTTTGGAAAAGATATCCATAACTGAAAGCTTAAAAAATGCTCAAATTCGCAACCTAGATGGAGATTTTGACCTGCGACAAGAGGATTTAGTGGTAGAGGACAGTACCTATAACACTCAGATGAGCACAGTGCTGATGATTGATATCAGCCATAGCATGATTCTCTACGGGGAGGACCGGATCACTCCAGCTAAAAAAGTCGCTATGGCCTTGGCGGAATTCATTACTACGCGCTACCCAAAAGACACTTTGGATGTGCTGGTTTTTGGTAATGATGCATGGCCGATTGCTATTAAAGATATTCCTTACCTTCAAGTAGGGCCATATCATACCAATACAGTAGCGGGCTTATCTCTAGCTATGGATTTACTGCGCCGGCGTAAAAACAGCAACAAGCAAATATTCATGATTACGGATGGAAAACCGAGTTGTCTCAAAGAGCCCGGAGGCGGTTACTATAAAAACAGTGTAGGGTTAGACGATTACATCGTAGATAAATGCTATAACATGGCCCGTCAAGCTTTAAAACTACGCATACCCATTACCACATTTATGATTGCACAGGATCCATATTTAATGCGCTTTGTGCGCACCTTTACCGAGGCCAACAAAGGCAAAGCCTTTTTTACGGGACTTAAGGGCCTGGGTGAAATGATTTTTGAAGATTATCAGCAAAACAGAAAAAAGAGATTAGGATGAACAAAGAAATTAAGACATTAGGACAGCTTAAAACCTCAGGTTATAGCCCAAAAAGCATACAGCAGGAGCTGGCTGATAATTTGCGCAATCGTATTAGAGCTGGTGAACCGACATTTGAGGGATTACTTGGGTATGAGCATACGGTTATACCCGATGTGGAACGAGCTTTGCTCTCGGGACACAGCATTAATCTCTTAGGACTGCGTGGTCAAGCTAAAACACGCTTAGCCCGCAAAATGACTGGTCTTCTTGACGAGTGGGTGCCTGTTGTGGCGGGTTCTGAAATCAATGATGATCCGCTAAACCCCATAAGCTATCAGGCTAAAGCGCTTCTTGCAGAGCATGGTGATGAAATGCCAGTAGAGTGGCTGCATCGCGATGAGCGTTTTTTTGAAAAACTGGCCACACCAGATGTCACTGTAGCTGATCTTATTGGCGATGTAGACCCGATTAAAGCGGCTAATTTAAAGCTCTCATATGCCGACGAGCGTGTGATACACTTTGGTATGATTCCACGGGCGCACCGCTGTATTTTTGTCTTGAATGAACTGCCTGATTTGCAAGCGCGAATTCAAGTGGCTTTGTTTGGTATTTTACAGGAAAAAGAGATACAAATCCGCGGATTTAAACTGCGTTTGCCTATCGAAGCTCAGTTTGTATTCACGGCAAACCCAGAGGATTATACCAATCGTGGAAGTATTGTAACACCTTTAAAAGATCGCATAGGGTCACAAATACTTACCCATTATCCGCATTCTTTATCTGTGTCCAAAGCCATTACTAAACAGGAGGTAAAAGCGCGTGAGGCCGATCAAAATATCCATATCCCAGAACTCGCACGTGATATCTTAGAACAAATTGGTTTTGAGGCCCGTCGCAGTGAGTTTATAGATGCTAAAAGTGGAGTGAGTGCGCGTATGAGCATAACGGCCCTTGAAAATTTAATCAGTACTGCGGAGCGTCGCATGCTCATTAATAGTCAGGAGCAAACAACCATTCGCATGTCTGACTTTTTAGGTATAATTTCTGCTATTAATGGGAAAGTGGAGCTGGTTTATGAAGGAGAGCAAGAGGGAGCGGAGCAGATTTCACTACATCTAATTAATCAAGCGGTAAAAACTCTTTTTCCGAATTATTTTCCAGAGATCAAAAAACTCGAGCACAAGGACGCTGAGGGACCTTATGATCGCCTTTTAGGCTGGTTCTACAGCGATAATGATCTGTTTCTGGAAGACGGACTGCCAGAGGATGTTTATCAGGATACCTTGAGCGCGGTGCCGCGCTTAGAAACAGTAGTGGAAACGCATCAGCCATCTTGTCCGGCCGAAGAAAAGTATTTTATGATGGAGTTCTTGCTTTGGGGCCTGGAGGTGCACAAAAAACTCAATAAGTATCGCACCATCGAAGGGTTCCAATTTAAAGACGGCCTGGGCAATATTTTGGCGGACTTATAATTGTCGAAAGAGAAGTTTTTGGATTTTTAATTTTAGTTTTTAGTTTTTATATTGCAATCAACAATCTAAAAACTACCTAAATGAAGACAAAATTATTTCTTAGTGCTGTGATGATCAGTTGGTTTACAGCAGCACAAATTACGCAACCAACAATTCCTGCCGACGGGATCAATTATTACATTGATACCAGGGCAGTGTTTTTAAATGCCTCGACCACAGGTCCATGGGATTTTTCATCAATTAATCCTGATGACTCGAGAGAAATTGCTATTCAGCCGATTGAAGATTCTCCTTATGCTGCTGATTATCCAAATGCAACACATGCCTTTTATGAAGATGGATTTGTGCAATTTCCTGGTTACACGAGTACTGAATACACCTATAATGGAGAACGAAGCTTTTTGCTTTCTAGCTATCCCACGCCATTGGTAATTCATCCTTATCCTTTTAATGTGGGTGATGTTCATACCGATGGAATTTTCAACGTGCCATTCGAGGTGCCTGGAGGACCACCGTCTTTATTTCGTGATCACGAAGTAGAGTCAGAGGCCATGGATACGTCAAGCATTACGCTTCCTGACGGCACCGTGTTTAATGATGTTACATTGGTTATATCTACCGCCACATTCACTGATGGTCAAACGGGTTCTTCTCCGTGTATAACCGTCAGAGAGACTTGGTCGTGGTGGGCACCTGGAATCGCTGTTCCTGTGGCTCAGACCTTTGATCAACTTTCTGGAGGGCAATGTCCTCCAAATCCATTTCAATTTTCTCAATTCTACACCGGTGAGGGACCATTTGCCTACGTCTGTACTCCGGCCATAAATTGTAGTTTTGGTGATGGATTTCGCTTAGTGAATCTTGAAGAAATCGACAATACTTCAGCCTGTGAAGGTTATGCAGATTTTACAAACTTAGTAGCCAATCTTGAAGCGGATACCACTTATGACTTGACGATTACCACTGGTTATGGAGATCAGAACGTTACCGTTTGGATCGATTTTAACGACGATTCACAGTTCACCAATGATGAAAAAGTAGTTCAAAATTTTGTTATCGCTCCGGGTCAAGCAGGTGGAACGTATACTGAAACTGTAGATTTGGCTATTCCTGCTAACGCCCCAACTGGAAATCACCGCATGCGTGCCAAATCCAATTGGCAAGCAGCAGTTCCTGACGATGCCTGCGAGGTAACAGATTATGGTGAGACTGAAGACTACACCGTAAATATCGAGGAAGTCTTGAGCATCGCCGATCAGGTGTTTAACAATGCTAAATTAATGGTGGTTGATTTAGGGGACAATCGATTTGAGTTATCGATTAACGCCCAATCGGATTTGACTTTAGACATGGCCGCCTTTAATATGATCGGTCAAAAATTGACACACGGTTCATTAAGTAAAAACAATAATGGTGCCTATCAAGCCACATTAGATTTATCGCAAATGGCTGCGGGTATTTACCTTGTCAAAGTTCATAATACTGGATCTAATCTGCTTAAAACAGCAAAAGTCATTGTAAAATAACACCACCATGTCTTAGCATAAAAAAGGGCCCTTTAGGGCCTTTTTTTTGCGTTCATTCAATTCCTAGAAGATTCAAAAGATCATAGAATACGCGATCTGTGGTGGAAGTATCGTGAATTTGGCTGTTCAAGACCTCTACTTTTTTTGGGTAACGCTTTTGGTATTGCTTAGAAAACCACATTAAATAAGCTGGGTTTTTCGCTGCTTCACCGGCTTGGGCATGCAACCATTTGCCGTTTTCTCCCAACTGTTCGCCGTGATCCGAGATGTAGACTAGGACACTAGGTGTTTTATACTGTTTGAGTTCATTAATCAGCTGACTCAAAAAATCATCTAAGTATAAAATGGTGTTGTCGTAGGAATTGATCAACTGCTCTGGGCTCAAACTCGGGATGTATTTACTGTCGATCACGGGGGTGAAGCGCCTGTGTTTGTCCTTATAACGATCCTCATACCACCAGTGACTTCCAATCATGTGCAGGCTTATGACGCTTCTCGAGGCGTCGGGTAAGATGGCTTTAAGAGGCGGGAGTAAATCCTCATCTTTTCTTTTGTTAAAACTGAAGACATTTTTAAATGCGTCTATCAGAATTACCGAATCGTTTGTACCGACAACAGGGGCATAGCCTCTCTCTAATGTCTGATTACCTAGCCAATGCGTTTGAAAGTTAGCTCGGTTTAGAATTGAGTAAACTGAGGTGTAAGTTGTGTCTTTAATCGCTTGACCTTGATCAGTAAGTATTTGTGGTAAACTCGCAGCGGTATAGGTGTGTTCTGTGTAGAGTTCTTTAAAACTAATGATGCCTGGGATCTGACTCAGCTCTGGGGTGGTATTTCTTTCATAACCATTGACACCCAAGTGATCTGCTCTAACGCTTTCTCCAAGCACTAAAATCATCACCAATGAGTCATGATGATGCTCCAAATTCGGTATGACTTGGTTTAGGGCTAAACTTGGGCGCTTTTGATATTCATTAATTGCATAAACCACATTATATGGTAAACGATTTTGCAAGGTTCCGGGACGATAGATTTCCGTTAAGGGATAAAGGGAGATACAAGCTGCAGCTAAAAGGCCAAAAAAAAGAGGCTTAGGTGGCTTGCCAATAGTTTTTCGCCAGCGGTTCATCAGATAAATCGTCGCTATACTTAAGCTCAAATAAGCTATAAATGGCCCTGAAAAGATATCTATGGCGATGTCTGGTTTGCTTTCAAAAGCGGCTTGAATTAGATGAGGGGTTACCGAGATATCTTGGGTGTAGGCCCAAAAAGCAAAGGCTGAAAACAAAAAGAACAGGGGGCTGAAAAAGAGCCTAAAGACCCAGAGCTTTAAACTCAAAAAGTACAGTATTCCAGCCACAGAAGACTGTAATATCATTAAGTGCATCAAATAGTTAAGTGTGTCTTTGATTCCACTCAGGGGCAGGTGATAATAGGATGCGCCTGTGACAAAACCTACGACCACTACATTCAAACAAAGATGAAATAAAAAATGATTTTTAATTGTGCTTTGTTTTGCCATCGAGTATGGGAAATATTTTGTTAACTACCCAAATTACAGGAACATTTAGGGCTAGTTGAATCACACTAAGCCCCAGCTTTTCCAACTCACTAAAGGCAAACACTGTACTACCCAGCGCTAGAAAAAGTAAGAGTTTTATTAGGGTTAAAGCGCGTAAATGGGTGGCCAAAATCACTATACTGTGCCGACCAAAATAAGTGAATATTCTGAGTTCAGGCAATAGTTTAAATAGGAGTAGATAAGCCATAGATCCTGCCGCTCCACTCAGTAGAAAAAGCATCGGATTGCCATAAATTGAGCGGTACATATCTATTTTTTCTGGATTAAAATAAAAGGCGATAAGGTGAATCCCGAGCATTATCGCTAAGATGGTGATGGTATTTTTGATTGAAAGGGCCGCCAAAGGCGTTCTAAGTAGGTGTCCCAAACGATAAAAAATAAGAGCAACCATGGCTATATCTATACTCCAGGGTAAGGAAATATCGACAAATTTAGCCCAGAGCAAACCTAAAAGACCTAAAAATAAAATCGCGGAGTCCATGAATCGAGCCGACATGATGCGCCAAAGCCATCCATAAATTACAAAGACCATAAAGATACAGGGTAAAAACCATAGCGGGATACCCCAATCCATGTATTGCTGTCCGCCTTGGGCGTAAAATATGCCCAGGAAATTGTTCCAAGGTGATAAGTCAAGAGTACTGCTTTTACCAAAATTTCTACCTAAAAACAACCAGAATAAAAAAAGAATACTTGCCCATAATAAGTATGGAATGAGTAGGGTTTTGGCCCGATGAATCACACTGAATTTGGACAGTGGTGCTTTGTGAAACATCCCGGAAATAAAAAAGAATAGCGGCACATGAACACTGTAGATATAGGGTTCTATTGCAGGAAAGTTATGGCCATAGACCACTAAAAATATGGACCATCCTCGAGCTTGATCGACCCAATGTAAACGATGACTTGAACTGGACATGAAAATTTTTTAACCGCTAGAGAAAGATAATGAAATTGATTCAAATGGTTTGTTGGGGTTATTTTGATTTTCATTAAATTCAACATATTGAATCAAAGCGAATTAATTCAATAGATGTCACTAACACACCAGACATGCAGATCAAGAGTTTTCATATTTTTCAGGCTAAAATTCAGTTAAAAAAACCTTTTGTAACTTATTTGGGACCTGAACCTTTTTCAGAACATATTTTTATAAAAGTTACTCTAGAAAATGGAGTCATTGGCTGGGGTGAATGTGCCCCCTCAAATACCATTAATGGTGAAAATATAGCCACAGCTATGGCTTTAGTTCCTGCCTTAGCAGGGAGTCTTATTGGAAAAAATGCTAATGCTCATCAAGACAATTTTCAGGCCATGAATAAAGTGATTTTTGGGCATTATAGTATAAAGTCCGCCTTTGATTTGGCGTGTTATGATGCGGCTGCTCGCCAAAATAATTTGCCATTATATCAATATTTAGGAGGGCGACTTGAGCGGGAGATGGTAACCGATTATACTGTGAGTTTAGATGTTGTGGATGCGATGGCCGATCAAGCCAAACATTTGTATCAGCAGGGCTTCAGAAAAATTAAAGTAAAGCTAGGCGGGGATCCTGAATTAGATGTAAGGCGAATTAAAGCAATCAGAGGCGCAGTAGGGATTGAGGTTGAGTTAAGGGTCGATGCGAACCAAGGCTGGTCATTTGAGGGAGCTGTGACAGCTTTAAAGGGTATGAGTCAATATAATGTAGTTTATTGTGAGGAGCCAATTAATAAAAAATTAGCCTACCGTCTTCAGTCTCTTCAATCGCAGGTACCCATCTCAATCATGGCTGATGAATCGGTCGTTGATCATCACGACGCTCATCATTTGGCTTCTGTTCAAAATATAAAGTTCTTCAATTTAAAAATCGGCAAATCTGGAGGAATCACACCAATTTTAAAAATTATCGAAGTGGCTGAAAAATTCGATATTTCGATGCAGGTGGGTGGGTTTATTGAAACCAAAATTGTATTCACTGCTAATTGTCATTTAGCTTTGTGCACTCCAAATATTCGCTTTTTCGATTGTGACAGCCCGTTATTTCACGATTCTATGCCCACCATCGGGGGTATGGAATACCGCGAAGATTGGACCATCGAATTGCCCGCAGCACCAGGCTTAGGTATTGGTCTAAACAAGGATTTTCTTGCGAAATGCCATCATATTGAAATAGGTTAAAAGCGCGGGCAAACCCAGCTTAGACTTTGATTAATTTGGTGACTGAATGGCTTCCCGTCTCCAAATTTGTCATGCTTAAATAATACAAGCCTTGGCCTAAATGACCAATCGACAATTGCTGCTGACCCCCTGTGGTGCAGGACATCACTTTTTTGCCCTGGGTGTCGGTCAAAATCATGGTGTATTGACCCGGATCGGTTTTGATTTGTACCAGATCGCGGGCTGGATTCGGACTCAGCTGAATTTCAATCTCTGGCCGGGCCAAATCGTATATACCGAGATTGCCTCCGATAATCTCGATGGTCCCATCGGGTTCAAAGGGATCGGACCATTTTTCGTCGGTGTAGACATTAAAGCCACCTAAGGTTCTTAAAAAGGCCACGATGGCGTCTTTTTGTCCAGGAGCTAAATTCAGATTTTGCGGCAGTCCATTTGGACCAATCAATCGAGGATCAAGATTGTTGTTCCCCGCATGATTCGGCACTTGATTGTAGTGTTCGACCACATCCAAAAGCGTAGGGAAGGCCCCATTATGCATTAGTGGGCCATTTGGTTCTCCATTTGAACGAACCACATCTCGCAATGATGGAGATCGGGTATTAGTGTAATCAAAGCCTGTTCCATCGGCTGTTTGTACTACCCCGTTATTGAGACTCAAAGGATCTATGTCAAATTCTGGTAGACGATGACATCCTGCGCATCCTGCTCCATTCGGTGGAGGGGTTAGAAAAAAGTCTTTACCATGATTTTCATGATTGCTAAAATTTGGAAAGGGTGCTGCAAAGTCATTATTAACTTGTGCCATCCCTTGATCGAATCTCGAATCAAAGGATTGTATACTGCGGACAAATTGAGCCAAGGCCAGTTGCAAACGCTCTTCGGTAATGGTGGCGTCACCAAAAGCAAATGGGAAAAGTTGTTGGTAATAATCGATGCCTGAAAGTGCATCGATTAAATCATTAATGTCTGGGTCACCATTAGTGCCACTATACCCCATTTCAAAATGATCTTGAATGGGCTGGGTTACCTGTTGTTCCAAAGTAGCAGCACGTTCGTCCCAAAAAAAGTAGACTTCTTCTGCAAAGCGCGCATTAATGAGTCTCATGGAGTGACGCCCTGTGACTCCAGCAACACCTAACGATTGAACAGCAGGATCACTAAAAGCAAAGGCTTGTTGGTGACAACTACTACAAGATATGGTATTATCTGCTGAAAGAGATTTATCGTAGAATAACACACGGCCTAGGGTAGCAATTTTATCGTCTATCGCATTACTGCCCGTGTTGTCTCTGGTAATGTAGGGAGGAACTTCTTGATTGGCATAATTGAATAGGTTGTCTAAATCGATGGTGCCGCTAAAAAAGAAGGCAAAAATTGCTACTGCGACCAGGAGACTGGAAACAATTTTTTTCATTGTTATTGTATTAGGTCCTCTTTGGACTCAAATCTGTTAAAAAAGCTTAGTCCAAAGGTTTTGAAGGTGCAAAATAGGTATAATCTATGGTTCATTACGTGACTTTTGTCACAATTTTATGAAAATTAGTAATTTCACTGAGCTATGAAAAAGGATAAGGCCGCGCATAAAAAACTGCGTCCAATGTGGACCCAAGATCACGCTTGTTTTGAGGTCGCAGAACAACAGCCACCGGAATAAAATTTGGGCTCATCGTAAAAGTCCTGAAGTACAAAAAGGTAAAAAACAGATTATAGAAACTCACATCATACCGCGAAACTCATAAAAAACCCACCTGAAAAGGTGGGTTTAATCGAAAAAATTTAATCACTTAAAAGATTACTACTCAAGAGCCTCTGCTTTTTCTTTTGACGCTGTCCAAGTTGAGTCCTTGGCATAAGCCATCATATACATTTCTTTGGCCTTCTCGTTGTCTCCAAGTTGGGCATAGAAATCACCATATGAATCATAAGCATTAGTTACATCTGGATTTGCGCGCATGAATAGTTCAAAGTGTAATTGTGCTTTTTCCATATCCTCTAAATCCATATAGATATATCCCATCATGTTATTCACTGCACCATTTTGGGGTAGGCGATTCCAGGCTACTTGCACAACATCACGAGCTAAATCTTTATCTTGTTCATTAAAGGCATACCACACGCGGACCATTGGGTCAACTGGTGCAAACATCATGGCACTGCGCAATTCTGAAAGACGCGTCTCACGATCTAAGTCATATGATTTGATCAAATGTGCCTCGGCACGAGACGCATTATCTATTTTAGACATGGCCGCATCTTTGGCCGCTAAGAAATTTTCTTTGTCTTTCTTGAACCAATAATAATGCATTTGTCCTAAGTGTGCCGTGGCCCAGTTAGGATCGGCTTGAACAAGTGAATCAGATAAGGCTAAAGCACGATCGTTTTCAAGATTCATCATGGCCGTACGCATGTCGCGAAAGGCAGTATTCCCACCTTCAATTTTAGTGCTTGGCCAAACAAAACCTGAGGAACCGGCCGAATTGTCAGCGCCAACAAATCGCTGCCACTGTAATTGTCCGTTGTTTTTGGTCACAATCCCTGAGAAATTGCGGTAAAAGGTGTTTTCACCCATGACATACCACTCAATAGTTCCCATTACATTAGCATGCTGTCCCATTAGATAAACATCATGAAGCGTGACATTAATTGAATCTTCATAAAATACACGGCCGTCTACATTAGTTAAATCCATAGTGCGCGGAGTATTCCGCCAAAACGGATTGTTCCAAACAAGAGCGTCTTCTGCGATACCGGCAACATATCCTGGTACGGCATCTTGTAACCCGATTTGATTTTCAATGTGGCTTATTGCGAAATTACTTACTTCTGATTCAGTAAGTGTCGGACCATTGCAGGCTGCAAATACTAAAGCAACCCCAGTTAAAAATAAATGTTTCATAAAATTGATTTAAGTTGTTGTCTGCAATATAATTAATTTTAATTGTAATTGTAATTGTAATTGTAATAAACAAGTTAATCTACAATGTTAAAAAAAACCGTCTTTTAAGGACGGCTTCTTCGATAGCTATGCTCTAAGGCTCAGATATCACGTGTTTTAAAACTCATTGGCAGACTCGTCGTCTTGATAGACATAATTAAAGGTGTAGTAGCGCAAATCATTTAATGCTATTTGCTCATTAATCAAATCAGGGGCATCTTTGTAATAGCTCAATATTTCAACCTTAGCAAATTTGTTGTCCGCAGTGCGCAAAACAAGAACCTTACCTGGAATAGGGTAAATGGCCAATAAATTGGGATCATAGTTATACCATCCATTACCAGAGCCTGTGGGAATAGCTAATCCCATGGGACCGTCTTGGATAAAGGCAGTTCTATTAATCGTCGTGATTTCATCAAATATACCATCTACGAGATAGGCGCCTGCATTACCATTGCGCTCTGGTGCATCCACAATACCGCTGCTACTGCCTCCATTAACTATAATACTTGTGCCACGAAAGGCGATATCCCAATCTGTTTCACTGGTGGTTATAGCTCCTGTTTCGAAGTCAAACTTGACAAAAGCGCCAGAGGCGACCGGTGGGTTTTGGGTGTAATCTGTTTCCTGCGGTGCATGCAAATTGCTAACCAAAATACTCTCATTTTGTGTGTTTTCTGGCGGATTGCTGTCGTCTTTACTACATGAGTTTAAGGTCAAAAATCCGACGATACTTAGGGTTAATAATACTTGTTTTTTCATAGCTTTATTTTGTTTTAAATGTTAAGGATGTATAAATAAGTCTACCCGGTAAATTGGTCAATCGACCAGGGTCTGTGTAATTCAATAGGTTGTCAATGCCGGCGCCAAGGCGAAATTTCTTTCCAATTGTATTGTTTAGGCTGAAATCAAAAATGGCAAAAGGGGAGACCAGATCATCGTACTGATCTAAATAACTGTTCCCATTAGTATCAAAAAGACCAAAAGCACTGCGATAAGTCGCCCTAAAACTACCGTCTATTTTCAATTCTGGCCATTCAAAAAAGACCTTAGCATTTGCTATGTGTTTAGAGCGATTGACAAGACCAAAATAATCGTCGGAACTTAAACGAAATACGGGGCTACTTGGATTAATTCGACCAAAAACTGTACCCGCATCGAAGGCTTGTTGTGCATCTTTATCTTTTGCAATCAAGTATTGATAGCCTGCATTTAATTTTAGGTAGGGACTGATTTGAACAGAAAAATCAGTTTCAAGACCTTTGGTAAAAACACGGTTGATATTGTAATAGCTAAAAACGTTTTGACCATTGGTCTTCTGAGCAATTACTCGAGTATCAATCAAATCTTTTATCTCATTTCGAAAGAGGTTGACGCTCCACTTTACCCGGGAAGAAAATTTTATGTCCAGTCCTAAATTTAGTGCCAAGGACCGCTCAGGGCGCAAAGGCTCCTCAAAATTCTCTAATGGAACTGTGACATTTAAAATATTGCCTGCAGCCTGCAGCTCTGGTAAGCGTACAGGCACAGCATTATATCCCAGTACGGTATAACCGGCCGTTGTATTGGTGAAATCAAAATAAAGCTGTCTAAAGTCGGGTGTTTTAAAACCGTAGCCCAGTGAAGACTTTAGGCTGATTTTATCGTTTAGTTGATAGCGCCCTGCCAACTTTGGGCTAAACTGAGAGGCATAAGCGCTATGCAAGTCATAACGAGCGCCAGCCACCACATTGAGTTTTTCTGTGACTTGATTTTCGTATTGAATATATCCGTAGGGCGCATAAAATTCTGGTGTTCCAAAAAAGTCCGTGCGCTTGAGTTGCTCGTAGGTTAAGCCCAGACTACCAATCCACGTTCCAGAACTATCTGTAGCAAGAGTCAAGCGCAATTCAGGACGGCTGAACCATTGATCAAAATCGCTCTCACTAAAAGAGCTTCCATCGGTATTGTCTAAAAACTCGGAGGCCTTGTAACGCGTGGTATAAAATTCAAACTCTTGGGTCCAATTTTCTAGCGGGGATCTCGAAAGATGCAGGGTAGTGTTAAATTCATTGATATCACTGGCCCCAGAAAGACTACTGCTGGCAGTATAATCTTGATTCTGATGGTAGTAGCGGCCTGAGATTTTCATCTCAGTGCTCGGATTTAAATCCCCTTTGTACTTGACTTGGGCCGTGTAGTTGGTGTAAGGTTCAACTGTACGTAAATCATCACCTTCGACGAGGTCATAACCTTCTGAGGACAATCTGTTAAGAAAAATGGACCACTGATCGATGCCATTATTGTCTGTATATTGAGCACGAAGGTCATAAGTGTTTAAACTGCCTCCCCGATAATCAATGCGGCTGCGTTTGCCCGGTCTTGGATTTTCAGTGATAATATTAACGACCCCGCCTAAGGCCTCATTGCCGTAAAGACTCGACGAGGCACCCCGCACGATCTCAATTTGTTTGATGTTACCCACTGTAATCCTTTTTAAATCCAAAGTGCCAGCAGAGCGACCAATAAGCGGAACACCATCAATCATGATTAGGGTGTACTGACTGTCCAGTCCTTGCATTTGTAGCCCTTGACCGCCCCCAAAATCCGAAACGGTAATCAGTCCTGTTTGCTCATCGAGTAAGTCGTTAAGTCTAATGGCATTTATGGCCTCAATTTCTTTTTGAGGAATAAATTGAGTCGGCATAGGTAAGGAAGAGATTTGTCTTTGTGTCCTTGTAGCTGAGACGATCACTGCTTCAAGCTCCTGAGCAGTGATTGAGTCTAGGGAAATAACATTTTTTTGAGCGTATAAATCGCTCAATTCCCATAAAAAGATGGAACAAAAAATAAAAAAGACAAATATGCCGCGCACCCCAAAATTTTTATCGGTGCAAATGTCGTATTTCAACCTATAAAGGCCTAGTTCATCGAATCGATTAACTTTAATTTACCATAGTTTTTTCCTATTCAAGGCGTTTTGTGATAGGCTTTCGATAAACTTAAGTTTTTATTCCAGGGCTGCCTTTAGCGCTTGAACTCCTCCCACCACTGGAATAGTCAATTTTGTGTTCTTTAAATCCAAAGTCATTTCGGTACCAGGCATTGGTCTTAAGGTAAACTCTGAGTCTGAAGAAAAAATCATCAAACCGATTTGAGCACCACGGGGAATAATCTGATCATCAGGCATCAAATCAAAAGAAACTTCCACGAATTCACCCGGAATAAGCGGTGAACTTTCTCGTAGGGATGAATTTTGAGGATCAGCCCAGCCTCGTGTGATTATATTCTCCGTAATTGGCGCTTTGGAGTCAGGATTCCAGGGTAGGGCGATAAGATAGACTGATAAGTTTACAGCGGGTTTACTCGAGGCGATTTTCAAACTGATTTTGGGGATTCCAGATATATGTATAGGTTCTTTTAAGGGCGCCGTTGCATAAAGCAATCGGTGATCTGAACTTTGGACCTGAGCTAAATCAGCTGCGCTGAAATGATAGTCATCAATTATTTTTTCTTCGCTTAAACCACTATTGGCCTTATTATCTAATGCACCTAGGTTATTGCCTCTTGAGTGCGGAAATAAAGTTACACCTTCAGCTTTAGGGTTTGGATAATCGGGGTAGGCAGTAGGCGTGTCTCTGGGGTCCTCTTCTCGAACAATCCATGATTTTGGCCCTTTTCCAGCGCCATTTTCAATTCCGTGAAGATAGTGGCTGAACCATTGGTTCATCATCCAAAGCGGGGGTTCTCCACTATGACCATTTTGATGATAATAGATTTGGTGATCTAAGCCCATACTGCGTGCCTTATCATAAATGCGATAGCTGTGTTCTGGCATTACGTTCCAATCGTTAAACCCATGAGCCATAAGTAGGGCAGCTTTCATAGGCTGCATTTGATTTAAATAATCTCGACTGGCCCAAAAGTCATTGTAATCCCCAGTGACACGATCCATACCTAAGGCCATGATACTGTCGCGCACTCGAGCATTATTCCCAGCCCTTTTTTCAGGATCACCACTATGAATAAAATCATAGAGCACGTCAATATCTTCTCCGAGGTAGCCTCCAGGTGAACGGACCAGACCATTTGAGCGATAATAGTGATAATAGGAAGTATTGGGGGCGATAGGGATAATGACCTCAAGACCTTCAACCCCGGTGGTCGCCGCAGCCAAAGGTAAGGTGCCGTTGTAAGAGGTCCCCGTCATGCCTACTTTTCCTGTAGACCAATAGGCAATAACATTGTTGCCTCCATTAGGCGCATCAAAACCACTAGCACGACCACAAAGCCAGTCGATAACAGCCTTTGGCGCCAAAGACTCATTCAGACCACCTACTGTGGGTGACCCTTGAGACAAACCAGTGCCTGGAGAGGAGGAATGAACCACAATAAAACCGCGTGGTACCCAAGTTTTTATGTGTGAATTAGAAATAAAAGGACGCTGCCCAATGCGTTTAACCTCTGGATGAATATGCGGAGGGGAGGGTTGGCCCAATTCCTGATGTACATCCCAAAAGGATCCGGGAACATCTCCTGCAACTCCTGCAAAATATGGACTAGTGACATAAATTACAGGGAGTTTTAACCCTTGAGTATCCGTTTGCTTTGGTCGTGTGACCGATACATGCATTCGGTCGAGCAGACCATCTTGGTCTGAGTCAAATTCCGTTTCTACCCAAAGATCATGTCTTTTCCACTCACTTTGATTTGAAAATTCTGAGACTACTTGAGCTAGCCCGTCCTCAAATACCGGTACTGCTTTACTTTGTTCGTCATTTTGCCCCGTGATAAGGCCAGTGACAAAAAAAGCCAGGGCAAAGAGGCTTGAGGATAATTGTGGTCTGAAATGAATAATCATAATACCAGATTTTATTCAGGTTTCTGACACAAGATAATCCATTTTTGGCCATCTGCGTCTGTGGTAAAAAACAAATAATTTTGCCCGCCATCACGCAGCTGTCCAGCGGATCGAATTTGCGCTACGCTTTGCGGAAAATCGCGAGAGGTGATATTGTATTGACCGCCTTTAAATTGTTTTAGGATGCGTTTGGTATAAGGCCATTTATCCTTCACTTTAAAGATGCGGCCTGGAAAATTTAAATATACTTTCGCGGTAAAAAGATGGGCATTAGGGCCTATTCTCAATACAGGAAATTGCTCCATAAGTGTTCTGTATTGGCCAATTTTACGTAATGGAGCATTAGGCTCGAAGAGATAGGCAAGCGGTGGGCTAAATTGTGGCATCTCTGGGCGATTCCATTGAAATTCGTAAATCAAACTTTTATCCAACGATATAGAGCGTGACCTTAAATCAGATAAGTCCGAATTTAAATATGAAGCTTCCTCACTGAGATTAACTGCAAAAACTTGTGGGATTTGATTTTGAATTTTATTTTTCTGGATCACCCATAAAATTTCTTTGACTTCATTATTTACCGCCACTACATGAATTTCAGTGACCCATTTGAGCTGATTTAAACCTAAATGTAAATCCAGCATTGGCGAGGTTTTGAGTAAAATAATTGGACTTAGGTCCAATAAGTCTTCTAAGTGTATCAAGATATCTGGAGTGCAATCCTTTAGGCGAAAGACTTTATTTTGCTGGGTGTCCCGCCTGGCCGGATCCATGTAAATCAGATCCAAATTTTCATCTAACTCTTGAACCCCTCTAATGCCATCACCCTGATAACAATGGACCTCAGCTTTGAGTTGTGCCATATTATGAGCAACGATTTTGGAAAGGGATTCGTCCACCTCAAAGTGATGAACTCTTGCGCCAATTTGGGCAAAATAATAGCTGTCCACACCAAATCCACCTGTGAGGTCGGCTATAGTTTTTAGGGGTTGTTTTGTTGTCTGGGGGAAATTCAAATCTTCTGTTGTATCCAGAATTAGTCGACGCGCTATTTGTGATTTATAAGCGCCTGTGGCCTTTGAAGAGCATTGTTCGATAGATATTTTTGCCGGAAAAACAAAACCTAAAATCTCTGCCCAGTCTATTATTTTTAATGAGGTTTTGCGAAATCCTTCCACCTGTTGGAGTAATTCTTGTCGGCTAACCCCCTCAAATGGTAAAGGGGCAAAAGCAATTTCTTCGATTGAGTATTGGGTCTGTCGAATCCACTTTTGAAACTCAGTATTAAGAATTAAGGGATTTATAAAGTGATGACGCTGTGTCATAGAATTATGAGCTTGCGACATTAATTTGAAAAAACATAATGAATCATATTGGCACCCATTTTCAGAGCATTTAGGCGAACTGCCTCAGGATCATTGTGTACTCGAGGGTCTTCCCAACCATCACTAAGATCTGATTCATAGGTGTATAACAGCACTAATCTTCCGGATAAGATGATACCAAAAGCCTGCGGTCGCTGATTGTCGTGTTCATGAACTTTGGGCAGTCCTTGCGGGAAATTAAAATAAGCGCTGAAAATGGGGTGGGATGCGGGTAGTTCAGTCAGGGGTGCCTCTGGAAATAAGTCTAAAAGTATAGGTCTTATATAGGGATCCATACCGTAATTATCATCAATATGTAAGAATCCTCCGCCTTCAAGGTATTCCTTTAAGGTTTCCAATTCTAATTCGGAGAAAAACACATTGCCATGCCCGGTCATATGAATCCAAGGGAGACCAAATAAATCCTCTGTGGTCAAAGACACTGTTTTGACTTCCGAATCCAGAGTGGTCCCAATTTGCTTATTGCAAAATTCTATAAGTTGAGGCAGAGCAGTAGGGTTACTGTACCAATCTCCTCCTCCTGAATATTTTAAAATACCCAATGTTTGGGCCTGAAGACCAATGGATGAGTAAAGAAATAGGACTATTACCGCAAATAACCTCATAACACAAATCTAAAGAATCGCTTTCAAACTCAAGATTTGCACAGCGGCAATTCCCGCTGTTTCAGTGCGCAAACGTTGGGAACCAAGCGAAATTGGCTTAAATCCACGCTCCAAGGCCATACGTACTTCGTCAGGACTGAAATCACCTTCAGGCCCGATCAGCACTACAGACTTTTTATATGTTGAAGTTACCTTAATGAGATGATCTGGAATGTTGTGATTACAGTAGGCGATATAGCAATCAGTTTCACTGAAGTCTTGATTTAAAAAATCATGAAATGATTGTTCAGGTTCTACCACAACACCATGATAACTCAAGGATTGTTTTATCGCAGCATCGCGTCTTTTTTCAAGTCGATCTATCCGCAGTGCCTTGCGCTCACTATGATGACAGATTATAGGGCTTATACAAGCGACGCCCAATTCTGTAGCCTTTTCAACAAACCATTCCAAACGCTCCATTTGTTTTGTGGGCGCTATGGCGATGTGTATCTTCATCATCGGCTCTGGATATTGAGTGGTACTTTCAATGCTCACAACACAAGCTTTTGGGTTGGCCTGGGTTATTGTCGCAGTGGCAACTAGTCCTCGGGTATTACCAATATTAATTTGATCACCGGCTTGATGACGTAGGACTTTGACCATGTGCTTACTTTCCTCAGCATCAAATACTAGGTCTTTATCTGTAGCCTCTAACCCGCTATGAAGAAACAGTTGCATATTAAAAACTCAATCTTGATTTAGCCGAAACACTATGGTTTGCCTGATGACCTTCTAAGTACTTCAAATAGCCCACGATACCAATCATAGCCGCATTGTCTGTGCAATAGGCAAATTTGGGGACATAGGTCTGCCAGCCAAGATCTTTTTCAGCTTGTGCTAATGCCGCACGAATTCCTGAATTTGCAGAAACACCACCGCCAATCGCGATACGATTTACCCCGGTTTGCCCTACTGCGTTTGCCAATTTTTCCATGAGATAGTCTACGATTGTTTTTTGAATGCTCGCGCATACATCATTCATGGCGTATGATAAAAAATTAGGGTCTTCGGCTTGTTGTTGTTCTAGAAAATATAATATCGCTGTTTTAAGACCGCTAAAACTAAAATTTAAGGGATCGACTTTTGGTTTTGGAAAAGCGTAGGCTTCAGGGTTGCCCTCGTTGGCATAACGATCGATTAGCGGACCACCAGGATAGGGTAGCCCTAGCATTTTTGCCGATTTATCGTAGGCTTCTCCCACAGCATCATCGATAGTTTCACCCAGTATTTCCATATCGAAATAATCGCGGACCAAAACAATTTGTGTATGTCCACCGCTAATGGTGAGGGCAATAAATGGAAAATGGGGTATTTTCTGATCTGGGTCTTGAATAAAATGGGCCAATATATGAGCATGCATATGATGCACATTGATAATCGGAATGTTCAATCCTAATGATAAACTTTTTGCAAAACTAGTCCCCACTAATAGCGATCCCATAAGTCCAGGACCTTGGGTAAAAGCAATGGCACTTAACTGATTTTTATCGATATTTGCTCGTTGTAAGGCCTGATCGACAACTGGAACGATATTTTGCTGATGAGCCCTAGAGGCCAACTCCGGAACTACTCCGCCGTAGGCGCGATGAATTTCTTGATTGGCCACAACATTGGACAAGACCTTATCGTTATGCAAAACAGCCGCAGCTGTGTCGTCACAGGAGGACTCGATGGCCAAAATAAATATATCTTCAGTCAATCGGAATTTATTGATTGTGACGGGCACAAAAGTTTGAGACAAATTTAAAACATTAGGAGGGATCAAAAAACTAATTCAAATACTAAAGCACTTAGCCCTTTTGATGCTCATTTTAATCATTGGGGTACTTATAGTTTTTAGTATACCAAAGGTGCAATCTTCATTAGCCCAATCGCTTACAGAAAAATTAAATGACGAATTTGGTGTTGATGTCACCGTAGAACGTCTGGGGCTTAATTGGAAAGGAGTGATAGACTTGCGTGGTGTTTTGATATTAGACCATCATCAAGACACATTGATTCAAGCGGCCAAAATCAGCACAAATTTATTGAGCTTAAAAGATCTTGAGGCCAATAGGTGGACCTTTGGTCGTCTTTCTTTGGATGATGCGCTACTCAGAATTATAACATACCCAGAGGAACAGATACATAGTCTAGACCATTTTTTGGCCCAATTTCCATCCTCCGAGACGCAAGAGACTTATGAAGCTCCATTTGTGCTTTTAGTGGGGCGTTTAACTTTGGAAGATACCAGAATTGAAATTCAAGATCGCAACCCGGAATATTTACAAGATTTGGCGTTTCATCATGTTTTTTTAAGAGCTATTGATTTTAGAATTAGTGGTCCAGACCTGGGGGCCAAGATTACTTCTATGGGTTTTGAAAGTAATTTTGGACTTAATGTGTCCAAACTTTCTGGGGATTATTACTACGACCGCACGTCAATGGGTATCGCCAATATGAATTTAATTACTCGGAAATTTTCGGATATACGCGGCGAATTATCTATGTCTTATCCTCAAGGAATGAGTGATTTTTCAGATAAGGTTTATCTCGAAATTGACCTGGAAAAGGGTTCTGTATTGTCCACCGCAGATATTAATAATTGGTATGACGCCTTTGACAAAGTTGGCTCTATAGGACTTTCGGGAGGATTACACGGTACATTAAATGACCTTACTTGGAGTAAGGCCGAGCTCAATTATAGACAATCTTATTTAAACGGGGAAGTAAGGTTAAAAAATATGCTCAATGATAAACCATTTTATTTGGATATTGAGGATATGCAATTAACCAGTCGTCGTGATGATCTCATCGAATTTATGCCAGAGGACTTAGGGTCCAATTTACCGAACTCATTAAAAAGACTGGGCAAAGCTTCAATGTCCGGACATTTGCGCTTGCAAGGAGATGTTTTAACATTTGAAGGTGCCTTAGGCAGTGCCTTGGGTCGAATAAATACGAATTTTGAGCTGGGAAATTTGGACCGTTCGGAATACGCTTTTTATAGTGCCAGTATTACCACCAAAGGTTTTCAAATCGGTCGATTAATTGGAGATAAGGCCATAGGTGGGGTGAGGGGTACTGCCACAATCAAGGGGCGTGGTTTTAGCTCGGAGCGTTTAAATACCCAGATTTCAGCAACCTTAGAAGGTGTTCAGTATCTTGGGTACACCTATAAAAATATCGAGTTTAATGCTGATTTGGTGGCGCCCTTCCAAAAATGGACTTGGGCTATTGCTGATGAATTTTTACAAAGTTCGGGAACCTTAAGCGGAGAGGAGAGTCCTGAGCAGATACGCCTGGAATTAAATGCTTTAGTCGATTTTGCAGACTTACATACCCTGGGTATAATCCAAAGAGATTCTGTGGCCGAATTTTCAGGTTCTTTTAAGGCAGAGGCTTTTGGGCCCAATTATGAATCTTTGTCTGGCTCATTGGTTCTGGCCAATACTTTTTATCAGACTAAGGAACGTTATTACTTTTTTGAGGACTTGACTTTAAATTTAGACAATGATCCCGCGAAAAAGACCTTAACAATAGATTCTCCAGATGTCATTAAAGGCAGCTTGTTCGGACAGTTTAATTGGACTGAACTGCCTCTTTTATTCCAAAACGCCCTGGGTACTTCATACATTAATTACTTGCCTGAGCCGGTGACCACAAATCAAAGCCTAAATTTTGATTTTGAGGTTTATCACAAAATTGTTGAGTTGTTTGTCCCTGAATTAGAATTAGGCACAGATACACAAATAAGTGGATTTGTGACGGATGAGGTCGAGGAATTCACTTTAGATTTTTCCGCGCCTGAGTTACTCTTGTTGGGGAATTACTTGGGAGGGGTGAAAATTTCTATAGACAATGACCACAAGCTCTATCGATCTGCGATTTCTGTTGACTCTATATACACAGGCTCTCGCTATTTTAATGATTTGCGGTGGGTCAATGGTGCTCTAGCCGATACGATTAATACCACAATCAGTTTAAAAGGAGGTAAAAACAAGCAAGACGATTATGTTCTTGACTTATTTCAAACCAAAGATAGTCTGGATAATGCCGTTATCGGATTAAACCCATCTACTCTTATTTTGGGCGATCAGATTTGGCAATTCAATAAAGAAAATCAGCCTCAGACCCATCGGCTAACCATAGGTAGCGATGCAGATCTGCGTCTCACACCTTTAATTCTGTCCAATAAATCAGAAACAATAACCTTTAGTGGTTTTCGCGATGCTCAAACTGATTTGAATTTGGAAATGGATTTTGATCAGGTTAATATTGATCACATATTACCCAGCATTGAGGATTTGAAATTAGCGGGGATGCTCAATGGACGACTTCAGTTTAAGAAGATTGAGGAAAATTATTTTCCAAGTTCAAATTTGTTGCTATCTGATTTCGCCATAAATGAAGTACCCATGGGTGATTTAAGCGTAGGAATTTCGGGAAATAAAGATTTGACCCAATACCGCATTAATTCAACGCTCAATAAGGATGGTAAAAATAAATTCAAAGCCATTGGAGCCATCGACCTTGAAAAAGACCAGCCTTATCTCGATATGAATCTCAGTTTACGGGGGTTCGATCTAAAAGCTTTGAGTCCATTAGGCAAAACGGTACTGAGCAATATTGAAGGAATGGTCGATGGACGGGCAAGGGTACAAGGTTTGTACAACGCACCTGTAGTCACAGGGGATTTGACCTTAATCAAAACCAGTCTCAGGATTCCTTATTTGAATATTGATTTAGGCGTACAGGAAAAAGCACGTATCGATATTTCTAATGGCGCATTTAGTATTCCTCCTACACAAATAACAGACCTTAAATATAAAACCCAAGCCATGCTCAGCGGTGTTGTCACTCACGAAAATTTTGGCGATTGGGCGTTGGATTTAGAAATGACTACAGATCGATTTTTAGCTCTAGATACTCCTGCAGAAGAATCGGTTTTGTATTACGGAACAACCTTTATAGACGGTGGAGCAACCATCGCAGGACCTGCTGATGAATTAGTGATTGAAGTAACCGCCCGAACACAAAAGGGAACTACCTTTAAAATTCCAATAACAGATGTCACCACAGTGGGCGATGATTCCTTTATACGCTTCATTTCTCCTGAGGAGAAGAAAGCCCGGATAGATGGCACAACTTTCGTTCCCGATGAGATTAAGGGGCTCACTGTCAACTTTGATTTAGATATAAATGATCAAGCGGAAGTTGAAATCCTTGTGGACCCTGCGAATAAGTCGAAGTTTAAGGGCCGTGGTACGGGTTTAATGTTTATAGAAATTAATACTTTAGGCAAATTCAAGATGTGGGGTGAATTTGTTGTAATTCAAGGAAATTATGACTTTAAGTACGGGGGCATTGTAGATAAAACTATCGATGTGGTGCCCGGAGGACGCATTTCTTGGAATGGCGCAGCCGATCAAGCTCAATTAGATTTGACTGCTAAATACCGTGTAGAAGATGTCAATCCTTCGGCTCTGTTGGATAATCCAACCCTAAACAGTACCGTAGACGTAGAAGTGCTGCTGAATTTAACAGGACAAATCATGCAGCCAGAACTAGACTTTCAGCTTGATTTTCCCAATGTTTCCTCCTCGGTGCGAGATGAGCTTAATGTAAAACTCAATGAAAGAGAACAAAGACAGCTTCAGGCGATCTATCTTGCGGCTACTGGAGCATTCCAAGGAGATGGGGGCCAAAATATAGTGGGCACATTGACCGAGCGTGTAAACAAACTCGTGGCGGATTTACTTGCGGATAGTGACTCTAAGTTTAAAATTTTACCGACGATCGGGACCAGGCAAGTTGATTTGAACGCCCAATTAGAATACAATGTTGGGGTACAAATCAGTACACAAATATCCGAACGAGTGCTGATAAATGGAAAAGTTGCCGTCCCTGTAGGTGGGGCTAATGATTCAGCAGTAGCCGGGGATATACAAGTGCAGTGGCTCGTTAATGATGATGGGTCATTGAGGATGAACTTCTTTAACCGCCAAGCAGACTTGCAATTTATTGGAGAAGATCAAATATTTGAACAAGGCGCAGGTGCATCATACACGGTCGATTTTGTCACTTTTCAAGAATTGTTTTACAAACTTTTCGGAAAGCGTATTGACCGTGAAACCTTATAAGGCTTAATCAATTACAAGGCATTCCATTGTACTCTCTTGGATCAGTTTAGTCCGCGGCAATCATGGAAATTTCAACCCGAACATTTTTTGGCAATCGGGCCACTTGAACAGTTTCTCTCGCTGGCGCAGTATCTGAATCAAAGTAACTGCCATAAACCTCGTTAATGGCCCCAAAATCATCCATATTGGTGATAAAAATTGTGCTCTTGAGGACCTGTGAAAAATTGAGTCCTGCAGCGTTTAAAACAGCCTGCATATTGCGCATTACTTGATGAGTTTCCTCACTAATAGAACCTTCAACGAGCAATCCAGAACTAGGGTCAATTGCAATTTGTCCAGAAGTATAAACAGTATTGCCCATGCGCACCGCCTGATTATATGGACCTATTGGGGCTGGGGCATCTTCAGTATGAATGATTTGTTTCATGAGTTTTGAAGTTTAAGATTGTTTAAAGTCGACGATCTGCTTCTCGTCGTTTGTCGTATTTTATATCGCGCAATATACTGCCTCGGATTCCGATAAAGAAGTTCCAAGAGGTGTTTCGGGCACCGATTGGCGTCCAACTAAAACGCATAACCCAACTTTCTAAATCGCGTTCAAAACGCATCTGGGTCAAAGTGATCCCTTTATTCTTGAAGTCGTAACCTGAAGATATTCCTATTTTCCATCGTGGAGAAAGGCTAATGTTAGAACTCATCATCAATGAGTTAGAACTGATTTCGTTTTGTCTTAACTGGTTGCCATAAGTTACGGTATAAGCCAATCTGAAATCCCATGGAATACTGTTGTTGTACCATTTTTCATCCTCATCTTTTTTGTTTTTATCGACAGGATCATCTCCACGCAGATCCGCAATATCACGTCCATCGCCAAATAAATCATCAGGGCGACCCCCATTGCGAAAGGTATCATTATTAAAATTGGGGTCATCTAGGTCATCATCCTCATCACCACTTCCGTCAAAATCTTTGGAAGAAAAAGAATAATTAAAGCTCATATTAGCGTTGACTAACCTGAATAAACTACCACCATTATTGATGTTAAAAGTATTAATACGCTGATTATTAGCGTTTAAGGCATATGGGTCAAGGGAACCATTTAGGTTTAAATCAAGTTTTTTAATAATAGGAATACTTCCTGTAAACTGAACATTACTCCAATTCAATGAATCCGCAGTAATATTATAGGCCGTAGATAAATTAAAATTATTGAGTAGGGCAATCTTTTTAGGTTCTGTTGATGTTGTATCGGGATTGCGAACTTTGGCTTCTAACGTATTGCTCAAGGCAAAGCTCATGCTGCTTGAAAATAATTTTCCTGGCGCCCCATAGATGGTGTTTTCAAAGCGGGAATATTGTTGGACTTCGGCGTTGACCTCGGGGTCGGCAGAAGGGATTGTATATTCTTCATAATACTGTTCAAAGCCAGGACTGATGTTATAGCTCATTGTAGGACGAATTACATGGCGAATGGCCTGAATTTTTTTATCCTTACCGAAATTAAATGTCCCGTAAACAGTCGTGCCTAATCCAGCTGAAAACCCATAAGTTCTGTAACTATCAAAGCCAGAGACTGTGTCTTGAACCACACCGCCCAGTCCACCATTAAGTTCTGGATCGTAAGAGCGTCTTATGGTCTTGCCCACCCAAGTCTCTTGAAAATTACTGCCCAATGAAACACTCAAATAATTGAATAATTTAAAGTTTGTTCCTAGTGGTATAGAATGACGTGCCCCAGCCTCAGCGCCATCAAACATTTCAGGCTTAAAAAACAAACTATCTGTTGTGGTGATTCGGTTTTCTGCCGTGACATCATACTGTAAGTTAATATTTTGAAAAACTCCTTTTTTTGCTCCGTCTTTTGGAGCGAATGGAAAAATCCTGGAAATACTTGCGTTGATGTTAGGCAATGACATATTGATCACCTGAGTTTGGGTGTTTTGACTGTGGGTGGCGGCCGCCGAAAATTGAATGGCGGGTTCAGTATCAAAACTTTTTGCAAAAGAGACCGAAGAGCTCAGGGTATTGACCAGCTGACTCGCATTATTGGTTTGGTTTATCGATTGCTGGAGGTAACGACTACTTCCAAGGTTTACGGAGGCGCTAAAGCGTGTACTCGGATTTACTTTTGGATCTTGGGTGTGGCGCCATCGAATATTGTAAAGACTGCTTTGGGTAAAATCTGGAAATCCACGTTCGCTATTGATCAAATTTTCATAACGAACACTGAGGTTTCCTCGGAATTTATAGCGCAGAGCGTAATCACTGTCCATGCGCAAACCATAGGATCCGTTAGTATAGTAATCTCCCAGTACGGTTAAGTCCACATAATCGTTTACGGCAAAATAATACCCACCATTTTGCAAGAAAAATCCTCGATTATTATTTTCACCAATATTTGGAATAACAAATCCTGAGGCTCGCGTTTCGGCAAGTGGAAAAAAGGCAAATGGCAAACCAATAGGAGTAGGCACGTCGGCAATGTACATATTGGTTAAGCCTGTAACGACCTTCTTTTGCGGAACGAATTTAGCTTTTCGAGTGTAAAAGTAATATTCCGGATCGTCTACATTTTCAGAAGTGGTAAATTTAATATTACGCATAAAATACACCGAATCGTTTTCCTTTTTGGTTATTTGAGACAACATATTGATGTCATTTTGGGCCGTTCGAGAATTAAAGACCAGTGCTTTTTTAGTTTCAAAATTAAAACGAATCGAATCCGGTTGTACTTTGTTATTGCCTTGAACAAAAACAGGGAGCTGACTGTATATTCCAGCACTATCAATACCCCTGGCGTAAACTTCGTTTTTTGAATAATCTAAAATTATCTCACCAGCATCAATGCGGTAATCTAAATAGGTCATAAAAGCTTTATTGTACATATAGACCCTCGAATTTTCTTGGTCCATATAAACATAATCCTCACCATAATAATCCACTAAATCTTCTAGAAATTCCGGCCTACTTACTAAGGTGTCATTGACCACAGATTGAGGCAAGAGACTGTCTTGGGCTTTGATGATCGCCAAGGTGTCCGTATTAGATGCTGTGCGCGCAATACTGTCTGCCGAATTTTGAGCTAAAGCCAAACCAAAAACTCCTAAAAATAGGAGCAGTGCATAGCGAAATTTATTTGGGTTTAGCTGCAAGGGCGATAGACGATTATTGTAAACAACTTTTTTAATAAGTTACAGAATAACCAAAGGCCAAAAGGGGTTGTTTTTATAAATTGGCTTAGTATTTGTAAGTCAAAATTACATATAATTTTTGGCTTGATTTTTAATTAACGATAATTAATACTCCCCAGTAATAACGATGCGTTTGGCACTTACGTATGTCTTGAGAATATCTGGAGTTTCCCGGTTTTGTTTGTTGGCGCTATTTATATGGATGGTCCTTGGTTTGCCACATGAAATTTTCGGTCAGAACAAACCATTTGTTGTGGTAATTGATCCCGGGCACGGCGGCAAAGATCCAGGGAACTTGGGAAATGGTTTTAAAGAGAAAGATATTGTGCTAGATGTCTCCCTTCAAGTAGGTGAGCTGTTGAAACAGCAGGGGGTTCAAGTGATTTACACACGCACAAAGGATGTGTTTATTGAGCTATATGACCGTGCGCCAGTGGCCAATAAAGCCGATGCGGATCTTTTTGTGTCGATTCATTGTGATTCACATAATTCCCAGGCTTATGGTGCGGGAACATTTGTTATGGGACTCAGTAAAAGCGATAAAAACCTCAATACTGCCAAGAAAGAAAATGAGGTGATTTTTCTTGAAGAAAACTATCAAGAGCGCTACAAGGGATTTGATCCTTCTGCTCCTGAATCATTAATTGGCCTTACGTTGTTACAGGAGGAATATCTTGACCAAAGCATTCGCTTGGCAGGATTAATTCAAAAAAATCTAGTCAACAATTTAAAGCGTAAAGATCGTAGTGTGCGTCAAGATGTATTCTGGGTGTTACACCATTCTTATATGCCCAGTGTGTTGATTGAGCTTGGTTTTTTAACCAACAATAGTGAAGGCCCTTATTTGAATTCAAAACTAGGTCGTAAAGAGATGGCAAGTGAGATTGCACGCAGTATTTTGGAATATAAAACCGAAATAGATTACGCCAATCAAAATCAAATTAACTTACCGAACCTGAGTCAAGAGGAATCAGCGTCTGACTCCGAAACAGGGGACCCAAAGCCTGAATCAGAATCAAATTTAGATGCTAAAAATTCAGGATCTTCACAGGGATCTTCAGAAATTATTTTTAAGGTTCAGATTGCGGCGAGCAGTCGCGAATTAGCCACTAAAGCCTATAACTTTAATGGGCTTAAAGAGGTAAGCAGAAGCAAAGATGGTAGCTTGTATCGCTATTACTATGGCAGCACTTCTGATTATGCCCAAGCAGAGCGTCTTCAAACCCAGGCAAGAGCTAGTGGATACGAGCAGGCATATATTGTAGCCTTTAAACAAAATCAGCGCGTTTCCTTGTCAGAAGTTTTAAACAATTAATCGTGAATAAACTGCCAATTTTTGGCCGTTTTCATCTCTGCACATCGCTGAATAATCCTTAAATTTGTATATAACCTAAATTCAATGCCTTGCGCTTTTCCAGAGAAATAAAAACCGGTGTTTTTGCAGTAATTTCCATTTTGTTATTCATCCTAGGATATCAGTACATGAAAAACTCAAAACTCTTTCAAACCTCAAGAGAGTTTTATGTTATTTATGAAAATGTGGTTGGGTTGGAAGCCGGTGCTCCTGTAACCATAAACGGGATGCGTGTGGGTAAGGTCAAAGAATTGTCTTTAGCCAATAAAAATGGAGATGCGGTCCTGGTAACTTTTGAGATCGAAGATGAATTTGAGTTCGCCAAAAGTAGCGTTATAAAGATATATGCCTCCGGAATTATAGGAGGTAAAAATCTAGCCATACTTCCTGCTACTGGAGATCCTGTTATAGCGCGTTCGGGAGATACTTTAGCCGGTGAATTAGAATCGGGCATGATCGATGGGCTTATTGAAAAATTCTCGCCCATTGAAAAAAGTTTACTCTCAACAATGACTAAGGTTGATTCAGTCCTTTCTGATGTGGATCAAATTTTGGATAAAAAATCGAAAGAAAACTTGCGCAAGAGTATGGAAAGTTTGAGTGTGGCCATGGATCAGCTCAGTCAAACTGCAACGGGTTTAAATGTTTTGGTTGATCGAAATCAAAATGAGTTAGATGCGGCCTTTAAGAGCATATTAAAAACTTCGACAAATCTCGAAACCATTACGGACTCCATTGCAGCAGTAAATACCGCGCAAATGCTCAAAGTTCTATCAGGCTCAATAAATGCACTCAATAAAATCACCAATTCTATGGCGGAAGGCCAAGGGACTCTTGGTGCTTTGATGCAAGATAAGGGGTTATACGATGATTTAAGAACCTTTACCGAGGAAGCCCAAAATTTATTAAAAGACATTAAAGAACGCCCAAAACGTTATGTGCATTTTTCACTTTTTGGCAAATCAGAAGCAGAGGATAATAGCAGTAACAAAAAAAATGATTGATGGGATTTTGGCCTAGTCTTTCAAATATAATCTTTGCGCTAATCTTGACTGCTGGCGTAGGATACTTCACCTACAATATGCGCCGCCTAATAGCTGCTATTAAAAAAGGTCGCCCTGTGGGTCCATTAGATAATAAAAAGCAGCGTTGGCGTAATGTGCTTTATATCGCATTAGGCCAATCTAAATTGGTGAAAAGACCCGTATCTGGCTTAATGCATGTGCTCGTTTATTTAGGCTTTATCATAATCAACATTGAAGTACTTGAAATTGTCATTGATGGGCTATTGGGTGCCCATCGCGTTTTTCAATTTATGGGGCCAATATATGGGGGTCTTATCGGTACTTTTGAAATTTTGGCGGTTTTAGTATTTGTTGCTGTTGGGGTCTTTTGGCTGCGTCGAAATGTCGTGCGTATTAAGCGTTTTTTGTCTTCTGAAATGAAAGGGTGGCCTAAAACAGATGCCAACCTTATTCTTTATTTCGAGATGGTCCTTATGGGTTTATTTTTGATGATGAATGCCACCGATTTAAGTTTTCAACAAATGAATCAGGGAAATTGGATTTCTGGATTGATTTATCCTTTTATTCAAAGCTGGTCGCTAGAGCAAATGCATTTAGTGGAGCGTATTTGTTGGTGGGCACACATAATCGGGATAATAGGCTTTTTAAATTATCTCTATTTTTCAAAACACTTACACATACTACTGGCGTTCCCCAATGTCTATTATGGCAGGGTGACCCCAGCAGGACAATTTGAAAATCTAGATTCGGTAACCGATCAAGTTAAGCTCATGATGGATCCTACTGCAGATCCATATGCGGCTCCGCCAGAGGGATCAGTTCCAGAAAAGTTTGGTGCGAGTGATGTCACCGATCTAACGCAGGTTCAATTACTCAATGCAATGACCTGTACGGAGTGCGGCCGATGTACCAGTGAGTGTCCTGCGAACCAAACAGGAAAGCTACTTTCTCCTAGAAAAATAATGATGGATACGCGGGATCGACTCATGGCCCTGCCTAATGAAGGAGACAGCAAACAACTTCTAGACGATTACATTACTCGTGAGGAGTTATGGGCCTGTACCACCTGCAACGCATGTGTAGAGGCTTGCCCGGTAAGCATTGATCCGGTATCGATTATTATGTCGATGCGCCAGTATTTGGTAATGGAGCAATCTGCAGCACCTTCCGAATTAAACGTTACTATGAATAATATTGAAAATAATGCAGCGCCTTGGCCGTTTAATCAGCAGGATCGCGCTAATTGGATTAATGAATAAATAAAAAGAAATGGGCAATAACGCAGATCATTTATTGAACAAGAAAGAAGATGGAGGGCAAACGGTGAGTCCCGTTTTGCCAGAAGGTATTAAAAATTATCTTATTGATATAGATGGGACTATTTGCGATGATATTCCAAATGAAGAACCAGAACGTATGGGTACAGCAGAACTATATCCCGATGCCCTAAAAACCTTGAACCGCTGGTATGAGCAAGGGCATATCATCTGCTTTTTTACCTCAAGAACTGAAGAACATCGTCAAGTTACCGAAGAGTGGCTCGCCAAACATGGCTTTTTATATCACAGTCTACTCATGGGTAAACCACGTGGCGGCAATTATCATTGGATCGACAATCATTTGGTCAAGGCCACACGTTACAACGGAAAATTTACTGATTTGGTTGAAAAAGAAGTGACCATTCAAGTATTTAACGATTAAAACCCGTTTTATGGAACAGTCATTAAACGTGCCGACAATGGCAGAGTGCCAGGCTACTGGAAAATTACCTGAAGTACTTTTCTGGGTTGGTTGTGCTGGAAGTTTTGATGACCGTGCCAAGAAAATAACTAAAGCATTTGCAAAATTGCTTCAGGCCAGCGGTGTTTCTTTTGCTGTACTTGGAGCCGAGGAAGGATGCACTGGCGATCCAGCCAAGCGCTCTGGAAATGAATTTTTATTTCAGATGCAGGCCATGATGAACATTGAGGTACTCAATGGATATGGCGTGGGGCAGATTGTGACGACTTGCCCCCATTGCTTCAATACACTAAAAAATGAATACCCAGGATTGGGTGGCCATTATCAGGTGATGCATCACACCCAGTTTTTAAAGCATTTGCTGGATTCTGGCCGACTCAAGGTTACTGGAGGCAGCTTCCGGGGTAAAAAAATTACCTATCACGATCCTTGTTATTTAGGTCGGGCCAATGGTGAATATGAAGCCCCACGTGCCCTTTTATCAGCTTTAGAATCTGAACTCATCGAGATGAAGCGTTGTAAGTCACGAGGATTGTGTTGTGGTGCAGGAGGCGCTCAAATGTTCAAAGAACCCGAGAAGGGCAATAAGGACATTCATATCGAGCGCTCTGAGGAGGCTATAGGTACTGGTTCTTCATACGTCGTTACGGGCTGTCCGTTTTGTAATACGATGATGACTGACGGGGTGACTGCCAAAGGCGCAGAATCTAAAGTGGCGGTAATGGATGTAGCTGAGCTTATTGCCAAGGCTGCCGATTTATAATTTAATTAAAACGACATGTTGGTTCCTTTTGATAGTTTGCCAGATCATGCCCGAATTTGGATATATCCCTCTAATAGAAAACTCTCTGAAGACGAGGTTAAACTCGTAAAGGAGCGGACCACAGAATTTTTGACCCAATGGACAGCTCACGGTGCTGATCTTATGGCTGGCTTTGATGTGCCCTATGATCGTTTTATAGTTATTGGGCTAAATCAGGAACAAGCGGCAGCCTCGGGTTGCAGTATAGATGCCTCGGTGCGTTTTATTCAATCGCTTCAAGATCAACTTGGAATTGATTTACTCGATAAAATGAATGTCACCTTTTACTCGGGAGAACATATTGCGCACAAACCTTTATTAGAGTTTAAAAAAATGGCCAAAAACAAGTCAGTTTCCCGAAATACAGTGGTCTTTAATAATTTGGTAAATACCAAAGAGGAATACCAATACCACTGGGAGGTGCCTGCTTTTGAGAGTTGGCATAACCGGTTTCTAACTTAGGTCTTTATTAGCTTTTATTTTGATTAAACAATTTCTGCCTCGATTAGTTTTGATTTTTGCGCTTTGCAACGCGCAGTTTCAGGCATTTGCTCAAAGCAAAACAGATGATGATTTATCGTCTATATCTTTGGATCCACTAATCGATCAATACAATTCATTAAAGCAACAGCAATGGGTCGATAGTGTTTACGCCGGTATGAGCCTGGAGCAAAAGCTGGGTCAACTTTTGATGATTGATGCCTTTTCACAAGAAGGGCCTGAAAAACGCAAAAAATTAGAGAACCAAATTGCAGAATTTCATATTGGTGGGGTTATTTTTTCCAAAGGAGGTCCAGGACGACAAGTCGATTGGCTGAATCGTTTTCAAAAATTAAGTCCCGTCCCGCTCTTGGTGGCCATGGATGCAGAGTGGGGCCTGGCCATGCGTTTGGATTCTACCTATGCTTTCCCATGGAATATGACTTTGGGGGCAGTGAAAAATCGCGAACTGATTCGTAAAACGGGGCAACATATCGGGGAACATCTCAGCAGAATGGGGGTGCACATTAATTTTGCTCCAGTAGTTGATCTTAATACAAATCCAAAAAACCCAATAATTGGCAATCGGGCATTTGGTTCTGATCCAGAGCAAGTTACTGAGTCTGCGTTTGAATTCATGTCAGGCATGATGTCCGCTGGAGTAATGGCCAATGCCAAACATTTTCCAGGTCATGGGGACACTGATAAAGATTCGCATAAAACGTTGCCCACCGTGGATTTTAATCGCAAACGACTTAAATCAGTTGAGCTTTATCCCTACCGCCCATTAATTCGCTCAGGATTGGGAAGTGTTATGGTCGCACATCTCAATGTGCCTAAAATTACCGGTAAAAGAGGTTGGCCGACTTCTTTGTCTCAGCCAGTGGTTACTGATTTACTACAAAAAGAAATGGGTTTCAAGGGGCTTATTTTTACTGATGCACTGAATATGAAGGGTGTGGCAGATTTCAAAAACCCTGCAGATATTGCCTTGGCTGCTCTCGAGGCGGGTAATGATATATTGCTCATTCCAGAGGATGTCCCGGCAACTATAGAACGTCTTAAATGGGCTTATCAGAATAAAACGCTAAGTGAGGACCGACTGAGTCATTCGGTTAAAAAGATTCTGAAAACTAAATATCTGTTCGGTGCAAACGAGTTCAAGGCCATCGGTACCGATCATCTTTTCGAAGACCTAAATAGACCCCAGGATGATGCTTTGCATTTAGAATTAATGGAATCTGCCGTAACCTTGCTTGAAAACAAGGAGCAAATACTGCCTTTGAGTCTCAATCAAAAACAAAGGGTGGCCTATGTGGGCTTAGGCGAAGATTCAGGTGAGGTGTTTTATGATCAACTGCTTCAATACAATAAGGTGGAACACATAAAGGCCAAAACACTCGATGAATGTTTATCGAAGCTCCAGGGTTTTGATCGTGTGATTATTGGAGTCCACATGTCCAATGAAAATCCTTGGAAAACCCATAAATTAAGTAACCAGACTAAAGTGTGGATCCATGAAATTGCCCGGGCACACAAGGTTGTATTAACCCTTTTTGCCAAGCCTTATGCCTTAAATGAAATTGATGCCATTGCTAATTTAGAAGGGGTGATTTTGGCTTATCAAAATAGTTTGTTTGGTCAAAAAGCTGCCGCTGAACTTATATTTGGTGCGATCAGCGCTCAAGGTCAATTACCCGTAGACTTAATACATTGGCCCCAGGGCTCTGGTCTTGAGACGCAAGTCAGACCTATGTTAAAATACGGAATCCCGGAAGGGGTAGGGGTATCTTCCGAAAAACTAAAGAAAGTGGATAGTTTGATCGACTTGGGTTTAAGTCAAGGCATGTTTCCAGGGGCACAGGTACTGATTGCTCGAAAGGGACAAATCATATATCATCGTTCGGCTGGTTACCACACCTACGATAGTATTCAAAAGGTTCGTGCTAGAGACCGGTATGACTTAGCTTCTTTGACAAAAATATTGGCCACTTTACCTTTGGTAATGCAAAGTTTTGATCAAGGTGCGGTCAATATGGAAACCACCGTAGAGGCCATGTTGCCTGAGTTTGCCCAGAGCAATAAAGACAGTATTAGCCTATTGCGCATGCTGTCGCATTATGCTGGGTTTCAGGCTTGGATCCCTTATTATCGCACGACAGTTGATTCTATTACGGCCTTACCTTTGACCAAATATTATCGCAGCACACCGACAATCATTGCCGATACACTGTTTACAGATACAATAGGGTTAAAAAGGGATTCTATTGTGTCCTATAAATTTGATATTCCTGTGGCTCAAGATCTTTACATGCGCCGTGATTATAAAGACAGTATCATGGCTCAAATTAGAGATAGTGAGTTATTGCCCAAAGTGATTTACAAGTACAGTGATCTGCCCTTTTACCTATTACAGAATTATTTAGAACGTACGAATCAAAATTCATTAGATAGCCTAACTTATGAGCGCTTTTATGGACCGATAGGGGCCTGGAGTATGGATTATTTGCCTAAGAATAAGGTTGGCTTAGATCAAATCGTTCCCACCGAACAAGATGAATATTTTCGCCAACAAAAGGTTCATGGTTATGTCCATGATCCTGGGGCAGCTATGCTTGGTGGTGTAGGGGGTCATGCCGGTTTATTTGCTAACGCTTTGGACGTGGCCAAAATGATGCAAATGTATCTGTGGAAGGGAAGCTACGGCGGGCAAAGATGGATTTCTGAAGGCACCATAGATCGTTTTAATACTTGTTACTTCTGTGGTGAGGACGTTCGGCGGGGCGTGGGCTTTGACAAGCCACAGCTTGAAGAAGAAGGCCCGACCTGTGGTTGCGTATCAATGGCAAGCTTCGGTCATAGTGGTTTTACCGGAACTTTTGCTTGGGCTGACCCTGAAGCTGAAGTTGTTTATGTATTTTTGTCCAATAGAACTTATCCTACTGCGGAAAATCGTGCCCTGATCAGCAGTGATCTAAGAACTAAAATTCAGTCTGCGATTTATGAGGCTATTTTGAAATAGTTTGCATGGGGTAATGTTTATTTTGAACTACGGCTTATGAATATTGCGATAGTTTGTTATCCAACCTTTGGTGGGAGTGGTGTTTTGGCCACTGAACTCGGCATCGCCTTGGCCGATATGGGCCATCAAGTGCATTTTGTCACGTATAAACAGCCTGTGAAACTAGCACTATTATCCCATCATGTTCATTTTCATGAGGTTGTTGTTCCAGATTATCCTTTATTCCGTTATCAACCCTATGAATTAGCCTTGTCCAGCAAGCTCCTTAATGTAGTCAAGGACTATAATATTGAACTTTTACATGTGCATTATGCTATTCCCCACGCCTATGCGGGTTATATGGCCCAACAAATGCTTCGTGAAGAAGGTATAAATATCCCCATGGTTACCACCCTGCACGGAACTGATATAACACTAGTAGGAAATCATCCATTCTATAAACCGGCTGTTACTTTTAGTATCAATAATAGTGATGCAGTGACCTCGGTATCTGAAAGCTTAAAACAGAATACCCTAAATCAGTTTAGCATCAATAAATCAATAGAGGTTATTCCTAATTTTATTGATCTATCAAAGATGGGCCAGCAAGATGGTCCATGTGAACGAAGCGCCATGGCAGGACCCGAAGAGCGTATCATCACCCATGTGAGTAATTTGCGTCCCGTTAAGCGCCTTATGGATGTCATTGAAATTTTTGATCGTATTGCCCATAAGTGCCCTGCACGTCTGATCATCGTGGGTGATGGTCCTGATAAAGATCCGGCCAGGGCATTAATTGAGCAAAAAGGATTAAAATCTATGGTGCAGTTTATGGGCAATAGTGATGAAATACATAAAATTCTTTGTTTATCTGATTTGTTTTTGTTGCCTTCTGAAATTGAGAGTTTTGGTTTGGCGGCTTTAGAGGCAATGGCTTGCCGTGTCCCAGTGATTTCAACAAATGTAGGTGGTCTTCCCGAGGTGAATTTACACGGTTACAGCGGTTATTTATCTGAGGTGGGCGATGTGGATTCTATGGCCCAAAACGCCTTATCTATCCTCAAAAACGACACAACTTTAGATCAATTTAAAGATCAGGCACGGACCCAAGCGAGCAATTTCTCTATTGATCTTGTGGTGCCACAGTATGAGGCCTTATACAAGCGCACTATTACCGAGACTGTTATCTCTGTATAATCGATATTGGCCTAAAATTATTAGCCCTCCCACCTAAATTAGTTAACTTTAAACTATGGTTAGCATCAAGGCGCAAGAAACTGATTTCTCCCATTTAGACCAAAGATTGACAGGGAGTTGTCATTGGGATGAACTGCACCTTATGATGTATGCCACTGATGCATCTGTTTATCGCAACCTGCCTAAAGCTGTAGTTTTTCCCAAATCAGACCAAGATATCGCCGAAGTTTTAAAATGGTGCTGGGATCGAGATATTGCTTTAACGCCCCGTGCTGCGGGAACCTCTTTAGCGGGGCAATGTGTGAGTGATGGCGTGGTGGTGGATGTGTCACAATATTTAAATAAATTTTTAGACTTTAATCCGAGTCAAAAAACAATCACTGTTCAACCGGGTGTGGTCCGGGATGAGCTCAACCGATATCTTAAGCCACATGGATTATTCTTTGGTCCAAATACATCTACTTCAAGCCGGAGCACTATTGGGGGTATGATGGGCAATAACAGCAGTGGGACAACCTCAATAAAATTTGGCGTTACTCGAGATAAGGTTTTAGCCGTTAGGGGTTATTTAGCTGATGGCCGATATGTTGAATTTTGTCGCCCCGGTTTCACTCCCGAGTTCAATGAATCAAATGCCAAACTTAAGTCAAATGAAGATCAAGGAGCGAATGCGGCACTTTTTTTAAAAAACAAAGTCAGAGAAATACTCGATCCCTCTGAAGCGCGTCAAGAGATTTTATTGCATTACCCAAAGCCCAGTATACACAGGCGCAATACTGGTTATGCGTTGGATTTACTTGCTGATCAATGGAGCGAAAACAATGTGGCCCCTGTGGACCTTGATTTGTTGCCGCTTATCTGTGGGAGCGAAGGGACGCTTATGTTAGCTACGGCAATAACTATTGCCTTAGATGATTTGCCTGGAGCCCATAATGCTTTGGTGGTCCTTCAATATGATGATTTGAACAAGTGTATGCTTGATGTTGTTTCGGCCATGAAACATGATTTGTATACCTGTGAACTCATCGATGATGTAGTCTTAGATTGTACGGCACAAAATAGCCTTTATAAAACCTATCGATTTTTTGTCAAAGAATCGCCTAAAGCCGTTTTGTTTTGTGAATTACGTGATTCAAAACAGGAAGGTTTGTCCCAACAAGTCGATAAATTTATTGAGGATCTTAGTGGTCAAGGGCACGCTTATGATGTTCAGGTTTTGACTGGGGAAGATATCGACAAGGCCATTAAGTTACGCATTGCTGGTCTGGGACTCCTCGGGGCTATGGTTGGAGATAAAAAAGCGGTGGCTTGTATAGAAGATACGGCGGTTTCGCTAGAAGACTTGCCCCAATTTATTGCCGAATTCACCAATATCATGGAGACTTTCAATCAGAAGGCGGTGTATTATGCTCATGCTGGGGCAGGTGAGTTGCACCTCAGACCGATTTTAAACTTAAAAGAATCTCAGGGTAAAAAGGATTTTCGCGGTATTACAGAGGCCGTGAGTAAATTGGTGAAACAATATAGAGGGTCTTTATCTGGTGAACACGGTGATGGAATTGTGCGTTCCGAATTTATCAAAGAGCAAATTGGATCAAAAAATTATACTCTTTTAAAACAGGTCAAAGCCATATTTGATGCCAAAGGCCTTTTGAATCCTGGTAAAATTATCGATCCATGGCCTATGGATGAGCGTTTTAGAGTAGAGCAGACGAAAAAGGCCTCAATCATAGAGACTAAATATGATTTTTCTGACCAGCAAGGCATACTTCGTCTGAGTGAGCAATGCAATGGAAGTGGTGATTGTCGCAATAGTCATGAGCATCAGGGTATGCTCTGTCCGAGTTATCAAGCCACAAAAAATGAGCATGACACTACACGGGCAAGGGCCAATGTCCTGAGAGAAGTTTTGAGCAGTGGGAATACAGATCATGAGCGTTGGGGGCATGTGGCCTTAAGTGAAGTTTTTGACTTATGTGTGGGCTGTAAAGCCTGTCACAATGAGTGTCCGAGTAAAGTGGATATGGCCACAGTCAAATCAGAGCTTCAATATCAACGTCGTAAATTGGGATTTAATAAGAAGTCTGATCGGTTTTTTGGGCATAATACATTGTATTATAAATATTTATATAAAATACCCGCCTTACTCAGAAAGCCATTAAACAGTGCATTGTTTGGATTTGTTATTAAACAATATTACGCGATAGCCCCACAGCGCAGTTTGCCTAAATTTCAAGACAAATCATTTACTCAAATTATAGGAGAAGAAGAGGCGCGTTCGAACTATGCGCCTGGAACATCGGGATCTAATATATCGCGTCAGAAAATCATTGAGGATAAGAGATTGACGGCCCAAAATCCAGGAGATAAAACTCAAAGAACACCGAAGAATAAAGGGAAAAGGGTCTATCTCTGGATTGATGAATTTAGCGATTATTTAGAGCCTGAAATCGCACAAGACGCTTATGGGCTTCTGGTAGGGCTTGGTTATGAGGTGGTGTGTATTTCGGGGTTAAATAGTACCCGGGCCCTGCTCAGCAAGGGTTATTTGGATGAGGCAAAATCGATAATCGATCAAAATCTGACTTATTTTGAAAAAAATTGTGCGCAGGGCCCGGTATTGGGCATAGAACCATCGGCTTTGTATGGCCTGCGGGATGAATACCTGCGACTGGCTTCAGATCAATCTTTGGCCCAGAAATGGCAAGCAAAAGCCTTTATTGTAGAAGAGTTTTTGGCACAAGAAGCACGCGATGGACGTATTTCTTCGAAAGATTTTACTCAAAACAAACAAAAGCTTAAGCTCCATTTGCACTGTCATCAAAAATCTTTGGGGCAGGTCAAAGACACTTTTGATATACTGAATTTACCCAGTGGGTATAGCCCAACCATCATTCCATCGGGATGCTGCGGCATGGCGGGTAGTTTTGGTTTTGAAAAAAAGCACTATCAAACCAGTATGGCCATGGCTGAGTTACATGTTTTGCCTGCAGTTCGTCGCGCAGAACGAGATACTGTAATCGTTGCTAATGGAACTTCTTGTCGACATCAAATTTTTGATGGTGCGCAGCGCAAAGCTTTGCACCCCATTACGGTGCTTCGAGGTGCTTTGAAGGTTCTGGAAAATAATGGGGATTAAAAGCTATTAAATCTGTTAGGCCTTATATAACAATACCTTTGCTGATTTTTGTATCAGATTAATTTGCGTTTATAGCCTGTCATTGCCGAGAAAATGTGTGACCAATCATTATCCTCTTCGCGCTCCTCTGCGCTGAGTGACTCAGGTTCTTGTCGGTGACTCTCATCCCAATAATAAAGTCGCCAAGCTTCGTTGTGGTATTCTAATGCCGATAAATTCTCGATCCAATCGCCGCTATTTAAATAAAGCGTAGAGCCTTTACTGTTTTTGAATTCTTGAATCTTTGGTTGATGGATGTGCCCACATATCACATAGTCAAATTTGTTTTCTATGGCTAAGTCCGTGGCGGTTTCTTCAAAATTAGAAATAAAGCTAACCGCGCTTTTTACACTATTTTTTTATTTTTTTGGATAGCGAATAGCGCACACGCCCAATTTTCAGCAGAACAAAATTGATGAGTCTATTTAAAAGAATCAAGAGATCATAACCCCAACCGCCTAGTTTGGCCACCCATTTAGCGTGTTTAATGGTGGCGTCAAAGACATCACCGTGAAAAAACCAGGCTTTTTTACCGTCTAATTCCAAGGTGAGCTTGTTCAAGATTCGAATATTACCCATTTTCGTGCCGGCAAATCGTCTTAATGCTTCGTCGTGATTGCCCGTTATGTAATAAATTTTAGTTCCTTTGGCAGCAAAAGAAAAAAGTTTCTTTATGATCAGAATATGGGCCTTAGGAAAATAGCGTTTGCGAAATTGCCATATATCAAAAATATCATCGTTAAGGACCAGTTGTTTAGGCTTAACAGAATTTAAATAATTCAGAACCTCTTTGGCGTGGCACCCGTAAGTACCCAAATGGACGTCGGACAATACTACTAAATCGACTTTTTGTTTCATAGAAGAATAATCACAAATAACTGTCTTGCGAATGATTAGAACATCACAGGAAAGTTAAATTTTAATGACCCTAATTTTATTGTACTGTTATGATGTTAAGGGCCGGTTAACTCATTAAACACGGGATAGTTTTATTCGTGTGGTTAGTAATTATATAAGTAGTTAGTCGTCTTTTTAAATTGATTGTTCAATGCGGCTAGTTTTCTTTTAATTCTCAGGGCAATGGGCTACATTTGTTAAAATTCACAATATGGCAGGGGCAATTTTTGGATCATTACTGACTTTGAGCACCTTTGGAGAATCTCACGGTCCTGCTATGGGTGGAATTTTATCAGGCTGTCCTGCAGGCTTAGTCCTTAATTTCGAGGCTATAAATATCGAACTTGCGCGCCGTAAGCCAGGACAATCGGCTATTGTCACACAGCGCAAAGAACCCGACCAAGTAAAATTTCTGTCTGGAATTTATGAAGGGGTGACCACAGGAAGTCCCATTGGTTTTGTGGTTGAGAATGCCAATCAAAAGTCCGGCGATTATGATCACTTAAAGTCGGTTTATCGTCCTTCTCATGCTGATTATACCTATGAAAAAAAATACGGTCATCGTGATCATCGCGGTGGAGGAAGGGCTTCTGCCCGAGAAACAGTAAGTTGGGTAGTGGCTGGTGCCATTGCCAAACAAATAATTCCGCAAGTGAGTATTGCGGCCTATGTCAGTGCTGTGGGACCTCATGAGTTCTCTGGAATTATCGATCAACAGGCGCTTGAGTTAGTCGAGCAAAATGTGTTACGCGCTCCAAATTTGGCTTGGGCCCAAGAGATGGAAGAGTTTATTAAATCAGTGCGAAAAGACGGAGATACAGTAGGAGGGGTGATTAGTTGTCAAGTTAGTGGAGTTCCACTAGGCTGGGGCAGTCCAATATTTGATAAGCTGCACGCTAATTTAGGTAAAGCCATTTTGACTATTAATGCAGTCAAGGGTTTTGAGTACGGCAGTGGCTTTGATGGGGCAAAGATGCGCGGCAGTGCTCATAACGATCTTTACACCCCAGACGGCGGTACACAGACCAATCATAGTGGAGGAATACAGGGGGGTATCAGTAATGGAGAACCTATATTTTTCAGAGTGGCCTTCAAGCCCGTAGCGACATTGATGCAAGAACAAGAAGTATTGGATAAGGAAGGAAACATCAAAACCCAAAGCGGAAAGGGTCGACACGATCCCTGTGTTGTGCCTAGGGCAGTGCCTATTGTAGAAGCGATGACCGCTTTAGTTCTGGCTGATGCTTACCTTATGGACCGAACCACAAAAATATAACAACATGAAATCTCTCGCATTGCACTGGCGTATCTTAATTGGCATGGCCCTTGGGGTTATTGTAGCGCTGTTCATGAGTCAAATTACCTGGGGACCTGCGCTAATCACTGATTACGTCAAACCGTTTGGCACCATATTTATCAATGGGCTTAAACTTATAGCCGTGCCATTGATATTGGCCTCCTTAATAAAAGGGGTTTCAGATCTAAAGGATTTAAGTCGACTATCCCAAATGGGACTAAGGACAATATTAACCTATGTATTTACTACCATATTGGCAGTTTCTATAGGCTTAATGGTGGTTAATCTCGTAGCTCCAGGAAAAAAAATAACCCAAGAGACGCGCAATGAATTACTCGAAGCTTATGGAGGTCAAGCCGTTCAAAAAATGGAGCAAGCCGAAAAACAAAGAGAGGCTGGACCGCTACAAGCACTGGTAGACCTTGTGCCAAGCAATATAGTAGGGGCAGCTTCCGACAATGGTAATATGCTCCAAATAATCTTTTTTGCTTTGTTTTTTGGGGTGAGTTTGATCATGATTCCAGAGACTGCAGCGGCCCCTGTAAAAGCCTTTTTTGATGGGCTCAATGATGTCATTCTTAAAATGATAGATTTAATCATGGCCTTAGCACCCTATGGAGTATTCGCATTAATGGCTGCCTTGGTCGTTGAAGCGCCATCTGCTGATTTATTTGCTGCATTGTTGTGGTATGCCCTTTGTGTTTTAATGGGGTTGTTGTTTTTGGTAGTAATTTATTTAGTAATCATTCGATTCGTTGTCAAAGAAAATCCTCTAAAATTTATTCGGGGTATTTCTCCAGCCCAACTTTTGGCATTTTCTACAAGTTCCAGTGCAGCGACCTTGCCAGTAACCATGGAGTGCGTGGAGGAAGAATTAGGGGTGCGCAAAGAAGTCGCCAGTTTTGTGTTGCCAATTGGAGCAACAATCAATATGGATGGAACCAGCCTCTATCAAGCAGTGGCCGCTGTTTTCATCGCTCAGGCCTTTGGAATGGAACTTGATTTTGCTACACAAATGGGTATCATTGCCACAGCGACATTGGCTTCTATTGGCTCTGCTGCTGTACCGGGCGCTGGTATGGTCATGCTTATCATTGTATTGGCTCAGGCTGGAATTCCTGAAGCTGGATTAGCGCTCATTTTCGCAGTGGACCGGCCACTCGACATGTGTCGTACTGTAATTAATGTCACTGGAGACGCCATGGTTTCTATTTGGGTGCATAAATCGCAAGAGGACTAAAGACTTTAGCCTCTTGTCCAGAGCGCACTCAGGGATTATAAAAATCTGTCTTTTAATTCTGGAGATGGGACGCGACACTCCTTTCGTTGACCAAACCAATGGTAGCGGTTTTTGGCAATAAATTCATAGACTGTATCGCGCAGTGGTCTGGGAATAAGAATATACAAATAGAGGAGGGGGTAAAGGCCTGAAAGTCGACGACAAATTCTAAGTACTGCAGTCGATTTGTTATATATTTTTCCTTGTTCAATCAGATATACAGACTGCATCTGTGATTCATCCTTATTCGATTCTGAATTTACAGAGATTGGTTTTTCACTGATTTTTAATTCCTTAAGGTCAAATCCTGAGTTTTCTAGGCGATCAATATTTTGCAGAGCAATAAACTTGAATTGCTGTTTCGGATCATTGTCGATAATCCAATTTACAGTGCTATTGCAGAGATTACAGATGCCATCAAAGGCGACAATTCTATAGTCCTTTGAACCGCTCATAGTTTCTCCAGATAATCTTTTTTGACCGTAGTGGTAAACATGCCATAATTTACCACTACTTTATTTTTTTCAATTTTATCAATCGTACCAATAGCGACCCCATCAATCATTCTAACGCGGTCTCCAATATTAAAGACCACAATCTCCTGCTTTTTTACGGCTTGTTGCTTTTGTTTTTTGGCTTTTTTGGTGGCACGAATTTGATCTACCTCTTGTTTTAATTCACGGTCAAAAGCAGCTTTATTATTCGATTGACTCGATTCACCCTGAGTTACAACCGTGCCTTTTTGCTTTGTATTTTTTGCTTGTTTTTTTGTTGGCGACGCAGTAGCACCAGCGGAATCACTGACTGTTTTAAGCTTAGCCTTCGGTGTTCTTTTTGCATTCTCTTGCATCACAAGTTTGAACAAAGCATCCAAAAGCCCTTTTTTAGTCCATTTGTTTAGATAGCGCTCGGCAAGTTGATCCACTTTGCGCCCTAAAACGACCAAACGTTGATTGGCGTCAAAAACCTCTTGATAGCGTTCAAGTTTTTCTTGAACTTTTTGTTGGGTTTGAGCGAGTTCCTCTGCTTGAACTTTTGTCGTCTGTTCCTGTTCTTTCAAAGATTTTGATAGGTTCCTCAGCCCCGAACGCTCTTTTTGAAGACTGGCGATGGTTTTATCAAAACGCACTTTACCGCCGGCAATTTTCTTTTTAGCTCTGTTTATTAGGCCAAAAGGAATCCCATTTTTCTGGGCCACTTCAAAAGTATATGAACTGCCTGCTTCGCCCACAAACAGTTGATAAAGGGGCTCTAGGGATTGCGCATCAAAGAGCATATTGGCATTGGTGGCACAGGGCAATTCATTGGCTAAAAGCTTAAGGTTAGTATAATGGGTGGTGATAATGCCAAAGGCCTCTCGTGCGTAGAACTCTTCTAAAAAAGTCTCTGCCAAAGCGCCTCCGAGTTCAGGGTCACTTCCGGTACCAAATTCATCAATCAAGAACAGACTATCTTTTTGACATTTCTTCAGAAAATAATTCATCTGTTTAAGACGATAACTATACGTACTGAGATGATTTTCGATGGATTGATGATCCCCAATGTCGGTTAAAATACGTTTAAACAAACACAATTCACTCGAGGGGTCTACAGGAATTAATAGCCCGCTCTGAGTCATAAGTTGCAGCAGCCCAACAGTCTTTAGTGTGATACTCTTTCCTCCAGCATTAGGTCCGGAGATCACAATTATTCGGTTATTTTGATCAAGGGTTATGGACTGAGGATAAGTCTTTATCTTTTGTTTTTGATGATCTAAAAAAAGAAGTGGGTGATAGGCCTTGTTAAGTTGTAGGGTTCGTTCTTTTGTAATAAAAGGGCGCACCCCGTTCATGGCATGAGCATAATGTGCTTTGGCATGCCAGACATCTACCTGAATTAAAAACTCCTCATATTGTGTAATCTCAGTAATATAAGGTCTAAGAGCGTTAGTGAGCCATTTCAGTAAGCGTTTAACCTCTTCAATCTCTTGGTAGAGTAAACTGCTTAATTCTTGAGCAAATTCAAGAGTTTGTTGTGGTTCGATGTAGACTATACTACCGGTTTTAGACTGACCCATGACGACGCCTTTGACCTTTTTACGGTGCATGGCTTTGACGGCCAAAACACGCTTATTATCGACTACACTCTCGCGTATTTCATCTAAAAAATCTGCCTGGGCATAACGAGATAAAGCTTGGCTAAAGGACTTGTTGATACTGGATTTTACTCTTAGAATGGACTTACGCAGAAATAATAACTCTTGAGATGCGTCGTCTTTGACCTGACCAAATCGATCTAAAATACTGTCAATCAAACTTACTGGATGATCTACATAGGGTATTTGATCCGCATACTGGTTCAGTATAATATAAAACTGATCGAATTTTTTGAGAAAACGTTTAATTGTCTCGGTCGTGAGACAGACGTGTTTGATTTTTTTAAATCCGTTGAGTTCCAAGACGCTATTTTCTATTGAAAGCTGATGCAGCACCTCTGTTAAAGCATCAAAATGATGTCCTGGAAAACCTTGATCACTGCCTATAGAGGCTTTATACTCTTCAACTTCCTTTAAAGCGATTTCTATAGCTGCCTGATCAATCATTGGGGTAATGGCCAAGCAGCGGGTTTTGCCGCCCTGTGTAAGGGCGCTTTGGGCCAGCTGATTGAGCACCCGATCAAACTCTAAATCACTAATAGTTTGCGGCTGAATCGTTTTCATAGCAGAAATTAATCTTATAATTTGATTAAATTCACCCCAAAAGTACGACAAATGCAGTTAATTCAATCCGACTCATGGCAGGAGCTCATGACTCGAGAAATGGGTAAGGACTATTGGGCTAAGCTCAAAGAGTTTGTCTCAGATCAATATGAAACATTACAATGTTTTCCGCCCAAAGATCAACTTTTCCGCGCCTTTGAATTAACACCGCTGGACCAGGTTAAAGTCGTCCTTTTGGGACAAGATCCTTATCATGGCCCTGGCCAGGCTCATGGACTGGCCTTTTCCGTCCCTGAGGGGGTCCCTAAACCCCCATCACTGGTTAATATTTTGAAAGAAGTTCATAAAGAGGATCTTAATGCCTTTGGAAAAAAGTCATCAAAAAATACATCCGGAGATCTGACTCATTGGGCCGAGCAGGGGGTGCTGTTGCTTAATACAGTGCTAACGGTTTCTAGTGGGCAAGCTGGAAGTCATCAGAGAATGGGTTGGGAGCACTTTACTAATGCCGTAATTAAAGAAATAAATGATCGAAGATCAGGGGTCGTTTTTATGCTCTGGGGACGCTTTGCTCAATCGAAAATAAAACTCATAAACCCCAAGAAGCACTTAATTCTGATCAGTGGACATCCATCGCCGTTGAGCGCCAATAGAGGTCTGTGGTTTGGCTGTGACCATTTTAATAAAGCCAATAAATATTTAAAGGAAAGCGGGCAAGAATCCATTTGTTGGAAGAATCCCTAATGAGCCGTTTGTTCAAGACTTAGCAATCAGTCTTTTTGAGGATAATCGGCCTCGGAAGCATCATTACAAGAAAATTCCAAAAGAAGATAATTAGTTACCAACAAACAACCCAAAACAATTAAAAAAGTAACCATAACACCGATTTTATATCAGTTAGATACATCGGTCAGCCGAAGGGTTGCGTAGCAGAGCAAAAAATTTAGAAAAAAATCTCTTAAGGGCAAATTTCTTCAATAAGTCCTAGGTTGGATAGCTCATTTTGAACCTGATTGATAGTGTGTTTGTCGACTAAGTTTTCACTCCACTTGGTTTGAGCAAGCCATGACTCTATAGCCGAGGATTCTTGTTTATACCTTGAGGCCAACTCTGAAATTATATCGGGTCTCTCATGCATGGATTGAGATTGACTGTTGATTCCTTTTTGAATGATTTGAAGGGATTCGATGTGATTTTCAACAAAATCCTCTCTTCCAGCCAAAACAAAACAAGGCCAAGGGGTGGGGTAAGTATCGATACGCAAATAATCAAACTGGGTAACATAAGGTTGCGTGGTGAATTTTTCCCATAAAAAAATATCACATTTTCCTTGATATAATTTTTCAAGAGCATGCATTAAATCACCAACCTCATGAAATTCAAAATCTGTATTAGGATCAATGCCTAAAGACTTAGCATAGAGATAGGCCATCAAATGAGAACCACTCCCATATCGACTAATAGCAACATTAATGGGCTTCCTTGAACTTTTTACACGATTCATTAAGTCCTTACTGTTTTTTAGCCCGCTTACTTGATGTGTGTGGACGCCCCAAAGTAGAGGGGAGGATACAAAATACTGTATTAGCTTAATAGGCGCACCATCACAGATTGCCTTGATTACGCCTTCGGTAAGCATTACGGCCAAATCTATTTCTCCTTCAATAAGGGACTGAACCATAGCACCAGTACCGCCATCAAAATCACGCCATCTGAGGTTTATATTTTCTTGTTGGAGCGCCTTGGATTTTAGCAATAAATACCAAGGGTAATTAAAATGCTCTGGTACACCACCAATATGTACATTCAAAGGGTTCATCCGCCAACACGCTTGGTTTTATAGCCTTTTTGCTTGAGAAAATCCATGATTTGATCGCGAAAGTTACCTTGAAGAATGATACAATTCTCTTTTATACCTCCGCCCACGCTGAATTGCTGCTTAATAGATTTGGCTAATGTTTTTAAAGCTTCGGCATCACCTTCAAAGCCCTCAATTATGGTCGTTCCTTTACCTTTGCGCTTTTCATACCGGCAAATCAGCGGCAAAACTTGATCCGAGGCTAAAAAGCTTTGAGAAGAATCAGGGTCAACATAAGAGTCTTGTGATTCTTGATGGTCGGGGAATAAATTTTTTAGCTGATCGCGCAAGTCGGCCATATGGCTAATTCAATTAGGAATATTATTTTTTTCTAAGTCCGATTTCTATTAACCGCTCCTCTAGAAAGGCTCCGGCAGTAATGTCGGGATAGGCTTTTGGCGATTTTTGACTGATACAAGTGGGCAAACAATCTAATTTCATGTCAGAACGTGGATGCATGAAAAAAGGAATAGAATAGCGCGGCGTATCCCACTGATCTCTTGGTGGATTGACTACACGATGAATAGTGGAACGCAATTTATTGTTTGTATGACGCTCAAGCATATCCCCAACATTAATCACGAGTTGATCCTCTTCAGGCAGGGCATCTACCCACTGTCCCTCTTTTGTTAAAACTTGAAGACCCCCTGTCGAAGCACCCATCAATAGGGTAATTAAATTAATATCACCATGAGCCCCTGCGCGCACAGCACCGTCAGGCTCCTGGGTGATGGGTGGGTAGTGGATCGGACGCAAGATACTGTTACCATTGCGTACCCACTTATCAAAATAAGTCTCTTCAAGGTTCATATATAAGGCCAAAGCTCTTAGCACATAAATCCCTGTTTTCTCGAGCATTCTATAGGCAAGCATCCCTGTTTTATTAAAATCTGGACACTCAGCCACCAAGACATTGTCAGGATAAGGCTCTGCGAGATTGGCTTCTTGGGTCGGTTCTTGCCCAAAATGAAAAAACTCCTTTAAATCACCTTTACTTTGACCTTTGGCATGTTCTTTTCCAAAAGACACATAACCCCTTTGACCTGCCAGTCCCGGAATTTCATATTGAGCCTTCACCTCAGTTGGAAGCTCAAAAAAATCTTTTACTTCCTTATACAAATTAGCCATAAGGTCACTTGATAAAAAGTGATTGCTTAAAGAAACGAATCCTATTTCTTGATAAGCCTCACCAATTTGAGTGACAAATTGGGCTTTACGTCTAGGGTCGTCCGACAAAAAATCCGCCAGATCAACCGAGGGAATATGGGTCATGTTTCGAAGATTAACCTAGCAAAGATACTGAATTTGTGCCGTAAAGAGCTTTTAAATTTTACTCAAGGCTCAATGCTAAAGACGCAATTAATTGTTACTTTTAACACAAGTAATTTCTATTCTATGAGCCGCGAAACTATCCCGGTACAACCCTTTGCTTTTGATCGAAAAAACATTGATAATTCCACTTTATTGAGTTTGTATGAGCGTATGCTCAAACCTAGAATGATTGAGGAAAAAATGCTCATTTTATTGCGGCAAGGCAAAATAAGTAAGTGGTTTAGTGGGATAGGTCAGGAGGCCATTTCAGTTGGTGTGGCATCGGTTTTAACACCCGAAGAATACATACTGCCAATGCACAGAAATTTGGGAGTCTTTACAGTCCGTGATATTCCTTTGTATCGTCTGTTTTCTCAATGGCAGGGCAAGGCCAGTGGATTTACTAAAGGTCGTGACCGCAGTTTTCATTTTGGCACTCAGGAGTTCAATATAATAGGGATGATTTCTCATTTGGGACCTCAGTTTGGGGTTGCTGATGGCATTGCCCTAGGGAATTTGCTTAAAAAAAATAATCAAGTTTGTGCTGTATTTACTGGAGAGGGAGGTACCAGCGAAGGAGATATACACGAGGCGATGAATGTGGCCTCGGTTTGGTCATTACCAGTATTGTTTTGCATTGAAAATAATGGCTATGGCTTATCCACGCCAACCTCCGAGCAATATAACTGTGCGCATCTTGTAGATCGTGCCTTAGGCTACGGCATGGAGGGTCACCGTCTTGAAGGCAATGATATATTGGAGGTTTACTCTAGTTTACTGAGTATTGTCCAGTCCATGCGCGAGAACCCACGTCCGGTTTTGGTTGAGTTTGAAACCTTTAGAATGCGGGGTCACGAAGAGGCGAGTGGTACTAAATATGTGCCTCAAGAACTAATGGATCAGTGGGCATTAAAAGATCCCTTAGAAACTTATGCGGCTTACCTAAAAGAGCAAGAAATATTGACTCAGGAATTTGATGAGACATTAAGGTCTAAAATACAAGATGAAATTAACGAAAATCTTGCCCTTGCTTTTGATGAACCCAAGATTCAATCTACAGAAAGTAATGAGTTAAATGATATCTTTCAAGATTCTGTATTTGAAGAGATTACACCTTCTTATGATCGAGAGGAATTGCGTTTTGTCGATGCAGTAGCTCAGGGATTAGCCCAAGCTATGGAACATCATGAAAACCTGGTGATTATGGGGCAAGATATTGCGGAATATGGCGGTGTTTTTAAAATTACAGAAGGCCTTTTAGAAAAATATGGTTCAGGTCGCGTACGCAATACTCCAATATGCGAATCGGCCATACTTTCGGCGGCTATGGGACTTTCAATAAATGGATTTAAGGCTGTGGTTGAGATGCAATTTGCGGACTTCGTAAGTTCAGGCTTTAATCCCATTGTAAATTATTTGGCCAAAAGTCATTATCGTTGGGGGCAAAATGCTGATGTAGTCGTACGAATGCCTTGTGGCGCTGGCGTAGGAGCAGGACCATTTCACAGCCAGACTAATGAAGCTTGGTTTACCCATACTCCTGGTTTAAAAGTAGTTTATCCTGCTTTTCCAGAGGATGCCAAAGGATTATTAACCGCAAGTATTGCAGATCCTAATCCTGTTTTATATTTTGAACACAAAGCATTGTATCGAAGCGTTAGGGGTATGGTGCCAAAGAACTATTATAATTTGCCACTTGGCAAGGCTGCTGTATTAACCCAGGGCTCTCAAGTGGCATTGATTACCTATGGCGCCGGAGTTCATTGGGCATTGGAATTACCTGAGGCATTGAAAAATCAATGCCGTATTGTTGATTTACGCAGTTTAGTACCCTTAGATAAGAGCACTATTATTGATGTTGTAAAAGCCACAGGAAAGGTTTTATTACTTCAGGAAGACAGTATGTTTGGAGGTATTGCCTCAGATTTATCGGCCATCATTTCTGAAGAATGCTTTGAGTTTTTAGATGGTCCTATACGTCGAGTGGCCAGTTTAGAGACACCCATTCCTTTTGCCAGTGCTTTAGAACAACAATATTTAGCAAAAAATAGATTAGAAGAAACTTTAGAAGAGCTCTTAGCCTATTGAAATGGTGGATATTTTTACTTTAGAACACCTGACATCAGTCATTTTATTGATCATGCTCCAAGCAGTTTTGGGTTTGGATAACCTTCTTTACATTTCTATCGCCTCCAAGCAGGCGCCAGAAAAAGATCAGTCAAGAGTGCGAACTATTGGGATTGCATGGGCAATTGTTCTGCGCATTGGTCTCCTTTTTCTACTCATGCAGCTTATACAGTGGTTTCAGAATCCATGGTTTTTCGTTAAAGACAATGACTATTTCACGGGACAATTTAATTTTCATAGCATAATAGTACTTGTTGGTGGGGTATTTATCATGTATACCGCCATAAAGGAAATTTGGCATATGATGCATTATAATCCCGAATTAACCGATTCCTCTGTGGGCACAAAAAGTGTTACTCAGGTCATCTTATTGATCATCCTGATGAATTTGATCTTTTCATTTGATTCGATACTTGGGGCTATGGCCTTAACTGATGAATTTTGGGTAATGACTACAGCAATTGTGGCCGGAGGTTTACTCATGATTTGGCTTTCGGGCCGTGTCACAGCCTTTCTTAAAAAGAACAGACTTTACGAAGTTTTAGGGCTCTTTATATTATTTATTGTAGGCATCATGTTATTGTCCGAAGGCGGTCATTTGGCGCATATTTATGTCTTCGGAAACCCAATCACGCCAATGACCAAAACCACCTTTTACTTTGTAATAACTGTTCTGATTCTAATTGATGTCGTACAGTCTAAGTATCAAAAAAACTTAAATCGTGATGGAGCAGACCAATAATCTTTGGGACTATTGCTCATCTGATCGCCATAATCCTCAAACTGTAGCGGTCAAGTTATCCGCTAAAGGCGAACGTTCCTTGCGGCAAGGTCATCCTTGGATTTTTGATCAAAACATTTTAAAGACCAATAAAAAAGTAGAAGCTGGTGATGTCGGTATCGTTTTCGCACATAAAACCAACAAGGTTATAGGGGTAGGTTTGATGGATCCTGATTCGCCGATAGCCCTCAAAATATTCCATTTTGGTGGAGGTGCAAAACTCGATAAACCCTTTTTTACCGGTATTTTGAGGCGTGCTTTGGAAAAACGTGCTTCCTTGGCCGACTTGACAAATGCCATGCGTTTAGTTTTTGGAGAAAACGATGGATTGCCCGGACTTATAGTGGACCAATACGACCAAGTTTTAGTCATTAAAATATATAGTCTGATATGGCTGCCTTATGTACCTCAAATTCAAAGTATTCTGTGTGATTTATTAGCCCCAGAATCCATAGTGCTTCGTGCAAATCGGCATGTAAACAAGGCTTTAAGATTAAAAGAGGAAGATCAAATTGTTTTAACCTATGGTTCGCTAAATAATGCTGAAGTCGCATTTCATGAATACGGGGTACATTTTTTAGCGCATATTTTTAAAGGCCATAAGACGGGATTTTTTCTAGATCATCGCGATAACCGCAACAAAGTAGGGGAGTTGTCTACCGGTAAACGCATGCTCGATGTATTTGCCTATGCCGGTGGATTTGGAGTTCATGCCTTGGCTAATGGTGCTAAACTAGTGACAAGTATCGATATTAGTGCGAAAGCCTTATTATTAGCCGAAAAAAATGCTTCATTAAATGAATTTAAAGGCATTCATGAGACTGTATGCGGGGATGCGTTTGACATTTTATTACAACTCATTAAGCAGGGAGTAACCTACGATATCGTGGTGATTGATCCGCCGAGTTTTGCCAAAAGTGCCGATGGGGTGGATTTGGCCTTAAACAAATATGAGACTTTGGCAGGTCTAGGAGCCCAGTTATTAACAAAAAATGGTTGGCTTGTATTGGCTTCGTGTTCGTCTAGAGTGGATATGGGGCAATTTTTAGCAGCCCATAAAAAGGCGTGGAATAATCAAAAAGGGCCTGCTTTGAAATTAATAGAAACAACAGAGCACGACGTGGACCACGCGGTTGGTTTTCAGCACGGTCACTACCTAAAAACAGCTTATTACAAGGGCCAATAAACGATTATTTCGTTTTTGCTGGATCAATGCATTTGATAAATCAGGCTTCTGTCCTCAGGCTGAGTTTATTGATGCCCAGTAAAATTACCAAACAAATTCCTCCACACGTCGTAAAGCCCAAGAAAATAGGCCAAACATAGTCTTGTATGTGGGTGCCAATAAAGGTACTGATGGGTAAGGCCATAATTGTCGATATAAAACCAGTAATAGCGGCAGCCATACCCGCAATATGGCCCATCGGTTGCATCGCCAAAGCTCTTAGGTTGCCGAATAAGAAGCCAATGGCAAAAAATTGAAGGCCAAAAAATAGCATTAAAACTTCAATACCAGGATTAACTTTTCCATAAAACAGGACCACGTATAAAAGAGCTACGGCAAAAAAGCCGTAAAGGGCTAAGGTTACTATTTTTTTCATGCCATAACGCAAGACTAGATGGCCATTGGAAAATATGGCCAAACCAATAGCAATAGAGAGCCCTGCGAAAATCAGAGGAAATTCATTTTTTAAGTTGTATTGCTCGTGAAATATCTGCTGTGCACCACTGAGATAAACCATAAATGAACCAAAAATTAATCCTGAAATCAGTGTATAACCCATGGTTTTTGGTTCTTTGATGACCTGTGAAAGTCCATGAAAATAGTCTTTTATTTTTAGTGCTCTTTTGTTTATAGGATCCAGGGTTTCCGGTTGGCGTTTCCAGAACCACACGGCCACAGCACCGCTGCACCAGAGTTGCATTAAGAAAATAGATTGCCAATCAAAATTGTCCAAAACCATCTTTCCTAGGGCCGGAGCTACTATAGGCACCAGTAAAAAAACGACTGTTACGAAAGACATTATTCTAGCCATAGGGTCACCTTGGTACTGATCGCGAATAATGGCAATACTTATAGTACGTGGAGCAGAAAGGCCAATGCCCTGTAAAACACGGCCGATAATCATATATTGTATCGATTCTGCACGAACACAGATAAAACTCGCCAATAAAAAAAGTATAAAACCAAAATAAACTACTGGTTTACGTCCCAAATTATCGGAGAGTGGTCCAAAAATAAGTGGACCAATGCCTAGACCCAGAAAAATCATCGTAATGATTAATTGGTTTTCTACAGGCGTTTGAGTATGTACAGCTGAGCCTATAACATCTAGCGCGGGGAGCAAAGCATCAATCGCTAAGGCCACCACAGACATTAATGAGGCCATGAGGGCAATGAATTCTAAGGAACTTTGATTGGCTTTAACCATGGGGTAAAGGTACAGTAATAAGGACTGGTCTTTTTGTTTCAATTGAATATTATTTAATCGATAGCTCGAGACTTTATGGGTGAAGATTTTAGAGGCAAGGTTAAATTCCTATATAGGGGATATTTCAATAATACTATTTGACATAATATATATTATAAAACAACAGGTGTAATTAATTACCACAACTAATGTGAATTAAGTTATTTCCTGGTTAAAATAAAATATATTATAGCAAATTATGGAGTTATTCCCTAATTGTGCACACTCTACTTTTGCCGCAAATAATAAAAATTATGGATGTATTTTCTTTGATTGGTAATCTCGCCGCTTGTCTTACGACAATTAGTTTTTTACCTCAAGCCATAAAAACTATTAAATCTCGAGATACACGACAACTTTCATTGCCGATGTATGTCATGTTTGTTGCTGGTGTAGCTTTGTGGATTGTTTATGGCTTTCACGTTAAATCCATGCCTATTATTGCAGGGAATGTCATCACTTTAATACTGGCCGGAAGTATTTTAAGCGTGAAGATCAAAACAACTTTTGGTCCGAAACGTAGCTGATTTATATTTATTATCTTCGCTGTACCGGCATTGTTTTGGTTTTTATTTGTAATAATTCCGCAAAAGTGTCCTTACTAATAGTCAATTTCACCTTAATTATGAGAACTTTTTCCGCATCACTTTTACTCCTTATTTTATGTGTTAGTCCAATTTTCGCTCAAGAGCGTCCGATTGAAATTGAGGACAAACAAGAGAGAAATCGCTTGTATTTATATGCCGTGAATAAAAATCTTCAAGACTTTGATGTAATCGTAAATATCACCGGTACTGGGTTTAGACAACGCGCCGGAAATCCACGTGCAGTGCGTGTTCCCGCTAGATCACGCGTTGAAGTAAGCAGTTTGATCATCGAACGTGGTCAAGAGCCCAAATACCAATATACCTTAAAGGTCAGCGAAGAGCTTTCTCGTCGTGCGTTAGTTCGTGAGGCTGAACTGATTAAAATTCAACCTAAATGGCCCTTAACACTCTACAAACCAGCTCTTTGTACGGTTAATTGTGATAGCTTGATTTCAGCACTCGATGAAAGCCCCTATCTATATACTTTAACAGAAATTGAAGCCTATCCAAAAGTAAAGGAGCAACTCTCTAGATTGATTGTAGGCGGTGAAGACCGCTTAAAAGAAATGGATACACCGGTGATTATGATGGGTGGCAAAATGTACTTGACACTCACCTCCTACGATGAGGTCATAACCACCATGGAGGAATTAGAATAACTAATCCTTGATGACTAAAACTGAGGCTTTATAACCGGTCAATAGATTCCATTCTTTGGCAGAGATAATAAAGCCTTTTTCATTGTATACATGTAATTCCGCCGTATTAGGACCGCTACTGCCTTGGTTGATGGCTTCAAATTCTATTCTATTGGCTCCAGGCTGCAAAGACAAAGTAAACCCTGAGAAAGACGCCCCTAAAAAGACACTTGATTGCACTACATCCCCATTGACATAAACACGAATTAAATCTCCGTCTACATATTCGTGATCTCGATATTTTATTTGTACAAAGTCTCCAGAAGTAGTGACGTCGCCCAAATCTTGATCTCTCGCAAACTCGGGGCGCGGTTCTTTATCTTTTTGAAAAGCCTTTGGCGCTTTACTGGGTAAATGGTCTAACAAACCATCTGAGGCGGTCATGTCGAGTTGTTTTTCTTCAGGCTTTGGTGGCGGAAATTGCATTTTTGGATCGCGATCCTTAAATGGTATGGTTAAGCTTACAGGGGGGCGCTTCTCTGGTAATAGGCTGCTTTGTGTCGGTTGATAAAAAGGATTTTCTCCGTTAGCATTAGTACTTGATCCATCGATTTGCCCATAGCTCATTTGACACACTAAAAACAAGGTGATAATGAAAACAGGCTTTATAATGCATTGAATCATTCGCATAAAAATAGAGACTAACGGCACTTTGGACTAAAATTAAGGATTTTGTCTCCGGCACATTGAATTACCGGCTGTTTTTGACGAAAGATTAACACCCATAGACTACTTACCCACTCCACCAGGTCTGGTAGGACGGAGCTCGATCTTACTGGGAAGGCTTCGCGGGTGCATTGAAATCAATTGTACCACGATCTGACCCAAGTCCTCTATTTGAATTTTCCAAAAATCCTCATCGTCTGGTACATGGTTATTGAAATAGGTGGCCACAGAACCTGGCATGATTGTGGTCATTTTTACACCATGGGCTCTAAGGTCTAACATAGCGGCCTGGGTAAAGCCTGTAACACCAAATTTACTCGCGTTATAGGCAGCCCCTCCAGCAAAAAAGTTAGTTCCAGCTAAGCTCGAAATACTGATAAAGTAACCTTTATGATTCATCAAGCTAGACGCAAATACCTTCAGGGTATAAAAAACACCAGTAAGATTTGTGTCGATCGTTTCATGCCACTGTTCAATACTGAGTTCATTTATTGGCGCAAAATGCCCTAATCCTGCATTAGCGATGACTAAATCTACTGGGCCAAGAATTTCCGTAGCCTTTTGCGTCGCTGATCCCATGCTCTGGTAATCTCTTACATCCGCCACGAGTCCAAGAACCTTGGTGTTCGCAATTTGGGTAAATGGAGTCAATTCGGCTGTAGCTTGGTTTACAGAATCCTCAGAACGCCCGGTAAATGCGACAGAAACCCCCGCTTCTAATAGTGCCTGAGAAATTCCTAATCCAATCCCTTTTGTCCCCCCTGTGATAAAGGCATTTTTTTCTTTTAAATGAATCATAGCATAGGTTTTATTCCCTTTGGCAAATATAATCCAATGGGCTTTCAAGTCAAAAACATTGGTATCTTTGTTAAAAATATGTTTTGGATCAAAACCGCTTATTTTTTTGGGTAAGTCGCAGCGAAGGTATTTCGTTTTTACTGCTTTTAGGAGTGGCTATGCCCCTAAAATATATTTGGCAGTGGCCCTTGGCTGTAGAGGTAATTGGCATGGCTCACGGGTTTTTGTTTATTGCTTATGAAGTCCTGGCACTTCGGCTTAAGTCTATCAATGATTGGACACTCAGTCAATGGTTATTTATTGCCCTATGTGCTCTTTTGCCTTTTGGTCCGTTTTATGTAGAAAAGAAATATTTATCATGACAACTTCAGAAGTGCTCTTTATTACCGAATGGATTCGTGATTATCTATATGCCCATGGGTTTTCTTTGTTTTGGGCGAACCTAATCAATGCCGTAGTTGTTTTAGCTCTTGGATTGGTACTTATTAGATTGTTAGATAGGATTACGCGAAGTGTAATCGTTCAACTCTTCAAGGCTTTTAGCAATAAAACTAAAACGACCTTTGATGATTTTCTGGCTGAAAGTAACTTCCCTCGCTTTGTCGCCCACCTCTCACCGCTTGCGGTTTTATGGTATTTTATTCCTATAGGGCTTTATGATTATCCAGAGACGGCACAACTCGCCGTCAAGTTAGCCTCTATGTATTTTGTGGTTTTGTGTGTGCTGATTGTGCGCAGTGTCTTGCGGACCACCAAAACCTACCTCAAAGCGGGTTATGAGCAATATAAGGACAAACCACTAGAAAGTTACATGCAAGTACTCATGATGTTTACCTGGGGTACTGGTATATTTTTCATCATTAACCTTATGACGGGGTTCAGTGTAGAGAGTCTCGCTTCTCTAGGGGCGGCTTCAGCTATGATCTTATTGATATTCAAAGACACAATACTTGGTTTTGTGGCGAGTATTCAGGTTTCGATAAACGACATGGTGCGCATCGGTGACTGGATTACTTTCTCAAAATACGGTGCTGATGGAACCGTCATTGAAATAAATTTGGCCTCTGTTCGTGTACAGAATTTTGACAATACATTTACCACCATACCGACCTACAGTTTAATATCAGATTCTTTCCAAAACTGGCGTGGAATGCAAGAATCTGGAGGTCGTCGTATCAAGAGATCTTTAATGATTAAACAAAATTCAGTACGCTTTTTGACGCCTGAGGATGTTGAATCATTAAAAAAGATCTCTTTAATCAAACCATACATAGAGCATCGCGAAAAGGACATCACGAAATACAACACTCAGCATAAAGCGGATAAATCTTTACTCATTAACGGACGTAACCAGACCAATCTTGGGGTTTTTAGAAAGTATATCGATGCATATTTACATGAAAACCCTGCAATAAATAAAGACTTATTCTTAATGGTACGGCATTTGGCCCCTACCGAACATGGATTGCCGATAGAGATTTACGCTTTCAGTAGCGATAAACGTTGGGAGAATTATGAGCATATTCAAGCCGACATTTTTGATCATTTAATAGCCTCTGTTTCTTATTTTGGACTTGAACTTTACCAATCACCTTCTTCTGGTGATTTAAATGCCTTAAAGTCTTAATTAATGAATGATCGTGATGCCCAACTCCTGGCCCTTCGTCCTGAGCTTGCTCAGGCGCGTACGCACGATCAAATATCTGAGCAAGAGTATTTTCAAAATCAAACACTACGCCCTATTTTAAAGCTGCAGAATGATTTGATTTTAGCTTTATTTCGTCATTATGTAGAAAAACACAAAGGCGTGTTTTATGAAATATCTCCGCAGCGCAAAATGGACTATATTGAATCAGCCATCCATAAGGACATGAAATTTCGCAATATCCTTAAAGGATTGGTTTTAGGTCAATTCACCCTAGAAGAATACCAAGTTTACAGCAAAGACTCCTCTGCCATCAATAAGCGCATATTATCCATGATTAAGGAGCGTTTGAAAAGTCAGGTTCAATTACTAAGTCGCTAAGTTTTCGGTGAGTGATTTTATCCCAATTTGACAGTAAATCGAAATAAATTCAGTTTAATTGAAAATAAATTTTAATTATTAAACCATTGATTTTCAGTTTAAATAACATCGTATCTTTGGTTTAATAATTCACCTAATCAATCAATTAATGACAACTTCAAAAAAAACAACGACTTGGTTCTGGGTCTTGGGCGTGCTGCTATTGATTTGGAACGGCATGGGTGTCTTGGCCTATTTGGGACAAAAATTAATGACACCAGGACAAATGGCTATGCTGCCAGAAGATCAAAGAACTCTTATTGAAATGACACCGGCCTGGGTCACTTCTGCTTTTGCACTCGCCGTTTGGGGTGGATTAATGGCCGCAATTCTGATGCTGCTGCGCAAGGCCTTTGCCCACTTAATGTTTATGGCTTCACTGTTTGGTGCTGTAGTGCAAATGTGCTACAATTTCTTTATTGCCGGAGCTTATGACATCTACGGCCCTGGGGGGCTTTTAATGCCAGCGATGATCTTAATAATTGGCGCTTATAGTATTTATTATACCGGGCAGTGTAAGGAAAAAGGGATTTTGACTTAAAAGAGTCAAATGTCCAAATTAGAAGTGTTCAAAGTTTAATCCAAGCCCTTACTAATTTCTGGATAAAATCCTAAGTCTTGTGGTTTGTAATACTTTATCAATAAGGCTATTTGTCCTAAGTGATAATTCAAGTGTTCTATTCCATGAATACAGGCCTCCAGGCGCGTCATAGAAAAGTTTTGTACGGTATAAACTTCGTTCCAAATGGAGCTTGGCATGACTTCAATTATGGATGTAGCCTCTCGTAACTGGTTTAACAGGGCATTAGTTAGTTGTTCAAGACTGATTTCTGGATTTACTTCAAATTCTTTTTGCCGCTCGCGCTGGTCTATTTGATTGCCTATGTTCACCACTATATACTGCTTGAGATTACCCTCCATATGTTTTAGTTGCACTCCTATTGAGGGTATTTGTGGGTTGGGTTGCTTCCAAAGCCACTGCTGCTCAATTTTTGGCAAGGTTAAAATTAAAAGCCGCTGAATTTCAAATAGTCGGCCGACTAGTGAACTTTTTATTGTGTTGTGATTTTGCTGATCCAATTTTCGATGACTTTAATTCCCTTATACTGGGTTGAGTTAGCCTCATTCATTTTTGTAAATTTAGACAAAGTTTTTTGTGTCTCAGAATGAGCGGTCCGGTTAAAAAATTATTATTGCTTTTACTATTGTGGTCTGGATTTGGCTTTGCGCTCAATGAATATCTAGAACAAAAACCCTTAGATGCCTTACCTGTCAAAGACAATGCTAGCCTTAATTCTTCAGAAAACAGGTCTCAATCGGAGGTCAACGAGATACAGATTGTGACTTCCTCAGAAAACGTAGCCATTGAAAATTTTGACGAAGAGCCTGTAAAAAATGAAGGTGAATCCTTTAGTAATGACCTAACTGATGTGAATTCTGATTCAGAGATGGAGATCGATTCTCAAACCAATGAATCATCACAAGCCATAAGTTCTCAATTTGTCTTGAATCTCAATAACGCGGTGTTAAATATTACACCAAACACTTCGGAGCTAATTTGGCAGAGTGATTGGCCTAAATTAGTGGATCAGCTTAGTTTTAATATGAGGGGCAATCCCAATTTAACTTTGGAAATTATTGGGCACTTTGATCCCAGTGAGCCTATAGCAGAGCCAAACCTAGGAATTCAGCGCAGTGTTCGGGTAAAAAACAAATTAGTGGCCATCGGATTAAATCCTGATCGCATTAATTGTCGTGGAAATTTACAACGGCTTTTTGACAAAAATAATATGGTCTCCCCTATTATCATTAGACTATCTGAACCATTATCAGAACTCATTGAATCTTCTAAGAACCTAAAGATTATTGAAGCTCAAAGCCAAAACAAAGAATCTTCTTCGGAATTAGAAAAAACACAATCGATATCTGAACAAAATAAAAATCTTGAACAAGACTCAAAGTTAGCCCCTGAAAAAGTTCAGGTTCAATCTGGGGTAAGGTCTAACCCTAATTTACCTAAATATAATTCTTTAGTTTATCAGCCTACATTTTCGGATCAAGGGATTGTCACTGATAAAAGCCTTTTAAATTTAATTCCTAGTGCACAACAATGGCTTGATTTAGACAAGCGGAATTATATAGAAATCTGGGGGCATACTGATCATGTGGGACATGATCAAGACAATTATCGATTGGCCTTAAAATGGGCTAATCAAACGCGCAGTTTTCTTATTGCCAACGGCATCAACTCAGAGAGAATCAAAGCGCTGTCTGCCGGCGAACAACAACCATTATACACCAACAGCAATTCACGCGGTCGAGAAAAGAATCGCCGTATTGAATTGATTTTTAAATTTTAAACTCATGCAACTCACCACCCTCGATTGGCTGCTCATTGGCCTATTTTTTCTGATTTTTTTGATCATTGGATGGCGTGTGGCTAGACGTTCGGGAAGCAACACAAAAGAATTTTTTCTGTCAGGGCAAGACATGCCCTGGTGGCTGTTAGGCATTTCTATGGTCGCCACTACCTTTAGTGCTGACACGCCTAATTTAGTGACTGACATAGTGCGTCAAAACGGAATCTCAGGAAATTGGGTTTGGTGGGCTTTCCTACTTACAGGTATGTTGACTGTTTTTGTTTACGCACGTTTATGGCGTCGCTCTGAGGTTCTGACTGATTTGGCCTTTTATGAGATGCGTTATAGTGGTAAAGCCGCGGCTTTTCTTAGGGGATTTCGTGCTATTTATCTCGGAGTATTTTTTAATGTGATGATTATGGCCGCAGTTTGTTTAGCGGCTATTAAAATTGGAGGCATTCTTTTTGATCTGAAACCTTGGGAAGCTGTAGTTTACGCCTCTGTAATCACGGTATTATATAGTTCTTTAGGCGGATTACGCGGGGTTATTTTTACTGACTTCTTGCAGTTCATTGTCGCGATGGTCGGCTCTATTTGGGCGGCCTTTTATATTGTTCAATTGCCACAAGTTGGTGGATTAGAGGCCTTGCTGAGTCATCCAATTGTGGCTGATAAATTGAACTTTTTACCTGATTTTGAAAATCGTGATACACTTTGGACCCTTCTACTTATTCCTATCGCTGTGCAATGGTGGTCCGTATGGTATCCGGGGGCAGAGCCTGGTGGAGGGGGCTATGTGGCTCAAAGAATGCTTTCTGCAAAAAACGAACGTCATGCTGTAGGAGCCACATTATTGTTCAATATTACCCATTATGCACTACGCCCTTGGCCATGGATCATTATCGCTTTGGCCTCCTTAATCCTTTATCCGGAACTTTCAGACATAAAGGCCGCCTTTCCAAATGCCTCGGAAGGTCATGATTTGGGCTATTCGGCTATGTTAACCTACCTCCCTCCTGGTTTGCTCGGTCTTGTAGTGAGTTCGCTTATTGCTGCCTTTATGAGTACCATTTCTACACATTTGAACTGGGGCTCTTCCTACATTGCTTTAGATTTTTATCAGCGTTTTGTCCGGCCTGAGGCTTCAGAAAAGCAGCTGGTATGGGTGGGGCGTTTGTCAACGGTTTTCCTTATGATTCTTGCAGGGCTTTTGGCCTTGCAATTTGAAAGCGCATTAGACACCTTTAACATACTGCTTCAAATTGGTGCTGGTACTGGCTTAATTTTTATTCTACGTTGGTTCTGGTGGCGCATTAACGCCTACAGCGAAATCACGGGTATGGTCGTGTCCTTTATGGTCGCTATAGTATTCGAAATGTATGATTTCGGCTTTGACGCCACACAAAAATTACTTTGGGGTGTCGGAATAACTACCTTCAGTTGGGTATTGGTGACCTTACTGACCCGGCCTACCGATCAAGAAACTTTAATCCAATTTTACAATAAGATTATACCCTACGGAAAAGGTTGGAATGGATTTATAAAAAATATGGATCAACAAGGGATTACGCTCAAGAAATCGAATGAGCGGTTTTCCAGCGACTTACTGTTGTTTTTACTCGGTGTAGCCTTGGTATATTGTGCCTTATTCGGCACGGGATATGTTTTATATGAACAATGGCTCGGAGCCACAGTGCTATTGACTCTGGGTGTAGTAAGCGCAGTAGTTATGACCAAAATCTTTAGAAGCCGAAGAAGGTAACTTTAAATTTAAAGGAAATACACCTTTAGTGTTCAATATCCGCCTTTATAACCTTAAAAAAGTCGAGGAGCGGGCTTCAAGTGTTATATTATAGCCAAGAATAACCAATACTCAATGTGGTCATCCGTGTGCGTCCTTCTTGAATTGTAGGCAAGGAAGGGATGGATACAGACCCATTGACCCGTGTTAACCCAAAACTATATCTCGCTTCTGCTCTTAGTCCCAAAGGAAGGTCAAGACCGATTCCTAAGGTTCCTAACCAATCGACAGTGTCAGCTTCGATATTTTCAAAGACCTGACCGACTACACTTGTCTCGTCATTGAGTAAAATCCCAATTTGTGGACCAGCATGTATGTTTAAATTATCCGTTAGGTAATATTTTACCACTACAGGAATACTGATATAATCTAAATTAAAATCTTGAACGATATCTGAGTAAGTGGCCCCTACCTCGGCACCTTGTTGACTGTATAAAGCATCAACTTGCAGGCCCAACTTATCTCCTAATCGCGCCCCAGCAAATACTCCTGCTGATAGGCCGGTACGTTGCTCAAAGTCATCAATTCCAGAAACATTGGCAAAGTTAAATCCCAGTTTTAGGCCAAAATCTAATCCTTGAGCACTTACAAGGGTGCTTATGATCATAAACAAGATGGTCAAAGTATTTTTCATTACTCAGATATTTTAAAGATTCTCTAATTTAACGCAAATTATTTTAAAGCCCAGCAGCAAAACCGTATTTTCATTGCAGTTAAATAAAACGTATTTTAAAATAGCTTGATCATTGAATTGGCCTCAATCCATTACAGCATTTACACAGTATCTCAAAATTGAGCGAGGCTTATCCGATAATACCATCAAAGGATACCAAGCCGATTTAAAAAAGTTAAATTCTTGGCTTTCGGAGCACAAAAATGCACCAACCCCTGCTAAGATTGGACTCGATTTGTGTCAGGATTTCGTGTATCAACAAGCCAAAATACTGCACCCGCGTTCACAAGCCCGCCTTATTTCAAGTCTTAAAGGATTTTTTAATTTCTTGGTTTTTGAAGATTTAAGGGCAGACAATCCTTTGACCCTCATGGAAAGTCCAAAAATTGGGCGCTATTTACCCGATACCCTATCGGTGACAGAAATAGATACAATGATCGGGACTATTGATTTAGGACATCCTCAAGGAGAGCGCAATCGCGCTATGCTTGAAACCCTTTATGGATGTGGACTGCGCGTCTCAGAACTGATTACACTTAGATTGTCAGATTTGCATTTTGATCAGGAATTTATCAAGGTAACCGGTAAGGGAGATAAACAACGCATTGTGCCCATTGCTGCGGCAACAATGAAATATATCAATATTTATATTCAAGAGATCCGCAATCACTTGGTTATTGATTCGGCCTCTAGGGATACTGTTTTTTTAAATCGTCGTGGTAAAGGCCTGACCAGGGCCATGGTTTTTGCCATTATCAAAGAATTGGCTGAGCGTGCAGGAATACATAAAAAGGTAAGTCCGCATACCTTTCGACATTCCTTTGCAACCCATCTACTGGAACATGGAGCCGATTTAAGGGCAATACAACAAATGCTTGGCCATGAAAGCATTACGACCACAGAAATATACACCCATGTTGAAACGGCCCATTTATCTAAAGTCATGAAACAATTTCACCCACGCAAATAAGAATTTATGAGAAATATTACCTTAAATAATCATATAAAAATGCCTGTTCTTGGATTGGGCACTTGGAAGGCCCAAGGCCAGGAAGTCGTTCAGGCCATACTAGAAGCCATCAAAATGGGCTACCGACATATTGATACAGCCATGATCTACGATAACGAAGTTGAAGTAGGTCAAGCCATAGCTATGGCCATTAAAATGGGTTACTGTAATCGTGAAGATCTTTTCATTACCTCTAAACTTTGGAATGATCGACATGAACCCCATAAAGTTTTACCTGCCCTCGAAGCCAGTTTAGATCGTCTAAAAATCGACTACCTTGATCTCTATTTAATCCATTGGCCTATTGCCTTTAAAAGTGGTGTAATATTACCTGAATCGGCTTCAGATTATCTTCCTTTGAGTCAGGCGCCACTGGTGGATACTTGGCGCGGCATGGAGCATGCGCAAAGAACTGGTTTAACCAGAGCTATTGGTGTTTCCAACTTTACAGAAGGCCATTTGCGTTTGCTCGAAAATTGCGACTATGTCCCTGCGGTAAATCAAGTCGAAATGCATCCTCTACTTAGTCAAGAAAAATTGCGCACATATTGTCATGATAAAGGGATAGCCCTGACGGCTTATGCTCCTCTGGGTTCAACAGATAGAGCCGAAGGAATGAAATCATCGGATGAGCCCAATTTATTTGGCGTAGAAGGTATTGAATCAATGGCTGAGCGATACGGATATTCTGCGGCTCAGGTCCTGATCAGTTATCATATTTCTCGGGGTGATTCTGTGATACCTAAGGCAGTGCAAACACAGCATTTATCAGATAATTTAAAGGCGGCAGAATTGGAACTCAGTCCTTCTGACCTCAATACACTAAATGGATTAAACAAAGATTATCGCTTTATCAATGGGCACTTTTTTGATTGCCCTGAGCAAGGATATAACTGGGTTTTCGCCGGCGAATAACTCGACGAATCTTAAGGCCATTGCTCCTTATTTGGCAATATTCACAGCACGGGTTTCTCTGATTACGGTAACCTTTACCTGACCAGGATAAGTCATGTCTGTCTGTATCTTTTGAGAGATTTCAAAAGACAATTGTGCGGCCTTATCGTCGCTGACCTTCTCGCTCTCGACAATTACCCTTAACTCGCGACCAGCTTGAATGGCATAAGCTTTTTCAACCCCACCAAATCCAAAGGCGATATCTTCTAGGTCTTTAAGACGTTGGATATATGAATCCAATACTTGACGTCTTGCTCCTGGGCGCGCCCCGCTTATAGCATCACAAACCTGAACAATTGGTGATAATAGACTTGTCATTTCTACTTCATCATGGTGAGCCCCAATGGCATTGCAAACCTCTGGCTTTTCACCATACTTTTCTGCCCATTGCATGCCAAGGATAGCGTGTGGTGTTTCCGATTCAGTTTCTGGTACTTTACCTATATCGTGCAACAGTCCTGCCCGCTTGGCCAGTTTTGCATTTAAACCAAGTTCAGCAGCCATAGTACCACATAATCGGGCCACCTCCCTGGAGTGATGCAACAAATTTTGTCCGTAAGAAGAACGATATTTCATGCGTCCTACTGCTTTAATCAGCTCTGGGTGTAAACCATGAATACCGAGATCGATTACAGTACGCTTACCAACCTCAATTATCTCAGCCTCAATTTGACTGGTCGTTTTCTTGACCACTTCCTCGATTCTTGCGGGGTGAATACGTCCATCGGTGACTAATTTGTGTAATGATAATCGAGCGATCTCTCGGCGCACAGAATCAAAACAAGAAAGAATAATAGCCTCTGGAGTATCATCTACAATGATTTCGACCCCGGTAGCCGCTTCAATCGCACGGATATTGCGTCCTTCTCTTCCGATAATGCGTCCTTTGACATCGTCGTTTTCTAGGTTAAATACAGAAACACAGTTTTCAATGGCTTCCTCTGTGCCAATACGCTGAATCGTATTGATTACAATTTTCTTAGCCTCTTGTTGAGCCGTCATCTTAGCCTCTTCTAATGAGTTTTGAATATAGACCATGGCATCGGTTTTGGCTTCACCTTTAAGGCTTTCTATGAGCTGCGCTTTAGCATCTTCCGCAGAGAGACTAGAAATTACTTCAAGTTGCTCAATTTGACTTTTATGCAAACGCTCGATTTCATTTTCTTTTTTCTCAATGAATTTCATTTTTTCCTCGATGTCTACCCTTTCTTTTTCTAACGCCGCATTAAGTTTTTTCTGTTGGGCCAGAGTATTAGATACCTGAGATTCTTTATCTCTAGTACGTTTTTCGGCTTCAGCTATTTTTTTATCACGGCTCAAAATAACCTTTTCATGTTCGGCCTTCATTTCAATAAACTTTTCTTTGGCTTGAAGTATTTTTTCCTTTTTTAAAGACTCGGCCTCAACTTTAGCTTCTTTAAGGATGCCCTCGGCCGTCCGTTTCGCAGAGTTTAATGCTTGAGAAGCGCTGTTTTTTTCGATAATTTTTGCGATCACAAAGCCTAGAATTAAGGCTATTATTGCGGCCGCAATTGTGGGGATATATGATTCCATAATTGAACACTGAATAAAAAAAGCCTATACCGATAAGTGTATTGAATAAACTCCTTAAAACACGTTTGAGGCTAATGCGTTGATCAAGAATCCGTGACTAGAACGGCATGCTTTAACAACACTAACTCACCTCTTTTAAAGAATCTCTGTTGAGTTTACCAAATAATAAATATCAATATAGGCAGTTACCTGAATATTTTAAGAACGTCACTTTAGTACCTCCAGTACCGTTTGATCTAAGGTTTGAAGACGGTGTTCTATGTCCACCAAATCTTTATTGGCGTCGAGCTCCTGTTGTTCCACCTGAGTGGCAAACTGTAAGGCACACATGGCCAAAACATCCTGTTTGTCACGCACGGCATAACTCTGCTCAAAGCGCTTGATCATTTCTTCAATGCGTTTGGCGGCCTTGCGAAGGCCCTCCTCCTGCTCCGCTTGTATGGTTAATGGATACAAACGGTCGGCAATGGTCAACTTTATTTTAAGTGCCTCAGCCATTAAATCTACGGTGCTAAATGAGCGATACATTGTTCTATATCGCGCACTAAAGCGTTTATTTTGAGTTTAGTTTCTCTTTTGTATTGGTCGCTGCCAAGCATTGCATTGGCCATTTTTAGCTCTTCATTTATCTCTTTCCATTGTTTTAGTTCGAGGGCTTGTTGTTGGTGATCTTTTTCCAATTTATTAAAGGCCTCTGACATAAGCTGATGGTCTTTTTGGAGCGCCTTATGCGCTAAAATCAACTGATTCAGCCTTGATTCTAAAGAATCGACAATGGTTTTGAGTTGAGCCATTCAATGAACATTACAACACTTGATAACAAAGTTAATAAAACTTGATTGATGCAAGGCTCAAGCTTCTGTTAATTCTCGAATTTTTTGTAATATTTGTTTCTCTTGGCACGTTACTATGACAAAGCTTGATCAATTGATTTTTAGGGACCGTTTTTTCTTCAATAACTTCGTGAGATTAATTTATTTATCCTCAGTCTTTTGGAGCTTATCACTGCTTTGTCTTAGTCCTAATGCACTTCATGGACAAATGTTGGAGGCGCCTAAATTCGCCTCCCCACTTGAGGGTGCTTTGAGATTGTCTGGGAATTTTGGTGAACTACGCAGCAGTCATTTTCATGCAGGTCTAGACATAAAAACAAATTTAGCTATCGGCAAGCCTGTATTTGCCGCTGCAGATGGTTTCGTGAGTCGTGTAAAAGTGGCTCATTTTGGCTATGGAAAAGCACTCTATTTGACTCATGAGGATGGCTTTAGTAGTGTCTATGCTCATTTAGATCGATTTGCGCAACCCGTCCAAGATTACATCAAACAAACTCAATATAAAAAGGAGCAATTTCAAGTTGAACTCTTTCCGAGTCAGGATAAGTTTGTTTTCAAGCAAGGGGATCTTATCGGTTATACTGGAAACACAGGAAGTAGTGGCGGGCCACATTTACATTTTGAAGTGAGAGACCCACAGTCGCGACCATTGAATCCATTAAATTACGGAATTCACATCGATGATTCAAAGCCACCCCAACCCACCGAATTACGTTGGTATCCCTACACAGCCCCAGGTTTAGACATCGAGGCTGATGGCCAAAGCCTTTCGTTGACCCCTGCAGGGGATCATGAATATTTGGCTGAGACTTTAGAGGTCTCTGGCTGGGTCGGGTTTGGATTAGGGGTATACGATCAACAAGATGGTGGGCTGAACAAAAACGGCGTTTATCAGATGCGATGTTTCCTGAATGGAAGCTTAGTTCAAGATATTGTTTTTGATCGTATTTCCTTTGACGAAACCAAGTATATGAATCGTCATGTGGATTACAAACATTATCGAGAGCGCAAACAGCGTGTACAAAAGTTATTTCGCTCCTCGAACAACCCACTAGGCATATTAAAAAATCTGGAAAGCGATGGCTTCGTGGAAATTAATCCGGGGTCATCCTATACTTACACTATCGAACTCTTTGATTTTGAAAAGAATAAATCACTAATTACGGTACCCATTTTTGGTGTGGCAAAAGACTTATCAAAAGATGAATTTGATACTTCAGAAAAATGGGCCGAATTGATTGAAATACCCTTTTCTGCGGCTACGAGTTGGAGTCAGGATAATTTTAGCGTCTTTTTCCCAAAGGAGTGTTTCTATGAATCGACCCCCTTGAATCTTTCTGTGTCTTCAGAACAATTGTTTATGGATGAAGATCGGTACCCCTTATACAAGCCGGTAAAAATTACTTATCGCGGGGCACACCTTAGCGAAGATGATCTCGCTCGTGCTTATATCGGCCGTATTGATGACTACGGTAAACCAGTCTATCAAAACACATCACGCAGTGGCAGCACGCTCGAAGCTAATGTTGCTACTTTAGGTCAATACGGGATTTATTTTGATCGCACACCACCGACCATCAGTATGAAAGCCCCAGGCCCGGAGCAATGGTACAGTACTGCCGAGAAACTTAAAGTTACTATTAAAGACAGTGAATCAGGGATTGCAGATTATCGCGCAACCATTAATGATAAGTTCATTTTAATGGAATACGACTATAAAACCAATACCCTAACCTACGATTTCAGTGATGCCGTGATTGATGAAGCCGCCCATAATATAAAAGTTGTAGTTCTAGATAATGCTGGAAATAGTGCTACTTTTGAACGACTCTTTTACCGCAAAGCCAATGATTAAATCCCTGAAAACTTTATTTGCTTTTGTATTGCTGATGCTCCCTCTGTCGTTGCTGAGTCAAACCGCTACCCTAAAAGGGATTGTTTTTGACGATCAAGGAAACACGGTATCTGGAGCTACGGTCTCTTACGCAAGTCAAGGTGTGGTTACAGATCGAAATGGGGTTTATGTCCTCGAAATACCCGCAGACACCAAAATCACGATTACTTTCTCTTATTTATCACTTAAGACCGTGTCCTTTGCGCTGACCTTAGCGCCCAATGAGGACTATGAGTTTAATCCGGTGATGAAAGCAGATATTGAGGTTTTTGGCGAACTTGTTTTGGACGTCAAAAAGCGAAAGCGTATCGAAGGGATTCAGAGTTTTTCGCCCGAGATGGCTCGTAAAATGGTCGGCGGCAATGCAGGAGTTGAGGCGGTATTGATGTCCTTGCCCGGGGTGAGCGGAAACAACGAACTCAGTACTCAGTATGCCGTGCGTGGCGGTAATTACGATGAAAATCTGGTTTATGTCAATGAAATAGAAGTTTATCGCCCCTTTCTCATTCGCAGTGGACAACAAGAAGGTCTGAGTTTTGTAAACAGTCAAATGACCGCAAACGTTGATTTTTCTGCCGGAGGATTTCAGGCGAAATACGGTGACAAACTCTCTTCTGTCTTAGACATTACATATCGTAGGCCAACTGATTTTGAGGCTTCTGTTGACTTGAGCCTTTTGGGCGGACAACTCACACTAGGAGATAAATCAGAAAATGGGCGCTTTACAGCACTGGGTAGTGTGCGTTACCGCGATAACAGTCTCTTTGTCAACGCCAAAGAGACCGAGACTAATTTTAGACCAAGGTTTACTGACTTGCAGTCTTATCTAACTTATAAATTTTCTAATAAACTAGAGTTGGGCTTTTTGGGAACGGCTTCTATCAATGATTATCAATACGAGCCGCTAACCCGCCAAACAAACTTTGGTACGATTCAAGATCCCAGGGCGCTTTTGGTATTCTATGAGGGTCAGGAGGTGGATCAGTACCGCACTGTTTTCGGAGCCCTCAAAGCCACATATGTGGTTTCTGATAATTACACTACAAAATGGATGGCTTCGGCCTATCAGACCGCAGAGCAAGAGCATTATGACATACTGGCTCAGTACCGTTTAGGGGAAGTTAATACCAGTATTGGAGATGAAAACTTAGGTGAGGTTGAGTTTTCAGAAGGGATCGGTAGTCAGCTTACTCATGCGCGCAATGATCTAGAGGCGCTCATTGTGAATCTTAATCATCGTGGTCAAATTCAAGTTGGAGCTCATCAAATGGAGTACGGATTAAAATTTACCAGCGAGCAAATTCGCGACAGGGTTTCGGAATATGAGATTATTGATTCTGCTGGTTTTTCGATAAGACCTCCACTTGTGGATTTTCAAAACAATCAGCCCTACGAGGCTTATGATAGCCCTATTGTACCCTTTAATGCCAGTAACGGAGAAAATGATGTGCTGATATCACGTATTTCAGGGTTTGCCCAATGGAGCTATCGCGATGAATGGAATAATGGGGAACTCTATTTAAATGCCGGGGTCCGTGCTCATAATTGGCAGGTGGACGATGGTGTTAATGCTGCAGTTACCCAGACTGTTTTTAGCCCTAGAGCCCAAATGAGTTTTAAACCCTTTGGCCCTAAAGACCAGTTGTTTCGCCTAAGTGTTGGTGTGTATCATCAACCTCCTTTTTATCGAGAACTCAGAAACCGTCAAAGTCAGGTTGTGTCTGAGGTTAAGGCTCAAGAGTCAATACACCTGGTGCTTGGGCATGATTACAGTTTTAATCTTTGGGAGCGCCCTTTTACTTTGAATTCGGAAGTGTTTTACAAGCATCTAACCGATGTCAACCCTTATACCCTAGAAAACGTCCGGCTGCGCTATGCCGCCAATAATAATGCAGTAGCCTACTCCTATGGTTTGGATATGCGCCTCGCAGGAGAATTTGTGCCGGGTACTGAGTCATGGGTGAGTTTTGGGTATTTGAAAACAGAAGAAAATATTGATGACCGGGGCTTTATTTTTCGCCCTACCGATCAGCGCTTTAAGTTTGGGGTACTCTTCCAAGATTACGTCCCTGTGATGCCTGATTTAAAGATGTATTTGAATATGGTCTATAATACCGGACTTCCAGGAGGATCGCCGAGTTATGCCGACCCCTATGACTTCCAGACTCGCTTGCCTGATTACAAAAGGGCTGATTTAGGAATTAGTTATGACTTAGTGCATGATAAAAAACAAGGTAAAGGGCTATTTTCTAGTTTCAAGGACTTTTCTGTTGGGGTAGAGATATTCAATATTTTTGACGTGCAAAACTCGATTACAAATACCTTTGTAAGAGATGTTTATACCAAAGTACAATACGCCATACCGAACTATCTAACTCCGCGTATATTTAATCTGAAACTTAGTGCTGGATTTTAGGGTGTAATACCGCTAACCCCAGGTGAGTCGATGATTCGCGACTCCTCTACTCTTTTATAGAAAATGGTCTAATAATTTCAGTGCGAAGGCTTATCGGCTGGCCTCCAATAGTTCTTTAAGACTGGCCAGAGCAAAATCGATATCCTCAGGGGTATTGAACATTGAAAAAGAAAACCGCAGACTCGGCATCATTGGCACCCCTACTTTATCTAAAGCTTGAAGTACATGAGAACCACCATTGCTACCACTTTGACAAGCACTTCCTTGAGAACAAGCTACCCCTTTTAAATCGAGTTGAAATAATAACATAGCTGATTGAGCTGCCTCAATAGGGAGTCCCAAATTGACCAAGGTATAGGTGCTATTTTCTAAATCTCCACACCCACCATTGAGCCTAACCCCAGGCAAGTCCGAAAGGCCTTCAATAAATCGTTTTTTCAAAGAAAGCACATAAGAAGCCTCTTTGTCGAGGTGCTGATAGGCGTGCTTTAAAGCGGTGGTCATTCCTGCCACGGCATAAACTGGTTCTGTTCCAGCGCGCATGCCACGTTCTTGCCCCCCACCGAGAATCATGGGATTAAGGCCAGTCCCTCGACGAATAAATGCAAAGCCGACACCCTTTGGTCCGTGAAATTTATGGGCCGCTACGGCTGCAAAATCAACAGGGATTTCTGTAAAATCCAAAGGAAAATGGCCGATAGATTGTACCGTGTCGCTGTGCATTAAAGCCCCATAGGTTTTGCACATTTGTGCCACTTTCTTTAGAGGCAATATGACGCCAATTTCATTATTGACATGCATCAGACTTACTAATATTTTTTTGCCCTTATGATCTTGAAGCAAAGTCTCTAAATGCGTCAAATCTATAGCTCCTGACGGGTCAATGGCCAGTAATTCAAGAGTGATATTGTATTCTTGAGACAAAGCCTCAGCTGTATGCAACACAGCATGATGCTCTATAGGACTCGTGATAAGTACTTGCACTCCTAGGTCTCTTACCGCTCCTCTGAGGACCAAGTTATCGGCTTCTGTGCCGCCTGAGGTAAAAATTATCTCCCCTGGATGGGCGTTAAATTGTTGTGCAATGTCTTTACGGCATTGCTCAAGAATAGCTTTTGAAGATTGACCAATGTTGTGCGTGGAAGAAGGATTGCCGTATTCGTTTTGCAATACTTCGGTCATGGTGGCAATGGCTTCCGGTCTTACCGCCGTGGTTGCGGCATTATCCAAATATACTTTGGGCATCAGTTGTTATTTGATTCCAAAAATAAAATATTCATACAATAACCAATAATCATTTTGTTCATTTTCTGTTACTTTGCTTCAATGAAAGGAAAATTACAGATTAGACATTTTTTGAGTTTGCTTCTAGGGTTGTCCATTCTTGCGGCTTGCGACGATGGTGATGTGGCTGTTCAGTCCTTTGATTTTGAGGATCAGCCTCTTTTTTATTGTGATTCTGATCAAAGCATTCTTTTTTATGTGCGCAATAGTTCTGGAACAGAGGCTGTTTTGGCTGATTTGACTGTCAATTTGAATAATTTACTCAACCCGGGCATTATAAGTTACGAACTAGCAGGAAACACCAACAATGCGACCTATAGAATATTTGACGCGAGTGCAGGCCCAGAATACTTTTGTTCGGCCATACCTCCTACCAGTCCTAGTGTCGTAGAGCAATATATTGCAGTATCGGGCCATGCAGAAATTTTAGTAGTGGTCAGCAAAGACGATTTAGACGGTGTGGCCACGGACGATGAGCTACCCTTGGATCAAGACACCGATGGTGACGGTCTATTTAATTATATAGATATTGACGATGATGGCGATAATGTGCCTACTGCATTTGAGCTAGATGTATTCAATACCGATGGAGACAACAATCCATTGACAAATCCATTGGATACCGATCAAGATGGAATTCCTAACTATCTAGACAGCGATGACGACGGGGATGGTGTTTTGACCATTGATGAAGATTTAAATGGTGACTTGGATCCTACTAATGATTTTACTGATCCTAATGTAGGCCCTGATTATTTGAATGCTGCAGTGACCCTAAATACTGCGCAGCCGCTGTATCGTGAGCACACTTATCAAGTAGTAAGTGGAATTGATTTAACCCTTTTCGATTTGGTCTTAACCGCGTCTGGTCGTGAGGTGATTAAAGAAGTGCTGTTTATGGGATCGCTACCAAATTTTTTGACATCTACCATTACGCAGGCTCCTATACGGGATTAAAGCTTAGAATTTTGCAATCGATAAACCTCTAAGGCTCCCGCTCCAAATTCAGCTGGATTCGCCGGGTAAAAACGGATTTCGTCGTATCGCCTGAGTAAGGTTTCCAGCTCGGCTTTGAGCACCCCTTCACCTATACCATGAATAAAGACTATGCGCTCTTTTCTCTTACCTAAGGCCCATTCGAGTTGATTTTTTGCTGAGTCCAACTGAATATCTAAAATTTGCCACGCCTCTAGTCTTCCGGGGTTTTTTACAAGTTTTTCAATGTGCAGATCCACAATCATGAGAGGGGTCCCTGATTTTTGGCGTGGCTTACTTTTTTTTGATTTTTTGACGTTTTTATCCAGCGCTTTTTTCTGTGTTGAACCGGAAAGATCTTGGGCGTTAAGCCACTTTTCTGGTTCCACTACAAGTTCATTTGGTAGAAATTTCATAGAAAAACCATCTTCAGTTTCAATTGTAATTTCAGGGCCTAAGTCAATAACAATTCCTGAAATATCTTCATTGATTGCAGAAACTTTAGTGCCTATTTTTATGTTTTGCTGTGCCATAATTCTCCTAAAAATCAATTTCGGAAAAGATCTATTTTCTATTGTATTTCAATTAATTACAATGCTAAAGACCGCCACATGGCGGTCTTTTTTTATTCAAATTCTTTTAAAGTTTTGACAATTATGGAAACACAATCTCTTAGTTCCTCCTCAGTAATAACTAATGGAGGGGCGAATCTGATGATATTACCGTGAGTAGGCTTAGCCAGTAAGCCATTATCTCTGAGACGCATACAAATATTCCACGCTGTATCGCTTTCTAGGCTATCATTGATTACGATGGCATTTAATAGTCCCTTTCCACGGACCAGACTCACCACCTTTGACTGATCAATGTATTCTTGCATTAGGCTTCGAAATAAGTTACCGAGCTTTTCGGCATTTTCTGCTAAACGCTCCTCTTTAACCACATCTAAGGCCGCCATAGCCACTTTTGCTGCAACAGGATTACCACCAAATGTAGAGCCGTGTGACCCGGGAGTAATTACCTTCATAATGGTTTTATTGGCCAATACAGCAGACACTGGATAAGCCCCGCCACTAATAGCCTTGCCTAAAATAAGCAGATCTGGTTTAACCTCGGGTGTTTCGCTGCAATCGCGATTAGGGCAGCTACAATTACCGCAAGAGGCCAATAGTTTTCCTGTGCGGGCTATGCCGGTTTGTATCTCATCACAAATCATAAGCACATTATGCACGTCACAAAGTGCACGCGCTTTGGCCAAAAATCCCTCAGCGGGTACAAAAACCCCTGCCTCCCCTTGGATCGGTTCCACAAGAAATGCCGCGATATTCGGGTTAGATTTAAATACTTCCTCTAGCGCGGCCTCATCGCTATAGGGTACTTGAATAAATCCAGCGGTAAATGGCCCAAAATTTTTCTTAGCACCTTCATCATTAGAAAAAGATATGACTGTGGTCGTGCGTCCATGGAAGTTGTTTTTGCACACAACAATCTGTGCTTGATTCTCTGGGATACCTTTTTTCTGATAGGCCCATCTACGGGCAATCTTTACTGCTGTTTCAACAGCTTCGGCACCGGTATTCATGGGCAGTAACATGTCGAATTTAAAATACTCCGACATGTATTTTTCGTATTGACCTAAGACATTATTATAAAATGCGCGCGAGGTCAAGGTCAAAACTTCACTTTGATCTTTTAAAGCTTGTATAATTTTTGGGTGACAATGCCCTTGATTCACAGCTGAATAGGCCGACAGGAAATCGTAATACTTTTCCCCATCCACATCCCAAACATATACACCTTCACCTCTTTCCAGTACAACCGGTAGTGGATGGTAATTATGGGCGCCGTAGCGATCCTCTAGGTCTATATAAGTCTGGGCGTTAGATGATTGGCGCTCTTGCATAATTATATTGCTTATGATGTTAAAAAAAATGCTCAGTATTCTTTTAAATACGGCAGTTGCAAAATAATGAATTTTGCCCTGAAATTCTCGGAAAGCAATTACTTTTGTCCCATGGGTCAACGATCAAATCGAAAAATATTTACCCAAGTTCGTGTCTTGGATGCTGGGGCTAAAGGAAAGGCTGTGGCCAAAGCCCCTGATGGTCGCGTAATATTCATCAATAATGCCATTCCCGGTGATGTGGTGACGGTACAAACCACTAAAAAGCGCAAAGCTTATTTTGAAGCTACGGCTATTGAATTTCATGAAAATTCTAAGGATCGCGTACCTGCAATATGTCCTCATTTTGGGGTCTGCGGCGGTTGTAAATGGCAGCATATGGACTACCAAAAACAACTGTTTTATAAAAACAAAGAAGTACAAGATCACCTGCAGCGCATTGGCGGCATTAGCCCAAAAGAAGTAATCCCAATTTTAGGGGCTCCAGATCAATTTTATTATCGCAACAAAATAGAATACTCATTCAGCAATCAAAAATGGCTGACAAGGGCGCAAATTGAGTCTGACGAGGTCATCGATAATAGAAATGCTCTGGGATTCCACATTCCAGGTTATTGGGATAAAATACTCGATTTAAAAGTGTGTCATTTGCAGGATAAAATGGGTAATGACATTCGCGATTTTGTAAAAAACAAAGGTCAAGAGCTCGAATTAGCTTTTTTTGATCCAAGAGCGCAGTCAGGACATTTGCGCACTTTGATGTTGCGCAATACGACCCTAGGACAGTGGATGGTATTAATTCAGTTTTATGAAGACCCAGGGCCGCTGAGAGTAAAACTTCTCGATGCTGTAGCACAAGCTTTCCCAAAGGTAAATTCACTACTCTATGTTGTGAACCAAAAAGCCAATGACACGCTTTACGATCAAGATGTACACGTACATCAGGGGCATGATTATATTGAGGAAGTTATGGGCCATCTTCGGTTCCACATCAATGCCAAATCTTTTTATCAGACCAATTCCAAACAAGCAATTGGACTTTACGATATTGTAAAAGACTTTGCAGGATTGACGGGTCAAGAAGGTGTATATGATTTATACACCGGTACCGGAACTATCGCCCAATATGTCGCCGATAAGGCCAAGTGGGTTGTAGGTATTGAAGCCGTCCCTGAGGCGATAAAGGCCGCTCAAGAAAATGCTAAACGCAACAATATTGAAAATACTCAATTTTTTGTGGGTGATATGAAAGAGCTCTTTAACCAGGACTTTATTGCTGCCCATGGTAAGGCTGATGTAGTGATTACAGATCCTCCTCGAGACGGGATGCACAAATCCGTGGTAGATCAACTTCTGACACTGGGAGCAACGCGTATTGTTTACGTGAGCTGTAATAGTGCCACTCAAGCTAGAGATTTGGCACTTATGAAAGACCACTATCAAGTTTTAAAATCACAGGCTGTGGATATGTTCCCACAGACCCATCATGTGGAAAATGTTGTACTTTTAGAGAAAATCCAATAATTGTAAGAAAAACACAGCGCAATGAGGCGATGGTTTTATTTAGTAGTCCCTGTATTGGTCCTTTTTATGGTCCTTTGGTCATGTACCAAAGATGATTTGTGCAGTGAAGAAACCCCTACCACACCCCTATTGACCATTGAATTTTTAGACTACACGGACCGAACAACCCCAAAACCCACGAGCGATTTAGCGGTTAGATTACGCGATGCCGATAGTACTTTCGTTTATTCGGGCATCTCTGATGTTTCTATTTCTTTGCCATTAGATATTGAAGCCGATCAAAGTCTATTTTACTTGATCAATGAGGCCAGTTCAACCGAAAACCTAAGTGTGGTCGAAATAGACTTTTTTTATCAGCGCCAAGATCAATATGTCAATCGCGCTTGTGCTTTTAAAACGATTTACACCAACATGGCCTTTGAATCCGACCAAACATCACTGAGTTGGATACGCGATATAAATTTACTAACCCCAACTGTCGAAGATGCGTCTGTACATATGTATATATATCATTAGTCTTCTTTGTGGAGTTTCCGCTTTTAGCCAGGAATTGGAGCCAGAACAATCCATCACCGTAAAAGTTAGTGATAGCTTAACTCAAAATGCGCAGTATGAGGTGAATGCAGTGAATTTGACGGCCTATGGTCTGCGCATAGGTGGGGATTTATCAAAACTTGCGCGCACGGCCTTTGACCCTAACTACTCTGGTTTTGAATTGGTGGGAGATTTACGCTTTAGTAAACGCTTTTATGCCGCGGTAGAATTGGGTTATGAGGAACGTTTTTGGTCCGAACAATTTCTCGAAGCCCAAATCAATGGGAGTTATATCAAAGTTGGTGCTGATTTTAATGCCTACCGCAATTGGACGGGTATGAATAACGGAATCACTACGGGTCTGCGCTATGGGTTGAGTACCTTTAGCAATACCTTGCTGGGTTACCCCGTTTATACCACCAATCCTACTTTTCCAAGTAGTATTCGAGAAGATAATGTTGAGTACTCTGGACTTACCGCGGGTTGGATTGAATTTATTTTGGCCATAAAAACAGAACTCTGGTCAAATTTATATTTGTCTTTGAACCTACAGCTGAAGCATCTGCTCCATGAAGACGAGCCCGCGAATTTTGCCAATTTGGTGATTCCAGGCTTTAACAAAACCAATGATTTCAGCGCTTTCGGGGTTGGTTATGGCTACACCCTTACCTACTTTATTCCTGTTTTGAAACGTTAAGCGAGAAAGTGCATCAATGCGCTGAATTCTCCGTTGAAATTATTGTTTATTCGCTTTTTTACTGCCCTGATACATGCTGTATTGCACAAATTTAGCCGGTAGTTTACCGTTAAAAACTTTAATTTTTTTGGAGGGTTTGAGTCCAACAGATTTTAGTGCCTCCTCATTTGAAGTTATCAACCAGGCTTGACTTCCTGGGTAACCCCGTTTTAGGGTATTGCCTATATTGCTATAAAATTCAGCTACATCATCTAAGCTAAGGCGCTCATCATAGGGCGGATTAAACACTAAGTGCCAATAACGATCACTAGGTTTTTCACTGCCAAAAAAGTCGCGATGTTCAACCTGAATAAAGTCTGATAAATTAGCGGCCTTGATATTGGCCTTTGCTTTACTGAGCGTCCTGGCGTCGCGATCCATGCCTATAATCTTGACAGGGACTTCGCGAATACGCTTGATTAGAGCTTCTTCTATGGTTTCATAAAGATCGACATCAAAATCTCGCCAAGTCTCAAAGCCGAAGACATCACGATTTAAATTAGCAGGAATATTCGCGGCTATCATTGCAGCTTCTACAAGCAAGGTCCCACTCCCACACATCGGGTCCATAAAATCGCTTTGACCGCGAAAACCACTCAACAGGATCAGTCCTGCGGCTAAAACCTCGCTAATGGGTGCTAAAGCGGTTTCTACACGATAGCCACGTTTATGCAGTGACGCACCCGAGCTGTCTAAAGAAAGCGTGCAGATGTTTCGGTCGATATGAATATTTATCCTAAGGTCAGGCCGATCTAAATTCACCGAAGGACGCACTCCTGATTGCTCGCGGAATCGGTCGACTATGGCATCTTTTGTTTTTAGGGCGATATACTGAGAATGGGTAAAGTATTTAGAAAAAACCGTAGCATCTACCGCCAAAGTGCCTTCTGCGCTCATATATTGTTCCCAGGAGATATCTTTTACCTTGTCGTAGAGATCATCTTCCTTAAATACATTAAAAGATGCTATAGGTTTTAGAATTTTGATTGCTGTACGGCAAGCCAAATTGGCCTTGTACATAAATCCCAAATCACCCTCAAAAGAAACATTACGCACCCCAGGTGACACACTTGAAGCGCCTAAGTCTAGTAATTCTTGGGCGAGTAACTCTTCAAATCCGAAGAGCGTTTTGGCCAGCATGCGGTAGTTTTTTCCCATAAATCGATTCGTATCGCTAGCAAAAATAGCCTATTTTAGCCAGAGTTATGGTTGTCTTTTTACTGCTTCCTTTTTTGGCAATAATACTGGGTTATATTGCTGCACGGCTGTTGCAACGCATTACTCCCGGCGTTAATTATCTTTTGGCTTTTTCTGGGGCATTTCTATTGGCTATAATCTTTTTTGAGCTATTGCCCCAATTATTTGCATCAGAGGAAACTCAAATAGGTACTGCACTCCTGCTGGGTATGCTAATGCAAATCGCGCTGGATTATTTTTCCAAAGGGGCCGAACATGGGCATATTCATGAAGATAAATCCTCACAAAACTTTCCTTTGGCCTTGTTTTTAAGTTTATCAATTCATGCCCTGATTGAAGGCTTTCCTGTAGCCCATTCAGAACATGTGCTTTGGGGGGTAGTGATCCACAAAATACCAATTGCCCTGATTCTCTCTTTATTTCTGATTCAAAGCAGTCTTAGCGCTGGGAAACAACTTTTATTTCTTTTGCTCTTTGGCCTTATGACGCCTTTGGGAACACTTATGGCCTTATACATTCCAGAACTCACTCCATATAAATACATTATTAACGCACTGGCGGTGGGTGTGTTTTTGCATGTAGCCACCACTATTTTATTTGAAAGCAGTAAGGATCATCAATTCAATCGAATTAAGCTTTTTGTTATTCTTGCGGGAGCATTGGCTGGGTATTTGATATAATGAAAATGCCCGAACAAGTCGGGCATTTTGGCCTGAGCACTATTTTTGGGGTACAATGACCAGGTAATTGTCAAAGATTTTTCACATTCGACAATAGCGAATTTAAAAACTTTAATAAAGACACAGTAAAAAATTAGTGGAAAAAAGTGGATCCACTATTTTTTATTGTTAGCCCAAAAAGACTCTAAGGCTAGTATATCAATGGGCTCAAAAGGTTTTTGCCGTTCTATTTGGCCATCGCGAAATCCGCGCTGAAGTATGTCCTCAATGTAGTAATCTTCTTTATTTTCGAAGGGTAGATACTCACTTTTAAGCTCGATATCAAACCAATGTGCGGTTTGATTGTACCAAAACGCACGCCAGCCTGATCTATAATCCTTTATTAAATCAAAGGTGCTCTGACCTGTCTGTCGATCAATGAGTTTTACCAAGATGCGTCCCTCGGCCCGGGTGAATTTGCGTAAGGTTTCATAAAACTCACCTTCAATATATTTTTGAACATGTCTTATATACTTTTTTCGCTTACTTTTTCCTTTGATCTGTTTTAAACGCTCGTCCACTACGGCTAGTCGCTCTGCAGCGAGTTTAGCATAAGGGTATACTTTTAAAGTGCGTCGGCGGAGGATAATGTATTTGCGCCGCTCAGCCATATCCTTGAAAGAAATACGCTTTAAGAGTACAACCTCATTAAGGTCAATATGCTCACGTACCAGAGAATCTCCTTGAAGGATATAATAAAAGGGTTCCTGATCTAGGGTGTCGTAACTTCGCTCAGGGACTTGAACCGTTTGAATCTTTTGTTTCCCCGCAATTGGCATTGAATCAGTCCTGCGTTTTGACTCTGAAAACTCAACACTGACTTGCCCCAGTGCTCCATGAGTCACAACAAGGGTCAAAGCCAGAGCCACTAAACAAGCCAAATTCAAATTCACATAAGACCGAGATCTCGAAAATTTTTGGCTCAGATGTGCTCTACGTACTATGTTCAGGGTCGGAAACATTGGGTAAAAATAAGCATTTAATGCCCGTTTGCTTGTGAAGAATTTCCTAATTTTAAAGCTCAAAAGTACAGAACTATGGCGGCATCATTGCTCACAAAAGAATCCTTAAAATTTTTAGAAAATTACCTGAATAATGCCTCGCCTACCGGCTATGAGTGGAGCGGTCAAAAGCTTTGGATGGATTATTTGCGCCCTTATGTGGATGAATTCATTACCGATACCTACGGCACGGCAGTAGGTGTGATTAATCCTAAGGCGCCCTATCGTGTGGTGATTGAAGGTCACGCCGACGAAATCTCTTGGTATGTGAACTATATCAGTGATAACGGACTGATTTATGTAATTCGCAATGGCGGTAGTGATCATCAGATAGCCCCATCAAAAATTGTGAATATTCACTCCAAAAAAGGAATTGTAAAAGGGGTTTTTGGATGGCCTGCCATACACACGCGCAAGGCTGGTAAAGAAGAAACCCCACAGCTGGACAATATCTTTATTGATATAGGCGCTGCCGATAAAAAAGAGGTTGACAAAATGGGCGTTCATGTGGGTTGTGTGATTACCTATCCCGATACATTCCATATCATGAATAAAGACAAATTTGTATGTCGTGCTTTGGACAACCGAATGGGCGGGTTTATGGTTGCTGAAGTGGCACGTTTACTTTATAAAAACAAAAAGAAACTGCCTTTTGGACTTTACATCACCAATTCTGTTCAAGAAGAAATTGGATTGCGTGGAGCGGAAATGATCACCCAGACCATTAAACCACATGCGGCTATTGTCACGGATGTGACCCATGACACCACCACACCAATGATTGATGCCAAAACCCAAGGCTACGCCAAAATTGGTCTAGGGCCTGTTATTGCCTATGCTCCAGCAGTGCAACAAAAGCTACGTGACCTTATCGTGGATACCGCCGAAAAAGAGAAAATACCCTTCCAGCGGGCCGCCAATTCGCGATATACTGGCACGGATACCGATGCCTTCGCTTACAGTAATGGTGGCGTACCCAGTGCCCTTATATCACTTCCGCTGCGCTATATGCACACCACAGTAGAGATGGCGCATCGTCAGGATGTGGAAAATGTGATTGGATTGATTTACAACAGTCTGCTCAATATGAAGGCTGGCGATACCTACAGTTATTTTGACTAAAATCAGTACTTCTGCATTGAATCGGGCCTGAATGAATGAAAATGCACTGATGATGCGGCAGAGTTTATTTTTTGTTTTTTTAGTTTTATATACTGGTTTTCTGAGTGTTACACAAGCTCAGGTAAAATCAAACTTTAAATTTTCCACCGAGTTATTATACGGCCTTTCTGCCGAAGCCAATGACTTTTTTCCTGAGCGTGATGCGCAGTTTAGCCTGGTTTTGGGTGTGGGTAATGCACTTAGGCAGCCTGGTAAATCGGAGGCAGAAAATCCCGAAATAGGGCTGCTTGGGATGTATACTGACCTAGGCAATAAGGAGCTGCTGGGGCATTCTTATGCGCTTATTCCTTATGTGTCTTTTCCAATTTTTGGTAAGCATTGGTCTGGAAGTAGTCTGCACTTCGGGCTTGGGGCTGCTTATTTTGATACATGTTTTGACCCAGAGAGTAATTTTTTTAATCAAGCGGTCACCACTGATGTTACTTGGGCCTTTAGAGGCAGTATACATCATAAACTTTGGCAAAACACTTACGGCTTAGCGGATATAGGTTTGGTTTACAACCATCAATCCAATGGCCATACTAAACTCCCCAATCAAGGCCTGAATTCATTTTTAATCTCGCTGCGCCAAACTTGGGATCCAAATCTTGCTAATTATGCTGCGGATGACTCCGCCCAAATTAAAAATGAACTGCCTCAAACCACAGAATACCTCGAAGCGCGTTTTGGTTATGGTCAAAATGTACTGGCTTTGGCTTTTAATGATTTACGCCCGGTAAGAACTGTATCTATCACCTGGGGGAAGACCCACAAAGGCCATTTGCGTTGGGGTGTTGGGGCATTCTATCGTTTTTATCAACATTATCACGATTATATAAACGGCAATGAATCTTTGGTGCGCCCCGGTCAAGAATTTGAGGACTTCCGCGTTAACGCATGGTGCTACGCCTCTAACTTTGGGGTTCATCTCAATGGAGAAGTACTTTTGGGGCATTTTGGGATCAGTACTCAACTGGGTTTTAACTTCTACAAACCAGCTTATGCAATCGACTGGCGCATTAATGAGGGTTGGGATTATCCGCCACGTGAGCTCCCACCAAACTGGGTCTTAGGCGAATACAACACAAAATACCAACTCAAAAGGTATATCAGTTCTCGACTAGGGATTCGCTATTATCTCTGGGATTCGCGATCTGGTGGTGGCCATACTGTGGTAAATCACTTTATCAATCCCTTTATTGGAGCCCATCTGAACGCGAATTTAGGTCAGGCAGACTTCACCGAACTCAGTTTTGGGGCGATTGTTAGGCTAGATCCGAAGCGCAAATAAGAGACTAATTAGACTCTTTGGCGCAAAGTTTACAAGAATCCAGAATTATCGCTGGGCTAAATAATCTCTTACATTGCGCTCTATGCGCCCTGCAATATCTGAAACATCAGCCTTTTCAAAAGTCGTCCCGGTAATGTTCTCGTAAAGCTCAATATAGCGCTCAGAAACAGACTCGATGTAATCATCACTCATAAAAGGCACCTTTTGCCCTTCCAGGCCTTGAAAACCATTGGCGATGAGCCACTGACGCACAAATTCTTTAGAAAGCTGTTTTTGGGCCTCTCCCCGCTCTTGACGCTCAGCATAGCCCTGGGCATAAAAATAACGTGAAGAATCTGGGGTATGGATTTCATCGATCAGCACGATTTGTCCGTCTTTGGTTTTGCCGAATTCATATTTTGTATCGACCAGGATGAGTCCTCGCTGAGCAGCAATTTCGGTGCCGCGCGCGAACAGCGCGCGGGTATATCGCTCGAGTACCGCATAGTCCTCTGGAGTCACTATACCGCGGGCCAAAATATCTTCTCGTGAAATATCCTCATCGTGATCCCCTTTTTCGGCCTTGGTGGCTGGGGTAATGATCGGCTCTGGGAATGCGTCGTTTTCTTTCATCCCTTCTGGCATAGACACGCCACAAAGCTCACGGTGACCTGCTTTATATTGACGCGCTGCATGCCCGCTCAGATAGCCCCGAATCACCATCTCTACCTTAAAAGGCTCACAAGCCTTACCCACCGATACGTTAGGATCTGGCGTGGCTAAGAGCCAGTTCGGGACAATGTCCTGGGTGTCGGCCATCATTTTGGTAGCGATTTGATTAAGCATTTGGCCTTTGTAAGGAATCCCTTTGGGCATGACCACATCAAAAGCACTCAAGCGATCTGTGGCCAACATGACCAGTAAATCACCCTCTAGATAATATACCTCACGCACTTTTCCTTTGTAAACAGAAATTTGCCCTGGAAACTTAAAATTCGAATCTATAATTGTTTGGCTCATTTTTAAACGATGCAATATTGAATTATGACCGCATCATTCTCAAAACAAATGAGAGTGTTGCGATAGGCTATAATGTTTAAGTCCCGTGATGATTTTCAATCGAATTATAGGCGGCGATGACCTCTTTAACCAGCTTATGACGGATCACGTCCTTATCGTCTAAATAAACCATACCTACGCCCTTGATGTCTTTTAAAATAAGTAAAGCCTCTTTTAGACCAGAAGTGGTGCGACGCGGTAAATCTACCTGACCAGGGTCTCCAGTTATCATAAACTTTGCGTGTTTGCCCATACGGGTCAGAAACATCTTCATTTGCGCATGGGTGGTGTTTTGCGCCTCATCTAGAATCACAAAGGCATTATCCAGGGTGCGCCCGCGCATAAATGCCATAGGCGCAATTTGAATTACCCCATTTTCGATGTGGGCCGCTAACTTTTCTGCCGGAATCATATCACGCAGCGCATCATAGAGGGGCTGCATGTAGGGATCTAGCTTTTCTTTGAGATCACCAGGTAAAAAACCAAGGTTTTCGCCAGCCTCCACAGCAGGGCGCGTCAAAATAATGCGCTTAACCTGCTTTTCTTTCAGGGCTTTAACCGCCAAAGCCACACCGGTATAAGTCTTACCCGTTCCGGCTGGCCCTATGGCAAAAACCAGATCATTTTTGCTCATTTGAGAAACGATTTTCTTTTGATTTAAGGTCTGAGCCTTAATCTGGCGACCATTAACACCGTGCACCAAAACTCGATCACTTGAGGTGTCTAAGTCAAATTTGGTGCCTTTTTCGCTCGTCAAAATACGCTCGATAAAATTTTCGTCTATGCTGTTATACTTCACAAACTGCTCCAGCAAGGTGGTCATCTGCTGGTCGAAGGTCTCTAGGATTTCTTCATCGCCATAGGCCGCTATTCGATTGCCTCGCGCGACGATTTTGAGTTTGGGATAATACTTTTTGATCAGATCAATGTGTGCATTTTGATGCCCAAAAAAATCGCGGGCACTAACGTCGGTGAGTTCCAGAATGATTTCGTTCAAAAGCGGTCCTTTTTATTAGGGGTTAATGTTCTTGTAAATATAGTTTTTCTCTTGAAAAAAGTCTCTTACTTTTGTTGTGGTTGTCACAAAAAATATCAACAATTCATGGCTCTGCCTATCATTACTTTAACCACTGATTTTGGCGAAAAAGACCCTTATGTAGGAGCGGTTAAAGGGGCCATGTACAGTGCCTTAGACGGGGTGCGTATTGTTGATATCTCACACGGTATTTCTCCGTTTCATATCGTGGAGGCAGCTTATGTGATTCAGAACGCTTACCGCAGCTTTCCCAAGGGCAGTATTCATATCATTGGCGTGGATGGTGAACTTACGCCAGAGAATCGTCATATTGCGGTAAAACTTGATGGGCATTATTTTATTTGCGCCAACAACGGCATTTTGGCCCTACTCTCGAGCAGTATTCGTCCGGAAAAAGTAGTCGAGATAAATATTCATGAGCACATGGAAAGTAATTTTCCAGTATTGGATGTTTTTGTGGCAGCAGCCTGTCATATTGCGCGTGGTGGAACTCTTGAGGTGATCGGAAAAGTCACAAAAGACCTCAAAGAACTCAAAGGCATTCAACCGGTGGTTAATCTCGAACGCAATCAAATCATCGGGACAGTCATATATATCGATAATTATGGCAATGTGGTGATTAATATACAGCGCACGCTTTACCAAGAAGTGGCCAAAGGGCGCGAACCCGTAATTGCCGTGCGAAAATTCCGCATAAAAAATATATACGAGCGTTATAGTGATGCCATAAATTTTGAGATCCCAAAAGATCGACGCGAAGAAGCGGGCAAAGAATTGGCGGTTTGGAATTCCTCAGGGTTCTTAGAACTTGCGATATACAAAAGTAATCCGACCTCGGTGGGCAGCGCTTCTACTCTATTTGGGTTAGAATATCGCGATTCGATCACGATTAGTTTTTAATCCATGTATCCAATACTCAAACAAACCTTTAGTAGTTTTTTTGCACAAGCAGCAGCCCTATTGCTCATGGGCGTTTTTGTGCTTGGCGCAGGAACCTATTTTTGGGTACTTCCAGGAGATCATAATTTATTTGATGCTGGTTTTGGCGATTTAACCCAGGTTTTTAGGGTGTTGCCTTGGGGGGTACTTTTGGTTATTGCGGCACTAAGTATGCGCCTTTTTAGTCCGGAGCGGCAAAGCGGTACGTTGGATTTATTACTCACGCGCCCCCTAAGTCTTTGGTCCATCATACTTGGTAAATATTTCGGTGCTTTTGGGGTGTTGCTGCTTTTGTTATTCAGTACACTTTGCTACCCATTTACTTTGGATATGCTCATCAACGGCCCTTATGCCTTTGATTGGGGTTTGTACTGGAGTGGTTTTAGTGGCTTATTATTGCTCAGCGCGTTTTGGCTAGCCTTAGGGCTGGTTTGTTCTGTGGCCAGTTCAAATGCCTTGATGGCCTTTGTTTTAACCTTACTGCTCGGGGCTGCCTTATACATAATCCCGGGTACTTACGGTGTTGATTCTATTTATCTGGAATTTACCTCAGGGCTTTGGTCGGCAAATGGTGTGATTTATTTACTTAGTGTAAGTTTCGTAATGCTTCTTGTCAGCCGTTTTCTACTGGGGCGACTCGGCGGTAGTAATACTTCTTGGACAAAACTTCTAAAACCCAGTATATCCGCCTTGGTTATTGGTGTTTTAGGTTTGAACTATACGCCAAAATGGGATGCAACCGCCGATGGACGTTTTACACTTTCTGAAACTACAAAAGATGTGCTCGAGGGCCTCGATCAGCCTATTTTTGTGGACATTTTACTCTCCGGGGATCTGCCGCTGCCTTTTGAGCGTTTGTCCCGTGAAACCCAGTCCTTACTGGGTCGATATGCCGCATATCATGAGCTGTTAATTACTCAGCTCGATCCAACGGCCCTGGCGTCCTCTGATCCTGAGTTACTGAATGAGCTCGCCGAATTTGGTATTCAGGCCAGTCAATTAACGGTGCAGCGCAATGCACGCCAGGAGTCTGTATTGCTCTACCCTTATACCATGGTTACTTATAAAGGGCGCACAGTTTCGGTGCCCCTTCTGAAAAGCACTTTAGGGACAGACCTTCAAGAGCGCATTACTGAGTCTTTGCGTCATTTGGAATATGCCTTTACCGACGCCCTTATTCAGCTTAGTCGTCCTAAGCTTAAAAAAATCGCGATAATGCGCGGAAATGGTGAAGCCTCAGATCAAAATCTCACGGGATTTATTGAGGCGGTTAAGCCTTATTATTTTGTCGGTCCTTTTACGCTAGATAGCGTGGCGCAAAATTCTGTAGGGACGCTAGAAGCCCTAAAAGGCTATGATCTTATGGTGATCGCCGACCCTAAAGAGTCCTTTACCCTTGAGGAAAAGTTGGTGCTAGATCAATTTATCATCAATGGCGGGCGCAGTCTTTGGCTTGTCGATGGAGCTCAAGTCCCACAGCTTGATGAAAATGGACAAACTTTGGCCATGGGTCAGTCGTTGGAACTTACAGATTTAATGTTTGCTTATGGTCTGCGCATCAATCCTAATCTAGTTTTAGATGTGTTTTCCGCTCCCATAACTTTGGCCACCGGAGAAGTTGCTGGAGATTATACTCAATTTCCCTGGTGGTTTAGTCCCCTAGCCCAAGATTCGGGCAAGCACCCCATTACGGCTCATGTAGATGCTGTAAAATTAGATTATGTGAGCAGTATTGATACTTTGGCACGAGGACCAAAGAAGACCCTACTGCTGGAGAGTTCCCCCCGCAGTAAAACCCTGGGCTTGCCTTATGTGATTGATCTAAATCGAGAAATTGACACCCAAATTCAGATGATACAGCAATCCCAAACCTCAGAGGAATCAGGCTTAGCTACCTTAGATCAAAATGCATTGCCAATGGCAGTGCTTCTCGAGGGCTCATTTCAATCTGCTTTTGCCAATCGCGTGTTGCCTTTTGATTTAAAAAACCCTTTGGACCAAAGCTCAGACAACAAAATGATCGTGATCGCCGATGGTTCTATGATTCAAAACATGCTGCAACGCGGCCAGCCACTCCCGCTGGGTTATGATTCTTGGACCAAAGCTCAGTTTGGCAACAAAGAATTTTTACTCAACTGTGTCAATTATCTTCTTGGGGACACTGGACTTATAAACATCCGAAACAAACAAATCAATCTACCCTTTTTAGATCCGGAGCTAATCACCAAATGGCGTAGTGGCTTTTTGGCCTTGAATTTAGTGCTCCCGCTGCTGCTTGTCGGACTGTTTGGAGGGCTCATACAAGGGCTGCGATACCGCAAATATGCGCGCTAGTTGTTGATAAGTTTGTTTTCCCTACCGCCTCATTTAAAATATATTTGTGTGTATACCGAAACTGGCCGTACAGGTCAATTTAAGAATAGTTTGATTTATGAAATTTATCGTTAGCAGCTCTTATTTGCTCAAACAATTGCAAGTGCTGGGAGGTATCATTAATAACAACAATACCCTCCCTATATTAGACCATTTTTTATTTGACATCAGTGGATCTACCCTCAAGGTTTCTGCTTCAGATTTAGAAACGACTGTGGCGGCTGGTCTTACCGTAGAAAGTGATGCCACAGGCCAAGTTTGTGTTCCCGCTCGTTTGCTTTTGGATACTTTAAAAACCTTTCCTGAGCAGCCACTAACCTTTACCGTAGAAGACAATCACACCATAGAAATCAGCTCAAACAGCGGTAAATACGCCTTGGCTTATGCCGACGGTGGTGACTTCCCCTCTGCCGTAACCCTTAAGGACCCGAGTACAGCAACCGTTCAAGGCGATGTTTTGGCCACAGCCATTAGTAAGACCATTTTTGCGGCTGGAAATGACGATCTACGCCCAGTGATGAGCGGGGTGTTTTTTCAACTGGCTAGCGACGGTTTGACCTTTGTGGCTACCGATGCCCATAAGCTGGTAAAATACGCCAGAACAGATGCGACAGCGCCTCAATCGGCAGAATTCATTATGCCTAAAAAACCACTTAATCTTTTGAAAGGGATTTTGGCGGGCAGTGAAGAAGAGGTTACCATAGAATATAACGAGAGTAACGCACGCTTTGCTTTCGATAATATGGAACTGATCTGTCGCCTGGTAGACGGTAAATATCCAAACTACGAGGCGGTGATCCCAAAAGAAAACCCAAATCGATTGACCATCGATCGAAACTTGTTTTTAAACAGCATTAGGCGGGTGAGTATTTTTAGTAATAAAACTACCCATCAAATTCGCTTGCGCATTGCCGGAGCAGAACTCAACATTTCTGCCGAAGACATCGATTACAGCAACAAAGCAGAGGAGCGTTTGACCTGCGATTATCAAGGAGACGACATCCAAATCGGGTTTAATAGCCGATTCTTGGTCGAAATGCTCGGTAATTTAACTAGTGACGAAGTGACTCTGGAGCTGTCTATGCCGAATCGTGCCGGAATCCTAACGCCTACAGACGGGTTAGATTATGGTGAGGCAGTGACCATGCTGGTCATGCCGGTGATGCTGAATCAGTAAGCCTGAGCTTTAATTTTTCTACTTTATAAACGTAAAGGACCAGAGATAAAACGGATCTTCTCCGTTTGAGGCTTTTATTGCGTTGAGTACCGGGAAAACAACTGAGACCAGTCCTACTAAAATCAGCATTACCACGCCTAGTCCCAAAAGCAGGATCAGTGGAATGCTCAAAATGGCCCAAACGATCAGTGACAACTGAAAGTTTACAATGCTCTTTCCGTGGAGGTCCATATCAGCGATTTTGTCTTTTTGAGTCAGCCAAATAATAAGAGGCACAATAAGTCCTCCTACTCCTGTGATACAAGTGAGTAGTTGACTCAAATGGGTGAACATAAGGAGTTGAGTGTCTATTTTTTTACCTGAGGGGTCTACAGCGTACATGCGTATTGGTATTGGTATTGGTTTTGGTTAAGCAATTTTACGTGCGGATTTGACCATGAATTTCTTGTCTCT
>JAYPSJ010000006.1:119710-136370 GCA_038132955.1 Flavobacteriaceae bacterium
TTGGTTTTGGTTAAGCAATTTTACGTGCGGATTTGACCATGAATTTCTTGTCTCTGAATCGCCCGCCACACTCCAAAAATATTAAAATAATTCCTTACCGATTTCCATGATGTTTGAGGACTTGCCCATAGAGTAATAATGAATAAGTGGAACACCCGCTTCCATTAGTTCACGACTTTGGGCGACACACCAATCTATCCCGAGCTGACGAATTTGCTTATTGTCTTTACATGCTTCTATTTCTGCAATCAAAGGCTCCGGCAGATCAATCTTAAAAATCTGTGGCAGCAACTGCAAGTGTCGCTCTATGGCGATGGGCTTGAGCCCGGGAATAATCGGCAAATCTATTCCCATTGCTCTGGCCGCCTCGACAAATTCAAAAAACTTATTGTTGTCAAAAAACATCTGGGTCACCACATAATCGGCCCCGGCATCGACCTTTTGCTTAAGGCGCTTGAGGTCTGATTTGAGCGAAGGAGATTCGTAATGTTTTTCTGGATAACCTGCTACCCCAATACAAAAGTCATAGGGATCGTGATTTTCCACCACATGATGTAAATACTTTCCTTTATTGAGGTCTACCACCTGCTTGACTAGATCCAAAGCATATTTATGCCCTCCGGGGGTGGGTTCAAAGATTTTTTGATGCTTCATGGCATCGCCCCTTAGGGCCATGATGTTTTGAATCCCCAAATAATGACAGTCTACCAGCAGATACTCGGTTTCTTCTTTGGTAAAACCGCCGCAAAGCACATGAGGCACGGTATCCACATCGTATTTGTGTTTGATAGCCGCACAAATCCCCAAAGTCCCTGGTCGCATGCGGGTAATTTTACGGTCAAAGAGCCCGTCCTTTTCCATATATACGTACTCCTCACGAGAGGTGGTCACATCAATAAAAGGTGGCTTGAACTCCATTAAAGGATCGATGTTATCGTAGAGATCCACAATAGAATGCCCTTTTTTGGGTGGGATGATTTCAAAAGAAAACAGGGTGCTTTTGGCTTGTTTTATGTGCTCGGTGATCTTCATGTCTAATCAGTAATGTTGGGTCTTAGCCATTTGGTGGCTTCTTCTAAGGGGATGCCTTTTCGCTGGGTGTAATCCTGAACTTGATCTAAAGTAATTTTTCCAAGTCCAAAGTATCTAGCCTCTGGATGGGCTAAATAATAACCACTCACTGAGGCTGCGGGCCACATAGCCTTAGACTCAGTAAGGATTACGCCAATGTTTTGCTCGACTTGTAAAAGAGACCAAATGCTATCCTTCTCCAAATGATCCGGGCAGGCAGGATAACCCGGTGCTGGGCGAATACCGCGATACTCTTCTTTAATTAGGGCCTCATTGTTCAAGGATTCGTCGTTGACATAGCCCCAATGCTTGGTGCGTACCTGTTTATGTAAATACTCGGCATAAGCCTCGGCCAGACGATCGGCCAACGCCTTGACCATAATGGCATTATAGTCATCTAGGGCCTCTTCATAAGCTTTTGCGCGCTCATCTACGCCAAAGCCTGTAGTCACACAAAAAGCGCCTATATAATCCTGTAAACCGGCTGATTCGGGGCAAATAAAGTCGCTCAAGGCCAGATTAGGCACTCCAGAGCGCTTTTTACTCTGCTGGCGTAAGGTTCTGAAGGTGACTTTTTCATTAACGGGATCTTGCGGGTCTAAAACCACTATATCGTCGCCCTTACTATAGGCGGGAAACAGCCCAAAGACGGCTTTGGCCTGAAACCACCCCTGAGTAATGATTTGATCCAGCATAACTTGAGCGTCGCGATAAAGTTCTTTGGCCTGGGTCCCGACCACTTCGTCCTCGAGGATTTGTGGAAAACGTCCGTGTAAATCCCAAGCCCTGAAAAATGGGGACCAATCGATATAAGGCACTAACTCTTGTAGTTCTTGAGCCTGAATCACTTGAACCCCGAGTGTATTAGGGGTGGTGATCGCGCTTTGGGTCCAATCGATTTGTAGGGCATTGGCCCTAGACTGCTCTAGGGTTAAATAATCTTTTATTTGCTGGCGGGCTAAAAACGAAGCACGAAAATCATCGTATTCTTGCTTGATTTGGGCTGCATAGTCCTGTTTGAGATGGGGATTAATCAGACTGCTGGCCACAGTAACTGCTCTGGAGGCATCGTTGACGTGCACCACAGTGGATTCCAACTCTGGGGCTATTTTTACCGCCGTATGGGCCTTTGAGGTGGTCGCCCCACCAATCATAAGTGGAATCAGAATGTCTTGGCGCTTGAGCTCTTGAGCGATATAAATCATTTCATCCAGTGAGGGAGTGATCAGCCCGGAAAGTCCAATGACGTCTACCTGCTCGCGGACAGCAGTTTCAATTATTTTCTCAGGAGGAACCATAACCCCGAGGTCCACAATCTCGTAATTGTTACAGCCCAAAACCACGCTTACTATATTTTTACCGATATCATGAACGTCTCCTTTTACGGTGGCCATCAGAATTTTACCGGCAGTGCTTTTGGCAGAGGATTTTTCTGCCTCAATAAAGGGCAGTAAATAGGCCACTGATTTTTTCATCACCCGAGCCGATTTAACCACCTGTGGCAAAAACATTTTTCCCGAACCAAAGAGGTCTCCTACTACATTCATGCCGTTCATCAGATACCCTTCTATCACATCCAGGGGTCTAGACACCGTCTGTCGCGCTTCTTCCATGTCCTTATCAACAAAGGCATCAATACCATTAACTAAGGCATGAGTAATGCGCTCTTGCAATGGCTGTTCGCGCCATACCAGCTTTTTACTGATGGTGGCCGCATCTTGAGTGAGTCCTTGAGAATATGCCAAAAGCCGCTCTGTGGCCTCAGGATGTCGGTCTAAAAGTACATCCTCGACATAAGTTAAGAGCTCGGGTTCTACCGTATCGTAGACTTGGAGCATGGTGGGGTTTACAATCCCCATAGTCATGCCATGTTTGATCCCGTGATATAAAAATGCTGCGTGCATGGCCTCACGCACTTTATTGTTACCGCGAAATGAAAAGGATACATTGCTGACCCCACCACTGACATGGGCGTGAGGTAGGTTTTCTCTGATCCAGCGCGTGGCCTGAAAAAAGTCCAAAGCGTTGCGTCGGTGTTCTTCCATCCCGGTAGCCACAGGAAAAATATTGGGGTCAAAAATTATGTTTTGGGGCGCAAAACCAAGACGCTTGGTAAGTAGCTTGTAAGAGCGCTCACAAATCTCTATGCGCCGCTGCAAATTATCGGCCTGCCCTTTTTCGTCAAAAGCCATAATAATTACCGCGGCCCCGTAGCGCTTGATTTTTTTGGCTTGGGTTAAAAAGACCTCCTCGCCTTCTTTAAGACTTATGGAATTCACCACCCCTTTGCCCTGCACTACTTTGAGTCCGGCCTCGATGATGTCCCATTTAGAGGAGTCAATCATCACTGGAATACGGGCGATGTCGGGTTCTGCAGCAATCAGATTTAAAAACTTGACCATGGCTTTTTTGCCATCGATCATACCCTCGTCCATATTTACATCTAGAATCTGAGCGCCCCCCTCGACCTGCTCGCGGGCAACTTCAACAGCTGCCTCGTAATCATCGTTTTGGATCAGGCGTAAAAACTTCTTCGAGCCTGTGACATTGGTACGCTCGCCTACATTGACAAAGTTAGACTCAGGGGTGATTACCAGTGGCTCTAGTCCCGAGAGTTTGAGGGGTCTATAACTCATGAGCAGCTATATTTAGGGTTCTTGGGGTATAATTTGCGGCCAGGCTGGCAATCTTAGCGATGTGCTCTGGGGTGGAGCCACAGCAACCACCGATGATGTTCACTAAACCGTCTTTGAGGTATTTTTCAATCAGATTTCCCATCTGGTCAGCCCCTTGATCGTACTGACCAAAGGCATTAGGCAGACCGGCATTTGGGTGGGCCGAAATATAACAGTCGGCCTGACTAGAGAGGCGTCTAATATACGACAAGAGTTGATCGGCCCCAAGAGCGCAATTCAGTCCTATGCTCAAAAGATTAGCGTGCTGCAACGAGATCAAAAAGGCCTCTACGGTTTGCCCAGAAAGGGTACGACCGCTAGCGTCTGTGATGGTGCCACTGATCATAATGGGCAGATCCAAAGCCAAGTCATCCAAAACTTCCTGGGTGGCATATAGGGCGGCTTTGGCATTAAGGGTATCAAAAATAGTTTCTATAAGCAGGACATCAGCACCACCCTCAATCAAACCGCGCACCTGCTCGCTGTAAGCGACTACCAACTCATCAAAAGTAATGGCCCTATACCCAGGGTCATTGACATCGGGCGACATACTGGATGTTTTATTGGTAGGACCTATCGATCCAGCTACAAAGCGTGGTTTGGACGGGTTTTTTAGGGTATAGGCTTCTGCGGCGCGTTTGGCGATGGCGGCTGAGGCTACATTCAGACGATAGACCTCAGATTCTAATCCATAATCTGCCATACCGATACTGGTGGCCGAAAAGGTATTGGTCTCAATAATATCCGCACCAGCCTCAAGATAATCGCAGTGGACCTTATATATGGCCTCTGGCTGAGTCAAAGACAACAAATCATTATTGCCTTTAAGTGGCGATGGGTGTTCTTTAAACTCTGTTCCTCGAAAATCGTCCTCTGTGAATTTAAAACGCTGCAGCATAGTGCCCATAGCCCCGTCTAGGACCAGAATTCGCTGAGTTAACGCCTTTCTAATTTCTGCCATTTCAAAACTTTACAAAACCTAATAAGGCGGCTAATTAAATACCAAACACAGTTCTATGAACAGGGTTTTCGCTTAAATAAGAAATGACTTTTGAATCTAGGATTCGCCTTTAATGAAGATTGCAAGAAAAAGGCTTTAGCTTTAGCACTTTTTTTATGAGGTTGCAATCTATCAAATCATTCCTCGCTGCAAATATAAACACTGGATATTAAATAACAAACCCAAAACCCTAAAACAACACCTCAATATTTCTATTTTTGCCCTGATGAATCATCAAGACAACATTATTGCCTTAGCGACAGGATCAGGATCTGGCGCGATTGCGGTCATTCGCCTTTCTGGACCAAAGGCTATTGAGCTGGCGGATGCTGCCCTAGATCTAGTCAGTGGTAAAGTCTTTAAAGATCAGCCGACCCATACAGTACACCTAGCCGACTTAAAAGATGGAGACCGACTTATCGATCAGGTTTTGGCCAGTATTTTTATAGGACCAAAGAGTTATACCGGAGATGATGTGGTGGAACTCTCATGTCACGGCAGCGCCTATATTCAGCAACAAATCATCAAACTCTTTTTGGACCGCGGAGCCCGAATGGCCGATCCAGGTGAGTTTACCCTAAGGGCCTTTATGAATGGTAAAATGGATTTAAGCCAGGCCGAAGCTGTGGCGGATTTGATTGCTTCCGACTCTGCGGCAGCCCATGAACTGGCGCTGCATCAAATGCGTGGGGGCTTTTCTCATGCTATAGAATCTCTGCGTCAGCTACTGCTGCATTTCGCCTCTATGATCGAGCTGGAACTGGATTTTGCCGAAGAAGATGTGGCCTTTGCGGATCGCGGTGAATTCATGCAGCTGGTGCAAAAAATAACTGCAGAAATCAAACTTCTAATAGATTCATTTAGTTCAGGTCAGGTGATAAAAGACGGGGTGCAAGTGGCCATAGTGGGGGCGCCTAATGTAGGCAAGTCTACTCTGCTCAATGCCCTGCTTAACGAAGAGCGTGCCCTAGTTAGTGATATCGCGGGCACTACTCGAGATACCGTGGAGGATCAGCTCAGACTGGGTGGGGTATTGTTTCGCCTGATTGATACGGCGGGAATCAGAGAGACTCAGGATGTGGTCGAAGGTATGGGTATAGAGCGTAGTCTAAAAACCATGGAGACCGCCCGTATAGTGCTGCAGCTTTGGTCCAGTGCCACAGATGCAAAGCAAATGGCCCAGGAGTGGACTGCGCTGAGAGCCAAACACTCAGGTCAAGCCTGTATTGGGATTGTCAATAAATGTGATTTACTCGAAGCTCAGCAGATTAAGGCTCTAAGCCAGAACCTGTCAGAGCTCATGTGTATCAGCGCCAAAAACCCTGAAGATGTAGCGAAACTCAAAGCCGCCCTTCTGAATCTAGTGGACACCGGGGCACTAAACACCCAAAGCACTGTGGTGAGTAACAGCCGTCATTACGATGCGCTTATCCGCGCCCTAGAATCCCTGGACAGAGTTCAAGAAGGGGTTAACTCAGGCATCAGTGGTGATCTTTTGGCCATTGACCTGCAAGCTGCCCTACTCGCTCTAGGAGAAATCACCGGGGCCATTACAAACGATGACCTGCTCGGGCATATTTTTACGAACTTTTGTATTGGAAAGTAAAAAAACCGCTTCAGTGTCCAAAGGCGGTTTTTTATGGTCTATGAAAAGATTGACAACTACTTAACTGATGCTAAATTAGCTCAAACTAATACCCGTAGAGGTTGGCGAGGGTTTAAAAAGATTAAGGAAAGATTAATTTAGCTATTTGCGATGCAAATCAAGAGCGCGACGGAGCCCCTGCTCTATCGTGATTAACCCCAGATTACCCCACTAATTCATGAAATCACCCCCGAAGCCTGAGAATTCCCCCAATTTTTTGTAATATCGAGTTTGATGAACAAGCGTAAACTCTATATCGCCGTGCTGGTGGTCTCCGTGGTGGGGCTCTTTGTGGTGCAGTACCAGTACCTGAACATAGGGCTGAATCTGGCCAAAGTACAGTTTCAGCGCAATATAGGCCAGGCCGCACTAAGCATCAAGGAAGACCTTTCGACCCGTAACCAACTTACCTTTTTGATCGGTCAAGCCATCACTTTGGATGAGCGCTATTTTACCCTGAGTATGGACAGCATTCAGGATGCCTCGCGCCACTTTTTAAACGATTTTATCACCTATCGCCTTACCGAACAGGGCATTAAAACAGATTTTACCTACCGCCTCAGTACCAAAGACTCGACCGATTATCTCACTAGCCCCTCACCGCCTACCCTAGATCCGGACCAAAGCCTCTATCCTATTGAACTGCGCGGATACCTGCCGGAGCTTATGGACAAGCAACTTATTTTAGAGCTGCGCTTTAGGGATTTGAACACTTACTTTCTGTCTCAGCTCAGCGGTTTGACCATCCCAAGTCTGCTTTTTATGGCCGGGATACTTTTTGTGATTGTTTGGGTGTTGCGCTCTTTTTACTGGCAAAGCCGGATCATTACCACCACAAACGATTTTATCAATAACCTGACTCATGAGCTTAAAACACCCGTGTTTTCAATTGGTTTGGCCACAAATATTCTGGCAAAAAAAGTCAATAAATCCGAGCAAGCCACCGTGGCGCTGATTCAAGAAGAAAACGAGCGGCTCAAAACCCATATCGACAAAGTTTTGGCCCTAAGTCGTGTGGAATCGGGTCTGCAACCCTATAGCCTGAGTACGCAAGACTTTTTACCCGAGCTCATCCGGCTCTGTGCGCGGTATGAAAATTTGGCCCAACTCGAAGGCTTTGGTTTTAAGGCGGATCTGCCCCAAGGCCCTGTAATGGTTCGGGTGGATGCCCTGCACTTTATCAATGCGCTGAATAACCTTTGGGATAACGCCAAAACCTATAGCGAGCAGCCTGAAATCACCCTAAGGGTCTCCCGCCAAAAAGATCAGTGGCATTTTTGTATCGCGGACAATGGCCCAGGGATGAGTCCGGAGCAGCAAGAGCGCATGTTTGAGAAATATTATCGCGGGGACCAAAACAATACCCATAGGGTCAAAGGTTATGGTTTGGGACTGAGTTATGTCCAAAACATTGTCAAAGCACACCTCGGGCGCATTAAGGTGACTTCTGCTCTTGGTCAGGGGACTCAAGTTTGTTTATCTTTGACGGCATATGAGGCCTAAGGCAACACGACTTTTGGTGGTTGAAGACGACCCGAATCTGGGGTATTTACTGCGTGAATACCTGCAGATGAACGATTTTGCAGTGACTTTAGTGACTACTGTCGCTCAGGCCAAAGTGGCCGTGGAGCAGGATTTGTTTGATCTTGCGGTACTCGATGTGATGCTCCCCGACGGCTCAGGCTTTGATTTGGCCAAAACCATTCAGGCCCAGCACCCTGCCCTGCCCTTTTTATTTTTAACAGCGCGCTCTCTTAAAGTAGATGTTTTAAAAGGTTTTGCCCTGGGGGCGGTAGATTACTTAAAAAAACCCATAGACGAGGAAGAGCTAGTGGTCCGTATTAATGCCCTAGTGGCCCGTCTAAAGCCTGAAGGCCCTGCTGCTGTACGAAAAAGTGAATCGCTGCACATCGGAACCTACGAATTTGATCCGCAGCTTCAAGAGCTCAGCGGGGGCTCGGGGGTGCAATCTCTGTCTAAGCGCGAGAGTGATTTACTGCTGATGCTGGCCCAAAATAAAAACCAACTGGTGAGCCATAAGGAAATCCTGGTCGCTCTTTGGGGCAAAAACGACTACTTTAACAAAAAAAGCTTGAATGTATTTGTGTCACATTTGCGCAAATACCTCGCGCAAGACCCCAGTGTCAGCATCGAAAACGTGCACAATAAGGGGTTTGTGCTTAGGGTTGCAGAGCGTGATTCTTAAACCAGATCCGAGCCTCTTCATGGTCCAGGGGATTTTTATTTTCTGCGCAATCCCCCAACAGCGCTTTTAAAGCCTCTATACTCTGTTGATGTTGGTTTAACTGGGGCTTAGACCAATTTTTAGAACCATTAATAGAAACGTATTTTAAACCAGAAGTATCTGAAGAAACAGGCTGATCTGTAGGCTCCCAAAGGGCTTCGCTGAGTTTTTCTCCAGGTAAAAGCTGGGTATGTGTTAAGTGATTTTCTGGATCTTTTATGCCTTTTAAGCTAAGCCATGCCAAAGGCATACCTTAAATCTTGGTTTACTTTTGCCGGACCTCTTTTACTCTTCTGCCCCGCGAGTTTTGCTGTTTCTGAATCAAATGGCATATGCCAAAAATAGAATCACTCAATAAATGATACAAACTTTATCCTATGACGTTTTTAACAAACTTTTTAACGTCAATTTTTAAACATCCATCATCACCTACCTGCATCTGACAGAGCATTGCATTTTATAAAATCATATACCTCAGACAGCTTAATCTCTTGTGGCAAATCCATTGGCATATTACTAAACACGTAGCCTAATCCATCATGTTTACCGTTCTTGATTGCAACAAAAGCCAATTTTGACTTCAATGACCCTATTGAAACACCATTAGGTCCATCAAAACTCATACCCTCTACTAAATCATCGTCATATATCACTTCAACGAACAAAGACGTTCCTCTATTATCAACGTTGAAGACAGGTTTAGACCTAACAGAATCCGTAAAGTGGTTTAGATGGTTTTCTATTTCTGATGCTTGTTTGTCATCTGAAACCTCAATAAGGAAGTCACGTGACATTCTAGGGATCACTATAAACTCTCCCTTGAGACCGCATTCTAGCAAGAAGTCTTTATGAGCTACAGGTCTCCAATAAAATGTTTGTTCTTCGTGAGGCTCCTGATGTAATCCAGTTACTCCTATTATTCTTTCTCCTGATTCTAACAAATCCCCAATAATAGTATCATAGGTTTCGAGCATCATCAAAATAGGATCCCAATCAGATGCACAATACCATTCCGGATTCTTAAAATCTCCTTTGTACTGAGAAGAATTGAACATGTAATGATGTTGTACGTGAGCTCCTCCGTTAAAGAAGAGGTGAGAATAGTCTGGTTTGTGTTTTTTCTGAAGAGTGACAAACACTTCCAAAAGAATCATATCAAGAATAGCTGCTTTTACTCCTGGTTTCTCTCGAAGAGAAACCAGCTTAATGAACTTAGGCCATCTTTTTACTCGAACGTATACTATGAAGCCAAGTAGCAACCAAATAAGATCTACAGGGCCTACTTTTCCGGAGGCATTGCTATTAACGAATCTAGAAACTGTTCTGCTCAATTTTTCGATGAAATAACCACCGCTAGCTTTGGTTTGCGTCCACGGATCTGGAATAAAGAACTTCGAACTAGATAATCTATTGTCTGCATTGAATGGACTGATAGCACCAACTGAAAGACCTGACTTTTCTAACTCCTCAAAAATTTGATGTAGTTCTGGCCTATCAACCATATCACCTAAACGGAATACTTTATGTTCGTCATAAGTCTTCCCCGTCTGAACAGTCGCCCACTGAATCCACGGTTCGAGCAACTCATACTTGCTTTCACTTGTGGTATTCACCACACCATGTTTCAATAATTTTCCAAAGTTGGTTAGCTTACCTTGACTAACGTATCCTTCTATATAGTCAAGATTTAGTTCGTTAAGAGCAAGTAGTATCATTTTATATACTGTATTATTAATGATTCAATGCGTGAATAACCAAACTGATCAATTGCCATTTGTATTCTTTGAATATCAATAGATAAAGAAAGACGTCTCAACCTATCTCGATGCTCTTTGAACAGACCAAGTAACGCATCTTCTGAGTCTATTAAAACTACACCTTCAAGATGTCTAAATTCTCTGTGGCCAGGAACGTCAGATAAAACTAATTTACAACCGCAATTAATAGCGTCCAATACAGCGAAGGGAAGCCCCTCTCGTCTTGACATGCTTACGACCGTATCTACATGTTTTAATTCAGCTTGTAAATTCTCCACAAAACCCTTTACACAAATTCTACCCTTTGAAACAGAGTCATAATAGCTAATTATTCCTTCTTCAATTGAGTCGCTGTTTCCAAAATCGAAATCGCCATAAAGATACAAAATATCCTCTTTATTTGAAGCTTGCGCAAAGGCTCGAACTATACTCTCTACACCCTTTGAATGTAATAATCTTCCTACATAAGCGTAGGAAATCCCCATAGCTAATGCAGAATCTCTATTTCTGTTTAAGCTAAATCTGTAACCTTCACCTGGGAGCAAGAAGACTGATGTTTTTAAATGTTTTTCTACTATTTTTTTATCGTCTTGATTGAGCACTATTAATTTTTGATCCCTAAACACTATTCGAAGAAATAAAAAAAGTACTTTTTGTAAAAATGGGTTTTCCCCGTCTAATAGTCTACCCAAGCCTGTGAAGACCCAAACGTCTTTTTTCGACGAAAATATAGCATAAAGTAATATCTCACTAGCGCCGAAAATCAATTTTCTAGAACCGAACTTCATAACAAAACACATCATTGATCCTACTGAGCCTAAACTGCTCTCAAATCTTAGGACAGTAACTGGTATTCGGTCCAATTTTTTAATTGCATTTTCCCACGATCTCCGGAAAAGTTTATGCGTCCTTTTATCTCGTGAGAACAAATATACTTTAAGTTTATTTCCCATTAAACCAAATTGAAATAAGACGGTAAAATATTATTCTCAATGCAATTCTCAACATGAGCAGGTTTATTATATAACCATTCTTCAAATTAGTTTGAAAAGATTTTATATAATTAAACAGTTGCGGATCAATTTTATTACGATAATCAATCTTTGAAAGGCTATCCTCTGATAGCGTATAGTTTTGAATTGAATTAGGAAAAAATAGATGTGAAGATGTCCTAGGAATAATACGCGACCATAAATAGTCAGGAGCATCAAGAGTATGGCCTCTCAAGACTATATAGGGTTCTTCTAATAATAATTTACGTTTTATAAGATGCTGAACCTCCCCAATGTAATTGTTATAGTAGTAATTTCTTCGAATCCAATGTAAACCTTTACTAATATATTTCCTTGATGTATTAGAACTTCCGCAAGAAATACTGACTAAATCTGGAGTATTAAGTCTGATTAAATCAATAACATCTTTTAATTTGTCAAAATTTTCGATTACATTATCACTATCTAAATACAATAAGTAACGTGCATTTGACCTTAATGCACAATCATTTCGATTTAAACCCGGGTTACGATTGGTTACACGACGATAATTTATCCAAGTCTTATCTAGACACCAAAGCTCAATTTTGTTTGTATCGCTATCATCAGCAATAATCAAATTGTTAATTAAACCTAGGCTTACTGCTAGACCAACCGAATTAGCAGCCCTCACGAACATGCCATAACGTTCATAAGTAGGCATAATAACATCTAAACTAATTTCATTCATTGTTCATACTGCACAAATCGCTTAGAACGGAAGTCGCATCTTTCATTAGATATACAAAGAGTTTCCAATAACCAGTCAGTTTGTATATCGCTCGATACTTTCTAACTATTCTAATGGTTATATTCATTGGTCGTTTAAAAATGACATCATTTTTAATTAAATGAGTTCGCATCAATCTCTCCCCTACAGGAATGTTGTGGTAGTTACTTATGTTTAACGGTTTTGACCACTCCTTTCTAAGGGTCTCTATTGCATTCATATAAATCGACATGGTATTTTTACTCCCAAAAGCAAAATTGTCACTAGCTATACCATAATCGTGGCCAACATATAATATCGTATTACTGCTTGGTAACTGGCCTACCTTAGTTACAAGCATATCTGGCCTTAGTCTAATAATTGTGGAAGCAGGGTCATGACATTTTCCCAAATACTCATCCCACATTTTATTCATACGATCAAATAGTATATAACTGTTCCTCGAATTCTTTGGTTCCAATATTTTTAAAGCTATAGGTATTGAATAGGTTGGACTTGGGCCCAAATCTAACACAGTTACATCAAACCTTTTAAATAAACTTTTAGTCTCAGGGAGTAATGTCTCATCTGAATATATACCGTAAAAACATCTAGCCCTACCACGAGCCAACTGTTCTAGGTTAATCCGTAATAAATTCTGTTGGTTCCTTATCAAACCAACAATTAAAATATCAAACATTAACCCTTCGCTTTGTTAAATAAAACAATCCCCCGTTAGCCACTATTGAGTAAACCAGGTACGATAAGACAATTGCCAGTACTGGTCTTTGAGCCAAAAGCAATACTGTAAGCAACATCAAAATAATGGCAGTGAAAATAATTTTAACAGAAAGGTCTTCATTTCCTGTCATTAAAGCGAAAACGCCTATTGGCCCAGTTGCTGCATTAAAATAAAAAGAAAAGAGAAATATAAAACTACAAGTATAACCGAGAGGATTTTCCAACAAAAACCATTCAAATATATCCTCCAAAAAGAGCATTGACAAAAGGAAAGCGACCGATACTATAACAAAATTATATTTTAAAAGGAGTCTAAAAAACCGCCAAGCTTCAAAAATATCTTTCTCCGCAAAGCGAGGTGCAAGAACTACATTAAACATTGTCAACGATAATGTCAACACACTACCGACCCTCGATAAAATCCCAAGTGATCCTAAATATTCATTTGACAAAGATAATTGTCCCCTTAATACAATAAACATTTGAGCGGCAATCGTGCTTAATATTGGAACAATATAAAGCCTTAAATTTAAATTTATTTCAACAAAGCTTTTGTCAAATTGCTTCCAACTGTATAGCGACAATATTTGAATCAAAATTAAGCTAAGTAAGTATGAACAGGCATAAAGAACTAGTACGTTATACTGATCTAACCAAATTATCCCTAAGCTATAGATTATTAATGGGCCAGCGTGCGCTCCAACAGAACCGATAACTTTATTATAAACAAAACTCACCTCAGCTGTTATGTCGTACCATATTTTTGCCAAACTCGCAAAGAATAATGTAAGAATATATCCGATTGATATATCATCAATAAAGCTTAATATTGTAACTTGCAACACTACTAAAGTAAGGGTGTACACAAACGGCCTCGCACTTACATATAAAAATGTTTTATAACCTACACCTGGTCGATTTGCAAAGATTTTGACGTAGGAACTATTTAATCCTAATGTTCCTATAACACCAATTATATTTACATAACCAAAAAATATGAGATAATCAGCATATTCATTAGGTCCTTTTGCATTCAATAACTTAACAATAATTACAGAGAAAATTGGCGATAATAATCGTAATATGAAAGTCAGAACAGCACCTTTTTTACGCATATATATTTTTTATGTGATTTTGTAATCTCTCAAACGTTTTTGGACATATTTCTTTATTCCTCTTTGTTAAAATTAAACGCAAATCTTCTTTATCTTCAAAAGTTATTAACGCACTCGAGAAAACCTGTAAGCTTTCAATTTGAACCAACCTCTTAGGAACAATTGGAATGCAACCACAAAGTATTGATTCAGCGAAATTAATTGGTACAATATCAGTCAAATTTTCTACGTCTATGATAGCGTATTTAGCATCCAACATTTCCTGAACAATATCAAAACGAAAATAACTTCGCTGTCTACCATTTAACACAGCATTAAAAAAATTGGTCTGCTTTAGTTCAGATGTTTTCACCTTTAAATTAGGCACAACATATGACAAGTCACTGCAGGTAACAAACTCCCTTACATCGTGTAAAGTTTCTATACCCCAATCCTTCGCAACCTTATTTCTAAATATCCTGTTATTAATTGCTCTATGAAAAGTCCCAGTTATGAGAATTGAATTATCCAAGCTGTACAATCCCGTTTTACCTCTCTTTAATATTTCCTTTCGTATGGTAAACCTTTGTATTTCAAAGCGCTTGAGGCCCAATTCATGAACTATTCGAGAATTAGAAACGTCATTCTCACTTATGAAAGTCACTGATTGATATGTGCCTAATCGCGTGAGCTTTTCTTTATAGAGATGGGCATGCGAAAAATACACATAGTTAAAATTTCCTAGCGCACTTTCGCGTACTGAAGGCAAAGCAAAGTATAAACGACTTTTATCTTTTTGATCTCGAAACAGACGTTTTAATGAGAATCCATACTTCTTCGAGAAGCAAAGATTCCATAAGGTTGCATGTAAAATATCAATAAAGGCCCCTAGATTACTTTCTTCAACTGAGAAAACGTACTCATCGAAGCGACGGGAATATTTTAAAAGCGGCTTTCGGCCCAAAACTTTAGATTTTAAGCTTTGAACGAAAAAATCCGTCTTATGTGGATCAACTACTATTTCTTTCAACGAATAAATGTCTTAGAACAATATAAAATATTGAATATGCGATATAAGGATAACTCAACAAAGTCGCGCCAAAAATCGCCCAAGGAATCGAATTCCTTGCCCGAAAGAGAAGTAATAGTAACAATAACCACCCTAAAGCACCCAACGTGTATATTATCATACTGATACCATTTATTCCAAATAGCATGCTGTAATTTTTAAAATCAACAGCATGCGGCAAAACATAATCAACAAAATGTGCGCTCTCTTTTTTGGTCAAACGCGCAGAGATACTTGCATCTCTACCCTCTACAATATCATTAACTCTACGAAGTGTTATATAATCGGACGAGGCCCACGAATCGACATGATTACTGACTAGGCCCAAAACCATGAGACTTGCAAGAGCTGAAATTATCTTAAGCAACCGCGGCATAAGACAAAAGAGCATTAAGGCTACAAAAAGAAACCCAAATAAACTCTTTGAAAGCACTATGGCAGCCAACTGAGTCCATAATAACCTCGACGGAATATACTTCCAGGAAAGAATTAACAAAAAGGCAGAATTTATAACGAAAGCATTTGGCTCAAGAAACAATCCACTAGGCCTATAAAAATTCAAGTCGCTATTCAAATTTCGACTTGTGTCTAATCCCGGAACTAAGTCGCCTATGCTAATATGTATGTTAAAAATATAGTACAGGAGCAATTGAAGAAAAAAGGATATTAAATGGACGCGAATCAGAAGTAAAACAAAACTTGTTGATGGACCCTTACCGAATAGCAAGAGGGCCGATCCGAAAAATAATGCAATATTTAATCGTATATCGCCATACAAAAGCAAACTTGAAACGTTTATAACACCAAAAACTACTGTAACTAAAAGTAGCCTTTTTGATATCCAAGAATGACGAAAGAACAACACGACTGTTAAACCATAAACAAGTAAATCGAATACCCTTCCTAATCCTAAAACATATACTTCGTTTAAGTACGCCAAACATAATATGATATTGGCAAGTTTCATCTAATAACCGAAAATCGTAAATTTTACATGACGTGCTATATCCATTAGCGTTGCAAAGCTCAGTAGATTCTCTCTTTCCTTCAAATTAAATAAACCCTCAAGTTCCTTCTTATATATAATTTGAGAGTACCATTTCCATCTACCCTTTTCTACACTGTGTCGATATTTCATTACTTTTTTGCGAACCGCTAAATGACCCTCGCCTTCTTGGTTCTCGAATGCCCAGATATTATTGGCACTTATCAATTTGGTATCTAAATAGTCCAAATCCCAAATCGCCGCTTGCAAACTACAATAATATGGGTGTTTCAGAGGAACCATTTCGTAACCATGTCTATCTGATAAGAAATTTCGCTTAATAAGTGGACGTTCATACGGAGTCAATCTTAAGTAATTGCAATCAATTGCGAAACTTGCAATTAAATCATCATTGTTTGGACAACTATTCAAATAAAAATCATCTAAGTACCAAAGTGCTTTTAAAATTCCTTTTGCCTGTATTTTTCGTATGGCTTCGCGCCATTCGGTTCTCCAATCTGATTTGTGAACTAAAACTTTTTTCCAGTTACCTAAATCGATCCTATTAATATTCTCATCGTTAGTAATGACAATCACATTCGACCACTCAAAACCAATTTTCAACCAATTTCTGTAAA
>JAYPSJ010000007.1:0-114222 GCA_038132955.1 Flavobacteriaceae bacterium
CCTTGAGCAGTGCTAATTTGTGCGAAATAAGCTCCTTTGCTTAGGTTACTGTTATCGATGGCCAAAGCACTTCCAGGGTTGTTGAATTGAGCAACTTTTTTACCCAAAACATCAAACAGAACAACTTGAGTCATGTCATACTGCGCAGAACGCACATTCCAAACCGCATTTGATGGGTTAGGAGCAACACTAAAAGAGGCTGTGTTAAAATCAGTTAGTCCCAAAGATTGACCGCTAACCACAACGCTGCCTAATGTTGCTTCATTATCTGGATTAGCATTGAGTCCTGTAACAGCAAAGCCATACTGAACTACTGCGTCCTCTGCTGGATTAACGTCAGTAAAGACAACTTCAAAGGTAGAACCGTTTAATGCAGCTGTGGCAATCTTTAAAACAGAATAATTAGCATTGAAAACCTTAATAAAGGCAATTGCGTCATACTCAGCATTAAGAGTGTTACTGTGCACAAACCCTGAAAAGGTTAGTTCCTCACCGGCAAGAGAATTGTCTTCGATATAAGTATTTCCTTCAAAAATTTTAGCACCTAAGCCAGTGGTTTGGTCAACCCAAAAAGGATCAGTAGGGTTGTCAGCGTAGGTGTTGAAGTTTGGCTGGAGAGTTAAAGTCCCTGCTCCGGCATCAACCACAGTTTGAATGTCTGGCACCCCCCAAGGCTCACCAAAAATGTAGCCTCCTGATAAATCAAAAACATTGGCATAACCCAACCAGTTGCCGCCAGCGTCAACGCCCACGGTGTTTTGTGCCGATACAGCCGAGGAAAAACCAAAGGCTAAGGCAAGTGTAAATAGTTTTGTTTTCATAAGTTTAATTTTAAAAGTGTAGTGTAATTGTATAATAATAAATGGAATTTATTTTGTTATTGATATACGCGGATATAATCGATTTCTAGACTTGAACTATTAAAGTTTGGATCAATATTTCCGCCGAAATTTCCCCCCATTGCGATGTTTACGATAATGAAAAAATCACTATCAAAAGGCATCAATTGTGTATTTGCCACCGAGTGGTATACATTCCCGTCTACAGAAAAAATAATTTCATCGGCATTCCAGTCCACTGCATAAATGTGGAAATCATCAGAAACTCCAGGCACATTGACGCCTTGAGTCACAGCGTTACCTCCAGAATATCCGGGGTAATGAAGTGAAGAGAAAATTTCATCCTGGTTGTTTCCGACATGCTCCATTATATCAATCTCTCCACATGCAGGCCATGTGTTAGTTTGATAATCTGAACCAAGCATCCAAATGGCAGGCCATGTACCCCCTCCAGTAGGGAGCTTGGCACGCGCCTCAACACGGCCATAGGTAAAGTCAAAATTCTGATTTGTTTTTATACGGGCGGAGGTATAATTGCTTCCGGAAAAGAATTCGGATTTTGCTGTGATGCGCAACACGCCATTTTCTACAATAATATTAGATGGGTCATCGGTATAATACTGGACTTCTTCATTGCCCCATCCATTGTTTCCTGTTCCTAAATCATAATTCCAGTTTTCTGAACAAGGCGGGCCATCGACATCAAATTCTTCCGCCCAAACAAGAACATCATTAGCTCCACTTCCTTGGTCTCCAGTGGTCCCCGCACATTCCACAGGCCCTGAGCCACTCTCTGGAACAAAGGTGTGATACCAGGCAAGCTGTGCTCCTGGGGGATCAAATGGATCCTGAATACCGCGCACAATGAGCTTGTCCTGTGTAAGGGAAACAATTTCGTAAGAACTCGCCCCAGACCAATAGGATAGGAAACTGTTCTGAAGCGTAAGGGTTGAAACTCCTGCGGCGTCATCTAAGACCACAAAACTTGTATCAAAAGACACAAATGGACTTAAATCGCGACACTCATCGTTGTATTGTCCAGGATTGTCATTGGGAAAAAATCTCCTGATTTCAGCCCAATTAACATAGGAAGCATCATTGACTTCTAATTGATAATGGTAATCTCCCATGCCGTCATAACTAAAGATCAACACATCGTCATACATACATGGGTTCAACTGATTTGGCGTCGCGATAAAGTAATTTGCGAAATCCACAGCAGGATCACCTACACCAAAGTGGCCTGTAGTACCAGAATCCCAAACCCAGCGCTTACCCTGGTTTGGCGCTCCAGCTAAATTTTGAAGTATGACAGGATCAATCATCAATATGACGTCGAGGTCAATACTACGTGAGATAGAACTCGCTGCACCACCGCGGCCATAAGCTATAATCACAATGTCTTGAGTATAAACCCCTGTGTCTGTATAGCGAAAATTGGCTGTTTCTCCTGGCCCAATTACTACAGGATCTAATTCAGGCTTAAAATAAACATGAAAAGTTAGGGCGAACTCTGCGCTTGGAGTTACAGCCACATTACCAGATAAATCATCGGCGACCTCTATAGTTGCTTCAAGATTTGTTGGGGCAATAACTGCACCAAAAGAGGTGTCATCTTCTTGACATGAGATTAAAATTAGCGGCATTGCCAATAAGGCAAAGATTAAATTTTTATAGTTCATCAGATGCGTTTTAGTTGGCATAATCAATATCATCAAAGTAATAAGTTGATCCATCCCCAGGAAGGTCAACAATAAATTCAAAGAACACCACTACGGTGGCAAATTCTGGAGCCGTATTTTGACCGGCAAAATCCCACACAAGCTCCTCCCAGGCATTAGATGTGGTGGTGTTGGTGTCCAATTCTACAAAATCTCCGTTAGAGTTTTCGAGCTTCAAACGCACAGGAATGTCGGCTTTTGGAGACCAGACTTTCATTTTTATTTTTTCAGTAGCGTCAAAAACAATTGGCACTTGAAGCGGTACTGCGGTTCCTGCGTAAAAGACGGCGTCTACTCCCTTTACAGTGCGCACGACACGGCTACTGGTGTTAATTCCAGTAGGATCTGGATTGACATCAATATTAGAGTTTGCCCCTTCAAAACCGAACACTTCATAGGGCACGGCCGTGTTCTCAAAATCTAAAGGCAATTCTACTACAGCGCCCGGAAGAGTTCCTTGTGCGATATTATCGTAATAGAAAGTGTCGTCATTTCCGCTATTGCCAAAATCAAAGAACACGACAATTTTGGCATATTCTTGACTTAAATCAAAGCCTGAAAAGTCAAAATACAGGGTTTCCCACTGGTTAGCCACTGAAGGGAAAGCGTCTACTTCCATGGCTATATTTGGATTTGCAGCGTTTTCGATTTTAAGTTTTACTGTTGTTCCAGCAATCGGAGACCAGACATCCATAGATATTGTGCTGCCCAAAGAAAAATCAATATTTTCTCCCAGCGGAATGGCCGTCCCCGCATAAACTAAGGCGCCTGCTTCTTTAAAGAACTCCACGACATTAGCACTGGTGTTAATACCTGAGGGGTCCGGGTTAGCAATTCGCGTATTCACGGCTCCACCAAAATCAAAAAAGACATATTCCAAGGTTTCGTCCTCGAAATCTAGCGGAAGCAATACAGGGTTGTCAATTTCAACAGTAATCGTACCCACTAAAGTCTGGCTTCCACCGCTCAAGGCCACTACAGTTAGCTCATAGGTTCCTGTCTCTGCGTAGGTGTGCGTCACAGATTCAGCAATCATGAGCGGGGTAGGTGTTTCGTCTACTTGATCGCCAAAATACACTTCAAAACCTGCCGCTAAATTAGCGGTTGCAGACACACTGATGGAGAAATTATCACCTGCTACTGGTAATACTGTAATCTCAAGATTCTCAGGCGCCAAAAAGGAAACCACAACCGTTTGCTCTAATGGTTGAGAAGTTTCTCCGTTAATATTTTCAGCAATGAGCGTGGCAGTAAATGAACCTTCTTGATAGGCGTGTACGGCATTTGTTCCTGGAACCACAGAAACGGGTTCGCTGCCATCACCAAAATCTAAATTGAATTTGGAGGCACTCAACGCACTGGGGGTAAAAATTACATTTCCTGAGTTGTCGGTGGTCGGGGTAACGATTAGACTCAAGTTTGAAGGAATTTGCGCGGCATTCAAATAATCAAAATTTGGATCATCTGAACTACAACTCATTGCCATGAAGAGGCTAATGAGGGCAAAACTATAAGCGTAAATGCTGTTAAATGTTCGTGTCATGGTCGTTTTGTATTAATATCCAGGATTTTGTGCCCAACGGTTTCCTGTAAGTTGTATTTCAATTTCTGGAATAGGAAATATTTCATGTTTACCTGTCTGGAAACCATTGATTTCTTGAGCGGCTTTTCCTTTGCGCACCGCGTCAAAGAATTGATGTCCTTCTCCCACGAGTTCCAGGCGTCGTTCTAAGTAAATAGCGTCTCCTAAATTTCCGCCAGTAGCAGTGATTTCTGCCAGGCCGGCGCGTTGGCGCACACGATTAACATAGCTCTGTGCGCTGGCATCGTTTCCGTTTTCGTGATGTGCTTCAGCAGCCATAAGCAAGACGTCTGCAAAGCGGATAGAACGATAGTTGTTTGGATTAGTTAAGTTTTGATCCCCGATATTAGCGTCGCCTTGACGAGGGATATACTTACGGTTAAAAAAGCCAGTGTGCTCATAACCTTCGGTATAACTTACACCAGCGCCACCGTTATAGCCTGAATTGTCCTCAGCCCATTGCTCAATATTCAAAATACCAAAATCGCGACGAACATCCCCTTCCTCATATAAATCATAGGTCGCCTGAGTTGGCACATTAAAACTAAACCCAGATTCAAACAAAGGGCCGTTGTATTGGCGTGGGCCATTGAATCCTACCGCAACATTCCCTTCACTGCACTGGAGACAACCAAAGCTAGCACCCTCCAGGTCTGTGTATTGTACTTCAAAAACAGATTCAATATTGTTTTCGTTTTCGTTTTCAAAAATCAGCCCAAAATCAGCCATTAGGTCATAAGGGCCGGCGTTAATTACCTCATCAAGCGCTGTAGCCGCGTCGGACCATTTTTCTTGATAGAGGTAGGCCTTGCCCAGAAGGGCTTGTGCTGCTCCTTTGGTTATACGTCCTGCCTGTTCTTGTACAGCAGGAAGATTGTTTGACGCATAGATGAGGTCTTCCTCAATTTGCGCATAAACTTGCGCTTTAGGCGTGCGGTCAATTTCAAATTGAACCCCAAAAGTGATTCGTCTATCTACCACGAGCGGCACATCTCCAAACCATTTAACGAGTTCAAAATAATAATAGGCGCGCAAGAATTTAGCCTGACCAATTACATTGGCTTTACCATCAAAGTCTATCTTATCTTGAAACTCTAGGATATAATTGGCGCGGTTAACCCCAGCGTACATCCAGCTCCAAATACTGCGTAATTGCTCGTTGGTTGGGGTGTGGATCATGTCATCAATCTGCTGAATTCCGATAACATCCGTAGCGCTTTCTCCGCCTGCTAAAGTATTGGCAGAAGCAATTTCACCCAGCATAACATTCAAATAGCTAGCCTGCAACATATCATAAGCCCCAATCAAGGCGTTTTGATAATCTTCTTCGGAATTGAAATAGGTCTCGCTGTTCTGATTTTCAGAATTTACATAGACAAAGTCATCGCTACATCCTGCCACAAAAAGCGCGACAAAAGCGGTGATCAGTAGAACGCGTGAACGGTTGAATGGTCGTGTAGTCTTCATAGTTCTTAGCGATTTAAAGTTTGATATTAGCCCCGAGTAAATAGGTTCTCGGCGTGGGGTAGAATCCTGGATCAAAACCACTGCCGATTGGCGAGCCATTTGACGAAGTTGGGTCATACCCTCGATATTTTGTTAAAGTAAAGACGTTGCTGGCAGAGACATAGACGCGAAGCTTTGAAAGCTTGAATTTTTCAAGCAAATCATCTCCTAAGGTATATCCGAGCTGCATGTTTTGAGCACGTAAGAACGACCCATCTTCCACATAGAAATCAGAGAACACTAGGTTAGAGGTTGCCGCCGTTGTTACTCGAGGGAATTCATTACTGGTTCCCGGCCCTGTCCAACGGTTAAGATAATAGGTCGTTCTATTGGTAAAGCGATCGTTTCGCTCATAATTACGTACAATTTCGTTGCCTAAAGAAGCAAAGAAGTAGGACTGAAAATCAAAATTCTTGTATTCAAAAGACAAGTTAAGTCCCATGGTGACATCCGGAATAGGATCGCCGATATAGGATTTATCTTGGGTGTTAATGACGCCATCCCCATTGAGATCTTTAAATCGAATGTCTCCAGCGCGAGCTATTGCTCCTAAGGCAATTTGACTCGGCGCATTATCGGCCTCTTCCTGAGTCTGGAATATTCCTTGTGTTTGGTATCCGTAATAATAACCGATTGGGAAACCTTCTTCCATACGCGCAGGTGGGTCCTGACCAATACCAAAACCACCCCCTACTTCATAGCCAACACCATTATTTACAGATAAAACCTCGTTTTCTAGAGTCGTTAAGTTATAATTGATCCCAAAAGACAGGTCCTTACCGATATTTTGCTTGTAGCCCAGAGAGAGCTCAAAACCACTGTTGCGCACAGACCCGGCATTGGCTACTGGATTTCCTGAACCAGGGGCTGTTGACCCGGTTGTTCCGGAGGTTTGTACCACCAGTAATAAGTCGCGGGTTTCGCGATTAAAATAATCAGCTTCAAAACTAAGTTTTCCCCCTAGAAATCTCGTGTCTACCCCGACGTCCAAGGTAACCTGCTCTTCCCATTTAATGTCAGGATTTGAAATAGCCCCGATAGCGGTTCCAAAATACAGGGTGTTGTCAAAGACATAAGTTCCTTCTCCACTGAGCAGAGATTCAAACCTAAACGCCCCGATTCTGTCATTTCCGATAACCCCATAGGAACCTCTAAGTTTTAAGAAGTCGAAAATTTTCGAGTCCTGCATGAAGCTTTCGTCAGAGGCAACCCATCCTAGTGAGAAAGACGGGAAGAAACCAAACTTATTGTTTGGCCCAAAATTAGTGGAACCATCGCGACGCAGTAAGGCGGAGAACAAGTACTTGCCTTTATAATCGTATTGTAAGCGCGTAAAATAAGACAATAAACGCGCATCAAAAATTCGATTACTTACATTTACATAGTTGTCAAAAACTGTTTCGGCGTCATCAATCGAAAGGTCTTCAAATGGTTTATCTGGCAGGCCTTGCCCGGTGAATCCGTAGAAATCACCTGTGGTGCGGAACACGGAAGTTCCAAAAAGGGCAGTAAGATTATGGGCTTCTTCAAATGTGTTTTCATAGGTCAAGAATGCGTCATAAGTATAGTCTCTAAAGAACTGTTCTTGCTCAACAAGTGTACTTACGTCCAAACGATCGAAAACTTTATCGGCAACACCTTCTACACCAAAATCGGCAATAGGCGCATAAAAGCGCGTGTCGACTTCAGCATAATTCCACTGATAATTTGTTTTAAAAGTCAGATTAGGTAAGACTTTATATTCCAAGCCAGCCACCCCACTTATTTTGTGTACTTGAGTGTTATTAAATGTAGTTTCGATTTGCGCTAATGGGTTGATCACTTCGATAGGAAGGTTTTCAGCACGAGAGTATCCTAAGTTGTTTCCAGCAACTGGCAGCACAGGATTCATATTCAGTGCATTGTACAGTACAGAACCGATTCCATTTTCTTGGAGCGTTTTTCTCTGGATCCCCGTGTAGAGAAGCGACCCGCGGAATGTGAGTTTGTTGAACTGTTCTGTGCTAAAGTTCAGACGCCCATTGTATCTTGTAAAGTTTGCTTTATCACCACCAACGATTCCATCCTGGCTGAGCACAGAAGCCCCTCCAGAGTAAGTCGATTTTTTGGATCCTCCATTGAGCGAAATACTTTGGTTAAATACAGGAGCCTTAGAAAAGACTTCCTCTTGCCAATCTGTTCCTTGCCCTAGTACGGCAACACTGGGATAGACTATTGGCGAGCCATTGGCCACGAATGCCTCATTGATCAAAAGTCCGTATTCCGTCGCATTAAGCGCTGGCAATTTCCTTGTTGTTTCTTGAAAGCCTACGTAACCATCATACTCTACACTAAGTGGCGTGGCTTTGCGGCCAGTTTTGGTGGTAATTAAAATAACTCCATTCGCAGCACGAACCCCATAAATACCTGCGGTAGCATCTTTCAGTACATTGATGCTCTCTATATCTGCTGGGTTGACCACACTAAGATCCTCGATCACGTTTCCATCCACTAATATAAGCGGCTGGTTATCCCCGTTTGTAGAAATCCCGCGGATTCTGATGTCTGAACGACTCCCAGGAGAACCGGATTGGGTAGTAATTTGAACACCAGCAACTTGTCCTTGAAGCGCTTGTTCAATGCGCACGGGCTTTAACTCCTCAATCGTTTCACTTGAAATTATGGATACCGCCCCGGTAACTTCTTTTTTACGTTGGGTCCCATATCCAATCACAATTACTTCTTCGAGTGACGCTGCGTCTTCAGTCAAAGCCACAGAAAACTCTCTCTGAGCGCCAACACTGATTGTGCGGCTCAAAAATCCGAGATAAGAAAAAGACAGTTTCGCTTCTTGGTCCGTAACGCTTATGGAGAAATTACCATCGAAATCTGTGGTAACCCCATTATTGGTTCCAACTTCGACAACGGAGGCCCCAATCAGCGGCTCATTGTTGTTGTCAGTAACTTGTCCCGAAATTATGACTTCCTGCGCGTGCGTCGTAAAGCTCCAAAGTAGAGTAAGAGCAAAAACAAAATATTGCTTCATGGTCTGTTAGTTTGAGCACAAAATAGCAAAGTTTGGGTAGCCTCGATGCTTTAATTAACTATACAAAAATGATACAGCCAGAAAGTATCGACAGCAAAAACTTGAATAATGCAGCCAATTAATTGATTTTCATAGCATTATAACAGAATCTATTGAATTATATGAATCGAAAAACCCTGCAATAATGTGCTAAAGTACAAAAAATGTTGTGGTAATGTTGTGTCTTAAATAAACAATGTAAAGGCCATCATAAATTGATGACGTATTCGCTTAAATTCACATCTCGCTCTAAATCAAGTTTTTTCCGTAATCTGTAGCGTTTGATTTCCACGCTTCGAGCAGAGATGTTGAGTAGTGGGGCAATTTCTTTTGAGGATAAATTGAGTCTTAAATACACACATAGTCTTAAGTCATTAGGGGTAAGGCTAGGGTGTTTTTCTTTAATTCGCTTAAAGAATTTTTTGTCAGCATGATTAAAGGCCTGTTCGAAAAATTCCCATTCCTCATCATTGTTTAAGGCTTGGTCAATAATCGAAAGTGCCGGAGCAATGGTCTGGGGCTCCTCTTTAGACTTAACGAGTTCTGACTTTAGTTTATTAAGTGTGGTATTCTTATTGATCATGCTCATGGTGGAAATCGCAAGCTCCCGATTACGCGCCTCGATGTCTTGTTGAAGTTGTTGATTTTTCAACGCCATAATTTCTTTTTGTGCCGCCAAATCGCGTAGTTCGAGATCAGCCGTTTTAGCTTTAAGCATTCGATCGCGTTGTCGCTTGTAGTAATTTCTATAGCTGAGATTGAGACCTATTATAATTCCTGCGCCTAGAATAATATAAATCATTACGGCCAGCGTGGAGGCATACCAGGGAGGGCTTATAGCGAATTCATAAATCAATGGCTGTTCAAGTAGCACACCGTTATACATAGTGCGTACTTCAAAAGAATAAGAATTTGCTGGCAAATTGTTTATGTCAAATTCGCTTTGATCGGACCATTCGCTCCATTGATTATAATAAGGGGTGATGCGATACGAATAGAGAATATGGTTGTACTTACCATAATCTGGATTATGAAATTTAAAACTAAGGTTATTGAAATTATGATCTAATTGGGCTACTTGATCTAGCGAAAGCTTGATGCTCTTGTTTTGGGCATCGGTGGCCATGAGCTGATCGAGTTGTGTTTTTGTATTCGATAAAGATGGACTAATGGTCTGCATGCGCAAATAGCCTTGAGCATTGCCGTAAATCATGTCATTCGCAGTGGTAAAGGTCAAATTTTCATGCCCAGGAAGATCTTGCCTGAGATCGTGCGGAAGGCTAATATTATTGAATTGATAAGATCCGTCAATAGGGTCTGTAGAAACACCCACTAAGTTTTGATCTGTAAAAAACCAGAGTCTTCCGTATTTATCTGCAATCATTCTACCAGTAGTGTAGCTGGGATCATTAAATAGCGCACTTAATTCCGGGACCTCAGCAAATTGAGGATTATCGGGATTTCTAAGGAATACGCCGTGTTCTGAGGCGTAGTAAATCCCCCCTTGATAGGACTCCAAATCTGAATGAAGTCCTTTTTTCAGCTCAGGGATTAAGCTCACAGATGAGATATTTTTAAAAGACTCGTCTAGTTTCAATAAAAAGACTCCTTTGTATTCATGGCTGACTAATACCTCGTTACTTTGGGTTACTTCAAAGTGTTTGGAAGAGTAATCAAAGCCTTGGATTTTGTGCGATAACGTCCATTGGCCATTTGTTGTTTTTTTCAAAATATAAAGCCCATCGTAGTTGCCCTGTAGTAAAAGGTCGTCCTGTGCTTTAAGGGGTTTGAAATCCCAAGCGCCTTGGACATCCGATATTTTTGTTGCACGGCCTTGATCAATAACAAAAGTCCCTGCGTTGTGTCCACAAAAAAGTGTGCTGCCAATTTGTGCTAAGCTCCATACCTGACCGGCTGTTCCAGGAATTTTTTCAAAAGGCACTTTTTGATCAAGGGGTTTGTAAAAGAGCCCTTGATTAGTACCCAGGTAAAGGTTATCTTGATATATGGCCGAAGCGTAGGTCGTCCCGAGCTGTCCGTTTTGTTCCACATACGGACGAAAATTAGACGCAGCATTTATGCAGGCAATGCCGTTATCTAAGCCAGCCCAAATATTGGACTGGTTGTCCTCAAAAAGACTCAGGACCGTATTGTTTTCTATGCCATTGCTTCGATTAAAATGATAATCTATAGTCTGATTTGACGCGTCCAACGCGATTAAGCCATCAGCTATAGTCCCGAGCACCAGACGTCCATTATATGTGGTGGTTATACTATATAATTCGTATTGGGCCAAAGTTTCGTTTAGCGCCTGAGACCAGGGACTCAAGTTTTGCTGCTTTAGCACAAAAAGACCTTTAGTCTCATGAGCAAATAAAGTTTCCCCTTTCAAGTACGCTGCCCCCACTAATCGCCCATTAAGGGAAATTTCAGACCGATTTACCAATTGTTTTTGACCATTTTGTACTGTGTAAAGCCCTTGGGTTAAATCGTGAAAATACAGCTGACCATTGACAACAAAGGCCTTTGATAGCATTCGATCAGCCGATACAATTACTGTATTTTCTGTGGCTAAATCCATCATGATTAGGCGCTGGAGTGATTGGGCAACCAGCCATTTGTCAAAGGTGAAAATTTGCCAAAACTGTTCGTCTTCAATCGGCTTTATGGATCGCTCTTCCATGAGAGAAGTATAGCTTAGCCCGCCTTCATTGTCTGTTTGCCAATATCCAAAATCCATATAAAATCCGGTGTATACACGATCTCCTATTGCATTTACAGAACGCATAACACTTTGATTAGGCGTAGGAAACAAAGTCCAACGGCTCCCATTGAATCGCAAAAGCCCGTCATTGTTGGCAGCATAAATTTCATGATTCGGGCCTTGGCTAATCATCCAATTTTGATTATTGGCCCCGTAAACCTCAGCTTTGTAATTAATAATGGGCGGAAGCTCTTGACCAAAACACGGCAGAAGGGCCATGGTTAGGATTCCGAAAAGAAGAAAATAGCGCCGCATATAGGGGTTTTACAGAAGCTCAAATTAAGCGATATTATTCAACAACGCCAAATTGCATTTTCTTCCGGACCTAATGGGTTTATGATAATTAAAGTAAATGGGATGCCCTTGAAATACTCCCGAGATTAAATAATGGGTCCCATGGAAAACTGAATTATCAACCATCACATGTAATGGAGTTTTGAAACTCGTTAGTTTAAGTTGATGAGGAAGTAAGTAAAGTTCTGTCGCCGCTAAAATGCCTTTAGGAATAACGGAGTAGGCCCCAAAAAACCCCGCTAGATAACGACTGTCCAAAGACTTAAAAAGAGATTTGGGTGAGGCAAAGCGCAACAGTGTATTGGCACCAAGTACAGCAATGTGATCTGCATAGCCCAAGGCTTCATAGGCGTCATGAGTAGCGGTTAAACAAGTAATCCGTTTGTCTTTTAAATAGGTAAACAAACTTTGACGCAGTTGGGAACGCCTTGGCAAGTCGATTTGACTAAAGGGTTCATCCAGTAATAGAATTTCAGGTTCCGTAGCTAGAGCTTTGGCCAAGGCGACCCTTTGCTTTTGACCACCACTCAAGAGGCGCGCCTTAGTTGACTTAAGAGAGGATAGCCCCACCACATTAAGCAGTTCATCGACACGTTGATCACTTTCCTTTAAATCAAACCGGGGCAAATCCGTGGCGATATTTTCTGCCACAGTAGTCATGGGCATTAAAGTAAATTCTTGATCAACGAGTTTCATAAATGGCGCCCCTGCTATGAGGCGGGATTTGGGTCCAGGGACCTCATGACCAAGCCAGCAAATGTGTCCATTAGGGAGGTCTAATAAGCCGTAAATTAGATGTAAAAGAGTGGACTTACCACCGCCGCTTTCCCCAAGGATAGCCAGATGAGCTCCTTGCCGCAAAGAGAAATGGACATCACGTAAAATGACAGCCTCTTGGTAGGCGAACTGTTCAATTTTTACTTCAAGTACTTTTGTTTGGCCCAAAGAATTAGGTTTTTAGGTTGTCGCCCACGTCCTCTGGAAGTACGCGATAACCCATATGGAAAAGGGTAAACCCAAAAATATCTGAGTATTGTTCAATGGTTTTACTCACCGGCGTACCCGCACCATGACCTGCGTCAGTCTCAATGCGAATCAAAACAGGAGCCTCTCCGCTTTGTTTGGATTGTAGTTCTGCAGCAAATTTAAAACTGTGTGCTGGTACCACTCGGTCATCGTGATCTCCAGTGGTGATTAAAGTAGCGGGGTATGACACCCCTGATTTCACGTTGTGTACGGGAGAATAACCTAAGAGATAGGCAAACATCTCAGGGCTGTCTTGAGCTGTACCATAATCGTATCCCCAACCAGCCCCTGCGGTAAAAGTATGGTAACGCAACATATCTAAAACCCCAACAGCAGGCAAAGCTACACGCATCAAATCCGGTCTTTGAGTCATCACCGCGCCAACCAGCAAACCACCGTTCGAGCCGCCGCGGACTGCTAAATAATCACTACTGGTATAATCATTATCAATGAGGTATTCAGCGGCAGCAATAAAGTCGTCAAAAACATTCTGTTTTTGCATCTGGGTTCCGGCTTTGTGCCAAGTTTTTCCATATTCTCCACCGCCCCGAATATTTGGAACCGCATAAACACCGCCTTGTTCCAGCCAAACCGCATTTACAATACTAAATGAAGGGGTCAAACTGATGTTGAATCCTCCATAGCCATAGAGTATAGTTGGATTCTTTCCATCGCGCTTAAGGCCTTTTTTATAGGTAATAATCATGGGCACTTTTGTTCCGTCTTTGGAAGTGTAAAACACTTGCTCACTCGTGTAGTCCTCGGAATTAAAATCAATAGCGGGCGTAATGAATAATTCAGACGTGCCTGAGGAAATATCCATTTTGTAAATGCTGCCCGGAGTGGTGTAATTTGTGAAAGAGTAAAAGAGCTCAGTTTCGTCTTTTTCAGCCCCAAAACCTCCGGCGCTTCCAGGTCCTGGCAAGTCGATTTGTCTTATTTCATTACCATTGTAATCATATTGAAATACCTGTGAAATGGCGTCGACCATATATTCCGCAAAGAGATAACCTCCCGCAGTATTGATGGACAGTACATGTTGTTTTTCGGGGATAATCTCTTGCCAATTTTCTGGACCGGGCGCAGAAAGATCAGCTTTCACCACGCGCTTATTGGGCGCATCGAGATTAGTGCTTAAAAAAAGCGTTGTTCCGTCGGTATCGATAACCGATGTATCGCTATCGCTATGGCCCACAATAGTAATAAAGCCTCGCTCGGTTTGCTCAAAATCCATAATGTAGAGCTTGTTTCCTGAGGTGGCATTGCTCGCACTAATCACGAGATATCGCTGATCATCAGTCACACCGCCGCCTACATATCGGTATTTCTCATCAGGGTCTCCGCCAAATATGAGCTCATCGTCCTTTTGGTCAGTCCCGAGTTTGTGATAATAAAGTTTATGACGATCCGTTTTATCAGAAAGCTCACTTCCTTTGGGCTTGTCGTAACTAGAGTAATAAAAGCCTTCGTTACCACGCCATGAGAGCCCACTAAATTTGACATCCATGAGGGTATCGCCCACTAGGGTCATACCCTGTGTGTCCATTACCAAAACCTTGCGCCAATCGCTCCCCCCTTCAGAAATACTGTAAGCGGCATAACCACCATTTTTTGAAAAACTCAGGCCGCCCAAAGAGATGGTTCCATCTTCCTTAAAAGTATTTGGGTCTAAAAACACCTCAGCATTTTTTGCGTCATCTCCGGTTTTGTAGCGGTATAACACAAATTGGTTTTGTAACCCATTATTTTTATAAAAATAGGTGTAGTCACCTTCCTTGAACGGCGCCGTGACTTTTTCGTAATTCCAAAGTTGGGTCAATCTTGATTTCAAGGCCTCGCGAAAGGGCACTTCACTTAGATGGCCAAAGGTTACCTTATTTTGCTCAGCGACCCAAGCACCAGTTTCTTGGCTGCGATCATCCTCGAGCCAACGATAAGGATCTGCAACCGAGGTTTCGAAATATTGATCGATCGTATCGACAGTTTTTGTTTCGGGATAACTCAAGGGACTGAATTTTGATTTTTGAGGGTTATTACAGCTCATTGCGGTGATGATTATCGACAGAAGAACTAGATTTTTCATAGGAGTAACTTTTGAAACTCGAAAATACGCATTTTCTATGGGATATTTTGGAACAAAAAAACCACCCTGATGGGCGGTTTTTCGGATTAAAAAGTCAAGCTCGAAAAATAAGCTAATACCTTATTTAATGATATCAGATCGTTTTGAAATGCCTGTTTATTGCTTGATAAATTTTTGGCTGCGAACACTGCCCGCTTGAGTAAATCTCAAAACATAGTTTCCTTGAGCAAGGGCACCCACATTGATGTTGTTGCTGCTCATAATTCCCTGAGCAATAACCTTACCTTGCATATCAAAGATATCGTATTGAGCACCTTCAATACTTTGAGCTCCGCTTACCATAAGAAGATCGCGCACTGGGTTTGGAGATAAAACAATGGCTAAAGGATCTTGATCGTTTACTCCAAGAATGGTGGATCCCTCCACAATAACAATAGTTTGGTCCACTGCTACATTTTCCAAGGTGTCAACAATGCCCGAAGGCCATTGTACAGTAATACTAGTGATTTCGTCATCTTGACCTAGGCCAAAATGAGTGTTCAGAGTGCTCATGAGTCTGAAACCTTCACCACTGCGCACTTCGCGAATTTGGCTTCCAAGAGCAGAAGTCACCGTAATGCGTGCCCCGATACCATTGCGGTTACTTTGAACTCCTACCGTGTTGATGGTCAAGTATTTGTTATCGTTACCGTCATTCATAAAAATGGTGCTTCCAGTAAAGGAGTCGATAAAACCATCATTATTTAGGTCGCCAAAACACCCATTATTACTCGGTAAAACATTAGTGTAAAGGCTAAAGGTCAAATCGCCGTTATTGAGAAAGATGTTTCCGTTAGAAGCGATGTCAATAAATCCATCATTGTTAAAGTCATAAGCACAGTTTTCGATTCCTGTGGCGGCCAAATCTTGAACTCCAGAAGAAGCAGAGATGTTCGTAAAGGTACCGTCACCATTATTAGTCATGAGTTTGTGCATGAAGGGGTCGGTACTGTTGCCCACAAAAACATCCATATCGCCATCATTGTCGTAGTCGCCCCAAGCTGAAGACCAAGTTTGCATAGGGTCAGCCAAACCTGCACCTGCGGCTAATTCGACAAAGTTTCCAAAACCATCGTTTTGATGCAATTGGTCAGTTCTTCTCGCAGGCTCACCTCCGCACTTAGCGTTAAACATATCCATATCGCCATCGTTGTCGTAGTCGATCCAAACAGAACCGTAATGACCTCCTGAAGGATAATCACCAATACCGCCTTGATAGTAAGTTAAATTGCCTTCACCATCATTGATGTAATACACATTGGGTTGCACATCATGACACACAAAGGCATCGAGGTGACCATCATTATTGATGTCCACGAAGTTAGATCGCTGAGAAAAGACGTATTGTGGAAATGAGATTTCCTGAAAGCCGTCACCAGCATTGTTGGCGCGCATTATGGTCACACCGTTTCCACCGCCATATAGCAAGTCCGTATAACCGTTACCATCATAATCTGCGGCAGCTAGACTCCATGAAGGAAGATTGTCAGCAGGTGAAGTAAATATAATTTCTTCAATAAAAGAACCATCAGGTTGCTGAAAAAAGACCTGAACCGATGAGGTCGCTACCGAGATTATATCATCGAGAAAATCGCCATTCATATCGACTACCGCTCGATCAGAGCGACTGGTGCCGATACCTTGTCCTGAGAAGGAAATTTGACCAAAAGCTAACGCCTGGAAGGCAAAAAAGGTCGCGAAAGTAAATAATTGTTTCATAAAGGTTGAATTAATGTTTGTCAGTCACAAACGGTCGTTAAGTTTTGAATCCACTCTTGAATAAACGCAAGAGACTCATCGTGCCTCAAGCTTCTGCCCAAAAGGGGCATTCGGTATTCTTCATCGGTGGTGTGAAGTCTAAAATAAAGAACTGAAGCCTCAGCATTGCCAGGCTCAATTATTTTCGAATTTTCATATCCCGGTATAGGCGTGTCAGGATCCACACAAACACCTAAATTCGCTAAGTCTTCTGTTCTTGAAAAATTCATGCGAAGTGCACGGTAATCGCAATGACCACTATCGCTGTGGCAACTCGCGCAATTGATGTCAAAATAAGAGCGCACGCGAAGCTCGAGGTCCTGACTTTCATCGGCCCAATCCACGACGGTATTGATTTGTCCTGGCAAAGAATTGTCCAAATATCCTATATCCATCCATTTTTGAAGCTGGTTTTCAATACCATCGTCAAAAGCATAATTACCATTTAGGTTTTGCGGCTTAGGACCAATAGGTGTCTCCACTTGATAAGCCTTATGGCAGGTGTAGCATTGGCTAGTGGCAGGAACTCTGTAATTCACAAAATTGGTTTGCCCATTTTCAACCCATTCAATAGGTACATTGGCTCCATAACCATCGACATCTAAATAGGCTTCTTGTTGTGCTTCATCCCAGATATAATCGGCAAACAACCAGCCATCTTCTTTTTTTATAAGCAGGCGGGTTTCGATGATTTTGGTATTTAAATCAGGAAGGACATTGTCGTAATAAAAAGTTTTAATCAACACCGCGCCAGTCGTAAAATTAAGCAGTTCACCATCACTGACATAACTCGCACTGCTTCCTTCGGGCATCCATACAAAGCGCTTTTTATGGGCGTAATCAGTAAATAGAGTACTAATAGGTTGATACGGCAACACCCCATAAGAAGGATGTTGATCAACCATTGCCCCCTGGAAAAAATTATAATCTGATAAGTTAGGATATGGCACGCTGGATAAATCTAAGTTCACCGGTGATACGGGCAGTATATTTATGGTGATTGTGGCGTTACTGCATTGCTCGCCAAATTCATCACAAACGCTGTAGATAAAAGTATCCTCGCCCAAAGCACTTGCATTTGGCGTATAGGTCAGTCTGGCCTCTCCTAAGTTATTGTGTGGTGTAATACTCGCAGTTCCTTTTGAGGGATTGTCCAAAAGGATTTGACCATCGATAGGGACGTTTATGTCGTTTTCTAATATATCTACAGTCAAAACCGCGTTCTGATAAACTTCTGCCACATCAGCAGTAGCTGAAATGTTCAAAGGGGTGTAACTTTGATCGTCGTCTCCACAGCTCTCAAAGATTAAAAAACCGAGAAACACCAATCCGAGTTTCCGACTGATTTTCAGTACCTTGAAATATTGATAAACAAGCGGTTTTAGCATAGTTCGGCTAATGTAATAAAAAGATTGGTTTAAAGGCTTAAATTTAACTTAAGCCCTGCTGTAATAAATACTCCGCAATTTGTACGGCATTTGTGGCCGCCCCTTTGCGCAAATTGTCAGCCACAATCCAAAGATTCAAGCTGTTTGCCGCGCTGAAGTCTCGACGCAATCGTCCAACGCATACCTCATCTTTGCCATGAGCATTTACGGGCATTGGATAAACATTGTTCGCAGGATCGTCCTGCAGGACAACTCCGGGAGTGTTGGCCAAAATATTTCGAATATCGTCCAAATGAAAATCGCGCTCAAAACTTAGGTTGACGGATTCACTGTGTCCCCCTTCGGTCGGTATGCGCACGGCTGTAGCACTGATGTTAAAACTTTTATCCCCAAGAATCTTTTGAGGTTCTGTAGCGAGTTTCATCTCTTCTTTGGTGTAACCATTTTCTAAAAATACATCACAATGGGGAAGGGCATTTTTGTGTATGGGATGGGGATAAGCCTTTGGTCCGTCGATTCCATTTATTTCATCACTCAGTTGACGCACCGCTTTTTGACCAGTGCCAGAAACGGATTGATAAGTAGACACTAGAACTCGTTTCAGACCGTATTTTTTATGAAGCGGGGCCAAAACCATGACCAGTTGTATGGTAGAACAGTTGGGGTTGGCGATGATTTTATCTTCAGGACCTAATACATGGGCATTAATTTCAGGGACCACGAGTTTTATCTCAGGGTTCATGCGCCAAAAAGATGAATTATCTATAACGGTGCAACCTGTGTCAGCGAACTTCGGCGCCCAGATCTCAGAAACTTCGCCGCCGGCCGAAAACAGGGCAAGTTCGGGCGCTAATTTAAGGGCCTCCTGAAGACCAACTACAGTGTGCTCCCGGCCTTTAAAGATTATTTTTTTACCCCTAGAAGCCTCACTGGCCACAGGAATCAATTCGGTTACGGGAAATGATCGCGAGGCTAAGGCTTCTAACATGATTTGTCCGACCATGCCGGTTACGCCGACAACTGCAACTTTCATAAAACAGATTTACTCATGTCAAAAGTAAGACTAAAGGCTGAGGTTTTGCGACAATCACCAAAAAAATACCCCTGGGCTCGACCAGGGGTTTGGTGAATAAAAAGCAGTGTAGCGGCACACTATTTCTTCAAAGCATCTCGTATTTCTTGGAGCAACTCTATCTCTGTCGGTCCCGAAGGAGGAGGTGGCGGTGCAGCCTCTTTTTTTCGCTCTAATTTTCGATAGCTTTTTATGACCAAAAAGAGAATAAAACCAACAATTAAAAGGTTGATAATGCTGTTAATCCAGGTTCCGTATAAAATGGCATTTTCTGCAGTGAGTAGCACCCCTTTTTCGTCATAAACGGCAGGAGACAAGACCAATTTGAAACCAGAAAAATCCATCCCTCCGGTAAATTGACCTACAAGGGGCATCATAATGTATTCGGTAAATCCTTTGACCACACCGCCTACGGCGCCGGCCAAAATAACCGCTACGGACAATTCAATAACATTGCCCTTCATGATAAATTCTTTGAATTCTTTCAGCATAATAAATGGGATTAGGTTCTTAAAACTAATAAATTTAGTTTAAGGTTGGGCAAAAACATTGTGCCCCCTTTAAGAGATGATCTCCCGCTTGATTCTTTTTGAAAGCCCGGTAAGCAGTTCATAAGAAATGGTGCCTGCGGCTTGAGCTAAGTCCTGGCCACCATGCTGCCCGTCAAAAATTATAGCCGTGTCTCCAGGGTTACATTGGATCTGGGTAACATCCACCATAAGCATGTCCATACAGACATTACCGATGATCTCTGCACGCTGATTATTGATCCAAACAAATCCTTTTTGTTGTCCAAAAATTCTATGCAGTCCATCGGCATGACCCAGTGGAATGCTCGCGACAACGGTAGGTTGTTCAGCAATAAAGCCTTGATTATAGCCTACGCTTTGCCCTGGAGCCACATGATGAATTTGAAGTATTGGTGCTTTTAGTTGGGCTACTGGTTTGAGCAACTTGTCGTGCTTTGGGTCATTGCCATAGCCATAAAGACCGATACCACATCGGACCATATCGCATTGTGCCTGGGGATAATTAAGCACCCCGGAAGTATTGCATAGATGTTGCCAAGGGCGATTAAAATCAGGATTATGCGTCTGCATCCTGTCGACCAGAGTATTGTAAAAATGTTCGTATTGAGTGATCTGATTTTGGGTAAATTCTTCGGCCTGCAAGTCATCACTTGCCCCTAAATGCGAGAACACCGAAAGGAGTTTTATAGCTTTGGTGGCCTGAAGCAGAGTGACTATATCTTGCAAATCCTCTAGGGACACCCCCAAGCGATTTAGCCCGGAGTTAAATTTTAAGTGAACCGGGTAATCCACAATGTTTTTAGACTCTAAAAAGGTAATCCATTGGCGAATCAAAGCCACACTATAAAGGCTTGGCTCAAGTTTGTTCTGGAGTATTTGCTCGAAGTGAGCGGGCATAGGGTGGAGCAATAAAATTGGGGTATCCACCTGAGCGGATCTTAATTCTGCTCCTTCAACAGCATAGGCCACCCCAAAATAATCAACACCTAAAGAGACAAGTTTTCGGGCAATGGGGCCGGGTAAGTGGCCATAAGCTGAGGCTTTTATGACCGCGAGAAATTTTGTGTCTGACTTGAGTTTTTGCCTCAAGACTCGGTAGTTGTGCGCTAGAGCCTTCAGGTCGATAAATAAGGTCGTTTCTACTACCATATTAGATTAGGCACTGGCTGAATCTGAAGGACCAGTAGCGGCCTGGTCACTTTTATTTTTTCGCTCTTGCATGGCTTCTATAAATGCTGCTCTGCTCAGTGCTTGATATTCTTGAGTCTCGCCAAGTAAAACGAGATCATCATTTGGATCCAGCCTGTAGCTGTATTGTGCTAGACGCCCTGTCTTGCTGCATATGGCGTGGACCTTTGTAACATATTCTGCTGTTGCCATTAGCTGTGGCATTGCGCCAAAGGGGACCCCTTTATAATCCATATCTAAACCGGCGATAATGACACGCAGACCATTATTGGCCAAGGTGTTGCACACCTCGACAATATCCTGATCAAAAAATTGAGCCTCATCCAGGCCAATCACTTCATAGCCCTCGGCGTAGGTTAAAAGATCACGGGAATTTTTTACTGCCAAAGCCTCGAACTCATTGCTGTCGTGTGAAACCACATTGTTTTGAGCATAGCGCTGATCCATAGCAGGCTTGAATACAGCTACTCTTAATTGAGCGAGTTCAGCGCGCTTTAGCCGTCGAATTAGTTCTTCGGTTTTGCCCGAAAACATGGACCCGCAGATGACCTCTATCCATCCGTAATTATCATCATTATTCGGGGCCTGTTCAAGAAACATATCGAGGGAATTAGAATAAAAAAGATTTCTTTGACGTTTCGTATTAGGATGCGTAAATTTAACAAAACAAAATAGAGTGAGACCCTCTGAGTCAAAAAGAATGATCGAACAAACACAACAAAAACTCATTGAAATCGCGCGTGATGTATTGGATTTAGAAGATCAACTCATTCAGTCTGATGATCCCAGAGCTCAGGGAGATCTTTTGTTAGCTTTGGACAGTCTAAAAGAACATACGCGCACGCTTTACGATGCTTTGGTGGTGATGCGTCACGAATTATCTTCAGTTCAAGAACCCAATGACACTCAGCTTTCAGATGTTTATTTTCAGGACCAAGAGCCCCCCATTTTTGAACCTTCCACAGAGAAAATAAAAGACATCGTAGCCCAAATGCCGTCTGAGACTCAACAAGTCGATGATTTATTTAAGGGCATAACCGATGGGAGCCCAGAAGCACATGAGGCCTTATCTCACTATCAGGAAGAAATTGAGTTTGAAGCCGTAAACCCAGACACAGAGGTCGAGGTTTCCTTGGCTTCGGAGGCTTCAGAGGCTGATTCATTTGACGATTTTACGGCAGTAACCGCGACAGTACAGGCTGACGTGTCTAGCCCCAATAATGATCCTGCGCCGGACCTTAACTCAAAAATTCAAAAACCCAGATCAGTCAATGATCAATGGGGCAATTTTAGTGTGGGGCTAAATGACCGTACTGCCTTCGTTCAGCATTTATTTTTGGGAGATGTTGAAGGGTTTAATCGGGTACTTTCACAGATTAACACCTTTGAAACTTTAGAGGAGGTGACGGACTTTCTAGAACACCAAATCAAGCCAGAGTACAATAATTGGGAGGCAAAAGACGCAGTTGTCGATAGACTGATGCGCCTTGTTCATCAAAGGTTTAACGCCTAATCTAACTTCATAATGGCCGGTAAGCTCTATTTAGTCCCTACCCCGATAGGCAATTTGCAAGACATGACTTTTCGCGCTATTGAGGTTCTCAATCAGGCCGATTTGATTTTGGCCGAAGACACGCGTACCAGCGCTAAACTATGTCAACATTTTGACATTAAAACACCAATGAAAAGCCATCATATGCACAATGAGCATAAGATGCTTCAAGGGGTGTTGTCTCATCTCTTATCCGGGGCTTCAGTTGCTGTGATAAGTGACGCAGGGACACCGGGGATTAGCGACCCAGGTTTTTTGCTCGTGCGCGCGGCGCTTCAAGAAGGGTTAGATATAGAGTGTTTGCCAGGACCGACGGCGTTTGTTCCGGCGCTTGTAGCCAGTGGCTTGCCCTGTGATCGGTTTGTTTTTGAAGGATTTTTACCCGTAAAAAAGGGTCGCCAGACTAGACTGAATGAGCTTGCTCAGGAAACAAGAACTATGGTATTTTATGAATCACCGCATAAGCTTATCAAAACTTTAACTGACTTCTGTACAGTTTTTGGGTCCGAGCGTCCTTTGTCGGTGTCTCGAGAATTGACGAAACTACATGAAGAGACCTTGCGTGGTAGTTGCCAGAGCCTTTTGCAGCATTTCACCCAACAAGCCCCCCGCGGAGAATTTGTTTTGGTCCTAGGAGGACTGAGCAAGCAAGTCACGAAAGAAACCAGCCCCAAAACTAAGTATGCTGATGACTGAAAAAACCTGGCAATTTAAACCTGAACCGGATCCCGAAATCACCCAAAAGTTAGAGCGTGACCTACAAGTGCCTCAAGCCGTTGCGCGACTTTTGGCGCAACGCGGGGTAGAGAGCTATGAGGCCGCCAAAGCGTTTTTCAGACCCGACTGGACCCAGCTGCACGACCCATTTTTAATGAAAGATATGGATCGCGCAGTAGTGCGAATCCAAAAGGCCCTGACGGATCGAGAATCCATCATGGTCTTTGGGGATTACGATGTAGACGGCACTACATCTGTTTCATTGATGATGGCTTTTTTAAAACGCTATGGCCTGCCCCTCACTCCTTATATTCCGGATCGTTACTCTGAAGGTTATGGGATTTCTAAGCAGGGAATTGATGTGGCCAAAGCCCTAGGGATTGGGCTAATCATTGCCTTAGATTGCGGGATTAAGGCGCATGATCAAGTGGCTTATGCCAAAGAGCAAGGGATAGACTTTATTATTTGTGATCATCACCTGCCCAGCGAGACTTGGCCCGAAGCCGTCGCAGTACTTGACCCAAAAAGACCAGACTGTCCTTATCCTTATAAGGAACTCTGTGGCTGCGGCGTGGGGTTTAAACTCATTCAAGCTTTGCACCAAAGCGTGGACCATGAAGGACAAACTGCCTCGGGGACAGAGGTTCAAGAATTAGCCCCTTTTTTAGACCTGGTAGCCACAGCCATTGCCGCAGATATTGTACCGATTACAGGAGAAAATAGAGTTTTAGCTTTTTTGGGCCTTCAGCGGGTTAATCAAGACCCCCGCCCCGGATTAGTCGCTTTATTATCGAGTGCAAAAGCCAAGCCATTGCGCATTAGGGATTTAGTTTTTGTGGCCGCGCCCCGGATCAATGCCGCAGGAAGAATCAAACATGGCGCTCACGCCGTAGAACTCCTTTTGGCTGAGTCTCAGACGGAAGCCGAGGCCATGGCCGAGGCGATAGAAGCCTATAATTTGGAACGCCGAAGCCTGGACCAAGAAATCACCCAACAAGCCCTAGATTTGATTAAAGAGCAAGGCGAGCAAGAAGCGGCAGCTACAGTAGTTTACGACCCTAGCTGGCATAAAGGGGTGGTCGGGATTGTGGCCTCTCGTCTGATCGAGACCTACTATCGCCCTACGGTCGTCTTTACCAAAAGTGGGAATCATCTCGCTGCCTCGGTGCGCTCGGTTAAGGGGTTTGATGTCTATCAGGCTCTGGAGGCATGCAGCGATTACCTGATTCAGTTTGGGGGGCATAAATATGCCGCTGGTTTAACCTTGGATTCGAGTCAATTTGAAAATTTTAAAAATGCCTTTAATCAAGAGGTCGCTCGAACGCTAACTCCAGAACAAAAATTACCCCAAGTGGCTATTGATTTGCCATTACCCTTGAGTGAAATCACCCCGAAACTCTTTAGAATTTTATCTCAAATGGCGCCTTTTGGTCCAGAAAATGCCCGACCTGTTTTTGCGGCCCAACAAGTTCATGTGGCGCCTTATACAAAGGCCGTGGGCGGAGATTTAAGTCATTTGCGTCTTGTAGTACATGAAACCAATCAGCCCACTATTTCAGGAATTGCGTTTGGTTATGGGTCGATGGCACTAGAGGTAAAAGAAAAAGGGCGTTGTGATCTAGCCTATGTCATAGATGAAAATCACTGGCAAGGGCAAACCAGCCTGCAGCTCATGGTCAAGGACGTAAAAGTTTAGTAGATGTGCCGTCGTAGGTGGCGTAAGTATAATGTGTTATCCAGTCGCCAAGATTAATATAAACAGAACCACCGCCTAAGTCAATAGTCATGGGTAGGTGCCTATGTCCAAAAATAAAGTAATCGTAATGGGTATGCTCTAATTTACGCTTGGCATATTGAGCGAGCCATTCCTGATCTTCCCCCAGAAAAGCACGATCTTCATCACCGGAAATCAGCTTGTTTTTTACCGACAAGTACTGAGCCAGACGCACACCCAAATCGGGATGAATCCAGCGGAAAAGCCATTGGAAAAATGGGCTGGTGAAGACTTTTTTCATGCGTTTATAGCCTTTGTCTCCGGGGCCTTTACCATCGCCGTGTCCGATGAAAAAACTATGATTCCCTATATGAAATGATTGTGGCTCGTGAAAGACCGTAATACCTAGCTCTGTTTTGAAATAATCCTTCATCCAAAGGTCGTGGTTGCCCACGAAAAAGTAAATTGGGATGCCGGCATCGCTGATTTCGGCGAGTTTGCCTAAAACGCGCACAAAACCCTTAGGAACAACCGTGCGGTATTCAAACCAAAAGTCAAACAAATCTCCCAGCAGGAAAACCACGGCCGCATCAGATTTAATCTCATCAAGCCAAGAGACAAATCGCTTTTCGCGAGGATGACTTGATGCGGCATCGGGGGCCCCAAGGTGATTGTCGCTTGAGAAATAGATTTTCTTGCCTTTAGGAACCTCGATATGTATGGCGTTATCTGGCAAACTGCGCTAGTTTATGCATCAGCATGCCATTCGGCATAACTGCTTTCAGTTTCTTGAAGACGTAAAGAATGAAGTCGAACCCCTTGAGGCAATCTTGGGCTAATTTTGGTGGCAAAGTCCATAACCATCATCTCACTAGTGGGCTGGTAATCCACCAGTAACACTTTATGTCCTCTTTGCTCTAATTCATGGGCGAGTTCCACATGTGGGGTGTTTTTATTAAAGACCGTCGCATGGTCAAAAACCGAGACAATTTCTTCTTGAACAATGGCTTTGAGGTCTGTAAAGTCGATAACCATGCCGTATTTTACATTACTCGTGTCACTGATAGGTGTTCCAATAACAGTGACCGACAGCTTATAACTATGCCCGTGTACATTGCGACATTTGCCGTCATAACCGTAAAGCGCGTGCCCGGTTTCAAAGGAAAAAAGCTTGGTTATGCGTATTTCATTCATGGGGTTAAAGATAGTGGTTTTTGGTCTACACCCGCACTGGGTGTGCTGGAGCTCTTGAGCAGGAGTAATGGGTATTAATTTTTCTTGGCCAAGGTCAAAGGATTAAATGGTAGCATATTTATTAAAAGAATTGAATTTTATGGCTATACATAATGGTAGGACAACAATTCATTCGATATATTTTTCACTTTCTAATGACTTTGATGAAAAATGTATCTTTAGCCCAATGCTATGAATTTCAGATTTCTTCTAAGTGGGCTATTATTTGGGATCCTTTTATCAAAGGCTTGGGCCCAAGATTGTCCTGCGCTCTTGGCTCCTCTAGAAGGCGCGACAAATGTCCCGGTGGAGACCAGTATCATCTGGGAGGCTGTTGTTGGGGTTACGGGCTACATCATTTCCATCGGCACCACCCCGGGCGATACCGATATTGTCAATGAGCAGCAGGTGGGTAACGATACTAGTTTTACCCCACCCCAAGGCTTGCCCGAAAACACCACAGTCTATGTTACTTTGACCTTGTTTTTCTTTAATCAAGATAACATCGTTTGCCCGAGTCAGGCCTTCAGCACGGAACTCATTACTGAGCTTCCAGGGTGCACTCAGCTTTGGTCCCCGCCACAAGGGGCGACCAATGTCAATGTGGGCACCTCCGTGTCTTGGAATTACGCTCCAAAAGCGACAGGGTATCGACTAAGCCTGGGTATCACCGCAGGCGGCACAGAAATTTTAAACAATCAGGACTTGGGCAATGTATTTAGCTTCAACCCGACCCCAGACCTGCCTTTTGACACTGAGATTTTCGCTACAGTGAGCCCTTATAATGCCATGGGAGCCAATAATTCGTGTGGGGTCTCTTCATTCACTACAGCAGGACAGGGTGCACCACCGGATTGCAGCAGTTTGATTTATCCGCCTAATGGTGCGGTGAACGTGGGACTATCGCCTTTTTTACAATGGGAAGCAGTGCCCGGGGCATTGGGATATCGGCTTTATATCGGGAGTTCGCCGTTTAATTCAGATGTACTCAATGGCGGGGTGTTTACGGACAGCAGCACCTTTGTATTAAATTTTGAGTCTAACAATACCTATTACGTCACCATAGTGCCATTTAACGATGCAGGCGACGCCTTGGGGTGCTTGCAAGAATCATTTTCGACCATTTTGGGCTGCGGGCCATTTTACGACCCAGACACGGGGGAACTCACCTCTTTATATCCGGATATCGATTTTCCTGATCAAGTGGGCATCTGTAACAATCAAGTTCCTTATCGCGTTGAGGTCCCTGGGGTGGCTGACGGCTTTAGATGGTATCGCGAGCAGGGCAGTGATGAGATTTTGGTTTCCCAGGAAAGCGGGCTTGATTTATATCAAGAGGGCAATTACCGCTTGGAGGCGTTTAATACTATTACCTATGCTGGTGAGAGTATTGAGTGTACTTATATCAAAGAGTTTAATGTCTCTTTTTCGGGGCCAGCCAGTGTGAACCAAACCTTGGTGACCCGTCAAGGTTATGGTTTTTCTGTAGAACTTTTAGTGAGCGGTCCAGGCAGTTATCGGTATAGTTTGGATGACGAAAACTTTCAGTCAGAACCTGTTTTTAACGGCCTGTCTGATGGTGATGTGATCATTTATATCAATGATTTGAATGGTTGTGGGACCATTGAACACTTAGTTCGGTTGAGGTTTCCTCCCAAAGGCTTTCCGCCGTATTTTTCGCCCAATGAAGACGGGATCAATGACCTTTGGGCCTACGAACCACCGCTGATTAATCCATTACCGATTTTAAGAACTACAATTTTTGATCGCTTTGGCAAAACGCTTTACCGATTTAGTCCAGATCAGGCTGGATGGGATGGCCGATATAGGGGCATTGAGATGCCCGCCGATGGGTATTGGTATCAAGCAGAAACTCAAGACGGCCAGATTTTTACGGGATACTTTTCTCTAGTGCGTTAACGACTTATAGTCAGCTCTAGTGCCACAAATGGATGCTCACTTTGTTTTGGGAAATATAGAGTGCCGCCTGTTTTTTGATACCCCCTGTTGTTATAGAATTTTAAGTTTCTTGGGTTTTGGCTGAAGGTGTCGAGTCGGACTGAGGCGCATCCTATTTCACGTGCATGATCTTCGGCAAAATCCATGAGCGTTCGCGCTATATTTTGTCCTTGATGCTGAGGATGTACGGCCAGACGATGCACGTAGAGATGTTTGGATTCAGGAACAAGCCAATCCATAGTTTTGTATTCGGGGTCCATTTCCGTGTAAAAAGAGACACAGCCCAAGGGATTCTTTTCAGGGGCGTAAACCCAAAGGGCTTTTTGTTTGAGGTCCGACAATAACGCCGCTTCATTAGGATAAACCTCATTCCATTGATAGATGCCTTGCGCGATCATGTGCCTGGCACAGGCCTTGGTTACCTTCATTAGAATCGGGATATCTTGGTGTTTGGCTAATCGAATCAAAGGGCGAATCTAATTAGAAAATATTTAATTCTTATATTTATATAGATCAGGGTATTGTATTTATGCTGAGGTTGTTTCTGTCGAAACACACAACTAATAACTTTAAACGACCATAATTAAAATCTTTAACCATGAAGAAAACAACCACTTTATTAGTATTGATCGGCTTAGTGTTAGGTTCTTGCGGGACGGCAAAATTATCCGATGCTGACACCGATAACGAAAACACCTATAATCTTCCGCCAAATGTGAATTCAAATAAGTATTCCAAGAAACGTAACTAACGCGGTTTTTTTATTATTTTCGCAAACACTTTTCGGGGATGTAGCTCAGCTGGCTAGAGTGCTTGACTGGCAGTCAAGAGGTCGTGGGTTCGAGTCCCATCTTCTCCACCGAAGTTATAAAGCCTTGCAGCAATGCAGGGCTTTTTTTGTTTGAAATAACTCGTAATAGTAAAATTAGGGTAATATACTATTAAGTGTTTGCCGATGAGTTGAGTTGTTGTTAGAAAACGTTATATTTAATTTACTAACCAATTTAAGATTAAGGATTATGAAAGTCTTATTGAAGTCATATCTCTTGCAAATAATTTTAGCCATTGTAGCCACACTCTCTTGGCTTGAGTCTTCCTCCATAGGTAATCGAAGCGCATCAGTATAGGAAGACGGGGTTGCCATAAAACAAATTGACGAGTTACAACAAATTATTGGTGGTGCGGCTGTGGACATCTCAACAGGATTTAATGGGGGAGCATTATCAATGGGTTTAATATGCTGTATTTGTATAGTAATGATTGTTTGGATTGAAGTTTCAAAAGTGCAGAGGTAATGGAAGAAATTTTTATCGGCATTGCGGTAATTGTACTTATATCTGGTTTATCATACACTGGCTATATTTTTGTCAAATTTTTAATTGGCACGATTAAGGGAGAACCACGAGAGGACTTTTGGATATTTAATACAGGTTCGAAGTGGTTCGATGTCCCTTATGACAAATCAAACATCATACACAGAGCCATAACAGTCATTCTAATGGGAATTATTATCCCATTATTCGGGTTAGTTGTGGTATATGTGTTTGGAGCATTAATTTTTAAAGCCATATTCGGATTTTAATGGTAACAGGTTTATTTATCGCATTACTATGTTATCTTTTAGGGGGAGGATATTTATTCTTGAATAAAAAGAATAAGGCATAAAATATTAAACATTATTAGTCATTTTTAGAATGAAGTCAATTACAGGTTACATTATTGAAGCATCAGTGATAATATTTAGTGTAATGCTTTCATTATATCTTGGAAATATCAATGAGTCTTTTTCAAATGAAGAGAAAAAAAGAAATTACCTGATTGATTTATCAAGCACCCTAGATGAGGATATAAAACAAATTAAAAATTTAATCGACGTTCTCAATAATTCTGAGAATTTAATACTTGAATTACAAAATGACATCGACAACAAAACATCTTCGTTGTCTTTTGAAAAAATAATAAACAATATTATTGAGATTGAAGTTGGTTTTTCATTCTTTCCTCAAGACGGGATTTTTAATCAAATGATTTCAACAGGAACTTTTGAGCTAATAAGAAACCAATATTTAAAAAACAACTTGCTTGAGATGTATAACCATCAAATAGCCAGAAATTATGCAACATCTATAGAGATAGATAACTTTAACATCCTCTTTAGAGGTGAACCATATGAAAAGTTTAGAATAAGATTCGACTATAATCTTTTAGATGGTGAATTTTACGGAAAAAGGAAGGTTATAAGTTTTGATTTCGATACTAAATATTATTATTCAAACTCTTTTTATGGTCTATTATCACAAGCAAAACTATATAGTAATATGTACAAAAGGCTTTTAAACGATATTTTAAATTCCTACCAAGAGACATTATTGCTTTGTAAACAAGAAATAGATTCATAATTAAACCATAGGCCTATCCTCTTCTTTAAGTTCAGCCATGTCTAATCCTCTTCAGTAAGTTAAACTGACATACTTTCAATAGCCTCTATTCTAAAATGAATGATTTTTGAAATCAAATCCAGAGGAAGCTCTTTATTGTTAGGAAATTGAATACTTCCTTTACCAGTTTTATAAGGTTTCAAACTATCTGCAAAGTGAACATTAGTCTCAGGAAGGGCGTATAAGCCAATGTGGTGGTTTTGTGCCGCAAAGAAAAGCAACACTTTGCCTTTGTAAATTATAGCAGGCATATCGTAGCTTATTTTTTCTTCCCTGATAGGAAGCGTTTTTTGTATTAGTTTATATATCTGATTGAGTCTTTGCCGCTGGGGCACAGGAGTATTATGGATATATTCCTCCACATTAGCTGCACTAGTTTTTTTATACATGAGTAGTTATGAAAACAATAAATTTAATTCTTATAGCTGATTTATTAAATTAGTGAAAGGGATAAATAAATATAAAATATATTCCTACGGAGATCTCATAAGTTACTGTTGGTATTCTTTTTGCCATTGACAGGGATATTTGGAATGTATGTGATTTAGGTGATTCGGGGCACTACAATCGGGGATCCCTCACGTAAGTTAAATTAATATTTAATTTTAGGTTCATTGTTTAAATGATTCTAGATTTATGGTAAATGATTTTGATGAAAGTTACCCCCGAACATAACCAGCGTATCGCAAAAATGACCTTTGCCTCGGTCTATCCGCATTATGTTACTAAGGTGGAGAAGAAAGGCAGAACCAGAGCAGAATTGCATCAAGTTATACAATGGCTTACCGGCTATGATGAGCAAAGCCTTCAGAACGCTATTGACTCAAAACAGACCTTTGACTTGTTTTTTCAAAACGCCCGACTTAACCCAAATGCCCATCTGATAAAAGGCGTTATTTGCGGTTACAGGATTGAAGAAATAGATAATGTTTTGACCCGCCAAGTGCGGTATTTAGACAAGTTGGTAGATGAGTTGGCCAAAGGGCGAAAAATTGAAAAAATTTTGCGCTAGGCTTGATGATGTTGGGGACAATTTTATCGTCTTCGCAAAGACAAATTTTTAGGTATTTGTATTGACCTTAAATGCAGTCAATTTTTTACTGTTAGGCGGACATTTTAAAGTTCATGGAAATTTATGTAGCTTTCATTGAAAAATATGGCGCTAAATCCAAATACGATCACAGGTCAAATTTATTTGACAATTTTTAAGTTACTCGAAGAACAGCCAAAAGGAATTCAGTGGACAGAGCTCAACAGGCAAATCCAAGCACGTCATCCAGATTTTCATCCCAAAACCATTAATGGTTGTGTCTGGAAGCTCATTGAGAAATTTCCAGAAAGAGTACATAAACCAGAAAAGGGATTGTTTCAGTTGATTCAAGTAGGGCAATGAAAAGATTCGTTACAGCTTTTGCATTTTTATTTTTTGGCCACGCTTTTTATGGACAAGAGGAATATTTAGGCCAGTATAAAGGTGAATTAGCGATATTTAATGCCAAAGGCACTCAGAAAATACCCATGGAGTTTCATTTGTTAGAGACAAAAGACCCCGGCCGTTATAACTATGTTTTAATTTACAATAATGAGCCCAGAAATTATACTTTGATAGCCCAGGACAAAGAGAACGGGGACTTCTTGTTGGATGAAAATAATGGCATTTTATTGCCGACAACCTACAAGGATGGCGTGTTTTATAGTTTTTTTGTGGTCCAAGGAAGTCTTTTGGCCTCGAGAATTGCTTTTCAGACTGACTGGGTGGATTTCGAAATTATGTTCAGCAAGACGGCAGACAAGACCACCACAGGAGCTGTGGATGACGACATGCCCCAGGTTATGGGTTACCCTATTTCTGTCATTCAAAAGGCAAGGCTTGTAAAGGTCCAATAAAAAAAAGGGAGCGATTAGACTCGCTCCCAATAAGGCAATATTATAAATAACATCGCCCCAAACACTAGGTTAAATATACGACTATTGCCGTAACTTTGATTTTATGATCGAGCATTATTTTACCTGCCCCCATTGTTGGGAGGAACAACTCAAGTTAGTGGACCCTTCTATCCCTGAGCAAAGCTTTATCGAGGATTGTGAGGTCTGTTGTAACCCCATTGAGTTCTATGTGGCAGTGGATTACGATGAGGTCATCTCATTTTCTGCCGAGGCCATAGGGCAATAAAAAAAGCCTCTAAGAGTGAGAGGCTAATTGGCTGTCAAACGTAAAGAAGAGGCATTAATTTGCTCGAGTCAAATCACATTTAGCGATAAACGCTACCCCATCTGGACCAGATACGGTGTATTGGTAATACATTTTACTAGGATCCTCTGGCATGACATCGATGACCCAAGAAGTGACAAACATTTCATTGTCCAAAGACAATCCGCTGAGCTCAGCGTCTGTAGTGAATTTAAACACACCATCTTCGCTGCTGTCTAAAACAGAGACCGGTCGATTGCGCAGTCCACAATAATGGGTTAAAAGAATGTCGTCGTTGTGCAAGTTAAAAATGGTGAGCATTTCAATGCCCCCTGTATTGCTTTCTTCAAGGATGGCGCTGCCGTTAGAACTGATGCTGTAAGATAAATTAAACGTGTCTTCAGAACCATTGTCACGTTTAAGTGTTCCAAACCACTTCCCTTCCAGAGACTTTAGCATGCTAAAACCATCAGCACTGGGTGTGGGTTGTGGATCAACAGTCGCCCCAGCAAAACAAATCGAAATGGCCATAAAGAAAAGACCAAAAAATATTTTTTTCATGAGTGTAAAAATTGGTTAGTCAGGTGAAGATAATTATAATATTGCAAAAGACAATAAAAAGGTATATTTTAGAAAACATTTAACCAATAAACCAATAAACATGAGACATTTATTCATTGCAGTTATCTTTTTATTCTCGGGGGTCATAAGCGCCCAGCAAATGGCATTTAATTTTATAGAGGTTAAGGCCAAAGAAAATTCTGAGGATCAGATTGAAACCCTATTTGACGAATTCTTTACCGATCGTGAGCGGAAATCAGGAGGCGTATTCTTAGAGCGTCTAAGACATGGTCGTGAAGACGGCAGCACGCACAGAATCGTATTTTTGTGGGAATTAAACAATGGCGGTTTTGTAACCCAGCCTAAGGAGTCAGAGGGCGATGCCTTTTGGCGCGGCATCAGAAATCATGTTGAGACCTGGGGCGAAGCTCGGGCCGGACGAGTCATGAATTTAAACCCTGGGGACGAGGAAAAGAATCCCGTCATCCACATTTGGGACATTAAAGCCGAGGACCCATCGGCATTTGCAAAAGCCCAACAAGCCATGGTCGATGCGCTGCCTGAGGCATTTAAAGATCGACTAGTGGCCTTTGGGACGTACGATGTCAATAAACCAAATGGCGCCTCTCATTGGGCCTTGCTCTCTGGAAAGGATATGAATGATCATTTAAGCCTCTATCAAGATCTTCAAACGACCCACTCGGAGGCTTTTAGGACTTACATCAAAGATCGAGGCAAGGCGACTCAAGTCAAAGATTTTATTGTTGAGCGACTCAAGACTTTTCAATAGCATAATAGAACCGGACTTGGCGTAATGAATGTGACCCAGCAGCGTTTCAAAAAAATGCTCAAGGGAGAACGAAGAATCAACAATAGATTAACGGCGGAGGCGTTAAATTTTTATGATGACTTACGCTAAATATTACAGGTTTATCAAAGGGGCAATCATCGCCCCTTTGTTGTTTCTAATGCTTTGCTGTACGACTGAAAACAAGAATTCTGAGGCAGAATGCGGTGACAATCAGAACGCGCTGATCCTGAATCACAATGGTCTGAACCGAGAATATCTCGTCCACTTACCACAAGATTACAACGCTTCAGAGGCTCTACCGGTGGTTTTTAATTTGCACGGCTATGGTGGCTATGCTATGGATCATTTGGCTTATGCAGATATGCGGTCTCTGGCCGATCGAGAAGGCTTTATTTTGATTTACCCTCAAGGGAGTTGCCTGGATGGCAACCCACACTGGAATTCATTTTTATTAGGTCCAGACAATAAAAGTGATGCAGAGGATATTGATTTTTTCTCCTCATTAATCGATGAAATAAGCAGCACTTATAATGTAGATCTCGATCGGCTATATTTCTGTGGTTATTCAAACGGCGGCATGATGAGTTACGCACTAGCCTGCGCCTTAAGCGAAAGGGTCGCTGCCATAGGATCAATTTCTGGGACCATGCTTGATTGGCCAGAAGTTTGTGCGCCGACTCATCCCATGCCGGTCATTATTTTTCATGGAACCAATGATGAAATTTTGCCTTATGAAGGAAATTCTGAATGGTCTTCTGTGCCTTACGCCGTGAATTATTGGACAGAATTTAATGAGTTAGGTGCCACCCCCTCACAGACCCAAACCTTTAGCGGCGGCATTAGACTTGTGGAGTACGAAACCTATGGCCCGGGGCTCAATCAGGTCTCTTTAGATTTATATCGTGTGATTCAGGGTGAGCACAACTGGTTCGACACAAGTACCTTGGGTTTTGACATGAATGAAGCCCTATGGGATTTTTTTAATCGCTATGACATAAACGGATTGAGATAAGTTCAGTAATTTTCGAAAGAAGTCACGCTTTATGAATACAAATATGTCTTGGGGCAATTTCAGGCATTGGATCGCACTGGTTTTTTGCGTTGCAATGGCGGGTTTGGTGATCAAAGTTCCAAAGTTTTTTGACTGGCCTATTGAGTCTTATTTGCAGAAAAATATTGGGCTAGTGCTGTTTCCCTGGCTTACTCTATTGGCCGGGATCATGTATCACACGGCAAAAAAATACCTCATCGGAGCAGTGTTAATTTTTTCGTTGGCGGCGACCTATATCAATCTGCTCGGACCTGCGATCTCAAACGATGTATTACTCCTTGTGGCCATTCACCTGCCCATTTTTTATTGGTTTGTATACGGCTGGAGTCGTTTGGGCGCCTTGCAGCATGATGGGGTCGCACGACTTCAATTTTTAAGGCACAATGGAGATCTTTTAGTCCTTAGCGCAGTATTGGGGGCGGCTGGACTGCTGACTATGCTCATGACTTTTGCCTTGTACGAGCTTATAGGGATAGAGATCACAGATGTTCATGTGACTAACATCATCACTTGGGGCGCACCCGCGGTTCCGCTGACCGCTACATTCGTGCTTATTTTTAACCCTGATTTAGTCAAAAACATCTCACCCTTGGTGGCCAAGATTTTTACACCATTAGTGTTATTTGTTCTAGCCTCGTTTACTTTGGGTTTGTTGTTTACCCAACAAACCGTCTATCAAGATCGTCAAGTTCTTTTGGTGCTCAATGGGGTACTTATCGGCGTCATGGCGCTGATACTTTTTTCTATCAGCGCATTATCCAAACAGGGGACAAGCAAAATCCAGTTAGGGCTATTGTTTGTTTTATCGGCCATTTGCCTTTTGGACAATACCATCGCCTTATCCTCGGTGTCTTGGCGTTTGATCGAGATGGGACTCACCCCTAATCGCACCGCCATTTTTGGGGCCAATGTGCTGATTTGGATTCATCTGTTTAAAGTGGCTTTGGCCCTTTGGCAGACTTGGCGAAAAGCCGAATCAAAGGAGAAGGTAGAGCGGGCTATATCCGGGTATTTGCCGATTTATGCGCTCTGGTGCGCTGTGGTGTGTTTTGTTTTTCCATGGCTGTTTTAATTTGTGAAACCCCTATCTTTATGGGAGAAAAACAAGAGGCTGATTTGGTCGTAAAATAAAGCCAAACTGTTCTATGACTCAGGCACAAAATCAAATAGAATTTAATGAGGTCACGGCAAAATTGCCGGAGAATCTGCACGCCTTCATTGTCAAGCAACCTTATAACGATTACACGGCGCAAAACCAGGCCGTCTGGCGTTATGTGATGCGCCTAAATGTGGACTATTTAAAAAAAGTAGCCCACGTATCTTATATCGATGGTTTGAGGCTCACAGGGATTTCAATAGATGAGATTCCTCATATGGAAGGGATGAATCGCATCCTAAAAGACATCGGCTGGGCGGCCGTGGCGGTAGACGGTTTTATTCCGCCAAACGCCTTTATGGAATTTCAGGCGCATAATGTTTTAGTTATATCTTCGGATATCAGGACCATTGACCACGTGGGCTACACCCCAGCACCTGACATCATTCACGAGGCGGCGGGACACGCACCTATTATTGCAAACCCTGAATACGCTGAGTATTTGCGACGTTTTGGGGAGCTCGGGAGCAAAGCAATTTCATCCCCTGATGACGATCGTATGTATGAGGCTATTCGTAAGCTTTCGATTTTAAAAGAAAATCCAAATTCGACCCAAGCTGAGGTCGATGCGGCGACTGCCGAGGTAGAGGCGATTCAAAACGAGGTTACTGAGCCTTCAGAAATGGCCAAAATTCGCAATCTACATTGGTGGACTGTAGAGTACGGTTTGATCGGCAGTTTGGAGGACCCAAAAATTTATGGCGCAGGGCTTTTATCATCAATCGAAGAAAGTAAAGACTGTCTTGATCCATCAGTGGAGAAACGCCCCTACACCATCGAGGCGGCCGAGGTCAGTTTCGACATTACCGCAGCTCAGCCGCATTTGTATGTGACGCCAAACTTTGCCCATCTGAGTTTTGTTTTGGAAAAATTTGCCAACAAAATGGCCGTGCGCACCGGTGGGCTCTCGGGACTTCAAAAACTCATTAAATCCACAAAAATGGGTACGGTAGAATTGTCGACCGGAATTCAAATTTCAGGAATTTTTACCCGGGCTATCGATCATGAAGGTGCGCCCATTTACTTGCAAACTCTGGGCCCTACTGCATTGGCCTCTCAAGGCCGTGAACTCATCGGACATGGGACGCATCGACACCGTGATGGTTTTGGCTCACCTATTGGCAAACTCGAGGGAACGAATTTGGCCATCGAGGACATGTCCCCCAGGGATTTAGAGGCCTACGGGATTGTGGAAGGACAAATAGTGACTTTGAATTTTGAAGGCGGTGTTTGTGTAGAGGGGAAAATAGTCACGGGCAAAAGAGATATTCGCGGCAAAATTCAGCTGATCACCTTTAAAGAGTGCCGTGTGACCTATGGCGATGAAGTGCTTTTTGATCCCAGCTGGGGCGTGTACGATATGGCTGTGGGCAAGAGCTTGGTTTCTGCTTTTTCGGGTCCTGCAGACGACAAATCCTTTAAGAACATCCACAAAAAGTCTGATACTGTCGCGCAAAAAATAGTTTACAGCCCGCAGGAGCTGGCCTTACACAAAGAATACGCGCTTTTGAAAACTCTACGAGAAAGGCTTGAGAATGCGCCCGTAGTCGGGGCATCAGTCACGGAGTTGACCCCAGTACTGAAAGAATTTTGGCAGCGCACAAAAACTGCCTATCCGCGTGAGTGGCTGCTTTTTTTGGAGCTATTAGAGCTAATGTACGCCACCAAACATGACCAAGGCGATGAAGTTCGTAAACATTTAGAAGACCTAGCCCAAGACAAATCACTGGACAGTTTGATTAATAACGGTTTAGACCTAATACCCGCCTCGTAGTAGACAGTGATATATCGGCTTTCTTTTTTTTCGTAACTTCAGTCATCATTTATTTTTGATTTTATGAACGCCGACCTTCTTGCCAATAGCGCACAAATCATTGTAGCCTGCTCCGTACTTTTTGTATGGTCCTTTCGATTTAATAATGTAGAGAGTGAATTCAAAAACTTTGGGTATTCCGTCTCGTTTCGATCCCTAGTGGGGACTGCCAAAATCGCATTAGCGACCTTAATGCTTGCAGGACTCTGTTATGGAGATTTGACCCTGCCGAGCACCATAGGAATGGCCTTGTTTATGATTGGTGCCCAATACGCCCACGCTTCGGTTAAAAACGGCTTTCAACAGAGACTACCTTCATTAATTTTTCTGCTGCTCTGCGGATTCATCATCGCCCATTTATATGGTTTGATTTAACAAAAGGCTGTGATTTATTTCATTAACTTGCAGCAGTAATTATTTGGCTTTGTAACCCATGAATCATCAATTAAAGTTTCAGCCCTATTTGTTGACACTCTTGGCCCTGCTCTTCACCGTCAATTTAATGGCCCAGGAGGCTAAAACCTATTTTCACAATCAGGTGGACGACTTAGCCATGCAAGAGGGCCAGGCCATATTAAAGGCCACAGGGGAGCTCATTACTGGCCGACTGATTACAAACTACGATAACGGCCAGTTAAGGCTCGAAGGCCATTATGTCGCCGGTCAAAAGCAGGGCACATTTCGCTGGTGGTATCCTTCAGGTCAATTGGGCTCTGAAGAGCTGTTTGAGGGCAATCAAAAGGAAGGCCTAAGCCGTATGTGGTATGAAAATGGACAAATAAAGCAAGAAGGCGATTACCGCGATGGCGTGCTTAAGGGGCGGATGAAGTATTGGGAAAAAGATGGCTCGGTGCGGAAAATTTCCAAAAGACAATAGTCGCACTTCACGTAAATATACCGTTAAGGGCCTCCTAATAAGAGGCTCTTATTTTTTGCAGGGCCGTGAAGTGAATTTCAGAAAAATCCTGAATCACATAGTCTGCCTGGGTATAATCTTGAGCCTTCGAATGCGGGTTGTCAAAGGCAATGCCAAAAATACCGGCTGCTTTGGCCGCGGCAATACCGTTTTCTGAATCTTCGATCACTACGCAATGCGCTCGGTCTATCTCTGCGGCTTCTGCCGCTTTGATAAATATTTCAGGATGAGGCTTTGAAGCTTTTAGGTCTGCGCCAGAGAGTTTGGCTTTAAAATACCGATTCAAATCAAAGCGCTTAAAAATCCGATTGATGTTTTCCATTGAGGCTGATGAGGCCAGAACTAAGGTCAATCCATGGCGGTGATAATCCTGGATTAATTCCAAAACACCAGGCAATAAGTCGAAGCTTTTGTCATAATCAAATAGGTCCTTGAAGTAGCTGCGCTTAATAGCTACCAAGGTTTCCGGTTTGTGATTCAAAGAAAAATGTCGTACTAATGTTTGGCATATAGCCAAGGTGGCTTGTCCTGTGAATGAAGCATAAAGCTTAGAGGAAACATCGATGCCCACCTCTTCAAACATAAGATGGTAAGCCTTGTGATGCAGGGGCTCACTGTCTACAATCACGCCATCCATGTCAAAAAGCACGGCCTTTACGGGATTCTGAGTATGGGTTTTTGAAGCCATTATTAAACTTGAAATACAGAGGTTTTGATGCGTTAGCGCTTCATTTAGACGCTGCGCCGGGTATAAAGATAATCCAAACAAAAAACCCCGGACGCAGTCCGGGGTTTAACTTTTAAGCGCAACACTTAATTATTCATTAACGCGAATCTCTACACGTCTGTTTTTGGCGCGACCCTCTGCAGTACTATTGTCTGCAATAGGTTCGTTTTCACCGTATCCTTTGGCCGAAAGTCTCGCAGGATTGATACCCTGTTTTGTGATGAGATATTGACGTACGGCTTTCGCACGGGCCTCTGATAGGCCTTGGTTGAACGTGAAGGTATCAATATTACAAGTGTGTCCAGCAATCTCCAAGTAAGTCGTTGGGTAGGCTTTAAGTACTTGAGCAATTTCATCCAAAATAGCTTTGGCTTCATAGTTCAAGGCGCTGCTTCCCAGAGTGAACAAAATATCTGCTGTAGAGCTGTTAAGGTCCTCTACGACTTCTACACTCATTTCAGGACAACCTCCATTAGCTACAGTTCCAGCTTCTTGAGGACATGAGTCATCTTTGTCAGCCACACCATCGCCATCGGCATCAGGACATCCACCTAAATTAGGATCTCCAGCCTCGGTTGGGCAAGCATCATCTTTATCGGCCACGCCATCTTTGTCACGATCTGGGCATCCGCCTAATTCGACCGGTCCTTTTTTCTTAGGACATTCGTCTTTGCGGTCTTCAACCCCATCGCCATCGGTATCAGGACATCCGTTAAAGTCTGCAGATCCAGCGACTTCAGGACACTCATCTTTGGCGTCTTCAATTCCGTCGCCATCAGTATCAGGACAACCATTAAATTCTTTTAAGCCAGGAACTGCAGGGCACTCATCCTCATCATCATTGATACCATCTCCATCGGTATCTTTCCCACCAAATTGGAAAACCAAACCGGCACTGTGTTGAAAGTGATCTTGGCTGTAGGTGTCATCAAGACCTGATTTAAAGGTACTCATGACATTAATCGCAAGGCGATCTTCCATTACCCAAAACTTAAATCCAACATTGGCATTTAGGGTATTGAATCCGTAGGCATAGCCATATTTGATCCAGCTGCGACCAGCACCAAAACCAAGATAAGGGTCAATAACCCATCCCTGATCAAGAGCGTCGGCAAAACTAAAGTTCAAAGCAGCGTCTAAGCCGTAATAACGAGCCGAGTCTGCACCGAACCAGTCACTAAAGGGTGCGTCCCCAATTTTGTCGATTTTATTGATACTACCAGCTACATTTAAGCTTAGGCCACTAAATAAATGACGCCCTATGGCCACACGTGAAGCCGATGGCATAAAGTTGTAGTGGTCTCCAAAGTTGAAGTATTCGTTCCAGAAACTTCCGTGTATCTGTGCGCTGAAACTTCCATTAGCCATGGTGCCAGATTCACCACCCACCGGATAAAAATCCACGGCATTGGTTCCAAGTTCTATGGTCCAAGGGTTTTGTCTATCTTGGGCCTTAAGGTCAGAAACACCTGTAAACACAAGTGCTACAGCAACTATAATTGATTGAATTCTCATCATTAATATTTTTTGCAAAATTAGAGCTATTTTCTAGAAATCCGATAAAACACTGCTTTTTTCGTCAAAATTTAAACTTAAATCAACACTTGGGTTGGAAAAAGGCATTAACCTAGTCCTCAGATGCTGCAACAAAAGGGAGGTCAGGATTGAGTAACTCCTGTATGAGCCCAAACAATTGATGTTCATATTTTTCCAATACCTCGGCATTTATTTCTTCTATGCGCGTGTTTTTGTTGGGCTTGAAGGCATAGGTCATGAGTCCTTGGCCAAAATTTTTAAAAGATATTATCCCCGCGATGGCCTGACCATCCTTAGGGTTAATCCCCGAATCCCTTTTATAGTGCATATAAGCATAAGTTAACAGCTGAAATACTTTTTCTTTTTTTTCGCTGGCCGTGATTGCAGACCAATCGTCAATATTAAGATCTCCCGGCTGTACATTGCCGGTCTTATAATCAATCACCCGAAGTACTCCATTACAACGATCAAGTCGATCAACAACCCCCTTAAGTTTAACAGGGGTCTTTAATTGAGGAAGGGCCAAAAATAATTCGTGCTGGGTTTCTACTTCAAGGAGTTCTATGACCTCACCCTGTTCCAAAGCAGCACAATCCCAATCTAAGAGTTGTTGACAGTATCGTTTGACCACTTCGGTTACAATGAGGTTTTTTCCATGTGACAAGGCGCGCAAATTGTATTTGTTGTCAAAATGCCGCATGACCAAAGGATCAACCTCTTTTTTTAGTGCCTTTAGCTCAGATAAAACCAAAGGTTTTCCTGCCATGGGTTCATACATTTCTTTAATGGCGTCATGGACCACGCTACCTAGTATATTGGCGGCTATATTATCTTCCATAAGCTGCTCTTCTGGAAGCCCAAGAATTCGTTTGAAATAGAATTCTTCGGGGTCTCTGATGTACTGCCCCAAAGAAGACGGCGAGAACCCGTTAGCCGCAATATTATGGAGCTTGGTCAGAACCTCAGGGGTCTTTTCATAGCTCGCCAAGTGGGCAGCATTTATGTGAACCTGTTGTAGCGCCGTTGTTTTATTGATTTTATGGGCTTTGGGAGCAGTAAGTTCGAGTAATCGTAAAAAACGACTTGGTTCGCCAACACTGAGTCCTTTTTGACTGTTTTTATAAATAAAGTGGACCGATTTTGCGCGCTGTAACAGGCGGAAAAAGTGATAGCCATAAATAGCATCTTTATCCGTGTGCAAGGGTAGCCCGAACTGTTTTTTCATATCATAAGTGATGAATGAGGCACTGCTTTTGCCTTGAGGAATAACGCCCTCGTTTACAGATAGCATGATAATGTGCTCAAAGTCCAGAACCCTGGTCTCAAGTACCCCCATGACCTGAAGCCCTTGATAAGCATCGCCCTCAAAATCCAAAGATTCACTGGCCAGCAAATGATCAAATAGTGATGTGAGGGCACTTATATTTTCTAAAAACCCGTAACTCTGGGCCAAGCCATAGAGTTGCTGTAATAAATCCAAAATCTTTTGTAGGCCGATACGATCTACAGCGTTTAAATGTTTTTGCTCGGTTAATCCATGGAGCAGGGTCATGAGGTTTTTCAGAACATTTTGCTGTTCCTCTGAATGGGAAAACATGAGCTCAATAATCATGACTTCAGAGGGGGGAACCTTCTGTTTTAACTCTTCGATATCAATAAATAGCTGATGGTTTTTTTGAATCCATCGGCTAATATTTTGCCATGAAGGAAGCAGTAGCTGACCAAATGGGTGGGTTAGGATTTTATTGAGATGGTTGTGATGTATCCTTTTGTTAGAAGATTTATGCCACTGTAATAAGGCCTCTACGAACCACACCCCAGGATATGCCTTTAAAGGATATCCCATAGTGATGTTTATATTGTTTATAGAGGCAGGAATGGCATAAAGCACAGGGACGAGTAAGGATTCATCGGCCAGAACTATAGCTGTATTGTTGACTTGATCTGGAGGCATCTCCCTTAAGACCGCAGACATGGCCTGTATTTGACCTTGATCACTATCACTCTTTATAAAGTTTAGGTCCTTATTATTTTGATAATGATTGCTCAAGCCAATTGCCGACCACGGGGCTGATGACTTTTGCTGGGCTTTATAATAGGGCCATCGATCAAGGTATCCACGAATGAATTGGGAAACACTGTGTTTTTGATCCTGAGCAAAAAACGCATCGAGATCCCAATAAATGCGGCTGTTACCCTGAGCAAGCATTTCCTGTATTAACAGCTCTTCGGCCGGGTTGAGGGCATTAAATCCAATAAATGCATGGGGCTTTTGCGCATTGACGTTGAGATAATGGCTTAAATCTTCTGCGGCTTGTCGATAAACAAGTCCCTGATAAGCCGCTCCCTGTCTCAATAGATGCTCAGTAAACTGATTGTAAAAAGGCAATAAGCCTTCCCAAAACTTCAGGTAATCTTTGATCAGTGGTGTCGCCTCTTTGAGTTCCCAGCGTTCTAATGCTTTGACTTGACTTAAATACCCAAAAAATGATTCAGGCGACACCAAGTTGCGGTCAATTTCATTAAAGTCGTTCAGTAGCGGCTCGGCCCACTGCAGATAATCACTAAATGAGGTAGGAGCAAGCTCATTATAGACTTTGTATCCTTCGAGCAAGACCTGAGTACTGTTCATGATTTCTATCCCAGAAACCAGAGTGATAAAGTCTTCTATACTATATACCGTCGGGGCAAAATAAGTTTTATCGGTCTGGGCAATGAGAACCTGATTTAGAAACCCTCCCGCTCGTTTACTGGGTAAAATTATGATGTAGTCAGATAGAGGATGCGGGCCTTTGGCTAATGCACTTATAGTTTCTGACAAGAAGGTTTCCATACCCTAAAATAAAAAAACGCCTCCACAAGGGAGGCGTTTTTTTCGAAACTTTATTTCGTGTTGTTTATTTCTTCAAAGAAACTTCTACACGACGATTTTCTTGTCTTCCGGCAGCAGTATTGTTGCTTGCTACAGGACGATCTTCACCGTATCCTACATAAGATAGACGGCTGTCATCAATACCAAGAGCAACAAGTGCATCGTGTACTGATTGAGCGCGAGCCTCAGAAAGCTTTTGGTTGCTTGAAGCACTACCTACACTGTCTGTGTGACCTTCTACCTCAAACATAGCGTTTGGATAGGCACTCATAACATCAGCCATACCTTGGATTACATCGTTTGACTCTGTGCGGATGGTAGTCTTACCGGTATCGAATAGAATGGTTTTAGAATACTCATTCAATTGATTGATTACCTCAATAGAAACTTCTGGACATCCGTTGTTTGCTACAGTACCAGCGATATCTGGACATTGGTCATTTTTATCTTCTACACCATCGCCGTCAGCATCGTAGAAAGGACAACCTCCGTTTGAGCTAGGACCAGCTTCTTCTGGACAAGAGTCGACTGCGTCAGTGATACCATCACCGTCAGCATCAGGACATCCGTTAAGTGCGGCAACACCAGCTTCAGTAGGACAAGCGTCTTGTGGATCAGCGATACCATCACCATCAGAGTCAGGACATCCGTTGAATTGAGCTAAACCAGCTACATCAACGCAAGCGTCATTGCGATCTTCTATACCATCTCCATCTGAGTCAGGACATCCGTCAAATTGAGGAAGACCAGCAACTTCTGGACAAGCATCTTCATTGTCGTATATACCGTCGCCGTCAGTATCTTTTCCACCGAATTTAAATTGAACACCTATTGAATGTTGGAAATGAGTAATTCCAAAATCTTCCATAGCGTGCTTGAAAGTACTTTGAAAGTTAAAGGCAAAGTTGTCAGCAACCCAAAAACGCACACTTGCAGTAGCGTTCAAGGTACCAAATCCTACTTCGTCAACCCAAGTGTAACCACCACCAACACCCAAAGATGGGTCTAACCATGGTCCACCGATCTTATCACGCATAGAGTAGTTCAACCCTCCGTCTGCAGCGTAATATACTAAGTCTTCGGTACGTGCATCACCAAGTTTTGTAATTTTGTTGAAGGTACCCGCAACGTTGAATGTAAAACCATCTCCAAGATAACGTCCAGCGGCAACTCGAGTTACAGCGGGAACGATGTTGTAGTGGTCAGTGACGTTAAAAAACTCGTCAAACAAATGACCTTTCACTTCTGTGTCACCGATCATTACAGGAAGACGTCCTGCTTCTACAGTTCCTACAGAGTAAACATCAACGGCATTGATGCCAATTTCTACTGCCCAGGGATTATTTGCGTCTTGTGCATTTGCAACACCAAAGGCGAAGAAAACGCAGGCAGCAACTAAAATACGGTTGAGATGTTTCATATTCTAAAAAGTTAAATTTTTAAGTGTTATTCAAGCAAAAGTAAGTTGTTAAAATTTATTAACAAAATCAAATCTAGTAAAAATTTTGCAAATACCTACCATTAGTGGGTTAAAAGTCAATTTGACCCCTCAGAATCGAGTGTTTTTTTAACCTTTTTAAAGGCCTCAATTGCCCGATTCAAATGTTCTCGAGAATGGGCCGCGGAAAGTTGTACGCGAATACGGGCTTTCCCCTTGGGAACGACGGGATAAAAGAATCCTATCACATAAATTCCTTCCTCGAGTAAGAGATCCGCCATGCGCTGGGCGAGTTTGGCGTCGTAAAGCATGACAGGAACAATAGCTGATTCACCATCAACAATATCAAAACCAGCGTCTTGCATTCCTTTTTTGAAGTATGCGGTATTGTCCATTAATCGATCACGCAGGCTGGTGTTTTTGTCCAATAATTCAAACACCTTTATCGAAGCACCGACAATTGAGGGCGCCAAAGAATTTGAAAATAAATAGGGCCGCGAACGCTGCCGCAAAATTTCGATTATCTCTTTTTTTCCAGTAGTGTAACCACCCATGGCTCCACCAAGAGCTTTGCCCAAGGTTCCGGTGATGATATCAACCCGCCCCATAACTCCTTTTTCTTCCAGAGTGCCGCGTCCAGTGGGCCCGATAAAGCCTGCTGCATGACATTCATCAACCATCACTAGGGCGTCAAACTCATCTGCTAAATCACATATTTTATCCAGTGGCGCGACCAAACCGTCCATGGAAAATACCCCATCGGTAACAATGAGGATAAAACGCGCACCATCCTCACGAGATTGAAGGAGTTGAGCACGAAGATCAGCCATGTCGTTATTCTGATAACGGTAACGTTTGGCTTTGCACAGACGAACCCCATCAATGATTGAAGCGTGGTTCAAACCGTCAGAGATTATCGCATCTTCTGGGCCTAATAGCGGCTCAAACACTCCGCCATTGGCGTCAAAAGCTGCTGCGTATAGGATGGTGTCCTCTGTTTGATAGAAGTCTGCAATTTTTTGTTCCAAAGTTTTGTGAATGTCTTGGGTTCCACAGATGAATCTTACAGAAGACATCCCAAATCCATGAGTATCCAAGCTGTCTTTGGCGGCCTGCACAACTTCGGGGTGAGATGATAGTCCTAGATAGTTATTGGCACAAAAATTAATGACTTCGGCCCCTGTCGAAATCTTTATGACAGCATCTTGTGGCCCTATGATAACACGCTCTTTTTTAAATAAACCTTTTGCTTTAATTTCTTCTATTTCTTGTTGCAGATGGTTCTGAATTTTGCCGTACATGTCGTTAGGTTTTGCCTCGCTAATTTAAATTTTATTTACCACAATTGGGTCTTGTCTCAGATAAACAATTAGGTGTGCTTCGACTTCGATGCCCATAGCCTTGAGTCCCGCACCATAGGTAGTTATTTGATCTTGATCCTGAACTTTTGGTAGTCCAGTTTTGTAATCCAAAACAATGGCCTTATTTGGCGAGGTTATATTAATCCGGTCGGGTCTAAGCACTCCAGAAGGCGTTATGATACTACGCTCGACAAAAACCTCATGTTTGCCTCCGTACAAATAGGAAAGTTCGGGGTGTTCTATGGTCTGGCGCACTAAAGCCGTGGCCTTTTGTTTTTGCTGCGGATCGAGATGATACTTGAGGCTTATATTGTCAATAGCCTCCGCAGAGTTTTCTGCCTTGATGACCAAGGCCATGAGTTCGTGAAATAAAGAGCCAAAGCCAACCCCAGCATCAAACCAATAACGGCTCGCACGACGCTCGGGTACCATGCAGATCGGATGTTGTTCTGGAGGCACAATAGCCAATGGCGCAAGGAGCGCATTAGGGCTGTTTATGACGCGCGCTTGGATTTTCGGCAGAGCCCCAAAATTAAATTTTTGACGCTCTTCCTCCCAAAGTTTCTTGTATATTAAAAAGTCTTTAAGCAATTGGTTAAAACTGAGTGCATTTGACTCTTCGGCTAGTTTGTCGCATAAAATATAGAGTTCTTCTGTTGGCCTGGTGGTCCCAACATAGTATAGGTTTAAAGTGTCAAAGAAAAATGTTTCTCTGAGCCGCGTATCAATTGATTTACCTTGCTCACTGTAATGGGCTAGTTTAGCACTGAAGCGCACCGGCAAATGGTCAAAGCCTTCTTCCGGGAAAGGATACCAGATGTGCCCTACTTTTGTTGGATTGAAATTCTCATGTGCGAAGGGCAAAATCACTACGGGAAATTCAAGCCCTTTGGCCTTGTGAATAGTCATGATTTGGATTGCCTCTTGCCCTTGACCTGAACTCAGGCTCAGGCTGTCTTTATCCTGCTCCCATTGCGCTAATAATTGCCAAATAGTGGCCTGCGGACGTTGGGCATATTGAAATACCCAATCCATAAATTGCGTGAGATATGCACTGTCATTTTGACCCCAGCCGAACTGATTCAAAGCATAAGCAAATCGGTCATATAGCCCCATGGCCGCCATTTGATCTAACTTAAAATCAATAGCCATCTCAGATAACAGGCTGTGAAATTGAGCTAAGTCGTCCGAGCATATTCGTGTTAAAAAGGAAATTCTTGAGTCCTTGCGCTCATATGCATTGTAGAGCAGGTTCCCAAGGCGGGCCCGAGGTCGTTTTTGATAGGGATTGGCGCTCAAATAAGCCAAATCAATCAAGGCCAAAACTAATGGGTTGTTTTGTATCAATAGGGCTTCTTCAGAAACCACAGCAAAGCCTTGCTCACAGAGATAGGCGCCTATTTTTGAACATTTTTTATTATCACGGGTAAGAATACATATCTCGCCAAGCCCACGTCCGCGATCGAGTTGCTTTTGAATGATTTTCTCAATGGCGGTAAAATAGGGCTGCTCTTTAGGGTCTTCATCTTTTTCTTTTTTGTCGAGAAACTCTATAGAAACATATCCGCTTTTTTTATGATGGATATTTTGATCATTTCCTGTCTTGTAAAGCGCGCTATGGTCCTGATTTGGCAGTTGAGCTGCGGCATAGGTATACAGCTCATTATTAAAAGTGACTATATCTTGGTGACTGCGGTAGTTGGTATCTAAATCCACAATCTCAGGCCTAGGTAAATCTTGACTTTTGCTCAGGGACAGGTCAATAAACTGCTCTGGGTGCCCACCGCGCCAGCGGTAAATAGATTGTTTAGGGTCCCCGACAATCATCAAGCTGTGTTTTGGGTTGGTCGGGTCGGCTTGAGCTAGATTGTTTTCAACCAGAGGGAGTAAATTTTGCCATTGCAGCACAGAAGTATCTTGAAACTCATCAATAAAATAATGGGTAAATCGCTCACCTAGGCGTTCATAAATAAAGGGTGCGGGTTGGTTTTGAATTTCTTCACTCAGTAGTTTGTTAAAATCGCTGATGACCAAAGTATTATTCTCCTTTTTGATGCGCTCAAATTCTTTTTCAATAGCCTCGACCACGGTTAGCGGCACGAGCTGGTTTAAGGTGTTTTTTAGATGGGTGCTGCTAATGTGTTGTATGTTGAGTTGAACTAGGGCCTCAATAATAGTATCATAATGCTTATCGACAGTGGCCTGAATCTCCTTAGGCGCCGTGGTCTTATAAAGGCGATGACGCGGCTCAAAAGGATTGTCTTGTTCGAGTATTTTTTGCAGCCATTTGCGCTCAAAGTTTGGCTGGGCCTTGGAATCGAGTACCTCTTCCATGATTTTGATAAAGGTTCCGTATGTCAGATGCTCGAACAGTATGCCCTGCTGGTCGCACAAATCCATTATCGCAAGAGCTTTCTGACGCATTGAGCGGTCTATTTCTTCCTTCTCCCTTCTTATTTTATCGGTGAAATCAATAAAGTTTTCTAGAGGGATGTCTTTGAGTTTAGCCAAATATGGCGCATCATTTTCGTTGACAATCATCCAGGCTGTTTGGTTGAGGTCTAATGCAATATCCCAAGAACGGCTTTCTTCAGTTTTATTTAGGGCAAAGGATACCAGGATTTCCGTGATTTGCGGGTCTCTGCCTGCTTTGTCGATGAGTGCGTCAACGGCTTCCGACAGTAATAGGCCTGTCTCGAGACTGACTTCAAAGTTACTGCTGAGTTTGAGGTCTTTTGAAAAGGTTTTGAGCAGCCGATGATTAAACCGATCTATGGTTTCTACGTGAAACTGAGCGTAGTGATGCAGCAGATGCACCAGCACGGCTTGACTCTTGATTTGCAATTGGGCTTGAGTCATCGTCGTTCCTTCAAGAATTTGCGTGGCTAAGTCCAGCGCGGCCCCCTCGAATTGACCTTTGGCGAAAGCCTCCAGGGTGCTTAAAATCCGGTTTTTCATTTCGGCCACCGCCTTGTTGGTAAAGGTTATGGCCAAAAGTTTTTTATAGCCATCCTCGGTCTTAGCATGCAGGATTTTCTGTAAAAAAGCAACGGTGAGGGCAAAGGTTTTACCGCTACCTGCCGAGGCATTGTAGATGCGAAAAGGGGATTTTATTTTTTGAGAATCTGCCATAACCTGCGCCTCTAAGATACCATTAAGATTTTCTATAATCACATAAACAGGAACAAATTAAGCCTGCCCCACTGCTGGGAATTTATTGTTAAATTTGCAACAGTTTTAAATCTTTAAATACAACAGTTATGGCTTTTGAATTACCTTCTTTACCCTATGCGCACGATGCTTTGGAACCCCACATTGACGGGCGTACTATGGAAATACACCACGGGAAACACCACGCGGGTTACACGGCAAATTTGAATGCCGCAGTATCAGGAACGGCTCTTGAAGGCCAAGATATAGAAAGCATTTTGCGCGGATGCGACATGAACAATAAAGCATTGCGTAACAATGGTGGAGGTTATTACAATCACAATTTATTTTGGCAAGTAATGGGTCCAAATGGAGGCGGCGCTCCAAAGGGCGCTTTATCCGAGGCTATTGATAAGGCTTTTGGCAGTTTTGACGCCTTTAAAGAGGCCTTCTCACAAGCCGCTAAAACACAATTTGGCTCAGGTTGGGCCTGGCTTTGTGTTCAGGGCGATGGCACTCTTGAAGTATGCGCTACAGCAAATCAAGACAATCCACTTATGCCTGGAATCGGATGTGGCGGCACACCTATCCTTGGCCTTGATGTTTGGGAACATGCTTACTACTTAAATTATCAGAACAGACGTCCTGATTATGTGACTGCATTTTTTAATGTGATCAATTGGGCAGAGGTTGCTTCGCGCTTTGAGGCTGCCAAATAATTAGTTTTAGGTCTAAATTTTGGCGCGACGAAGATTTGTGGCTTCGGAAAATCAAAAATAAATACAAATAAAAAAGGTGGACGAGAGTCCACCTTTTTTGCCCCAAATCTTACCATGAACTTAACCTACTTATGTTATGGTAGTGGTCAAATATAGGCAAGGGAAAATTACTTTTGACCTCCCTTTCTTACTTTTCGTTAAAGGCAAAAAAAAATCGACAAACGGCTTAGTAAGCCCGCTCCGGATTCCCCTCATAGAAGTGTACAAATGCACGATTAACCACTACTGATCCTCCTTTGGTCGGGTAGTCTCCAGTGAAGTACCAATCGCCTAAATGTTCCGGGCAAGCCTTATGTAAATCATCCACTGATTGGAAAATAACTTGAATTTCTGCCACTAAATCCTCCGTGGTGATAATTTCGGCGATTTTATCAGAGATTTCTTCATCACTAAAAGGCGCGTAAAGTGCTTTAACGTGATTTTCGACTTCATGACCCTGAGCGGTTTGTGCTAGGGTGGCTTTACACTTGGCATAGATTTCTTCCACTATAGTGGTGTTACCGCGCTCTTTGTGTAAGGCGACAGCGGCATTAAAGGCCACTAAATGCTCTAGTCGCGCCATATCTATTCCGTAGCAGTCAGGATAACGGATTTGCGGGGCCGAAGAAACCACAATGATCTTTTTCGGATTTAGGCGGTCGAGCATTTTTAGGATACTCTTTTTAAGGGTTGTTCCGCGAACAATACTGTCATCGATAATCACAATATTGTCTTCTGGTTTTACCACGCCATAGGTCACGTCGTAGACGTGGGCCACTAAATCGTCTCTGCTGCTATCCTCTGTAATAAAAGTGCGGAGTTTCACATCTTTTATCGCCAGTTTTTCGGTGCGAATGTTTTGATTTTGAATTGCCTCCAAAGCCTTTGCCTTTAGTCCGTCTTTCAAGGCCAGAATCTGCTGTGTTTTCTGCTTGTTTAATTCGTCATTCGCGGCTTCCATCATGCCGTAAAATGAGGTCTCTGCCGTATTTGGGATAAACGAAAAAACAGTATTACTGATGTCGTGGCCGATGCTTTTAAGGACTTTAGGCATGACCAAGCGTCCGAGCATTTTGCGTTCGCGGTAAATCTCAGCATCACTCCCTCGCGAGAAATAAATTCGTTCAAAAGAACAAGATTTTCTCGGTAAGGCAGGATGAATTTGGGACAATTTTATTTGGCCTGATTTGTGTATGATTAAAGCATGACCGGGAGTTAGCTCATGGATTTGGTCGAAAGCCACATTAAATACGGTCTGAATAACCGGGCGTTCGCTGGCGACCACCACGACTTCATCATCCTCAAAGTAATACGCTGGGCGAATTCCTGCAGGATCCCGCAATACAAAGGCGTCCCCATGACCCAGAAGTCCAGCCATAGCATAACCACCATCCCAGTGTTTGGCCGCTTTTTTGAGTATTTTTTCAATACTCAAATGCTCTACGATGTATGGAGAGGCTTCTTTTTTATTAAGGCCTTGTGCTTTGGCCTGCTTGTAGAGTTTGCGCACTGCATCGTCCAAAAAATGTCCGATTTTTTCCATCACCGTAATGGTGTCGGCTTTCTCTTTTGGGTGCATGCCCAGTTCAATGAGGTTTTGAAAAAGTTCATTGGTGTTCGTCATGTTAAAATTACCCGCAATGATCAAGTTGCGGTGCATCCAGTTATTTTGACGTAAAAACGGGTGAACGGTTTCGATGCTGTTGCCCCCAAATGTGCCATAGCGGACATGCCCTAAAAGCAGTTCGCTCAAATAAGGAATGCGCTTTTTTTGGAGGTCGATATCATCGCTGAGATTAGGGTCTTTGCTAAATTCCTTATTAATACGCTCATTGATCTGCCCGAAAATATCCTGAATAGGCTGTGCAGCGTTAGAGCGGATGCGGCTGATATAACGTTCCCCCGGAGCGACATCTAGTTTAATGCCTGCCAAACCAGCACCGTCTTGGCCACGATTGTGCTGCTTCTCCATCATCAAATACATCTTATTAATCCCGTAAAAAGACGATCCGTATTTTTCTTTATAAAAGCTCAGCGGCTTTTTTAATCGGACTAGGGCAATGCCACATTCGTGTTTTAATGGATCACTCATTGTTTTTAATGGACTTAATGCAGTTCAATATCGAATTGGGTGAGTTGTTTAAATTGTTGCAATCGACCGTATAGTTCTTCTAGGGTCAAGTTTTGAAGCCGCTCGGTGCCGAATTCCTCCACACAAAACGAGGCTAAAGCCGAACCGTGAACAATCGCTTTTTTCATATTGTTAAAGCTATAATCCCCGGTTTGTGCCAAAAAGCCAGCAAAGCCTCCGGCAAAAGTATCCCCGGCACCAGTTGGGTCAAAAACTTCCTCAAGTGGCAAGGCTGGCGCAAAAAACACCTCGTCTTTATGAAACAAAAGAGCGCCATGCTCCCCTTTTTTAATGATGACATATTTGGGACCCATCTCTTGAATTTTCTGAGCGGCGCGGACCAAAGAATACTCTCCTGTAAGTTGTCTGGCTTCCCCATCATTAATAGAAATGACATCCACGCGCTTCATGACCTTGACCAAAGCATTCCAAGTGTGCTCCATCCAAAAATTCATGGTATCCAAGATCACAAGCTTAGGGGCGCTCATTTGATCCAACACAGAAGATTGCACCTCAGGGTGCAAATTACCCAGCAAGACTACCTGTGATTCGCGATACTTTTCTGGAACTACAGGATTAAAATCAGCCAATACATTGAGCTCAGTAGCCAAGGTGTCTCGGGTATTCATATCGTTATGATACTTTCCTGCCCAGAAAAAGGTTTTGCCGTCTTTGACCACTTCTATGCCCGAAGTATCCATACCGCGACTTTCTAGGAGCTTAAGATATTCTTCAGGAAAATCTCCACCCACCACTGAAACTAAGGCCCCCTTGGCGTGGTACTGGGCTGCAGAAAGTCCTATATAGGTGGCTGCCCCACCGAGTATTTTGTCCGTTTTGCCAAATGGTGTTTCGATGGCATCAAAGGCTACGGTGCCCACAATAACGAGTTGACTCATTGGGTCGTTTTGGTTTGGGTCAAAAATAATCAATTCTGCGGGATATCGACTTTGTAATTAAAGTAAGATTTGTGCAAGGATTTTTGTGATCAGGGATCAATTAGACCTATTAGGCCTCTTTATGATTTTCAACGAGTGCACATTGTAGTATGGCATTTCAATTGGATTTACAGCTGAAATTAAACGGAATAAGTATCGACACTTTACTGCCCGGGGTAGAGGAGCCTTTTTAAAATAATATTTAATAAAGCTTTGTAAACTTATGTTTTCACAGAGTTATTGCCTCAATCACAGGTTATTGCAACTAATCACTTCCGTCCAAAATCTGCGGGGATTTCGCCCCAGGCTTTGGTCTCCCATTTGAGTATGAGTGTTTTGTAAGTGTTGTCTCTAAGCCAAGATTCGGCTCGAGCGATCAGTTCAAATAAAATTATATTCGAAGAATGTGGTGCCAGTTTGGTGCCACATTTTTTTTTGCGCACCCAGCCCATGGCGATGCGACTATCGCTGTAAATAATTCGATCACTGCCTTCTTTTTTCAGGTGGGCGAGGCCGTGGACGAGTGCCAAAAATTCGCCAATATTATTGGTGCCTCGCTCAAAAGGCCCTTGATGAAAAAGCACTTTGCCGGTTTGGGTGTCTACCCCCCGGTATTCCATACGCCCAGGATTGCCGGATGAGGCTGCATCCACTGCAATAGAATAGAGATAGGGCTCGCCAATAAGGGCGCGCTCGGCGCTGCTTAATTCCGATTTTCCACGGCCACGGGCACTTTGTTTATTACCTGCTTCAACGGCCGCTTTGTAGGAGCCGTCGAGCGCGCGCTGTGCCTCTGCTTTTGATGCGTAAGATTTGTATTGGGCTCCAGAGACTCCTTTAATGGCTTTTTGGCAGGCGTCCCAGCTGGTATATAGGCCAGGAGGATTGCCATGCCAAACGGCGTAAAATTTTGATTTATTGGCCATGATTACCCTCGTTTAAGAGTTCCGCCACCACACGCGGATAATGCTCGTGTTCAAGAATTTGCACTTTACGCGCAATATCCTCTGGAGTGTCTGACTCAGCCACAGGAGTTTTGGCCTGAAATATAATAGCCCCCTCGTCATAAGCCTGGTTCACATAATGGATGCTGATTCCAGTTTCTACCGCGCCACTTTCTTTAACAGCGCGATGCACATGCATACCGTACATGCCTTTACCCCCAAAACTGGGCAATAAGGCAGGATGGATGTTCACGATTTTACCGGCAAAGGCACTCACGATAAACTCTGGGATTTTCCGTAAAAATCCAGCCAAAACAATCAGATCTGGAGCGTCCTGTTTGAGCCACTGCCCTACGACCAGAGGGTCGTTCAACTCGGCGTTTTCAAAAAGCCGAACCGGCACCTTTAAATCCTTAGCACACTCGATCACCCCTGCCCCGGCCACATTACAGTATACGGCGGCCACATGGGCTACACCGCTGCTTTGGACCTGCCGCATGATTTTCTCGGCATTGGTCCCGCTGCCAGAGGCAAAGAGGACAATTTTGTGTTGAGGTTTGGGCATTATTGCTGTTTGAAGCAAAAATAGGGGAAACTTTAGTTATGGCAGCCACCAGGTAAAAAAATGCAGTCTTCAAGTGCATCTTTGGCCAGGGCACTGGTCCATAGCGACAGAGGTCAAAACTGGCCGATTTTAATTTGTCCGTAGGGGGGTACATTTTAAGTCCAAAACCTTGTTTTAATGTAAAATGTTTTATTTTTGCCTCTTGTAAACCAATCTAAAACTTAACAATTATGTCAGACATTGCATCAAGAGTAAAAGCAATTATCGTAGACAAACTAGGTGTTGACGAAAATGAAGTTGTAACTGAAGCGAGCTTCACTAACGACTTAGGTGCCGATTCATTAGATACGGTAGAATTGATCATGGAATTCGAAAAAGAATTCGATATCCAAATTCCAGACGATCAAGCTGAAAATATTGCGACTGTAGGTCAAGCGATTTCCTACATCGAAAACGCAAAATAAATCTCATTCCTTGTATGGAATTAAAGCGAGTAGTTGTTACAGGACTTGGTGCACTGACCCCCATAGGCAATAATCTTCCAGAGTATTGGGAGGGCCTAAAAAATGGGAAAAGTGGGAGTGCTCCTATTACGTACTTCGATACTGAAAGGTTCAAAACAAAATTCGCTTGTGAGCTCAAAAATTTCAATGCCCTCGATCATTTTGATCGTAAGGAAGCCCGAAAACTCGATCGCTTTGCTCAATATGCCCTTGTCGCATCAGATGAGGCTATTGCCGATGCAGGATTTAACCAAGACGCTTTGGATAAATTTCGTGTTGGGGTTATCTGGGGGGCAGGAATTGGTGGCTTAGAAACATTCCAAGATGAAATGATCTCTTATGGTGAAGGGGATGGAACACCGCGTTTCAACCCCTTTTTCATTCCCAAAATGATTGCGGATATCGCTCCGGGCAATATTTCTATCAAGCATGGCTTTATGGGGCCAAATTATGCCACTGTTTCTGCCTGCGCATCTTCGGCCAATGCCATTATTGATTCCCTTAACTACATACGTTTAGGCCATTGTGATGTTATTGTTACTGGAGGTAGTGAGGCCGCTGTGGCGATAGCAGGTATGGGTGGATTTAATGCCATGCACGCCCTTTCAACACTTAATGATAGTCCAGAGACGGCATCGCGTCCTTTTGATGCGACTCGTGATGGATTCGTTTTGGGTGAAGGTGCCGGAGCCCTTGTTCTTGAAGAATACGAGCACGCTAAGGCGCGTGGTGCCAAAATCTATGCTGAGGTGGTCGGTGGAGGACTCTCTAGTGATGCCTATCACATGACTGCACCCCATCCTGAGGGGCTGGGTGTAGAACGCGTAATGCTTAATTGTCTTCGTGACGCGGGCATTACCCCAGAACAAGTAGATGCCATCAACACGCATGGAACCTCGACCCCACTAGGCGATGTGGCTGAACTTAAAGCCATCGTAAATGTATTTGGAGATCACGCCCCTAACATCAATATCAACTCTACAAAATCCATGACAGGACACCTACTTGGTGCTGCTGGAGCTGTAGAAGCTATTGCTTCGATTTTGGCCATGAACCACAGTTTGGTCCCGCCTACAATAAATCACACTACAGTGGATGAAAACATTGATCCACGCCTTAATTTAACCCTAAATAAAGCTCAAGAGCGGGAGATTACTTACGCCATGAGCAATACCTTTGGTTTTGGTGGACACAACGCTTGTTTACTCTTAAAAAAGTATACTGAGTAGTCATTTATGGTGTCCTTAAAAAACATATTTTCCTCTCGACCCCAAGAAGAGGAAGCGTTTTTTAATGCGGTAAAAAATATATTGGGATTTAGTCCACATAACCTCAACTTGTATCACGAAGCCTTTACGCATCGTTCTACGCAAATTCTTAACAGAGAGGGGCAGCCCCAAAATTACGAACGACTTGAGTTTGTCGGTGACGCCATGTTAGGGTCAGTTATTGCGGCCTATTTATTTACTATGGTTCCTCAGGGTAATGAAGGTTATTTGACAAAAATGCGCTCTAAGGTGGTCAGTCGGGAGCACCTAAATGAACTCGGCCGTGATTTGGACTTGATTTCTTTGGTAAAAACTACTGTGCCTATCGATCAATTTGGCGAAAACATCCACGGTAATGTTTTTGAAGCACTGGTAGGGGCCATTTATTTGGATAGGGGTTATGATTGGGTCCAAAAATTTATTCAAAACCGTGTCATCGAGCCCTATGTGGATATTGAAAAACTCGAAGGCAAAGTGATCAGCTATAAGAGTTTGGTCTTAGAGTGGTGTCAAAAGCATAAAAAACAATTCAAGTTTCAGACCTACGAAGACAATGGAGTCGAGGCCTTGAAGCATTTCGCGGTTAAGCTTTACATCGATAAAGAGGTCGTGGCCAAAGCGCGCAGTACCTCCAAAAAAAAGGCAGAAGAATTGGCGGCCAAACGCACATTTTACAAATTACAAGAGCAAATGTCGCCGTTAACAGATGAGTCTCCAAACTAAGACTAAAACGTTTTCGTTTGTTGTAGAGTAAAAATCAACTCATTTCCCCGACTATCCCCAAAACTATTCTTAATTTTAGCAAAATTTGCACCAATGGCAATACATCGTTTGCATCTTGAACAGGAGGATGAAGACTTTGCCCTTTTTGCCATTCACTGTGGTGAAGCGCCATTCAAAATAGCGTTTTTGATGAATCAATCCCTTAAGTGGCAACTCAAACGTGAACGCGAAGATATATGTGTGTTCAGGTCAGGAAAACAACAACAATACCCCAAATATCGATACGTGTCGCGGCATGATCAAATCGATCATTTATTGCTGAGTAATGTAGATCGTCCGGACCAGGATGCCACAACTGAACAACCACTGGGATTATTTGATGGGTTGAACGGCCCCAGTATTAGTGCGACCTACTTGATGCCTGAGTTTAAAAAGGTAGACTATTTACTGAAGGTCGAGGCACCACTTGGTGAAGGAGAAATTAAGCAATTGGTGGGGCAAATTAAATCGATAAAAGAAGTAGTATCAACCTATGTGATACCCCACAATAAAATTAAAAATATCAATCCATTAAATAATTTATCATGATGCATGCCAAAAAGACCAAAATTGTAGCCACATTGGGCCCTGCTACCGCAGATAGAGCTGTATTACGTGGTATGATGGAGGCAGGAGCCAATGTATTCCGCATAAATTTTTCTCATGCTGATTACTCAGAAGTCAAGCAGCGTGTAAACATGATTCGCTCTTTGGAAGAGGAGACGGGACTGTCCGTGGCTATTTTGGCCGATCTGCAAGGACCTAAACTTCGAGTTGGGGTTATGAAAGAAGAGGTGGTAGTGCATCCTGGAGATCAAATTAGTTTTTGTACCGGTAAAAAGTTTGAAGGCACGAATGCTAAGGTTTACATGAACTACGATCAGTTCCCTCAAGATGTAAAGTCGGGCGAACATATTTTGTTAGACGATGGAAAGCTCATATTCAAGGTCCTTGAGACTAACGGTAAAGATAAGGTCCTAACAGAGGTTGTCCAAGGGGGCCCATTGCGTTCAAAAAAAGGGGTGAACCTTCCTAACACAACAATTTCGCTACCCGCCCTTACCGAAAAAGATAAAGAGGATGCAATTTTTGCCATTAGTTTAGATGTAGACTGGATTGCTTTGTCCTTTGTGCGCCATAAAAAAGACATTACTGAGCTGAGAGAATTAATTGAAGCAAACGCCGATCATAAAATTCCGATTATCGCAAAAATTGAGAAGCCAGAGGCGGTTAAAAATCTCGAGGAAATTGTCAAAACAGCTGACGGACTCATGGTAGCCCGCGGTGATCTTGGGGTAGAGGTTCCAGCGGCCGAAGTGCCTTTAATCCAAAAAGAAACCGTACTTGCCGCTAAACGTGCTCGTATTCCTGTAATCATTGCCACGCAGATGATGGAATCCATGATTTTCTCACTCACTCCATCGCGGGCTGAAGTCAACGATGTTGCCAATAGTGTGATGGATGGTGCTGACGCCGTAATGCTTTCTGGAGAGACCAGTGTCGGGAAATATCCGGTTCAAGTAATTGAAAAAATGGCCAGTATTTGTCGTCGTGTCGAAAATAGTCCATTGATTAAAGTACCCCAGGAACCCCCAGGAATCCGCACGAATCGTTACATCACCAAGAGTGTTTGTTATCACGCTGCTAAAATTGCCGACGAGATTGATGCAAAGGTTATCTGTACGCTGACTAATAGCGGCTACACGGCCTTTCAGATCTCTGCTTGGCGTCCAGAGGCGCATATATTAGTATTCACTTCGAATAAACGTATTTTATCTCGTTTGAACTTGCTTTGGGGCGTTCGGGCTTATTTTTATGACAAGCACGTCAGCACCGATGAAACGGTTTGCGATGTCAATGAAATGGCCGTAAAGGAGGGTTATGCTCAATCGGGAGACTTTTTGGTTAACCTAGCCGCAATGCCCATAGTGGATCGCGGCATGGTCAACACTTTGCGAATCTCACAAGTCTAGAAAATATTGGCCTCATGGGCTTGGATTAGCACTCCATTTTCTCTTGGCGCTAGGTGTACGCGTCTCATGAAATTCTTACTGCGATAGAGGTAAGTCATTTCCTGGATTTGACCATTTGCGCGGCGTACGGCGAGTTCGCTTTTCCAAATGCCTTTTTTTGGCTTTTTATCTGGGTAAACTGCATTTTCAGGGCCCGTTACTGAGGGACATTTTAAATCCTCTGGAATGCCAAATAGCCTTTGGGCGACTAGGTAGGATTGATTTAAGTTCATTCCAGGCATAAACAAGCTCTCACTTACCGAGGGCGAGCTAAGGTCATCAGAAACCGTTCGTGAGTATTGAGGTATATTGATTTCCTTTGAGGTCGAATCATCCTTGGCTTCTGAGTCCGCCCCTGAGCTTATTTCTTCAGATTCCTGAAGATAGGCCGCATATTCGGCCGCATTCATTTTGTGCCCCGGAGGCGCATAAGGCCCCAAATAACCACTAAAGGCATAACCCTGTAAGCCATTGAAGCAAACTGCATACATTGTGCCCGGGATGCCTGATACAGTCATAGTATTACTTTCAGGCCTTTGCTCGATTAAAATCATAGCCCCCCAGGGCATTAGGGTTAGTCGCTCGCTGTGCAGATTATTATGGGCCCTTAGGTAAAGTCCGCCAGGAGCTAGTACATAAGCGTATTCTGAAGTACTTCGACTGTGCTCTGCCAGTGGAGTTATTTGCTCGGTAGTTAAGATTTGAAAATCATTCTGGGTGTCACAGCCCAGACAAATGCCGGCTGTGCTAAAAACTGTGGAAAAAATAAGTGCGTACATAGATAAAGGAATTTAAAGTGAAACAAAAATAAAGTAGAGTGGTTCCGATATCTATAATATTTGAGTTGCAATGTATTTTGTGCGATTAACTAATTGCAGGATTAGAACTGCGTAACTGCATATTCTGAATCAAAACCCATTCCAATTTTATTTCTTGAGGCTCTCCTAACAAAAGTTTAACTAAAATGGTGCAAAAGCCCAACGTCAAACTCCCCAGTATTTATGGCCATGATTTGTTAACTTAGGCACTTTATACATTGATCATGGGGCTCTCTTTAGAAATCGAGCGTAAATTTTTAGTCCTGAACAGCAGATTTAAGGACCAGGCTACGAATGCTATTCAAATGCGTCAGGGTTATTTGAGCACTGATCCCAAACGCGTAGTGCGGTTGCGGTTGTCTAAAGATATGGGCTTAGGCCATACCAAAGCCGATTTGACCATTAAAGGCCTCAGTACAAACGATGGTGCAAGTCGCTTAGAATGGGAACAGGTCATCGATTATAAGGAGGCAGAAGCGCTGATCGGGCTATGTGTAAATTATCCCATCGAAAAAACACGGTATATCGTGCCTTTTAAGGGCCATACTTTTGAGGTGGATGTATTCGAAGGACAAAATAAAGGCCTTGTTTTGGCTGAAGTTGAATTGTTTAAAGTGGAGGCTGAATTCGTCCGACCAGATTGGTTGGGAGTCGAAGTCACAGAGCTCCCGGGATACACTAATGCGGCTCTTGCTGAACGTCCTTTTTCAACTTGGCCCAAGTAATTTTTTTAATCGGGCGCTATTGATTTCACGTCTTTGCCCGGCTTGTCTTTCCTCTTCAAAAGACACAGAATTTGCAGGCGTACCCTCAGTAATGAGTGAGGACGTCGAGGCATGTATGGCTTTAAATCCAGCCTGAGCAAAAACATCACGGTTTGCTGCATGGATGCCTGAGCCCGGCATAATAGTGAGCTTATCACCAAAGCGCACATTGAGATCTTGAAGTAATTTAAGACCATCTTCGGCGGTTTGCCTTTGGCCTGAGGAAAGCAGTGTCTGACAACCTAGGTCGATTAGCACTTGGGCGGAAGCAGTCGGGTCAGGAACCCAGTCAAAGGCGCGATGCGCGGTAATATGGAGCTTTGGATTATGGTCGTGGCTCGCCGCAATAAGGCGCTTGATAGTTTGAGTGTCCAAAGTATAATCCGGATTAAGGGCGCCAATTACGATGCCTTCTGCTCCGGACTGAGTAAACAGCTCGATGTCCTTAAGCATAGTCTTCACCTCATCAGCGGAATAATTAAAACCACCGATCCGTGGACGAATGAGCACATGAACAGGGATTGTGACTTTGCGCTTTACCTGAGTAAAAAGCCCCATACTCGGTGTGAGACCACCGGCCTCGAGCGCCATACAAAGTTCTAGACGGTCTGCGCCATATTTCTGCGCCAATAGTGCACCTTCTAGGGATTGAACACAAATCTCTACAATCATTAATCCAAAATTATTTCGTCAATAAAAGTCCAAGCCAATTGTCCTGCGCCTTGTTCTCCTTGGGGAATAATGCCAAAGGGTTGCACCTTAATGGTACATGATTTAAAGGTTTTCTGAGGGGATTCAGGCAACGGCCAACTTTGGGCATGAGGTCCATTTTGTTTGGGAGATTGCACGGCGAAATTTAATTTTTGCTGACTGCCATCAGTATAATTTAAGGTCAGTACAATCGATTTTGGTGTATAAATCCATTGCCCCGGTGCATGATAAAAGCGCATCATAAGTTGACTGGCTTCAGTAGTATGTTTAAGGTCGAGGTTTATGTTCAAGTCTTCAGTCGAAAAGCCGAGCCACTCGCTATCCCCATAACGATTGTTGTCTCCGCGCTTACCGTTGGTAAGCGCGGCAATACCCCCCGCATTGTAGCTTGAGCGCGGAGCCGGAACCACACTGCTCACGCTGCCCAATGCTCCATGGATCATCAAACTATCTTGCATTACTCGGCCAACAGTTTGCCCATCCCGCAAAAGACGGGCTTGTATTTCCGAAGTTGTTTCAATACTGATAGGCCCATCATAGGGGACCCAGTCGCCTTGGTTTAAACGGTATTCCATTGTCAGGTCAGGCAGCGGGTTAATTAGGGCATAGTTAATTTTTGTTTGTACAGCGTCTTGCTCTGCGGAAGTCTCAATCCGATGCACCGAGGCGATATCGTATAAATGATTGGCATAATTGACCCCCATAACGTCCAATCGTTTAAAAAACGAGGCAACACGGCGCGTAAAACCGGCATACTCGCGATCTAAAGATTTAGCTGGCCCATGCCATACCACTTCGCTTAAGGCAAAAATTCGGGGAAAAACCATGTACTGGACCTGCTCAAAGTTGGGCATATACTCAGTCCATACATTACCTTGGGCACCCAGAATAAAACGGGCCTGGTCAGGGGTTAATTCATGTGGAACGGGGTTGTAGCTGTATACTTTTTTAAGAGGCAAATAACCACCGATAGCTAGAGGCTCCTGGGGCAAATCACTTTGGTAGTAATCAAAATAACAATGAGAAGTTGGGGTCATGATGACATTGTGGTGCTGCTTGGCCGCCTCGATACCCCCTTGAGTTCCACGCCAGGACATCACCGTAGCATTGGGTGCAAGGCCACCCTCGAGAATTTCGTCCCATCCGATGATTTGTTTTCCCTTGCTGTTGATGAAGGCTTCTATTCGGGTGATAAAATAACTCTGCAGCTCGTGCTCATCGGCTAGGCCATAGGTTTGAATGACCTTTTGACAATTTTCGCAAGAGGCCCAATGCGCTTTGGGCGCTTCGTCCCCTCCAATATGGATGTAGGGCCCAGGAAATAAAGCGATGACTTCCTCTAGGACTTCCTCTAAAAAGTCAAAGGTTTGGTCTTTGGCACAGTAAATGTCCTCAAAAATACCCCATTTGGTGGCCACATCAATGGCCTGGCCCGTACAACCCAAATCAGGATAGGCCGAGATGGCCGCCTGAGCATGCCCAGGCATTTCTATCTCCGGAATTACCGTGATGTGGCGCTGAGCGGCATAGGCAACTATATCTTTTACCTCCTCCTGAGTGTAATAACCCCCGTAAGGCATGCCGTCAAATTTGTGCGGTTGCTCAGAGTAATGCCCCACTAGGGTTTCTGGGCGCGTGCCTCCATGCTCGGCAAGTCGGGGAAACGATTTTATTTCTATGCGCCAACCCTGGTCTTCGGTCAGGTGCCAATGAAAATAATTCAATTTTAAAAGGGCCAAATAGTCGATGTACTGTTTGATCTGCTCAGGGCCAAAAAAATGACGCCCCACATCTAAATGCATCCCGCGATAGGCGAATTTTGGGTGGTCTTTGATCAGGCCTGTGGGCAGATAAAACGACCGAAATGTACTGCCCCATCCGCTACTTTCAAAAATACCCGCGGGCTTAGTCTCAAGGTATTCGGGCATCAGCTGACGCAAGGTCTGGGCGGCATAAAAGGCCCCCAAATCATCGGCGGCACTAATGCTCATATGTTCTTTTTCGATTTCCAGTTGGTAAGCGCCTTTGGCCAGGGCAGTATCGATGGAAAAAACCCACTGTGGGCGATTTTGGTCTTCTTGTAAATTGGTGTTCTGAGGACTGGTAGCTGTGTCGACAAGATTAAATCCATGAGGGCTTAAAAAATCCACTAAAAAGCGCTTTGTCAGTGTAAAAGACTCTGGAATGGACCAAGTAATTTCGCGGCTTACTCGGTGTTTTTGCTCACTGGGATAAGTGACTTGAGGTTGTGGAATGATATGGGTGATATCTTTAGGCTCCGTGGGTTCAGGGGCTTGGCAAGCCAAAAACAAAAGACAAAACAGTAGAATGGTGCTTCGCAGTTTCATGGGTTGGTTCATTGTCCGGTTAAGGTACAAAATAGAGATTTACACACTGATTTTTAAGTCTTAAAATCCACAATTATGCCCTTATAAATTCTGTTAAATGGTCCGAAGATTTTACCAAAATAAGGTATCTTTACTGAACTTAAACGGGGTCGAACTCCCGTTTAAATTATTCCAAAAACAGCTCGAAATAAACGATTTATGGGATGTGCCAGTTGTAGCACCGGAAAGGACGGAACACCCAGAGGGTGCAAAAATAATGGCACCTGTAGCACTGACGGCTGCAATAAACTCACCGTTTTTGATTGGTTGGGCAATATGTATTTGCCCTCGGATATGGAGCCATTTTACGGCGTTGAAGTGCGGTTTAAAAATGGCCGAAAGGAGTTTTTTGACAATCGAGACCGATTGAGTTTGTCCATTGGGGATGTGGTCGCTACAGAGGCTTCTCCTGGGCATGACATCGGAATCATTACCCTGACCGGAGAACTAGTGCGCGTTCAAATTAAGCGCAAAAAGGAATCCATGAATTTGGAGACTTATCCAAAAATTTACCGAAAAGCTTCACAAAAAGATATAGACCTCTGGCAAAGTTTACGCCAAAAGGAAGACGAGGTTCAAAAGCGTTCTAGAGAAATTGCCATGGGCCTTAAGCTCAAGATGAAAATCAGCGACGTCGAGTTTCAAGGCGATGGAGGCAAGGCTATTTTTTACTATACAGCCGAGGAGCGGGTTGATTTCCGCCAATTGATCAAAGAATTTGCCCGTGCTTTTAGTACCCGTATCGAAATGAAACAAGTGGGATTCAGACAAGAAGCCGCGCGTCTTGGCGGCATCGGTTCTTGTGGGCGCGAACTTTGCTGCTCGACCTGGCTCACGGATTTTAGATCGGTTAACACGGCTGCGGCCCGCTATCAACAACTGTCTTTGAACCCGCAAAAATTAGCGGGACAATGTGGCAAGCTAAAGTGCTGCCTCAATTTTGAGCTTGATGCCTATATGGAAGCGCTTAAAGTTTTTCCTAAAATGGAGGTCAATTTAAAAACTGAAAAAGGGATCGCTCTTTGTCAAAAAATTGACATTTTCAAGGGACTGATGTGGTATTGCTACGACAAGGAGTTTATGAATTGGCATGAGCTACCTGTGGCTAAGGTCAATGAAATTATTGAATCCAACAAAAAAGGCTTAAAAGTTGAAAGCCTCGAAGCCTTCGCCGTAGAGCATTCTCCAAAAGAGCAAGAGACTTATAATAATGTTGTAGGTCAAGACAGTCTTACGCGTTTTGATCAGCCCAAAAGAAAAAAGTCACGAAAGAAAAATCGTGGGGCCAATAATCGCCGAAAAAGCTCAAGCAAAAACCAAAGCAAAAATGCCTAGGATCCTGACTGCAGTTTTATGGATAATTTTATTTGGTTCTTGTGGTGCTGATCATATTGCAGATTATCAAACCATAGACCAGGGGCTTTGGGCACAGGACCGCACAATACAATTTGACCTGCCAGAATTGGATAGCCTCGGTAGTTACGATTTATTATTGAGCTTGCGCAATACCAATGAATACCCTTACAATAATTTGTTTTTGCTTGTGACCATGACCCACCCAGATGGTTATGCCGAGGTGGATACATTAGAATATCGGATGGCGGCGCCAGATGGCACATGGTTAGGGGTCGGGGCAGGAAACATTAAAGACAATCTTTTGGCTTATCGGGAGTCTATGACTTTTAATAAATCAGGAGCATATCGTTTATCTGTAAAACATGCATTGCGCAATAACGGTTCAGTCCAAGGCGTTTCCCAGTTAAAAGGCATTATCGAGCTAGGGTACCAAATTAGATCCAGCTCTCAATAGGACAATTTAAAGTGTTTTTTGCACTCGTGAAGGAATTTATTGGGGATAAAAAGAGCTTTCATACATGAAAACAAATAAAAAGACCATCAAAAAAACTAAAGCCAAGTCAAGCTTTCGGGTCTATGTTCTTTGGTTTTGGGGGTTGTTTTTATTTGGAATATTGACCGTTGTCGCCCTTTTTTCTTTAACCGCAGCGGGCGTTTTTGGACCACTGCCAGACGAAACTAGGTTAGAGGACCCCGAAAAAGACTTAGCCACACAAATTATCTCTATAGACGGCCAAGTCATCGGTAAGTTTTTTACCGAAAACAGAACTCCGGTAAAATTTGGAGATCTTCCTGAGCATTTAGTTGATGCTCTTATTGCCACGGAAGATGCACGATTTTATGACCATTCTGGTGTTGACGGTCGAGGGACATTGCGTGCGCTGGCATTTTTAGGCACACGTGGGGGCGCCAGTACCATTAGCCAACAATTGGCCAAGCAGTTTTTTACTGATCAGGTCTCGAGTAATAAATTTGAGCGCGGGATGCAAAAGGTAAAAGAGTGGATAATTGCTACCCGATTGGAGCGTCGCTACACCAAAGAAGAGATCATCACAATGTATTTTAACGTGTATGATTTTTTGAATTTAGCCATCGGCATTGAATCTGCGGCACAAATTTATTTCAACAAGCAACCGCAGGACTTAAATATTCAAGAATCCGCCACGCTGGTGGGGATGTTCAAAAACTCGGCCTTATATAATCCTAAGCGCAATCCTGTGGGGGTAACCAATCGCCGTAACGTGGTTTTGGGACAAATGGCCAAATATGATTATATCACTGAAATAGTGCGGGATTCACTTCAGGCCTTGCCTTTGGGGGTTAACTTTACTCCTCAAGACCATGATAAAGGCCTCGGGACTTATGTGCGTGAATATATTCGTGGCTTTGTAAAACAATGGACCAAGAATCATCCTCGACCTGATGGAAGTCTATGGAACGCGAGTAGCGATGGGCTTAAGATTTACACCACGATAAATGCCAAGATGCAGCGATTTGCTGAAGATGCGGTAGATCAGCATATGGGTAAGCTTCAGAAAGTTTTTGACCGACAAAATTTAAGAAATCGCACAGCCCCGTTTTTGGACATTACCCCAGAAGAAAAAGAGTGGATTTATACTTCGGCCATGAAACGCTCGGATCGTTGGCGCGAGATGAAACAACAGGGCAAGACGGAGCGTGAAATAATCGAAAGTTTCAAGCGCCCGACCTCAATGACGGTTTTTAAATATTCCGGTGATGTAGATACGATCATGACCCCAATGGATTCAATTAAATACTACAAGTCTTATCTGCGGGCCGCTATGCTCTCTATGGAGCCACAAACTGGGGAAATTCGTGCTTGGGTGGGCGGCATAGATTACAAAAACTTTAAATACGACATGGTGCGTTATGCCCAGCGGCAAATCGGGTCGACCTTTAAGCCCTTTGTTTATGCCACGGCCATTGACCAATTGCATATGTCTCCTTGCGACACCTTGCCTAATGCTCCTTATTGCATTCCACAAGGACGTTTTGGGATTCCAGAGGATTGGTGTCCAAAAAATTCAAGCGATACTTATGGAGGGATGATGAGCCTAAAGGAGGCTCTGGCCAATTCAATAAATACGGTGACTGCTCGATTGATCGATAGAGTGGGTCCTAAACCAGTTATTGATTTGGCAGAAAAGATGGGTATAGAGCCAGGACGTATTCCCGAGGCTCCTTCAATTGCTTTGGGAACCCCAGACTTATCTCTGTACGAGATGGTTGGAGCCTATGGTACTTTTGTAAACGAAGGAGTTTATGTCACGCCTAACTTGGTGCAACGTATCGAGGATAAAAATGGGACTATTCTTTACGAGCATGTGCCAGAATCCCGAGATGTGCTGAGTCGTGAATCTGCTTATGTGACCCTAAATTTAATGGAGGGGGTTACCCAGTCTGGATCTGGACAGCGATTAAGACACAGTTGGGCTAAAGATAATGATGTTTACAAGCAAGCCGTTACGGGCTATCCTTATGAATTTGAAAACGCAATAGCAGGAAAAACAGGAACCACTCAAAACAACTCTGATGGGTGGTTTATGGGAATGGTGCCCAACTTAGCTACAGGCGTTTGGGTGGGCGGTGAAGATCGAGCGGCACACTTTGAGGGGATTGCCTATGGTCAAGGAGCCACAATGGCGCTTCCCATTTGGGCCTTGTATATGAAGCAATGCTATGCTCATGAAGAATTAGGGATTTCTGCAGAGGAATTTCCTAAGCCTGAGGTCTTAACTATTGAGACCAATTGTGAAGTTTATGGTAAAGAAAGAGATCAAGGTTTAGATTTAGGCAATGAGCTGGACTTTTAAAATCATAGAATTAATCTGGAGATCATCTTTCGATCAACCCATTGAAACAAAAACAGCAACAAAACGAGTAAAGAATAAACGCCCAATGAGGAAATGACTTAAGACAAAACGACCAAAGAATATGATCAATAAAACTGTAAAAAATGTCGCAGAAGCTTGTACCGGAGTTAAAAGTGGCATGACCCTCATGCTCGGCGGATTTGGCTTATGTGGCATTCCCGAATGTGCTATTAGTGAGTTGCAAAGGCTAGGCGTCGATCATTTAACCTGTATCTCCAACAATGCTGGTGTTGATGATTTTGGCTTAGGCCTGTTGTTACAAACCCGACAAATCAAGACCATGATTGCTTCTTATGTTGGGGAAAATGCGGAATTTGAGCGTCAAATGCTCTGTGGAGAACTTGAAGTTCAATTGATCCCTCAAGGCACATTGGCCCAGCGCTGTCAGGCAGCCCAGAGCGGAATACCTGCTTTTTATACTCCGGCGGGCTATGGCACTGAGGTGGGTGAAGGCAAGGAATCTCGAGAGTTTAATGGAAAAATGCATTTACTCGAACACGCCTTCAAGGCGGATTTTTCGTTTGTCAAGGCTTGGAAAGGGGACACTGCGGGGAACCTAATTTTTAAAGGTACAGCCAGAAATTTCAACCCTAATATGTGTGGCGCAGCCAAAATTACTGTTGCTGAGGTTGAAGAATTAGTCCCTGTGGGGACCTTAGACCCCAACCAAATTCATATTCCAGGAATTTTTGTTCAAAGAATTTTCCAGGGTACAGATTATGAAAAAAGAATAGAACAACGAACCGTTAGAACCAAGGAACATGGCGCTTAATAAATATCAAATTGCTGAGCGCATTGCGCAAGAAGTAAAGGACGGTTATTATGTAAATCTCGGAATTGGCATCCCTACACTGGTAGCCAATTTCGTTCGCGAGGACATTAGTGTGGAGTTTCAAAGTGAAAATGGAATACTCGGAATGGGACCTTTTCCATGGGAAGGGGAGGAGGATGCGGACCTGATTAATGCCGGTAAGCAAACAATAACAGCGCTTCCCGGAGCGGCCTTTTTTGACAGTGCGATGAGTTTTTCTATGATTCGAGGACAACATGTTGACCTGACCATACTCGGCGCCATGGAAGTGGCCCAAAACGGTGATATTGCCAATTGGAAGATTCCTGGTAAAATGGTCAAAGGTATGGGGGGCGCTATGGATTTAGTCGCCTCTGCGGATCGAATCATTGTTGCTATGACCCATACCAATAAAGCGGGGGATTCCAAACTATTATCTTCTTGTACTCTTCCGCTTACTGGAGTAGGTTGCGTGAAAAAAATCGTGACTGATCTGGCCGTGTTAGAGGTACGTGATAACGCTTTTTATTTGCTGGAACGCGCTCCGGGTGTAACGGTTAAAGAAATACAAGAAGCCACCCAGGGGTCCCTTGTTATTCCAAATGAAGTCCTTGAAATGTTAAAATAATAAGCATTTCATCGAATTTATACGTCTTTGGTCTATATTTTGAGATATTTTGATCATCTTTGTGTGAGTAATGCTGATGGACCTACTCTATCAATTAGTTGTTATCAAGCCCCAAATCTGCACCATGTAGATTTAGCATAAGGCCCGTTCTTTGTGAGGTTAGAACGGGCCTTTTTGTTTTCATACCCATGGATTACAGTCTAAGACCGACCCTCAAGCTGTTTTTTCAAATCTTTTAAGTTATTTGATGGGTCTTTTACAAAGTACTTTTATTGGCATTAATTCCTTTTGGAATGGCTCCAATAAATGTTTTTGTGTAGGGGGATTTGGGCATAGCGTATATTTCATCCGCGTCGCCTATTTCTACCAGACGACCTTTTTGCATGACTAAAAGTTGATCGGACATATACTGCACCACAGATAAATCGTGAGAAATAAAGATATAGGTAAACCCAAAGTTTTCTTTGAGTGTGTTCAGCAAATTGAGGACTTGGGCCTGCACGGAAATATCAAGCGCACTCACAGATTCATCACAAACAATGATTTTGGGCTCTAAGGCTATGGCACGGGCAATTCCCGCGCGCTGTCTTTGCCCGCCGGAGAGCTGATGGGGATAGCGTGAGGCATAGGATTCATCGAGCCCCACTTGATTGAGCAAATGATTCAGCCTTTGTTTTCGATTTTGGGAAGAAGCTCCCACACCATGAACAATCATCGGTTCCAAAATACAGTCCCCGACAGTCATTTTTGGATTTAATGATGAAAAAGGGTCTTGAAAAATTATTTGAATATCTTTTCTCAGTGTACGCCACTGGCCCTCGGATAACTGACTAATATCATGACCTTTGTAGTAAACCGAACCGCTGCTGGCCTTTTCTAGGTGGAGTAGAGTTTTTACCAAAGTTGTTTTGCCACACCCTGATTCCCCCACAAGGCCAACGGTTTCCCCCTCAAAAACTGAAAATGAGACTTCGTCAACGGCTTTTGTGATTTGTCGCTTTCCAAATAGAAACGGCTTTTGATAAAAGGTTTTGGTCAGATTATTAACTTGAAGCAATGGCTCTTTGAGATAAAGCTGTTGATGTTTTGCCGCACGTTCTTTAGGGCTATAAACCTCAGGAGTAAAGCTTTTGTCTTTAATCGAGGCTACAGTGGCCAATGATTTAAGACGCAGATGTCCTTGGGGCCTTGCGGCAATTAGGGCCTTAGTGTATTCGTTTTGAGGATTTAGAAAAATAGCTTCTGGGCTACCTTTTTCGACAATTTTGCCTTGATACATCACCAGAATCTCATGAGCAATTTCAGAGACCAATGCCAAATCATGAGAAATGAAAATAAGAGCCATCCGAGTCTTGGCTTGGATTTCTTTCAGTAGGTCTATAATGTCTTTTTGCACCGTAACATCAAGGGCAGTTGTCGGCTCGTCAGCAATGAGTAATTTGGGTTCACAGCTGATGGCCATGGCAATCATAACCCGCTGCATTTGGCCCCCACTGAGTTGATGTGGATAACGGTTATAAATTGACTTGGGGTCAGGGAGTTTGACTTGCTCAAATAATTCTAGAGTTCGTTTTTTAGCCTGTTCCCGATTTAGTCCACCTTGAAGTATAAGGATTTCATCTACTTGTGCACCGCAGCGCTTGGCTGGGTTTAGGGCGGTCATAGGATCTTGAAAGATCATGGCGATTTCCTTTCCCCTAAGACTTCTTACTCGTTTTGGCTGGTTGGGAAAAATGGGTTGACTTTGAAATTCGATCTGTCCCTTAACCTTTGTATTTTGTTGGTCAAGCAATCCCATAATTGACATGGCTGTTAGCGATTTTCCGCTACCAGATTCTCCAACTATGCCGATAATACTATTTTTTGGCACAGAAAATTCGATTTCTGACAATGCCAACTGCGGAGTTGGTCGAGTAAAACTAACACTTAGTCCAAAAACTGATAATAAGGGCATTAAATCTGCTTTCACGAGGCTAACTTATGTTATTTGCTTAAAGAAAAAGTAGTATTTTTCCGACGATTTTTTAAAATCAATTTACACTTAAAGGCTCATTTCGAATCTAAACTCGTATTGAATTAATGATGGGAATAAGAGTTCTTAATTTGAGTAGAATATACAACTAATACACCAAGAAAAAATGAAAAATTACTTTAATCGTTTCGGCTTTCCAGTGATTTTAATGCTCTTGTCTGGCCCAATTTTGGGTTAAAAACCACCTAAAAGCAAAACATATCAGGCGCAACCCACTCTGGTTGTTTTAACTGAGGCTCAAAGTTATGGCCCATCGGGCCCGCTTTTATTTATAAGATGAAATGGTCTCAAAAAGGTCAATTTAACCCAGCCTGCTCAAGCAAATTATAAGCCTCTTCTATATAAACGGGGATATCATCACCGAAGTCACGACTTTGGCCTCTTTTAGAATGTAAATGACCTAAGCGAACGATGATTACATTATCCTCTGGATTGACAATAACATATTGACCAAGATGCCCTTTCATCATGAAGAAGTCGCGGCCCATATGGGGGTGCATCCACCAGCCATAGCCATATTGTGGGGAGTCTTTAAAGCGCGGGGTAATGCTTTTTTCCACAAAAGCCGTGTCCAAAATTTGGGTGCCCATCCAGTTGCCTTTGTCCTTGTATAGCTTGCCAAAGCGTGCAAAATCCAAGGCGTTTGAGGCTAAACAGCAGTACGCTTTTTCGATGCCCGATTCCTCAGAGTCGAGCTGCCAAAAGGCGTTGTGCTCAGCTCCTAAAGGCTGCCAGAAATATTGGGTAAGCTGCTCACTTAATGTTTTGCCATTGGCCTTTTCCAAGACCATACCCAGGAGCTGGGTATCACCGCTGGCGTATTTGAATTTTTGTCCGGGCGTGTCTACGACTTTGAGATTGAGAATCACATCGCGCAGGTGATCGTCAAAATAAGCCCGTGTAGTGATTGAAAGGGGGGAGTAATAGTGCTCGTCCCAGTTCGTGCCAGAGGACATGGAAGATAAATCACCTATGGTCATTTGCGCGGCCAGTCCCAGAGAGAATTCAGGGAAAAAATCTCCGACGGGTTGATCTAAGCTCTTAATTGTTCCATTCATTATAGATTTTCCCACTAGACCAGAGACCATACTTTTTACCATAGAAAACGAATTGGTATTCGAACTATCTGAATAGCCCTGGTAGTATTGCTCGTAAAAAACACTGTCGTTTTTAATCACCACAAAAGCGATGCTACCCATTTCCTGATGTTTTTTTTCAAGGCGATCAGATGCATTGCTTGTGTTGTACAGCTCATGTTTGGGCCAAGAATATTTCCTAGGGCCCGCAGGAATTATTCGATTGTCAAACTCATGGTAATCGTCTAAAAAGGCCGTGGTATGCCCTTTGAGATAAATGGTGCGCACCGCTTTTAAAAGATAATCGGTGTTAATGGCATAGGCCAAGACGATGAGGCCTGCGACAAGGATCACTATAGAAGTGATGATTTTTTTGAGCATAGTTACAACAATATTTAATTCATAATTCGGTTCCCATTTGGGATGAGGTCGGTATGCCTGAACACAGTAATTGCAGCAGCACTTACTGATAACGGCAAAACGATAATGACCCCTACAAATGGAATCAGAGCTAGCAAGTTAAAAATAAATCCATTGCCTATGGCCAAGCCACGATGTTGATTCAAAAAGCTTTTGCTTTGGCGGTATTCAAAAAAGGCTTCAAGACTGTAATCTAAATTTCCAGCACCTACAAAATAAGCCTGTATCAGCAATAATAAAGGAGTGGTAATCAGACCAAAGGGCGGAATAAAACTCACAATAAATAGCAAGAGGGTCAAAGCCATTTCCCGCATTAAATTACCCAGATTCAGCCGCAAGCCTCTCCAAAGTAAAGTCCAAAATTGATGGTTATTACGAGGCTGGAGTTCGGGGGCATAATGGACCCTAATGCGCTCTGCGACAGTACTCATAAAAGGGGCGCTTAGGGCCAAAGCGATATATTTGGTCATAATGAATCCGAGAAACAAAACTCCTAAAGATCCGAGAATACCGCCCAGGCCCTCCATGAATTCAGCCCCAAATTCCCAAGGCCAAAAGCTTTTGAAGTATTCTGTGGCTGAGGCTCTTATTTGCCAGGCTAAAAAACTCACTCCCAGAGCAACACCTAGGCTAATGCCCAAAGGGATACCCATGTATTTGTACAATTTAAGGGAGCGAAGTAGAGAAAAGGCTTCGACGTAGGCAATCAAACCACGACCTATGTTTTTAAATAACTCCATAGGATTATGGAGTAAGCTTGCTTTGGTTGACGCCTTTTTGGTCGAGGAGATCTTTTTCGATTTTTTCGTTAATGTGTAATATGAACTCTCGAATACTTTGATGTAATTCGAGCAATCGATTTTCTATAACGGTAGAATCTGGCACCGATTTTTTGGTCTCCTGGTTCAGTAGATTAATGCGGGTGGACACCACTAAAAGTCTCGCGCGGACTATGGGTGATTCTAAGGCTTTTGGCAGGGTAACCACCAATGAGTCAGACTGTAAGCGTAGGTTGTTACTGCGGTATTTCATGTCCTCAACTGGGATATTGACAAGATTCCCAGAGATGCGTTTAAAGTCCTTAAACACAGGCCAGTCAGTTATGATATCCTGTGCCTCTGGAGATAATACCGGAAAAATAAAAGGGGTTTGGCCAAACATTTGAATGGTTTCTACAACCTCTTCGGGCGTAGTTTGCGGGTGACTCTCTTTGCAACTTTCCAGTGAATTCATAGAAAACAGCCCTAATAAGGACAACCAAAGCATAGAATAGCTGCGAGATGAATTTAGCATAGTGTAAAGATAAGACTTTGGCCGTGTGGAATGGAAAAAAAACAAAGTGCGGCCGAAATATGTATCTTTGATCAAACTAACGACCATGCCAACCACCCGAATTTTAATTATTGGGGCACTAGGCCAAATCGGCACCGAACTGACCCAATACCTGCGGGGTATTTACGGACCTGAAAATGTCATTGCCAGCGACATGAAGCCATCAAATGAGGTGGACAGTGTTGCCCTTCCCTATGTTTGTTTGGACGCTTTGGATGCGGTGGGACTCAGGGCGATTCTCAAGAATCAAAGTATCAATCAAGTTTATTTGATGGCGGCTATGCTTTCGGCTACGGCGGAAAAAGCCCCTATGAAAGCCTGGGATTTGAACATGAACAGTTTATTTCATGTTTTAGAAGCAGCCAAGGACGGTCTTGTAGATCGTGTTTTTTGGCCCTCGAGTATTGCGGTTTTTGGTCCAACAACTCCACCCGACAATACTCCTCAAAAGACGGTCATGGAGCCAACCACAGTTTATGGAATCAGTAAGCAAACAGGAGAGCGCTGGTGCGCCTATTACCATAAAAATTACGGTGTCGACGTGCGGAGTCTGCGTTATCCTGGACTGATCAGTTACACCGCGCCTCCAGGGGGTGGCACCACGGATTATGCCATTGATATTTTTCATCAAGCACTGAGCAGTGGCCACTACACCTCTTTTTTGAGTGCGGATACCGCCTTGCCGATGATGTACATGGAAGACGCTATCCGGGCCACACAAGAACTTATGGCAGCACCTGCCCAGCGGGTCAAACAGCGTGGGTCTTATAATTTGGCGGGCATTAGTTTTGATCCAAAGACTTTGGCCCAGGCCATCGCCGAGGAAATTCCAGGATTTACCATCGATTATGCCCCAGATTTTAGACAAGCAATCGCCGATTCTTGGCCGAACAGCATTGACGATAGTGCGGCACGAAAGGATTGGGGATGGGCCCCAAAGTTTGATCTGTCTGCCATGGTATTGGCCATGCTTGAAGGCCTGAAAAAACAGTAGCCTCGCCAGGACTCGAACCTGGATCTAAAGTTTAGGAAACTTCTATTCTATCCCTTGAACTACGAGGCCGTAAATATGTGGATAAAACTATGATTAAAATAAGAATTATTTTTCCCCTTATGATTGCATTAAGTGTGATGACCATTAATGGTAGCTGCGCCCAAAACTTTCCCGAGCCTCAAATGAAGCGGAAGTTCAAAGCCGACACCCTTGTTTTGGATCAGCAAAACGGTGATGGAGCCTTTAAACTCCGCCACAAGCGCAGCCAGAAGTGGGGCCTCTATCAGTGGTTGTATCGCGGCTTGATGACACGAGAACTAATCCCGATGGAGTATGACAGCCTTGAGTTTATTGGCATTAATCGACCCTTTGCCATTGTTTATAAAAAAGGCAAGCATGGGGTGTATCTCTCAGGGTGGAATTACGAAAACGCTCGCGAATCTGTGCCATGTATTTATGAGGATTCAAAGATATTTATCAACGGTAATCGTACCTGCTTGGCGGTAAAAGAAGCTGACGATTGGTTTTGGATCAATTGGCAAACGGGCCAGGAATTTCGTGACCAGACCGCCTCAGATCCGGAACAGCTATCCGATTGTCCGTCCTTGGAATAGGATTTTGGCGTGTTTTTGAAGTTAAATAGTATTGCATCATTGTTATTTCCGGGATCTGATCTACATTGTCCTGGTGGTCTATTTATGAATTGCCCGCCTCAATGTCCGCCATTGTTGGCAGGCGTTTTATTCACGTAAGTATCCCTTTCCTTTTTTCGTCATAGTATGGCCATTGTCTCTCCGGGCCCATCGCTAAAGTATGACTCTATTTACAGCAATTAAAAACCGACCAACAGGCCTTAAAAAAAGTCCATTGATCGGTTATTTAATACGAGTTTAAACTTTAAGCGTTAAAATTTAAACCAGTCGATTTGCGAATCACGAATTCTGTCGTTTAGCGCAAGTCAAAGCGATCTAGGTTCATCACCTTATCCCAAGCTTTGACAAAATCATGTACAAATTTCTCTTGTCCGTCTCCGGCGGCATAGACCTCAGCGATGGCACGCAGTTGAGAATTTGATCCGAATACAAGATCAGCGCGCGTTCCTGTGCGTTTCACTTCTCCTGTCGTACGGTCTTTTGCGATGTAGGTGGTTTTGTCTTGCTTTGAAGGCTCCCATTTGACACTCATGTCCATAATGGCAGTCATGAAGTCATTGGTCAGTACTCCTGGGCGATCGGTCCAAACCCCGTGCTTACTGCCATCGGAATTAGTATCTAGTACACGCATCCCTGCCACTAGAACAGTAATCTCTGGAGCAGTCAGGGTCATGAGTTGAGCACGGTCCAGTAAGAGTTCTTCGGCCAAGCGATCGTGCATTCCTGATACAAAGTTTCTAAAACCGTCTGCTTTGGGCTCGAGGAAATTCACAGAGGCCACATCAGTTTGTTCTTGAGTAGCGTCAGTGCGTCCTGGACTAAATGGGACCACGGTCAGGTGGCCAGCATCAGCGGCAGCTTTTTCGATAGCCGCACAACCCCCTAAAACGATTAAATCAGCCATGGAGACTTTTTTGCCGTCGTTTTTTGCGTCATTAAAGGCTTTTTGTACGCCTTCGATTTTTGCCAAAACTCCGGGTAAATGGTCGGGACGATTCACGGCCCAGCTCACTTGTGGCTCTAGTCGCAAACGCCCGCCATTGGCCCCACCGCGCTTGTCGCTTCCACGGTATGTGGCCGCAGAGGCCCAGGCTGTTGAGACGAGTTCTGAAACGCTCAAACCGCAGTTCAATAGAGAAACTTTTAACTCAGCGATATCGCTTTGGTCAATACTTTTATAATCTGCGGCAGGCACAGGGTCTTGCCAAATCAGCTCCTCTGCAGGTACTTCAGGGCCTAAATATCGAGAAACTGGCCCCATATCTCTATGGGTTAACTTGAACCAAGCACGTGCAAAGGCATCGGCGAACTCATCTGGATTTTCATGGAATCTTTTAGAAATCGCCAAATACGCTGGATCATGAATTAAAGCCAAATCTGTAGTAGCCATCATTGGCGCATGACGTTTGCTTGGGTCATGGGCATCTGGCACGGCATCGGCTGCCGCCCCGTTTTTCGGACGCCATTGTTGTGCCCCGGCAGGACTTTTGGTGAGTTCCCACTCGTATCCAAATAGAGTATCGAAGTAGCTGTTGTCCCAAGTGATTGGTGTTGGGGTCCAAGCCCCTTCGAGACCACTAGTGATGGTGTCGCCACCTTTCCCGCTGTTGTAAGTGCTGATCCATCCTAGGCCTTGGTGTTCGATGCCTGCGCCTTCAGGTTCGGCACCGACGTGTTTTACATCTCCTGCTCCGTGGGTTTTACCAAAGGTGTGTCCTCCGGCAATCAGGGCTACAGTTTCTTCATCGTTCATCGCCATTCGGGCAAAAGTCTCACGGATGTCTCGCGCCGAGGCCACGGGATCAGGTTTGCCATTTGGCCCTTCTGGATTCACATAAATGAGACCCATTTGAACTGCTCCTAGTGGGTTTGCTAAATCGCGATCCCCAGTGTAACGCTCGTCACCAAGCCATTCGGTCTCAGGGCCCCAGTAAATATCACCTTCTGGTTCCCAAACGTCTTCTCGCCCTCCGGCAAATCCAAAAGTTTTGAAGCCCATAGACTCAAGAGCACAGTTTCCTGTTAAAACCATAAGGTCTGCCCAAGAAATACTGTTACCGTATTTTTGCTTGATAGGCCAAAGTAATCTACGGGCCTTGTCTAGGTTGCCGTTATCTGGCCAGCTGTTCAGGGGTGCAAAACGCAAAGTTCCTGCTGAGGCTCCACCACGACCATCTCCTACGCGATAGGTTCCTGCGCTATGCCAGGCCATACGGATGAAAAACGGTCCATAGTGGCCATAATCTGCTGGCCACCAGTCCTGCGAATCCGTCATTAAATCGAATAAATCTTTTTTCACGGCCTCCAAGTCGAGTTTGCTGAAGGCTTCCTTATAGTTGAATGAGGCATCCATAGGGCTGATTTGTGGCCCGTTTTGATGTAACATCTTTAAGTTGAGTTGATTTGGCCACCAATCTGAATTAGAGAGGGCGCCGGCCGCCGTGTGGCGATGTGATGGATTCGAAAAAGGGCATTTTCCGCCGCTCGATCCATTTGAATGATGTGATTCCATGGATAATTTATTTAAAATCGAAGTTAATAAAGAATTGGCGAGACATTGAGCTTCATTAATATGAAACATCAATTCCTTAATAGGTATTGACTATAACCAAAAATGTTATTGAAATACAGGAGAACTTTAAACTGAAATAAAAAATAAACTATCCATATAATCTCAAACTTAAAGCCTGAGAAATGTTATTTCAACGTTTTTTATGTTAAAAAAAACAGAATTTAATAAAAATTTAACTATTTTTCTATCAACAATTTAAACCAAATACATATGAAAATCTTAGACACTATTCTTGGATTGCCTGAAAAAGCTGAGGGCGCCATGAAGGCGAGTATGTTTTCTGACATGCTTTCCAACTTTAATTCCAATGACGGGGTTAGAAGTCACATTTCGTGCATTTATAACTACGCCTCCTTTATTTTTCTGATTCTGTTTTTATACGGAACTGCAGAATCGGCTATGGATTATATCGGAAACGCTGAAGGGGGCATGGCAAAAGTCGGGAGCATCTTATCGATGCTAGTTTTTGTTTACGCAGGATTTTTGCTGGCAAGAGTGATTCGTAGTGCTGGCAAATCATTTGAAGGAGGTCATGACGGGGTACTAAGTTTAGTTTTTAAAGACTTTGTCATGATTAATATCAGAATGGTCGGCGAATTTATGGCGGTATTGGCCTTTTTTGGCGCTGTTACCATGACCTTGGCTTGGCTTCTTAATACTGGGGTGTATACCAGCGGAGGATCCAACTTCTTGGGCGCTGTGATGCCTGTATTTGAGTTTCCAATGATGATTTTAGCACAACTGTTAGATGGCACCCCACTTGAGGTCATCGGCGGAGCCTTTAACTCATTGAATAATTTAGACATGGGAGGCTCAATGTCTCAAATGGGAGACAATTATTCTATGTCGTCATTGACCGCTGTTGTAATGTCTTACATTGGCGTGATTGTATTATTGATTCAAATGTATGCTTCTCTTGCTGTATATGGTTATTTATATGGCTTAGTTGAAACCTTGATTAAATGGATTTCAGCACCATCCTTGCCAATAAAAATGAAATAACTTTAGGTCTACATTTGTAGAAGAGGAGCGGTTTTTCCGCTCCTTTTTTATGCGATATTGATTAGACCCAAAATTTGAGTAAATTTAGTTTCCGCAATTTTATTTTATGACAACCACCAGCCCATTGCATGTCTTTGACACTGCATTAGAAGCCTCACACCAAGTCGCGCGCGATATCGCAACCACAATTAAACAAAAAAATGAGTCCGGAAAATACTGTGTTTTAGGCCTGGCCACAGGGTCCACCCCTAAAAGTGTTTACGCAGAGCTCGTCCGCATGCATCAGCAGGAGGGCCTGAGTTTCAAAAAGGTAATGACCTTTAATTTGGACGAATATTACCCAATGCACCCGTCAGCTATCCAAAGCTATCACCGATTTATGCAAGAGCATTTGTTTAATCATGTGGATATTCCTTCCGACCAAACCCACGTGCCCGATGGACAACTTGATGAAGAAGAAATTGGTGCCTACTGTGCTCAGTACGAGAAGGCCATTGCCGATGCAGGAGGTCTAGATATTCAAGTATTGGGGATTGGTCGCACAGGACACATCGGATTTAACGAACCCGGATCGGGCCGCAAGTCCAAAACCCGCCTCATTAGTTTGGACCGTATCACTAAATTAGACGCCGCCAGTGATTTTAACGGTGCTGAAAATGTGCCGAATCGGGCCATCACAATGGGAGTTGGAATCATACTCAAGGCCAAAAAAGTGATTCTAATGGCTTGGGGGGAAGGCAAAAGTGAAATTATAAAAAAGGCCTTAGAGGGTCCAGTGACCGATCAAATACCCGCAACCTTTCTACAAAATCATCCTAATACTTTGGTGTTTTTAGACAAAGCCGCGGCATCGGACTTGGTGGCTTACGCAACCCCTTGGCTCACGCGCACAGTAGATTGGCAATTAGACATGGTCAAAAAAGCCGTCATATGGCTCTGTTATAAAACCCAAAAGCCCATTTTGAAACTCACAGAGAATGATTACGCTGAAAATGGATTAGAGTCATTATTATCGGCACATAATGGGGCATACGCCATTAATCTGGACATCTTCAATAAAATTCAAAGAACCATTACCGGTTGGCCTGGAGGCAAGCCTGGTGTCGATGATGAATACCGTCCTGAGCGATCCACGCCTATGCCAAAAAGGTCGCTTATTTTTAGCCCTCACCCAGATGATGATGTCATTTCAATGGGAGGCACCTTTAAGCGCCTTGTAGATCAAGGACATGAAGTGCATGTCGCTTATCAAACTTCTGGCAACATTGCGGTTTTTGATGATTACGTAGTGCAATTGATTGATTTATTCGACGAAATCAACCATTATGGGGGTAATATGGATAAGGATCTTTCGAATCTAGTAAATGTTGCTTTAAACAAAAGTAGTTTAGATCAAATGGATGGAGAGCTATTGCGCAATCTCAAGGGTTTGATCCGAAAATGTGAGGCCAAAGCCGCTTGCCGGTTTGTTGGGGTTCCCGAGGATCGCATACATTTCATGAACCTGCCTTTTTATGAAACAGGTACCATCAAAAAGAATCCGTTGGGAGATGACGATGTGGCCAAAACCGTTGCTTTACTTAATGAAATAAAGCCACATCAAGTTTTTGCTGCGGGGGATTTATCTGACCCACATGGAACCCATAGAATTTGCCTTGAGGCGATCACTCAGGCTCTAAAACAATGTGCAGACCAGCCGTGGTTTAAGTCATGTTATGTTTGGCTATATCGCGGGGCATGGCAAGAATGGCCTATTGAAGCCATTGATATGGCCGTACCACTCAGCCCGCAGGAGGTCTTTAGTAAGCGCAAAGCCATCTTTAAGCATCAATCACAAAAAGATGCTCCTGTCTTTCCAGGACCAGACAACCGAGAGTTTTGGCAAAGAGCGGAAGAGCGAAACGCACATACAGCTGAGTTGTACGACCGACTTGGATTGCCCGAGTATCAGGCCATAGAGGCCTTTCAACGCTTGTTGATCTAGTATAAATCTAAATATTAAACCAGTAATTGAGTTTGAGATTGATCGAGCGATAGCGCCTGTAAAAGTTCACTGCGTCGTAACCGTCATTGTAGACTAAAAACAAGTCCGACATGGGGGCAAATCGCCATTGCAAGCGTGAGTTAATTCCAAAATTATCGCTAAAGTTACTGTATTGGATGAAGTTGGACCAAAATAGATTTTTATTAAAGGTCCATTCAAGCTTTGGTCCGATCAAAACGAGTCTGGCCGATGGATACGGATCTGGCAGTCGAATGTCGTTATAATCAAATTCGAGACTCAGGTTAAAGATGGGTTGATCTCGATAATTCAGACGTCCTTTTAGGCCACGAATTGTTCCGTTGAAAAACTCACCCATGGATGCTGTTGCTCCCCAGGTAAACAGGCCGGATAAAGTTGAATTGTATTCTAATCCCCAGGAATTGTAGCGATAATCGCTCCCTTGTGGCAAGGCTAATCCATCGTCGCTTTTGGTTGGATCAAAATCGTCAAATAAATAGACATACCTGCTGAAATAATTAGCCTCTAACCGGGACTGGTCCTTATAGTTAACGATGTACTCAAATTTTACAGTATGATCTGTTTGCTTATAGTCTAAATCTTGAGTGAAATAAAATTCATTGTAGCATCCCAATTGATAAGTATTTACCGAACCAGTTTTTGGATAAAAGGTTCGGGTGATTTTATCTGCTTTTTTAACGAATCCAGTTCTAGGAATGAAACCTAAATCGGACTGAAAGGCGTCATCGATAAAAAGCGCCATAGAGAAGGCGTTCCAAAATCGATCATTATAACGAATTAAGGCTTGTCCACTCCATTTACTTGTCGAATCACCTTCGCTCATAGAAGTATGGGCAAAGAATTTCCCAGTCCATTTATTGTTTGCAGATGCTAAGGCGTAATCAATCCCCAAGACTCGATTATATTCAGTATCGTCTTCAGCCAGGATTTCATTGCTCGATGACTGTCTATTGATGACAAAAAGCCCCACCTGAGATCGCCCAAAAACTCTCTGCTGAAGGGCGAGCATGCTGTTATTGTTGCTAGGGATGCCGTTTGTAGCGTCTTCACTAGTTTGAAGGGAAAGCACGCCAAGCCGCAAACTGCTATTGAGTTTTCCGCTGAGTCTAAAACCACCAATTATGTCATTTTGAATGGTATTGCCATCGAGATCACGAGCGATACCAATGCGTCTGGAAAAAAATGGGGAAGCATCGCGAGGATTACCAAAGCTTGAAAAAAGATCACTATTATCTAGGAAAAACTGTCTCTTTTCTGGAAGCGACACCTCGAAACGAGAAATGTTATTGATCAAGTCGTCTACCTCCACATTGGAAAAATCTGGATTAAGTGTCAGGTCTAAATTCATTTGGGTGCCGATAGGAATTTTAACATCAAAACCAGCCTTAATTTCGCTTTTTACTTCACTATCCGTTTCAAAATTTTGGGCGCGCGAAGTATTTAAGTAGGGAATAAAATAATTCGTGCTGTTATTTTTTGGCAAAGGCTTTTCGAAATTCAACACTCCCAGATAGCCCAGGTTTGACAGAAGTTGATTTTGATCTACTCTCGACCACGTAGAATGTTCATTAGACTGCAAATCAAAACGATAGGCTTGTAAATTCCACTGTGTACATCCTTCGGGATATTTTATTGAATAAAATGGAATAGCTAGTTCAGCAACATAAACATCTCCTTCGATATGACCTTCTGAAAACCATTTTACATCCCAATTTGGATTGAATGAATTGCGATCAATGCCTCCATCTGAAACCAACGATTCCCGCTGCGCCCCGTAAGGATTGACGCCAAATTGATAGGCATTGACCCCATCTTGAAAAGTGTCGAAGAAAAACGACACATTGTCGTTTGTGCTGCCTCTAAAATCCCTCCTTAATGAGGTGGAGACAAAGTTTTCTCCAACGCTTTTTGCCACTATACCAATATATAGGAATTGATCATCGTACAAAAACTTGACCTGAGTCGGGTATTGTGCCGGCAAGGTATCGGTAGGGAAGTTTTGAGTAAAATGATCCAAAGGAATTGCGATGGACCAAATGGCTTCGTCCAAATGGCCATCAATGTTTGGGGCTTGATTGATGAATTTTACATAGGCCTGTTTCTGGGCGTAGACCACATTACCTGAAACACATGCTAGGGTTGTCAGTAGGCAAAATCTGGCAAACTTTAAGGCTTTTTGCATGTAAAATTTTAGATTGGTTAAAAGGTCAAAGTAAAATACTTTTTGTTGACCTCTGCGTAAAAATATGTTAAAATATGCGAGGTATATTGATTGTGCTGAGTTGCGCAAAAATATCCTTACCTTAATGAATTAATTTGGTAACATGAAAAGACGAAATTTTATTGAAAAGACGACTTTGGGAGGATTGGTTATAGGAACCGCGCCATTAATTGCCTCCGCTAAAGGCTTGGATTCGGATACCTTGATGAGTTTGAGTACGAATTCTCAGAGAAAAATCAACCACAGCGTCTGTCATTGGTGTTATGAGCAGATTCCTTTGGAGGATTTTTTAATTATACTCCGGCGATTAGGTGTAAGCGCTATTGATTTAGTGGGACCGAAGGATTGGCCGCTTTTAAAAAAACACAATATTCATTGTTCGATGTGCAATGGAGCCGAGCTAGGCCTGACCAAAGGATGGAACAACCCAATATATCACCCCGAGTTGATCGACAATTACACTAAGATGATTCCACTTGTGGCCGAGGCAGGCTATACTAATTTAATTTGTTTTAGTGGGAATCGCGATGGAATGACCGATGAAGAAGGCTTGATGAACTGTGTCACGGGGCTTAAACATATACTGCCATTGGCCGAGAGGCATGGGGTGGTGCTTCAGATGGAATTGTTCAACCAAATTGATCATCCCGATTATATGTGTGATCATTCAGATTGGGGGGTGGCCCTGTGTAAAGCCTTGGGGAGTGAAAATTTTAAGTTGCTCTACGACATTTACCATATGCAGATTCAAGAAGGAGACATTATCCGCAGTATTCAAGACAAACATGAGTTTTTTGGACATTATCACACTGCCGGGGTACCTGGTCGCCATGAAATTGATGAAACACAAGAGCTTTATTATCCGGCAATTATGCGCGCCATAGCGGCTACAGGCTTCACAGGATATGTCGCCCAGGAATTTATGCCTACCTCAGACGACCCTATAGTATCATTAGTTAAGGCATTTGAGATTTGTGATGTATAGAGGGGTTTTGGTTTAGATTAAAGAAATTATGAATCAAAATTACTTCTGATATAATCTTTAAATTCCTGCCAGTTCTCTTTATTGAGTCGAAAACGCATCTCGTCTTCTTTAATGTTACCCTGTATTAGCCCTAAAGCGCGTAATTCGTGTAAGCCTTTTTGTATAGAATCTTTAGGAAGGTTTATTTTGTTGGAAAGGCATTCTTCATGCCAACCATCATTGGCAGTAAGGTATTCCAAGATAGCCACTTTAATGGGATGAGCCATCGCTGAAGCAGCGGCGGCTAACTTACCTGATTTTCAGTAAACATTACAGGTGCGTGAAAACTAGTTTAATGTTACAATGTAAGTAATAAAAACTTCCTGCGATGTCGCTTCGATAATATTTAATGATCTTTTAATCTATCGTGGAGATAGACGGATAATCAAAAAAGAACAATGTGTCTATAGGCACTTCGAGTTCTATAGACAGACGCATACCTAACTCTAGACTAGGATTGAAACGATAACTTTCGATTGAGATAATCGTTTGGCGACTGACTCCTAGACGAGTCCCAAGTTCTTGTTGCGACCAGCCGCGCTTTAAACGAAATTCTTTCACTCGATGTCGAAATATCATACAGCAATCACGCTTATTGTCGTATCTTTAATTAGCTTCAAGCTCCTTGAGATAGATTTTCTGTGTAAATATAAGAAAATTTATGTAAAGTTCTTTTTACATGCGTTATGTAAAGTAAATTTGACATAAAAAATGTAAAGTGTTGTTTACATAAAATACTATTTAATTTGGATAAGACGCCAATAATTTGCCCTGCTGAAATAAATTATTCACTAATTAATTCGATTTAGTATTGATTCATGAAAAGAAGAACATTTGTTAAGCTTGGAACCACAATGTCTCTTGCGAGTTTGGCCCCCTATTCCTGCTTGGGTAGCCCCACTAAGACTGACAAGATGGGCCTGCAACTTTACACTGTACGTGATGCTATGGAGCGCGACGTTTTAGGAACCCTAAAGGCACTAAAAGCCATGGGCTACACCAACTTTGAGTCGTATGGCTATGATGCCAATAGCAAAACATATTACGGGATGAGCCCTGAAGTGTTCAAAAATGAGCTGAAGTCGCTCGACTTGAATACTAATAGCGGGCATTATGGTTTTGCAGATTATATGTGGTCCTCAAAAGATGAGCTCATCGCTTATACAGATTCATGTATAGAGGGGGCTTCGCGTTTGGGTGATGAATTCATCGTCTGGCCAATAGTACGAGAGGAAGATCGCACTCCGGATGGTTTTAAAAGATTAGCGGAGCAACTCAGTATCATCGGTGAACGCACCTCTGCGGCAGGCATGGGCTTTGCATATCATAATTTTGGATATGAGTTTGCGCAATATGAACAGTTCATGCCCTATAAGTATATCATTGAGCAAACAGACCCTGCGCATGTGCAACTTGAAGTCGATTTTTATTGGGTGGCGCGCGCCGGAATTTTTACTCCAAAAGAGGTAATTGAATTGGCTCCCGGACGTTTTCCGTTGTGGCATATTAAAGACATGGACAAAGTCACTCAGGACTATACCGAGCTCGGTAATGGTTCGATCGACTATGTAAATCTGATGCCTGACCCAGCACGGGCTAACCTAAAATATCACTATATTGAACAAGGCGGAAATTTCGCCGAGAACTCGATGAGTAGTGTGGCACAAAGTGCCGCTTATTTTCAAAAGCATCTAAGGCAATTGTTTTAGATTGTTGTGAATTTTTAAAACCATAAAGTTTGAAAAAAATTGGACTCTGGTCGAGTACGGCTTTGGTTACCGGAAACATGATCGGTTCGGGGATATTTTTATTGCCGGCCACTCTAGCGGCATTTGGCGGTATTGGCCTTCTTGGGTGGCTCTACTCTGCAATTGGTGCTCTTCTTTTTACTTTGGTTTTTAGACAGCTCAGTCAGAGGCTTCCTGAAACCATAGGAGGCCCTTATGCTTATGTAAAATTGATGCTTGGAGATTTTTGGGGATTTTTGGTCGGATGGGGCTATTGGGTTTCAATATGGTGCACAAATGCGGCTATCGCAGTGGCTTTTGTGGGTTATCTATCTGTTTTTGTTCCTGAAATCAACACGAATACTCCTTTGGCCATAGCTTGTGGTCTTGGCGCAATATGGGCGCTCATCGCAGTGAATAGTTTTTCCATTCGCACCGTGGCCTGGGTACAAAAAATCACCACTGTCCTGAAGCTTCTTCCTATTTTAGCGATTGGATTTATCGGTATTTTTTATATCGACTGGTCTTTGATCAATTTTGACAATTTATCTGGGCAGTCTGACTTACAGGCTATCTCTGCGGTGACCACACTCACGCTTTTTGCCTTTTTGGGCTTAGAATCGGCTACAGTAGCCAGTGGTCGCACCAAAGATGCTGCCAAAACAGTAGGGCGTGCGGGTATGATTGCTCTTGGGATTACGGGAGTCACCTATATTTTGTCCTCAGTGGCCATTTTTGGAATCCTGCCCCCAGAGGTATTACAAAATTCCTCCGCTCCTTTTGCCGATGCTGCTTCTGTCTTTTGGGGTGAAAAGGCTAAGTACATTGTAGCCGCGGGAGCGATTGCAGCAACGCTTGGGGCGCTCAATGGCTGGCTTCTGATTCAAGGTCAGATCCCGATGGCCTCTGCGCGCGACGGACTTTTTCCCAAAATTTTTGCACGTATAAATCGACATGGGGCGCCCATTATTGGGATCGCTATTTCTAGTGTTTTGGCCTCGACAGTCTTGACCTTCAGATTCTCCGAGCAATTGGCAAAGGTCTTTGGATTTATGATGAATATATCCACACTTTCGGTACTTACGCCATATTTGATGACCATCATAAGTCTTCTGATACTGCTCAAAAAAGATGCTTTACCACATAGATTCATGCAAGTGGTCTCTTGGCTTTCTATTGCTTTTTGCTTATGGATTATATATGGCTGTGGCTTAGAAGTGGTAGGTTATGGCAGCTTGTTGGTATTGGCAGGAATTTTCGTTTACTTTACCCTAATCAAGACCAAAAAATGAGTCGTTTTTTTATCCATCCAGATATTAAAATAGCGGAAACGCTGCCCGCTGAGTTTTATCGCAAACCAGAGGTATTCGAGAGGATGAAAGAAGCCATTTTTTGTAAGACCTGGCAGTGGGTAGGGGATTTAGATACTGCCTTGCCTGGCGGCGGATCGGTTTTTCCGATCAGTTTTTTAGGTCCTATGGTGAGTGAGCCTATGCTCCTTGTCAGTGATAAAGAGGGGACGCCAAGATGTCTGTCTAACGTATGTACTCATAGGGGCAATATACTGGTGCATCATCCTGGGAAAATAGGCCAGCTCATATGCGGATACCACGGCCGACGTTTTGGCCTGGACGGGCAGTTCAAGAACATGCCAGAGTTTGAAGCAGCTGAGGATTTTCCGCGTCCTTGCGACCATCTGTACCAGTATCCGCTCAAGACTTGGCATCGGCTGCTTTTTACAAGTATTGATCCCAGCTTCGATCTAGGCGAAACTCTGAGTCAAATGGACCAGCGCGTGGGATTTTTACCGCTGGATCAACTCAAGTTTGTTCCTTTGCGCAGTCGCGATTACCTGGTCAACGGCCACTGGGCGCTTTACTGCGATAACTATCTCGAGGGCTTTCATATTCCCTTTGTTCATGCAGGATTGAATGCCGCTATTGATTACGACACTTATGAAACCCATCTATACCCCCACATGAATTTGCAGATAGGTTTTAGCAAAGGCGATTCAATTTGTTTTGATTTACCCCAGGGGCATCCCGATCACGGTAAGGCGGTTTCGGCCTACTATTATTGGCTGTTTCCAAACATGATGTTTAATTTTTACCCTTGGGGCCTTTCTATTAATGTGGTACGCCCGCATTCGCCGACTCAATCAAAGGTTTCTTTTTACACATATGTCCTAGATGAATCCAAATTAGACCAAGGGGCAGGCGCCGATTTAGACAAGGTCGAGCGCGAAGATGAATTTGTGGTCGAGGCCGTACAAAAAGGACTTCAAGCACGACAATACCACACGGGCCGATTCTCCCCCACTAGAGAGCAGGGGGTACATCATTTTCATCGATTGCTGGCGGAGTACTTGTCGATCTAATCGACCCAGTTTAGCTCGGTTTATTCGATCGAGCAGCGAACCCTTGCCCGATTTAAATTGTAAATAACAATTAAAATGTTATCTTTGGTAGGCTTCAATATGAGAAGCTTCAACCATAAACAAAAAACCATGAAAAAATTAATTTTAAGTTTCCTGCTTGTGGTCTTTGCATTGCCCATGAGCGCACAATCTGATTTGTACGTGACACTTTGGTACGGGCAGATTAAAAATGCAGACGTTCAAGACCACATTGAAATCGAACGTGAGTACTATTCGAAAATGTGGAAAGAACAAATCAATCAAGGCAACATCGTAGGATGGGACATGTGGCAAATCATGAACCCTGATGTGAATGAATTGACCACAACCTTTATTTATGTGACCTTGCATACGAGCCCTACATTTTCAATGAGCCCTGTAAATTCAATTCCCGGAAAATCTGGAATCGATTGGAGAACTGCTCAAAGAAGAGCCATGAGTCACTACGTTAAAAATTACTCTGTTGTAATGTCTGTGAAAGGCGGTTATGGCCCTCAAATGGGTGGCACTCCACCGGAATATGCCGTGCTGAACTATATGAAAGTAGATCCTTATCGCGCAGCAGAATACGAGCGTGCTGAGTTAGAAGATTTCATGCCTTCATTCAAAGAAAATGATACTGTTCGCAAAGGTTGGGGACTGCATAAAGTACTGAACCATTACGGTACAGAGAAACCAATCAATTATGTAACGGCAGACTTTTATAACAGTTATGAAGCAATTTTGACTGCTCGTGATAACACAGGAGAATTGTCAGAAGAAGCCGTTGCTTTTTGGAAACAATTTGATGAGGTCAGAACCCTTGCAGATTCTCATATTGTCCGATTGATTATGGCAGTGAGATAATTAAAATCGATTCAATCAATAAGAAAGGCCGCACGATTAGTGCGGCCTTTTTATTAATTACTTCCTATTGACTTTAAATAACATCTCATTTTTTCGATTAAACACTTGATAGGGGCTATTATAAACCATTAGTATGGGCTCACCGATTAATTCAATACCGTGCTGATTTGCGATGGCTCTTAGTCGTTTCGCCGCTTTCCGTTCTCGCCAATCCATGGTATATCCTCCATATTCGATGGCTAAATATTGACCTTCTTCCGATTCAATGACCTGAACAGCGCTACTGCTGGAGGACGGGGTGTTCTCTCTATTGAATTTTTTAGGCAGGACAAATTGCATCACAGGTTCTCCTTCAGGGGTTCCCATTTGCACAGGTGTGGTCATGGCAATTTTTTGCCCTGTATCATTAGCCCCTGAGATGTAGCGGAATAGAGATCCGAAATCCCCATTACTCTGGATTTTCATCACCGACGGATAAAACCTGAGCTCGGCTTCCTCGATGGTTTTAATTACCTCAAAAGGTTGGGTTTCGTATTTCTGGGCCATAGTCGCTTGATGGGTCAGCACCATCAAAAGTGCACAAAGTGCGGATGCTGTTTTCATAATTTTTTCTTTTTCAATTCAAAGATAGGGTATAAAGCTGTTCAAAACTCGAAGTTCATCCATCAAATTCCGGGGGGGTCAGCCCCTTTGAAATTACCCTAGTTAAACCGCCATTAATCGAACAAATATTTGTACCTTGAGGCAGTAATTTACTAAAAATGAAGGGCTTATACACTTTGTTGTTTTCGGCAAACACACGGGCTAAACTAGAGCGGCTCACGGTTATCCTCGCTATAGCAGGGTTTTTTACCCATCTGGCCTTTATCGGATTGGGCCAAATTTGGTCCATTGAGCTATTTGAAGGTCGGCTTTTGCAGAACCCGATCAATGCCATTTACACGCCCTTTTCGTTTATCTTGATTTACGAGATTTATCTACTAATTTTTTATCTACCTAGGTCTTTTACCACCTCTTTGCTTAAACAATTTGAGGTGATTTCTTTGATCATGGTACGCCGAGTTTTTGGGGATATTACAAAAATTGATTTTGCTGAAATTCAACTGGACGACCCAAGGTTTACGGCATTATTAATTGACTTGGGCGCAGTATTAATTATGGCATTAGCCATACTTCTTTTTATCAAAGCCAAAAATAAACTTAAAGCCTTTGATCAGCCAGACATGGTTCCCGGAGAACAACGTTTCAACAGTTTGAAAAAAAGTGTATCTGCTATTTTGCTCGTGATTTTAGGAGGTATTTCAATGGTACACCTTTGTGATTTTATAATTCATCAAGCCACCGGGACCCACTTAATTGCCTCTTTGGACAACAATTTAGACGCCATCTTTTATAAAGACTTTTTTACCACTTTAATTTTGGCAGATGTTTTGATCCTGCTTTTGTCGTACGCCTTGTCTCAAGACTATTTCAAGCTAATCCGCAACACCGGTTTTGTCATCACTACGATTCTATTGCGCTTGTCGTTTGGCGCCGCTCAGCCCTTGGACGTATTGCTCATAATAACTGGAGCACTTTTTGGCTACTTGATGTTGCTCATGTACATCGCTTACAGTCGAGAGATGCAGCCGAGGTAGTTCTTATAAAAGTTTTAACTCCATGATATGTAATATAATAATAACATTTTAATAAATTTGCCCACCAAAAAAATAATGATGTCGACAAAAAAGTACCCTTACTCAAAACAGGCTTGTGCATGCGCTGTTTCCTTAGATATGCTTGGTGACAAATGGTCTCTTATTATTGTAAGAGATTTATACAGAGGAAAAAGAACTTATTCTGAATTCTTAAAGCAATCTCAAGAGGGTATTGCCACCAACATTTTAGTGGATCGATTAAAAAAGTTGCGCGCATTTGGCATCATTGATTTTCATAGAAACGATCGAGATAAAAAGATTAAAGAGTACTTTCTAACGGATCGCGGTATTGATTTATATCCTGTGATTTTTGAGTTGCAACGATGGACCTTGAAGCACGTGGATTTTGACTATACCGAAAACACGAAAAACTGGAATAAATTGGTTCAGACTAACTCTCCAGAAGAAGTTATTGAACAATTTCAATGTAATTATCGCGTCAAACGTCAAAAACTTTTTGGATTTTAATTAAAAATTCTAGGGGCTACACCCCTAATTCTTGTTCGGCTTTAACGGTTTTACTAACTTGTTTCCAGAACTTTAAGGAAACGAGTCATGCAGCAATATATCTTAGCCATCGATGCGGGCACCACAAGTTCGCGCGCCATCATTTTTGACCAGCAGGGCCAGCAAGTGGCTATGGCCCAGCATGAGTTTACACAGTATTTCCCTGAAAAGTCATGGGTCGAACACGACGCTATGGAGATCTGGGGAACCCAAATCAAAGCGATTCGTCAGGTTATGGCGCAATCCAATGTTAAGGCCGAGGAGATTGCCGCATTGGGGATTACCAATCAAAGAGAAACGACCGTAATCTGGGATCGCGTGACGGGACAGCCAGTACACAAAGCCATCGTCTGGCAGGATCGCCGCACGGCAAATCGATGTGCCGAGCTTATCGAGAAAGGTCACGATCAAATTTTTCACGATAAAACAGGCTTGGTTCTTGACGCCTATTTTTCTGGGACTAAGGTTCAGTGGATTTTGGATTCTGATCCTCAGATTCGTCGCCGTGCTCGGGCGGGTGAACTGGCCTTTGGGACCATAGATACTTGGTTGATATGGCAGCTAACTGGCGGACAAACTCATGTCACAGATGTCACCAACGCCAGTAGAACCTTGATGTATAACATTCATGAATTAAGTTGGGATGCAGAATTACTGGAGCTGCTCGATGTGCCAGCGTCGCTTTTACCAAAAGTCTGCGCCTCTTCTGAAATCGTGGGTCATACCAGTAGCGTCATAATTGGCGCAGAAATTCCCATCGCTGGAATCGCGGGAGATCAACAAGCCGCCCTTTTTGGTCAATTGTGTTTGACACCTGGAAGTGTAAAGAACACCTACGGGACCGGTTGTTTTTGTATCATGAACACAGGAAAGACGGCCGTAGTGTCAAAAAATAAAATGCTTACAACCATTGCTTGGAAGATTGAAGATGAAGTGACTTATGCCATTGAGGGTAGTGTTTTTACTGCTGGGGCGTTGATCCAATGGTTGCGTGATCAGTTGCAAATGATCGGCCAGGCACCAGAGATAGAGGCTCTGGCCCAAACAGAGAGCGATAGTGATGGCGTCACTTTTATTCCGGCACTTTCAGGAATGGGAGCGCCTTATTGGGATCCACATGCTACGGGCGCCCTCATGGGAATTACTCGGGGCACCACTAAAGGGCATATCGCACGGGCGGCACTTGAGGCTATTGCCTTGCGTTCGAGAGACATCATAATGGAGATGCAAAAAGACGCTGGAGTTTCCTTCAAAAGTCTAAAAGTTGACGGAGGCGCCAGCAACAATAACCTGCTGATGCAAATTCAAGCCGACCTCCTAAATGCTGAGGTCATACGACCAAAGGAAACCGAAACTACCGCTTTGGGGGCGGCTTTTCTGGCAGGTCTGGCCGTAGGGGTTTGGTCCTCCATGCAGGCCCTCGAGAACACGTGGCAGATCGATAAAACTTTCAATCCAAAGCCGAGCGATCAGACACAGCGCATCATTGAGCACTGGCATGAGCGCATTAGAAAAATTTTTAGCTGATGAATCATAAAGTCTAGAAATGGCCATAACTTTACAGAACAAACAATGGGTGGCCCATGAGCTTGATAAAAAAGAACAACTGCTAAAAAACTACATGTTATGACAGAGCCTTATATCGCAGAATTTATTGGAACGGCCATATTGCTATTGCTCGGTATGGGTGTGGTGGCCAATGTCAATTTAAAAAAAACCATTGGGTCGGGTCAAACACCGTGGGTGCTTATCACTAGTGCATGGGGTTTTGCTGTATTTGTAGCGGTATTTGTTACTGGACAATTCAGTGGAGCCCACCTCAACCCCGCGGTAACCATAGGGCTGGCCGTGGCGGGCAAATTTTCATGGGACTTGGCTTTGGGTTATGTCTTGGCTCAAATTCTTGGGGCTATGGCTGGAAGTTGGCTGGCCTATATTCTATATATAGACCATTATCGCGCAACCCAGGACGTTGATTTAGTGCGCAGCACCTTTTGTACAGGCCCCGCTATTCGCAATTTTAAAAACAATTTGTTTAGCGAAGCGATTGGTACTTTTATGCTCGTTTTTGGGGTTTTGTTTATCGCGGGCCCAAGCATCAGTGTACCTGAGGTTACCGTCGAGAATTTTGGCATTGGCTCTTTAGACGCCCTTCCCGTGGGAATTTTAGTTTGGGTCATTGGTATGGCCCTGGGAGGAACCACGGGTTATGCCATTAATCCAGCTCGAGATTTCGGGCCTCGTTTGGTGCACCATATGATTCCTAGAAAATCAAAAAATTCCGACTGGGGCTACGCTTGGATTCCGGTTATTGGGCCTTTTATAGGAGGCGCCGCTGCGGCAATGGTTTACCTGTTATTAATGTGATTCGGATTTTTTCAGTAGAGCCGTATTTATAGTATTATCCCCACGAGGAATGACTATGCCAAAAGGAACTCGGCATTAACACAAGGTCTACTGCCCGGCCAAAGGACTTCCAAAAACACCTACAGCGAGTTCTGCCCAGAGGAGTAAAAACAAGAATACAGCCCCTGTGAAATAAAGCCATTTGCTTGAGGAATCACGCCATTTTTTCAGGATAAATTGTAAACTAAATCCTAGGACCAAGAGTAAGATACCCATGGCCAAAAAATCGAACCAGGACCATTGAACTGTGTCGCTTAGCGTCATGGCCACAGCAGGAATTAGTAATAAAAATAAGGGATGATAAAACTTAAATGTGATTGGTGAGGTCATCGATATTAATTTTGATTCAAATTTAAAGCATGTGTTATTGCGAGAAAAACATTTAGCATAACTTTAGTAATCATTATTTTTTTGTACTTTTTACGACTCTTTCCAATAAAAATTAGGGTCAATTTCGCCAGAATTATTGAATTCTATAATTAATTAAACGAGGCCCTTTCGGGCTAAACCCACAAGGCATGAATAAAATTAGCGTTGACATTCCTCAACAACACCAAGTGACCCCAATTACGTTAAATCAATATGTTTGCGATGGCCAATTAAAGACATGGAATGGACCTACCACAGAGGTTTATTCCACAATTGAGACGGTGAACGGTGAAGGAGATACAGGGCCGACTTTACTGGGACATGTAAGTGCAATGGACCAACAGTCGGCATTAGAGGCAATAGCTTCTTCAGTTAAGGCTTATGATCGCGGTAAAGGAGAGTGGCCCACAATGCGCGTCAAAGACCGTATAAAATGTATGGAAGATTTTACGGACAAAATGGTTACCAAGCGCGATGAGATTGTTAAGTTACTCATGTGGGAAATTGGTAAGAATTTAGCCGATTCTCAAAAGGAATTTGACCGAACGGTAGAATATATTTATGATACTATTGAGGCATATAAAGAGGTCGATAGGGAGGGTGCAAAATTTGCAAATGCTGGGGGTGTTCGGGCTCATATTAGGCGTGGCCCTCTTGGCATTGTTTTGTGTCTCGGGCCCTATAATTATCCGCTAAATGAGACCTTTTCCTTGTTGATTCCTGCTATAATAATGGGAAATACAACAATATTTAAACCGGCAAAGCTAGGCGTTCTTTTGATTGGTCCTTTACTCGAGGCTTTTGCGACCAGTTTTCCCAAAGGTGTAGTTAATGTGCTTTTTGGACGCGGAAGAGAAGTGGCTTCACCAATTATGAAATCGGGTCATATCGATGTACTGGCATTGATTGGCCACAGCTCTTCAGCCATTGCATTGCAAGACTTACATCCTAATAAAAACAGACTGCGTTTGGTTTTAGGGCTAGAGGCAAAAAATCCAGGAATTGTATTGCCAAGTGCTGATTTATCAAACACGGTGGCGGAGTGTATCTCTGGGACACTTTCATTTAATGGACAGCGTTGTACGGCTTTGAAAATACTCTATGTCCATAAAAAAATAAAGGATGAGTTCTTAGCGGCATTCACTAATGCTGTGGACGCCTTGCAGCTTGGGATGCCCTGGGACAATACTCTTTTAACTCCGCTACCTGAGCCACATAAACCAGACTATATACAGTCGCTAATCGATGACGCTTTGGAAAAAGGTGCAAAAATCATTAATAAACGCGGCGGTGAGCGCAGTAGTAATTTTATATTTCCGGCGGTGCTTTATCCAGTAACTAAGGAAATGAAAATTTATCACGAGGAGCAATTCGGACCGGTTATACCTGTGAGAGATTTTGAGGACATACACTTGCCTTTAGATGATATGGCAGAGAGTAATTACGGGCAACAAGTCAGTGTATTTGGGACCGACTCAGAGGAGTTGGCGCCACTCATTGATATTCTAGTTAATTTGGTTTGTCGCGTTAATCTTAACAGCGCCTGTCAGCGCGGGCCAGATATTTATCCGTTTACTGGTCGCAAGGATTCAGCGGTGAGCACTCTGAGCGTACATGATGCTCTGCGCGCCTTTTCAATCCGTACTTTTTTGGCGGCTAAAGACAATCCTCTGAATAAGGGGATCATCAACGATATGTTGCGTGAACGACAGAGCAATTTTGTGACGACCGATTATATTCTTTAATCTTAAATACAAGATTTTTGGTTTGTTATTCTAGATTCGATTTAAAGGGAATTAATTGAATAGATAAGTCATATGATGCAATCTGTTTTATGCTTTGGTGATTCCAATACTTGGGGTTATAACCCCATAGATGGATCTCGCTACCCGTCAGATATCAGATGGACCGGAGTGTTACAGCGATTAATGAGGCCTGCTTTTCATGTAATTGAGGAAGGGCTTAACGGCAGGACTACAACTATCAATGAAATAGAACGCCCCATGCGCAGCGCCAAAGATATATTGCCTGTTCTACTGGAAAGCCATCGGCCTTTATCCCATGTGATTCTCATGTTAGGGACAAATGATTTAAAAACACATTTTCAAAGAACTGCGCAAAACATCGTCGATGATTTATCTGATTTGTGTGCTCTTATTAGCGAGCATCCACTACTTGTCAATCAACGACCTAAACTGATTTTGGCGGCTCCCACTGGCCCGGATGAAACTTGCCATCGGTTGCCAGAATGGTTCCAATGCACTCATGGGAAATGGCGATCGCTTATAGCGTTACTTCCTGAGGTGGCTCAAAATCATGGCGCCGAGTATTTGGCCACAGAGACGATTATGGAAATGAAATTTCAAGATGGTCTGCATTGGTCCGAGAAGCAACACAAGGAATTTGCTACAGCAGTGATGGGCTTATTTTGAATGGACTCGTTGTATGGCGATATAAAATTGGATTTTTTGCCCTTGGGCGCATTGACTCAGAAGTGCTTTGGCTTTATCGGTGAGTTGAAAAATTCTGGGGTAGCCACCGGTGGTTTGACCGTCATTCATTAAGATGATAATCTGCCCCCCTGGGGTGAGCTGCACCGTTCCTGGCAATACCCCCGAGGTGTGAATCGCCTGAAGTTTGTTGCTGACTTTTTCTTGAACCAAATAACCCATTCGGTCATTCCGCCCTAGGGTGAAGGTACCTCGTAATCTATTTTTTTCTTGCTCCTCAAGTCTATGGTATTCCGGGCCAATTAGCACCTCGAGCTCAAGGGGCTGATCGCTTTCTACGGCTTTTTGACTTGATATAAAGTTGATGGCTTTTGGGTTGTATCTGTTCCAATCCATGACCTTTATTAGATCATCTTTGTTAATTTCTGAGCGATGGGGCTTGAGCATAAAGCGGTCTTTATTACTTATGATTGGAATGGGTATCAAAGTTCCTTTTGTTAAAGTGAACTCAGGGGTAATGGTCTGATACTGACTTCTACTGCCCATAATTTTTGGGTTTTGGACACCGCCGATAACACCAATATAAGTACGGACACCCCAGTTTCTTTTACCAAAAATCAGCACATCTTCAGAATTTACGGCAATGGGCTTATTCATGGCAACCTTAACCTGGTTAATTGCTGGTGAGTAGTCTGCGCCAGTTATGGCGATAATGGTATCGCTTTGGAATTTTAGGGCTGCCCCACCAAAAGTTATTTCTAGAGCAGCACAATTTTTTTTATTTCCCAGGAGCTCATTGGCTAATCGATAGGACTCTTGGTCCATAGCCCCGCTTTGAGGAACCCCCAGGGCCGCATGGCCAAATCGACCTGCATCTTGAATCGAACTATAAATACCCGATTTTAGAACCTCAATCTGACCGAATTTGATTTTCGCTCGCTGCTCGGTTTTGGCTATGTGGGAAGCCGTTTGTGATTCAGTCAAATAGGCTTGGAATTCATCTCTTTTTATGGGCACGAATTTTATGTGGCCGCCCGGTTTTGCCAGACATGGCTCAGGCTCAAGAGGATCGAAAAGTTTTATAGGACAGCGACCAATTACGTGCCAGCCCCCAGGGGCAGCATTAGGGTAAATTCCAGTTTGTGCCCCGCCGATAGCAACGCTTCCCGCCGGCACGCTTTGGGCCGGCACAGATTTACGGGGATGATGCAAGTCTGGATTCAAACCCCCTAAGTACATAAATCCGGGTTGAAAGCCATAAAAGTAAAGGGGGTATTCTGGGGTAGTATGTGCTTTGATGAGTTGGGATAGACTGAGATTTTTTGCCTTTAAAAAAGCTTCTAGGTCAGGGGCGAATTCAGGGTCGTAGCAAACGGGGATTTCAATAAATTTTTTAGGGGGCTGATTTTTGGGCTCCTTTAACTGGTCCGAGGGAATATTTGGGGAGGCACTTCCTCGTACTGACTGATCTGAGCCTCTCCAGGATGCCCGAACCCAATCAATCCAAGGCGTAAAATCTATTTGTGGGGCCTTAAATACCAGAGTCAAGCTATGATAGGCTACAATGCTATCTCGGATAGATTCGTGTAAAAGTGTCTGACGCAGGCGCCAGATTTGGGTGATGGTTTTGGGGTCAATACCCTCAGGCCATTGAATGATTAGGGCATGCTCGCCAAGTGGGACAAATTTTATCGACTCAAGCCCCTGCATTAGTCATGATTTATCGCCCAAATGGCTTTGGCAATCGCCAAGGCATTTGGGTGGTCTGAATGAATACAACTAGTCCTAGAGTTTAAGGACAAAAGTTTGCCCTCAATGGTTTGAACTTGCCCAGCGCACAAGTTGAGAAATTGTTGTTTGGCCTGGTCAGGATCATGGATGATGGCTTCAGGCTCACTTCTGGACACGAGGCTTAAATCAGGGTTATAGCGTCGATCAATAAAACTCTCGGCCCAAATCGCTCCTAGGGGCAAATCACCTAGATGAAATAGTACAGAATTTGCAGCAGTAATTACTATAGCCTCTGGACAGAGTTCTTTGACCACATCCATTAGCAGCTCAGCTATTTCTGGGGTTTTAGCCACATCGTGATAAAGCGCTCCATGGGGTTTAATGTGGGTCAGTGGTACGCCACAGATATCAGCGCATTCGAGCATCAATTCGAGTTGTTCCTGCAAGCTATTTTTGAGCTGAGTATGGGGTAAATCCAAAGAAATACGCCCGAAGTTTTGACGATCAGCATAAGAAGGATGGGCCCCGATAGCGACTTGGTGTTCTAGTGCTATCCGCATAGTTTTTAAAATGAGATCCGGAGATCCAGCGTGAGCCCCAGTAGCGATATTGCAACGTGAAATATAGGCCATGATCTGAGTGTCATTGGCCATTCCTTCTCCTAAGTCGCAGTTAATGTCCATTTAAAAAAGCATTTGTAGGGCGCCACTTATGCCTTTAAATCCAACCAATAAGGTCACCAAAAATACCAGCCCACCGAAAATATTTTGCCAAAGGGTATTAGCGGCTTGTTTCATAAGTTCGGACTTATTGACCAGCCATAGGACTAGTCCGGCGATGATGAAAATAAGGGTTCCATTAGCTACTTGCGCAAATTGAATTACGGTAAGGGGTTTGATTCCAGTGGCCGATAGTAATACACCAACAATCAAAACCACCTGCCAAACGAGTTTGAATTTTTGGCTCTGATTATCGGTCGACCAACCCAAACATCCACAAGCCACATAGGCCGCGGCTAGCGGTGCAGTGATGGCTGAGGTTAAGCCAGCAGCAAATAGCCCGACGCCCATGAGGGCTGTAGCCAAGGAGCCGTACAAGGGCTTTAAACCTTCGGCTAAATCTACCGCACTACTGATTTGTGTTATACCCGAACCCGCAGCGCAAACCACGATGCTCATCGAAACCAAGCCCCCGAGTCCAATAGTCCAATAGGTGTCTTTTTTGACATGGTGTAGTGCAGTGGAATCATTCCACTTTTTTTTCACAAGCGAGGCGTGTAGAAAAATATTGTAAGGAACTATTGTGGTACCTATCAGACCAATAACGGTCCAAAGACTTTGCTCTGGGAGAGATGGTATGAGTAAGCCGCTCATTAATGCAGGGATATTGGGTTGAATCAAAAAGGCGGTAATTACAAAGGAGGCACTCATGAACAAAACCAGTAAGGTCAAAATTCGCGTTAGGACTTTATCACTGTTTTGTGAAAGGACAACATAGGCAATGAGCCCTAAAATAAGGGCGGTCAAATTCACCTCCACACCCAGGATGCTAAAATTTTGGGGCCCAATTAGCGCATTTATTCCCAGTACACCACCGCCCAAATTTCCTGCTTGATAGGCTGTATTGCCCATGACAATGGCCAGTAAAATGAGCCATAGCAAAGGCTGTCGCCAGAGAGAATTACTGAGCTGTCCCCGGATCAGTTCTGCCAGACCACTTTGGGTGATCAGTCCGATACGCGCTGCCATTTCTTGTAACACTATGGTGGCCGCCGTAGACATTAAAACAGCCCACAAAAGTGCATAGCCATAATTCACTCCAGCAATAGAACATAAAGTCACCGTTCCTGGCCCAATAAAGGCAGCCGCGACAATGATACCTGGGCCAATATTTTTAAAAGAGCGCAGTGCCATAAATTAATTAAGATTGAGCGAGTGTTTTAACGGCTTTAATGAAATGATCTAATTCTGCAGTGGTGGTAAATACATTGGGTGTGATGCGGCAACCATGCACATTGGCGTAATCAATGGCCACGGTAAATACACCATGTTCATCCAGTAGTCTTTGGGCCATTACCCCTGGAGCTAAGTTACTCAGGCCAATGTTGCCGATGCCGCAAGAGCGATGGGGCTCCCAAGGGGTATTGATCACCACATTGGGAACATCCCTCAGGGCATCCATCCAGTAAGTGCGTAAAAATCGAAGACGCTCTTCTTTGCGGGCGAGTCCAATGGTGTTTAAATAATCCATAGCGTCATTGACCCCCAAAGTTATATATGCAGGGTGGGTCCCTAGATGATTAAGCCTTAGAATATTGCTGCGATCCTCAATGTAGTCTGCCAAAAGAGGCCAAAGTGGACCAATGCGCCTATCATCGATATAGAGTAGTCCGTTGCCAAGTGGTGCGGCCAGCCATTTATGAAGGCTTGAGCCGTAATAGTCACAGTTAAGCTCTTTTAAATCAAAGTCAAAATGGCCCACGCAGTGCGCCCCGTCTACTAAAACCTCGACGCCGTGGCCATGGGCCATATCGCAAATTTTCCTGATCGGTAGAATCTGCCCTGTTATGTTGATCATGTGACAGACCATAATCATTCTGGTGTTGGCCTTAATTTTGGATTCGTAAAGGGCTACGATTTCTTCGTCGTCTTCGGGGTGATTGGGCACTGAGACCAAGTCCTGGGTTAAGCCATGGCGCTCAACTACTTGCTCAAACATGACTTTCATAGCCCCATAATCTTGTAAGGCGTAAATGACATGATCGCCTTTTTGCCAGGGATAACCCGCTATGACCAAATCCAAAGATTCTGTGGTGTTTCGGGTAATGATCAAATTGCTCGAAGGTACACCCATGAATTCGGCCAAAGCCTGGGTGGTTGCCATTCGGTCTTTGTCGAGCTGAGTGCGCATATAATGGGATCCCTCAAAATTAACCCGCTGCATATTGGTTTGGAGTTTTTCGAGCGTGGGTTGTGGTATGATATTATAATACCCACTTTCCAGATTAATATAATCGGTAGTCAAAACATACTGACTGCGTATTGTCTCCCAAAAATCTGTAGGAGACTGAGTGCTTTTCCCGGGGGGACTCATGGCTTTATTCGGCTTACTTGACCCATCGCTTTGGCCAAAGAATTTGGGGTAAGTAAAGGGCAAAACGCCAAGTATCGATGCTTTTTTAAGAAAACTGCGTTTATCCATGTGCTCTGTTAATGAGGTTGTCGACTTAAAGATAGCTAAGATTCTCTTTCCGGGCCATTCACTGGATGCTTTTCCTTATATTTAGAACACCAACCAATCATACATAAGTCATGTTAACTTTTAAAATTGCGGCCATTTTAATTATTGCCGCTGCGGGTGTTTTGGGCGGACTACTCACCCTGCGGCCAAGTTTCGATCGAGCGCACCCAGGAAATCTTAATATCGGCAACGCCTTTGCCGGAGGCGTTTTTTTGGGCGCAGGATTCTTACACATGTTGCCCGACGGCTTGGACAATTTTTCTAGCCTCAATTTATCCGGAGAATATCCCTATGGCTTACTTACCGCGGCCCTGGGGTTTATTCTGATCATGATGATCGACAAAGGCCTCTCGGGTCATGATGCGGCGCAGAAAATAAAGGACTCCAATAATTTCCCCACCATATTGTTTTTGGTTTTGGCCATACATTCTATAATCGCGGGCATGTCTCTGGGATTAGAGCAAGGTTTTCTCTCAGGGCTAGTGATTTTAATCGCCATTGTGGCCCATAAGGGATCTGCGGCCTTTGCCTTAGGCCTGAATATGGTCAACGCCCAGTGCGCCCCAAGCTTAATTCGCAGAACTATCGTGTTTTTTGCAGGCATGACCCCATTGGGCATAGTTTTAGGCAGTGTGGTCAGTGGGTTAGAAGACGGATGGACCTCTGTGATGTTCGAAGCTGTATTCGACACCCTTGCTGCTGGGACTTTCCTTTACATAGCCACTCTTGAAATCATCGCGGAACTCTTTGAAGATCACGCACAAAAAACCGCAAAACTCATTTCCATCCTATTGGGATTTGCCTTGATGGCGACCATTGCAATTTGGACTTAAATCTGTGAATTCATGACAAAAAAAATGACTCGTTTTACTTTATTGATTTTGGCATTGAGCTGCGGTTTAGCTTTTGGTCAAGAATCTGAGCCAATCCCTGGTGCTAATTCGATCGATTCACTTATGGTAGATTACCCTAAATCGAGTGGATTCATCGACAGTTATTTCGATGCGGAAAAAGGAAAGCTTCTATGGGGAATCCCTGATAGTATCTTGGGTAGAGATTTACTTATGGTGACGCGATTTGCCCAGCTTCCGGCCGACTATTCCGGTTATATTAATGCCGGGAGTAAAACGGCAGAACGCATTGTCCGTTTTGAAAAAAGCGCAGGTCGACTATTACTTCGCGAGCACTCCTTTATCAATACAGCCGATGAAAACGACCCTATTGCGCAGTCGGTAGAGGCGAACAATTTCGCGCCAATTTTGGCGGCTTTTGATTTAGAAAACGATTCAGAAGATGGTCCGAATCAGGCCGTTTCTCTCATTGATGTCAGCGACTACTTCTCTGAGGATTCTCCGGGATTTAATCTAATTAGTGAAGGCAATAAAAAGAAGTATAAAATCGGACGGCAAGACAAGAGCAGGTCTTTTATCGAAAAGTGCCGTAGCTTTCCGCAAAATGTTGAGGTGCTGCACACCCTGACCTTTGAAGTAGGTGAAGCCCCACGTGGGAATCGTACAAGTACCTTTAGTTTTCAGGTGAATCATTCCTTAGTACTACTACCTAAGGAACCCATGCAAATGCGCCGGTCTGATCAGAGGGTGGGGTGGTTTAGCCTCAAAAAAATTGATTATTCCTCACCGGCCTTAAAATCAGATGAGTTTGAGGTTGCTGTGCGTTGGCGACTGGAGCCTAAAGACCTAGAGGCTTACAAGCGCGGCGAACTCGTGGAGCCAAAAAAGCCCATTGTTTTTTATTTAGACCCAGCTACACCCATGAAGTGGCGCCCATATTTCAAGCAAGGTATTGAGGATTGGCAAGCGACTTTCGAGTCGGCCGGATTTAAAAATGCCATAATCGCCAAAGATCCTCCGACTCCCGAAGAAGACCCAGACTTTTCGCCAGAAGACGTTCGTTATTCTACAGTGCGCTATGTGGCTTCCACCACCAGAAATGCTGTGGGGCCTAGTGTAAAAGACCCACGTTCTGGTGAAATCATCGAGAGCGATGTAATCTGGTATCACAATCACTTGCGCTCGTATCGCAATAGATATCTGCTCGAGACCGGGGCGGCCAATCCCAAAGCCCGGACATTGGATACTCCAGAAGAAGAAATTGGTGAAATGATGCGCCGGGTCATCGCGCACGAGGTGGGTCACGCCTTAGGGCTTCCCCACAATATGAAGGCGAGTTCTGCTTACGCTGTAGACTCATTGCGCTCAGGAGATTTTACCCAAAAAATGGGAATTGCCAGTACTATAATGGATTATGCGCGCTACAATTATGTGGCGCAACCCGGAGACGACAATATCAGATTCGTGCGGCAAATAGGGCCCTATGATCACTATGCCATCGAGTGGGGTTATCGGTATTATGATGGATTAAATACCGAACAGGTAGCGTCCGAGCTCAAGGCCATGGTCGATGAAAAGTCCTTGGATCCGATTTATATGTTCGGGGGTGGGGGCAATGATCCAAACGCTCAAACTGAAAATATTGGGGACGACCCGGTAAAGGCGACCGATTACGGGCTGAAGAATTTAAAAATTGTGGCCCAAAACCTCGAGCAATGGACTACGCCTCAAGGAGCGACCTATGATGATTTAGAAGAACTTTACGGAGAACTCCTAGGGGTTTATTCGCGCTATGTGAATCATGTGGCGGCCATCGTAGGAGGGGTTTATGAAACCCGATCAAATAAAGGTCAAGGGGCTATGCCTTATCGAGGGGTCCCCGAGGCCGAACAGAAAAGAGCCCTAAAGTTTTTGCACCAAGAGCTTTGGAACAACCCTAGCTGGTTGATGCCTAAAGATTTGGTCCAATTATTTAGTGACCAAGGTGTTTTACAGCGGGTTTCTAGCATTCAAAATCGGGTATTAAAGCGAATGTTGTCCACAAGCAGACTCAATGATATGAATTCAGTCAAAGAAACCTTGCCCGGTGTGGCCATGGGCTCTTCACTTGGGGTAGATGGATTGCTCGATCAGTTAGGCGACGACCTGATGAGCCTTTCTGCAACACATGCCCTTAATCGTAACTTACAAATCAATTGGATTTTACAGCTCCAGGAGTTGAGCCAAGATAAGAAGCTCTCGCCCAGTGTCGCGAGCTTGGTGACTCAGGCCATGGAACAGACCAAAGCCAAAGCTAAATCTAAACGCAAAAAAGGCGACAAGATCCAGCAGGCCCATTTTCAGTATGCTTTTGAGCTACTAAAACAAGACGATTAACTAAGGTCTTTTTTTAACTGATGATACAAATAGACAGCCAGTTTTCAATTAATTTCAAATGGCGAATCAAAACAACCAACTCATGAATTCAAACAATAAAATACTCAGTCTGATCATCATCGGCATTGTGCTGGTTTGGGCCCTTTCTGGAATATTGACTATGGTCTATCTGGACGAGTGGTCCCACCGAGGGACTTTTGGCGATTTATTTGGGGCGATTAATTCTTTGTTTTCTGGCTTGGCCTTGGCGGGGCTGGTCTATTCGATCTACGGCAGCCGACAAGAAATTCAATTGCAAAGAGAAGAAATCGAACTCAACCGCAAGGAATTGATTAAGAGCCGAAGAACTCAGGAAAAATCTGAAAAGGCATTAGAGGCTCAGGTCGAGCAAATGCGAATTGCCTCCAAATTGAATGGAATTAATACTTTGATCACTTATTATTCCGGAGTAATCGCTAATCCAGATAAACCAGAAGAGGTGCGAGAGAAGGCCCGGGAGCAAAGACGGGAGTTGATTAAAGAAATTGACGGATTAATCGATCGATTAGGTGATGAGGATGTTGAATAAAAAACTATCATCATCCCCCTCGGGGCTTATCGGCTTTAATCCTAAGGCCAAAAAATAGAATTGATTTGTTGAAAGAAGAAAAAACAGTTTCGCAGGCCATTGAGTATCGTCGCTCGATTCGTGTATATGATCCGCAGCAGCCTATTGACTCTGAGAAAGTCAAGCAGTGTTTACGACAGGCCGCATTGGCCCCAAACAGCAGCAATATGCAACTTTGGGAGTTCATACACATTTCCGATAAAGAGCTTATTGAGCAAATGGCGCCATTGTGTTTTAATCAAAATGCCGCCCGTACGGCCCAGCAACTCGTGGTTTTTGTCTCTAGAAAGGATTTATGGCGCTCTCGTGCCCAAGCTAATTTGGACATGATTCACCAGATGTATCCAGACAAGCCAAAGGACCAGCAAAGCCGACGTGAGCGGGTCATTAAAGCCTATTACAGCAAACTAATCCCCAATGTATATTTTGATTTATTTGGCCTTTATGGGTGGCTGAAATATATCATGGTTTTAATTACCGGAATATTTCGTCCAATTTATCGTGAGGTGCGGGCTAAAGACATGCGGGTGGTAGTCCATAAAACCTGTGGCTTGGCTGCGCAAAACTTCATGATCAGTATGGCGGCCATCGGTTATGATACTTGCCCTATGGAAGGTTCAGACACCTGGCGTGTAAAACGTCTACTGGGCTTACCCCGCGGGGCGGAAATTAATATGATTGTTAGCTGTGGCATCCGCAAGCCGGAAGGCGTGTACGGGGAGCGATTTCGGATACCTTTTGACGAGATTTATCGAAATATATAATGAACATGAGACGCACTCTACGAATTATTTCAATGATAGTTATTCTGGCCTTAATGTTCGCGGCCTGTAACCCGTCAGAGGCCAAGGGTGATTTGAATCATGATTACTCCTCCTGGGCCCATTATGGAGGCACTCCCGATGGGTCACGTTATTCTGAATTGACCGAGATTAATAAGGACAACGTGAAATCGCTGAGAGAGGTATGGCGCTTTAGCTCAAGGGATAAGGATCAAAATAACCGATCACAAAACCAATGCAACCCTATCATTATTGATACTATTTTGTATTCAACCTCGCCTCAATCAAAGTTGTTGGCCCTGAATGCGAGAACAGGTAAGGCTATATGGATTTACGATCCGGCAAAGGAGGATTCGAGTATCATTACGGATCCAATGCGATTTTACAAAGTGAATCGGGGAGTGGCCTATTGGCCGGGCAATAAGTCGAATGGACCAAGATTGTTTTACAATGTCGGTGGAAAAATTCAGTGTATCAGTGCTGAAGAAGGGGGATTAATTAGGTCGTTTGGTCAAAATGGACATATTGATTTATCTCAGGATTTGGATCGCGACCCCAGCACTTTTAACCCATTTGTAGCCAATACTAGTCCCCCCATTATTTTCAAAGATCTTCTGATTACTGGCTCACGTGTGGCCGAATCCATCGATGCTGCTCCGGGCCACATACGCGCCTATAATGTTGTGACCGGAGATTTGACTTGGATTTTTCACACCATTCCACATCCAGGCGAGTTGAATCACGATACTTGGCCGGACCCCTTGGCTTATACAAGACTGGGGGGTGCTAATGCCTGGTCAGGTATGTCGCTGGATCATCAGCGAGGAATCGTTTATATCCCCTTGGGTAGTGTCTCTGGGGATTTTTATGGGGGGACCCGCAAGGGCGATAATCTTTATGGGAATTCATTAGTGGCCTTAGATGCCCAAACAGGTAAATATATATGGCATTTTCAAACCGTCCATCATGACCTCTGGGACAGAGACCTTCCCGCCCCTCCTAATTTATTGAGAGTGAAGCATCAGAATAAATGGGTGGATGCCGTGGCACAAATCACCAAGCAAGGCTATGTTTTTTTATTTGACCGAACTGATGGCACTCCTTTATTTGACATTGTGGAGACTTCAGTTTCCCTAGAGGCATTACCGGGTGAATGGCCTGCCCCAACGCAGCCCATTCCCGTGGCCCCACCACCATTTACTGATCAATACTTTAGCGAGGATGAAGTAGGGGGACTAAGTGAATCAGATCATAAAAAATTAATAGCTCGCTACCGTGATGTGGCTCACAAAGAACTTTTTCATCCGCCTTCTCAGAATGGCAATTGGATTTTTCCAGGATTTGATGGGGGCGGAGAGTGGGGAGGAGCGGCCGTAGATCAAGAACATCAAATCATGTATATTAATAGCTCTCGATTGCCTTGGATCATGGAAATGATTCCTCAAGAGTCCAATCAAGAGTCTGGCCTTTCAGGAGGCGCATTGACCTATCAGAACTATTGCGCTGCTTGTCATGGAGGGAATCGAAATGGATATGGTGCTGCCTATCCTGAACTTACGCGGATTGGGTTCAAATACACTTCTGAAGAAATCCGATCAATCATCAATAATGGGCTGAACATGATGCCAGGGTTTCCTCAAATTCAAGGCTTGGATTTGGCCCAGCTAACAGATTTTTTAACTATTGGAGACGCCACAAATTTAGCTGAGAATACCCATAAAGAAGCAGGAAAATGGTCAAACAAGGAACCCTTAACCCCGCAAGAATTAGCGCCGACAACCCCGTTTAAAATGAATGGGTACAATCGCTTTTTGGACGATAAAGGGTATCCAGGAATTAAACCGCCTTGGGGGACTTTAACGGCTATCGACCTAAATAAGGGGGTCATTAATTGGCAAGTTCCTTTAGGTCACCACGATGAACTCTATATAGATGGTATAGCACGCACAGGGACAGAGAATTACGGGGGTCCTTTGGTAACAAAAGGAGGAATTGTCGTGATTGGTGCCACTAAAGACGCCAAGTTACATATTTTTGATGCCACTACTGGTGATCTATTATGGGAGGCTGAGCTACCTGCTCCAGCCTATGCCACTCCGGCTACTTATGCCATAGATGGACGACAGTACATCGTTATCAACTGTGGTGGGGGGAAAATAGGGTCGCCGTCTGGCGACGAAATTGTAGCTTTTGCCCTCGAGTAATGTTATTGATCTGAGGATTTTTTTTCGAGCTTCATTTGAATTACGCCTTGGACTTTTTCAGATTTCAAAGTGTCAATAATGACTTCAATGTCCTCTTTTTGGAAATTCTCAGGGACACTCACATCTACGTGCATTGTATCCGGAAAGCGAATGATGACACATGAGGTTGCTGTAATCAATAATGCTATAAGGGAGAGTATTTTTTTCATTGAAATTGATTAATGGTTGATTATAAGGGTAAGTAAAACAATGATTATCTTTAACCAAAGATATAAGAAATGAAACGTCTAATTTTAATATTCACATTTTTAATGTTTCAGCTGATGCAGGGACAGGAAAATGAACTTCCATTTGCCGAGATTGGCCCCTACCCAGAAAATTATTCTGCCCAAGGGGTACTTCAAAGACTTATTTCGGGGTTGGGGTATAGATTTTATTGGGCTAGCGCAGATTTACGTCCTGAAGATCTGAATTATCGACCCAGTAATGACGGCCGCTCTACATTCGAAATAATAGAACATATTTACAAACTGAGTAGTACAATAGCCAGCACCTTGGAAAGTATATCATCGCCCTCAACTAATGACACGGCGATGACTTATCAGGAACTTAGAGCAGGGACTTTAATTCATTTACAAAGTGCTGTGAGCGCCCTAGATGAGGTCACTGATTTTTCTGAATTATCAGTCAAGATTGTTCGGCCCAATCAGACTTATGAATTCCCTTTTTGGCACCTGATTAACGGCCAAAGTTCTGACGCCTTATGGCACTGTGGACAAGTGGTCATGAATCGTAGGGCGAGCGGAAACCCCGTAAAAAGCGGGGTAAATGTCTTCTTAGGCCAGAGCAAGTTTTGATAGTTTGTAGGATTTTTTACCTTCACGAGCTAAATACCTCACAATGAAAATATTATTGAATTTTACTTTCGCTTTGGCGGTGACTTTTGCTATAGCACAAGACAATCGTCCGCAAGGCCCCACATAATTATTTGATATTAAAGTCCCCTTTAATAGAGTCTTCTAAGATTATCTCAATTTAAGAATTTTAAATCAGTCCAGCGCCAAACCCTAAGGCGATCAAAATCAGCATCAGAGCTAAGAAAGATTGCAATCTCTTGAGGGTTACTTTTTTTAGGAGTTTATTGCCGATAAAAGAACCAGCGATGCCAGCCAGAGTAGCGCAGATGACTAAGTTTAAATTACCGATAAGGCCTGCCTGAGAGAATCGTGTTGCGTAAACACTAAGCCTGGTAAAATCGACAAAGGTTGACACTACGACAGCTGTTCCAATGAACGCTTCCTTTGAAAGCCCTGCTTTAATTAAAAAAGCACTGCGCAGAGCCCCTTGATTCCCAGACAATCCGCCAAAAAAACCGCTCATTATTCCACCAAAGGGCAATTTGTTTTTATCAAAAGTCAGATCTCTAAAATAGGGGATGAGGTCCATGCTGGCAAAAATGATCAAAAGCAAAGAAATGATGAATTTAATCATCGAAACTTCGATTAAGGAATCCCCAAATGTATATACAAATAGAGGGGGTGCATCGGCAATGTTAATCAGAATGGCAGAGCCCAGTAAAGCAGCAAAGACTGCGGGAACACCAAATTTTAAGAGTACTTCGCGATTGGCATTGCGCCCCACAAGGATGATTTTAAAAATATTATTAAAAAAATGGACCACTCCCGTTAGGGCTATTGATAGCTCTACAGGAAAGAAAAACATAAATACAGGGGTGAGTATGGTGCCTAGGCCAAAGCCTGAGAAAAAGGTCAAAACAGCGACCAAAAACGCAATGATTGAAACAATAATGATTTCCATTCTAGAGTATACCCGAAGGGTTAATTAGGCGGGTTTATTTTTTCGCGTGCGATATTCTTTAACCAGACTAAACGAATATACGGGGATCAATAAAAACCCCAAAATGAAAAAGGCTTTTGCGGCATAGGCGGCAATATAAATATCAAATAGTTCGTGTGCCATCCATGAGGTATTGGCTGCCAGCCATATAGTTAAAATAAAATTCTCAAGTTTCGCCATTTTATTTTCCGCATAAAACACTAGAATACCAGAGATGATCAGTGTAATGAGGGCAAAGGATACCGACACGTATTTGAAAATAAAGTCACCCTCAATATTTAATGAGAAATACCATGAACTATCCTTTATGATCCACAACGGAAAGTGAAGGGCTATGAGCAGGTAAAGTGTCTCCTTTCTCATGTTGATTTAAATAAATTCTAATTTAATCAAATAATTAATGGTATCAACTCATTTTTTTAGCCTTAAGTATTTGATTGGCGAGTCATTGGTTTTGACGGATTGTCAAACAAATTTCGCCCCCTGAGTCTAGAGGCCCAGACCCAGAAAATAATTCAAAATTATTTTTTTGGTAAAAGGCAGCCAGAGCTGGCTCTTCTATTGTGAGCCAAAAGTTATGTTTAGGATAGTGCGCGAATAATCCTGAGAACCATTGTGAGCCGTATCCTTGGCCTCGATATTTTGGTAAGGTGTAGACATAACCGATATAGGAATAACCAGCGAGTAGATTTTTTATGGTTTTTTCGTACGCAGTGAGCTGAGGTAAATCCCCAGAAAAAACAATACCCATTGTAATTAGATTTGCCTGATCATTGTCCTTATAGATACAAAAAACCTTTGCAGATTGTGCAAGCACGGGCCACTGGGGTAATAATTCTTCCTGCCAATCCCGGGGTAAAAAATCGAAAAATTCAGCAGTTGGATTAAGGACTTCTTTAAACTCCATCATGATTTATTTTCAAGATATATGATGGGTTATAGCAGCCCCCATGAAAGGAGTTTGTCGGAATCTTCTGCCCATCTGTTGCCTATATCGTTACGGTAATAACTGTTGTTAATGATGATGTTAGCGATCCGGTTATACATATTCTTTTGTGCTTCTCTCATAGTCATCCCTGTGCCTACAATGAGTAATACAATTCCTGAGTTACCGGTGATCAGCCATTGGCCATTAATGTTCTTAACTTGGATGGGGTGAATTCCCTCGCGATTTGGCGTTTTGAATAAAACTACAGAATCTTTAGAAAAAATCTCAAAGCTCTTTTTATCGTCAAACGGAAAAGGAGGAACTACCATATAGGCTCCCACTTGGAATCCTTTTTTGACCTTCAGTTTGAAGTCTTGACCTTGTGCAATTTTAAAGAGCATTTGGCCGAAATTTTCGCTAATCCCTTCGAGCTGAATATTAATTTGTGGGTAACCAAAGCGGGAAGTAAATTCTAAAGGATAAATTCCATTACCGTTGACAATGGTGTTGATGTCAATGTGCCCAACAAATCTGTTTGCAGCGAGGGTCTGCTCCATTTTCTGTAAGGTTCTTTCGAAAATCGGGGATTTTTCAGACCAAAACATACTGGTTCCCATTTCACCGGTCGATACACCAAGTTCATTAGGAAATAGTTTTTTATGTTCAAAGCTCACATTAACGGGCCGTAGAAATTTACTGCCGTTAAAAAATCCTGAGATAGCGACTTCCACACCCTTAACACGGCGTTGGATTTGAAATGCGCCAAAGTTTGCGCCCCAGGTTTTTTGATAGGCTTCGAGCATTTTAATCACGTCATGACCTTGATCGTCCTTGCCAACAAACAAAAGCTGCTTGTATTCTTGTGTTTCACCACAAGGCTTGATGACGTAACAATCTGGATGAGCCGAAATGTGTTCAATCGCTGCAGGGAAATTTGTAAACTCTTTGGAGGGGATGGTTTTTATTTTGTGCTTGACCAATTCTTCATGGCCAAAGTTTCGATCCAGTTCGAGTAAATCAGTATAAGCAGATCCGCCAAATACCAGTTTACCTTGTTGTCTCAAGGCATCTGCTTGGGCCCCAAAACCAGTATAATCGAATACAATGACATGCGCCCAATCAATATGTTTTTGCCATTGATTGGTTTTTTTCACGAAACCGTAGCCTATTTCTTTTGAATCTCGGTCCTGAATAAACATTAGGACTTCGTGTTCTTCATTTTTCAGGCGATAAGCCAAATCGAGTGAATCTCCCCATTTGGAGACGATAAGGAATTTGAGTCCTTTTGTTGAGGTCATAAAGCGAGGGTTAGGCCTAAATGACTTTTCAAGTTTAGGTGAGCGTTCATTGCGGCCCGCGAATTAACAAAAAAAACAAATACGGCCATTAAATTTTTCTAATGCCATGAGTGAAAGCTGAAAATGCAGGAAACAATTTTGAGCAAGTCATCATGAAAATTGAGATTTTTTTACTCATTTCAGTTATAAAAAATGGTCAAAAACACCGACGAAACGCAATAAAAAACGATAAAAATCAAAAAAATTGAAAAAATTTTAAAAAATTTCATGGGTGTTGATTTTGGGGTTAAAAGTACTAATAA
>JAYPSJ010000008.1:0-98400 GCA_038132955.1 Flavobacteriaceae bacterium
CCAATAGCCGTGCGGCGCAGTGCGGTTAAATGCGCACCGCTCTCTAGTGCCTGCCCATAATCATGGGCTAATGAGCGAATATAGGTGCCTTTACTGCATCGTACGGCAAATTCCACCTCTGGCAAAGCGATATGTGTTATTTGAAATTCCTCTATGGAAATTTCCCGCTCAGGTACTTCTGTAGTTTTGCCCTCACGAGCTAGGCTATACAATCTTTTTCCGTCCTGCTTAATAGCCGAAAAAATAGGCGGTTTTTGCAAAATTTTACCAGTAAACTGCTCTGTAGTTGCGTGGAGCATCTCGGTGCTGACGTGCGCGTATTCAAAGGTTTGGTCGACCTGTGTTTCTAAATCATAACTTGGAGTAGTAGCCCCGAGTTTCAAACGCCCTATATACTTTTTCTCTTGTCCCTGAAAACTTTCTATAGATTTGGTCATTGACCCGGTACATAGAATCAATAGTCCTGTGGCCAACGGATCTAGCGTCCCTGCGTGGCCCACTTTTAGTTTTTTTAGCCCATAATGTTTTCGGATCAGCCATCGTACTTTATTGACAACCTGAAATGAAGTCCAATTCAGGGGTTTATCGATCAGGATGACTTGGCCCTGTACAAATGGATTGTCTGCCATTAGATTAAACTCAAAGGATGAACAAAAAAGTGTAATACCAGCAGAGTGATGCCTATAATTACCCGATAATAACCAAATAATTTAAAGCCACTTCGACTCAAGTAATTGATAAATGATTTGATCGCGATAAGAGCCACAAGAAAACCCACTACATTGCCCAAAACAAGGAGGTTGACATGCTCTTCGGTCAAAGAAAATCCTGCTTGATAATAGTCAAAAGATTTTTTAGCCGTAGCACCTAACATAGTCGGGACAGCGAGAAAAAACGAAAATTCTGCAGCGGCCGTCCTGGAAAGCTTTTGACTCATCCCACCAACAATACTGGCCCCACTTCTAGAGACCCCTGGGATCATGGCGAGGCATTGAAAAAAACCAATAAGGAGCGCTGTTTTATAACTGATCTCGGTATCGGAACCTTGCCCGAACCATTGATCGACCTTAATGAGTATAGCGCCGCCGATGATCAGAGAAATGGCCACAGTTACTGGGCTCTCAAGCAGTTGATCAATCAGATCATTGAGCAGTAATCCTAAAACTACCGCTGGTAAAAAAGCGATCAGTAATTTTTTATAAAAATCAAAGTATTGAAAAAACCGTTTGAAATAGAGCACTACGACACTGAGAATGGTTCCCAGTTGAATGGCAATTGTAAATAATTTGGTAAACTCCTCCTGAGCGATGCCAAAAAAAGAAGAGGCGATAATCATGTGTCCTGTAGAGGATACAGGTAAAAACTCGGTTAACCCCTCAATAATGGCCAGAACTATGGCTTCCCAGTAATTCATGACTCAGATTTACCATGGGGCTTGAGAATGGCATAGACTTCAAGTCCAAATCCTATCAGAATCAGGGCAGGGGCCAATCGAATTCTGCGCCAGCTGTATATTTCTGGATTGAATACTTCAGGGTTGTAGCTTCCTCCGCCCGCCATCAGAATGAAGCCCAAGGCAATAAAGGCTAAACCGGCGAGCATGATTTTATAGTTGGTTTTATGAAAAACAAACGAAGATTTAGCTTGTTCTTTTTTTCTTTTTTGTTCCCCCATGGTGGTCTAAAATTCTGCCTAAAGTACGCCCGGCTAAGTTACGTTTTTTCTTTTTTGCCCTAATAATACAATTCGTCGCTGCGCAAGTTTAAAAAGCGTCGTGTGGCAAAAAATGTACTTAAGCCGCTAATGACAATCCCTGTCCCTAAAACAAAAAGCGCCAGCCAAAGGTGACCTTGTACATCTCCAATAATATCTAATTCAGGAAAATACTGATTCAGGGCCCAAAGGACAGCAAAAAGACCCATAATGGCGATAATGGCACCCAAAGTGCCAAACAAAATACTTTGGCGCACAAAAGGAGCGCGAATAAAACTTTTTGTAGCGCCCACAAGTTGCATAGTTTTAATGGTAAATCGTTTTGCGTAAACAGAAAGGCGTATAGAATTATTAATAAGGACTATGGCGATGACCAAAAATACACCACTAACAATGAGCGCCCAAAAGCTAATTTTTTTGATATTGTCGTTTAAGAGTACAATAAGAGGCTTGTCATAATTCACCGATTCAACGAAACTGTTTTGGAGTAATTCGTTTTGGATGTTTTCAATATCCTCGGCGGTAACGAACTCTGCCAATAAGAAGACATCAATGCTATTTTTGAGAGGATTGTCTCCGAGAAATTCCATAAAATTTTCGCCAATCAGGGCGCTGTGCTCTTCTGCCGCTTGCTGTTTGGAGACAAAAACTGAATTTTTTGTATACGCAGCAAGTCCGATGGTTTGTTGTAATTGATCAATTTCTACACTACGCGCATCGTCTTTGAGAAAAATAGTCAGTGCAATCTGCTCCTTAAAGTGGTCTGCAACTTTTTTGGAATTGATCAATATAAGACCCAAAAACCCCAGTAGAAATAAAACCAGCCCTATACTCACTATAGCAGAGATATAAGAAGAAATCAAGCGTCTTTTTTGAAATTTTTCGAAGGAACGACTCATAGCACAGGCAGATTCACTGCTAAAATACGAGGAATTTTGGGATGACTCAATACCTCTGGATTAAACTTTTCTCTTTCGGTCAATAGGCGTAAATTTGAGGCCGATAAAACGGTCAAGGTTTTTATATCAGTACATTATGAGTAAGTATACATTTCGCTCTATTGAGGAAAAATGGCAGAGTTATTGGGCTCAGAACCAAACTTTTGCCGCCAGTAACTATACTGGTGATCGACCCAAGTTTTATGTACTGGATATGTTTCCTTATCCCTCTGGGGCCGGACTTCACGTAGGCCATCCTCTAGGATATATTGCCAGTGATATCTATGCCCGTTATAAGCGCCATAAAGGATTTAATGTTTTGCATCCTCAAGGTTATGACAGTTTTGGTTTGCCCGCAGAACAATACGCCATACAAACGGGACAGCATCCCAGTAAAACAACACAAGAAAATATAGCCCGCTATCGTGAGCAACTCGACCGTATGGGCTTTAGTTTTGATTGGCAGCGGGAAGTGCGTACTTCAAACCCAGACTATTACCGTTGGACCCAATGGATTTTTATTCAGCTCTTTGAGAGTTGGTATGACCCGCAGAAAGATCAGGCCAGACCCATTGCTAAATTAATCGAGATTTTTGAGCGCGACGGGAGCGTAGCTATGGGTCAAGAGTACCCGAGTTTTACTCCAGCTCAGTGGCAGGACTTTAGTTTAGAACAAAAAGAGGCGATTTTAAGTGAATTTCGCTTGACCTATTTGGCAGAGTCTGAGGTCAATTGGTGTCCCGCTTTAGGTACAGTTTTGGCCAATGATGAAATTGTTAATGGTGTTTCAGAACGTGGGGGCCACCCTGTAGTGCGTAAAAAAATGAAGCAGTGGAGTATGCGCATAACCGCTTATGCTCAGCGTTTACTCGACGGTTTGGATAAAATTGATTGGCCGGAACCCCTGAAAGAATCTCAGAGATATTGGATTGGTCGCTCTGTGGGGGCTACGGTCCGTTTTGATATCAAAGGTCACCAGGGACAAATCGAGGTGTTTACTACGCGTCCTGATACCATATTTGGCGTCAGTTTTTTGACTCTAGCCCCAGAGCATGAATTGGTTGCCGCGCTCACCACCCCTGAGCAAAAACAAGCCGTGGATAACTATGTGGCAGCGAGCGCTCAGCGAAGCGAGCGCGAGCGTATGGCCGACGTAAAAAGTATTAGCGGGGTATTTACAGGGGCTTACGCCATCCATCCCTTGAGCGGGGCGCAGGTCCCCATTTGGATTGGTGATTATGTTTTGGCCGGCTATGGCACGGGAGCCGTTATGGCGGTTCCATGCGGGGATCAGCGAGATTTTGATTTTGCCAAACACTTTGATTTGTCTATTCCGAATATCTTTAAAGATGTTTCGATTGAAAACGAGGCCTACACCTTAAAAGATCCATGTGTTATAGATCAGAGTGACTTTCTCAGCGGGTTAAACTATCATGATGCCTGTGCCGCCGCAATAGAGGCGCTGGAAAAATGTGGTCATGGTCAAGGGACGATTAATTATAGATTGCGCGATGCCGTATTTAGTCGTCAGCGCTACTGGGGGGAACCTTTCCCAGTTTATTATAAAAATGGTCTACCTCAAATGATTGATGCTGAGCATTTACCCATAGTTTTACCAGAGGTAGATGCCTATTTGCCTACCGAAGATGGAGATCCACCATTGGGACGTGCCGATAAGTGGGCCTGGGATACTGCTCAAAATTGTGTTGTGGCCAATCAAAATATTGATTACGATACGGTATTCCCCTTAGAACTCAATACCATGCCGGGTTGGGCAGGCAGTAGTTGGTACTTTTTCCGTTATATGGATTCAAGTAATCAATCTGAGTTTGCGAGTGCCGAGGCCCTGAATTACTGGGGTTCTGTGGATTTATATATCGGGGGGAGCGAGCACGCTACAGGGCATTTGCTCTACAGTAGATTTTGGGTAAAATTCCTTTTTGACCGTGGATTTGTTTCAGTAGATGAGCCTTTTAAAAAGTTGATCAATCAGGGTATGATTCTGGGGGAAAGTGCTTTTGTTTATCGCACTGCTGATGGCAAACAATTGGTTTCGGTAGGTCGAATAAAAGATTATGAACCTCAGATGTTGCAAAGTGTACATTGTGATGTTTCTATGGTGTCTTTGAGCAATGAATTAGATGTCGAGCAATTTGTGACTTGGCGCCCAGAATATAGCGCGACTGAGGTGGTCACAGAGGTAGAAGGCACTTTTAAGGTCAAAAGAGAGGTAGAAAAAATGTCAAAGTCCAAGTTCAATGTGGTCAACCCGGATGATATTTGCGATCAATATGGGGCCGATACTCTGCGCCTTTACGAGATGTTTTTGGGGCCACTAGAGCAGTCCAAACCTTGGAGTACTGCTGGAATCACTGGGGTTCACGGGTTTTTGAAAAAGCTTTGGAAGCTTTATCACAGTGGCGAGATGGATTCCTTTTATGTTTCTGAGCGGGCCCCATCTGAAGAGGCCTTGAAGGTTTTGCACAAAACCATAAAAAAGGTAAACGCCGACATTCAGGAGTTCAGTTTTAATACTTCGGTCAGCACTTTTATGATCGCAGTAAATGAATTAATGGCCCTTAAGGCCCAAGAACGTGTTATCCTTGAGCCTCTTACGATTTTAATTGCTCCTTATGCGCCACATATTGCCGAAGAACTTTGGGCGAAGCTGGGTCATGACGCAAGTATAGCCACAGCGGCTTATCCGGAGTACGATCCCAAGTATTTGGTGGAATCCACCAAAACATACCCTATTTCATTTAATGGTAAAACCAGATTTACTCTAGAACTTGCTTTGGATCTTTCTAAAGAAGAAATTGAATCGGCAGTAATGGCCGATGAGCGCACTGCCGCTCAGTTGCAAGGCAGAACCCCCAAGAAAGTAATTGTGGTGCCGGGTAAAATCGTGAATATAGTCGGCTAGTTTTTTTACTGATCTTCGGTCAGAATGTCAGATGAATAATCTAATATTGTTTTGGCATTAGTTTTGACGCATTTTTTTAAACCTTAAGATTTTAATTATGTCTGGATATTATCTTTTAGCGGGGCTAATTTTTTTGGCGAGCTGGTGGGTGAGCAATACCCTAAAAAAGAAATTTGCACATTACAGTAAATTGCATTTGCGCAATGGAATGAGTGGTAAGGAAATCGCTGAGCAGATGCTTCAAGACAATGGAATCTATGATGTTCAGGTCATTTCTACACCAGGCCAACTCACGGATCACTACAACCCAATGAATAAAACCGTTAATTTAAGCGAATCTGTTTATCATGAGCGCAATGCTGCTGCTGCTGCTGTTGCGGCGCATGAATGTGGCCACGCGGTGCAACATGCTCAGGCTTATTCATGGCTTACCATGCGTTCTTCGATTGTGCCTATGGTAGGTGTAGCCAGTAAGTTGTCCAACTTTGTGATTATGATTGGAATCATTCTGTCGGCCACTGGATCGGCTCTGGGGAGTTCTTTATTTTTATTGGGGATTTTGCTTTTTGCCACCACTACCGTATTCTCTGTAATCACATTGCCCGTGGAATTCGATGCTAGCAAACGGGCTTTGATTTGGTTAAAAACCAAAAATATGGTGACCGCAGAAGAACTTCATGGTGCTGAAGACGCGTTAAACTGGGCAGCACGGACTTATGTCGTCGCTGCACTTGGGTCATTGGCTACCCTGATGTATTTCATCATGGTTTTTTTAGACCGCCGATAAATCACATATTATCCGGCGCCATTGTTGGGGTTATAGCCCATATAGGGGACGTGATGTTCCTGAAAAACAACGCCATATTCTGCTAATTCTTCCAAGATTGGAGTGTATACCTCTTTTGTAATGGGTAATTGCACCCCAGGATTTTTAATCACACCATTCAGGATTTTAAGTACTGCAATGGCCACGGGAAGCCCTACAGTTTTAGCCATGGCAGTATTGGTTTGATCCTCTCCTACAAGGACCATATTGCTGTCAATTTGTTTTTTAGTGCCATTGAGTTCGTAACCGAATTTGTGATACATCACAATCATATCCTTGTCATTAGGCTGAAGTGTCCATTGATCCATGAGAATTTTTTGCAGTGCCATAGCTGGGCTCGCATCAGGAATGCCAATGGTTTTCTCGGTATTGAACAAATCGAGTTCTTCGAGTTTGCCCCACATGAGGTCGTCTTGGTCAATTTTCAAATTGTGCCGCAACTTCAAAGCGACAGAATCTGTCGGGGAGTATGGTAAAAATAGATTGACAAACTCCTTATAGGTCAAGTTTTCGGAATTTGGAATGCGATAACTGTCATCGGTCATTCCTAGTTGAACAAACATATTCCAGGCCTTGCTAAAACCGACGTGTCTTATGGTACCACGATAAAGCGTTAAGATGTCTTCGAGCCCATAAATCGAACGATATTTTAATGAATTTCTGTTTGCGTAGGCTTCAAATCGACCATGACCCTCTATATCCAAAAACTCAGTTCTTCTAAAAAGACGATGGTAGGGGATATACTTATAGGTCCCTTCTTGAATGAATTCTGCAGCACCGCCTTGACCTGCTAGGACGACATTGCGCGGATTCCAAGTAAATTTATAGTGCCAAAGATTAGTGTCGCTCTCAGGAGCAATCAAACCCCCGGTAAAGGACTCAAATAGGAGCATCTTGCCACCTTGAGCCCGAATCTGATCAATGACCTTCATGGCACTCATGTGATCTATTCCAGGATCCAGACCACATTCGTTCATAAAGACCAAATTTTTTGCTCGAACCTCAGAATCGAGCTGCTCCATGGCAGGACTGATGTAGGAGGCAGTCACCATATGTTTGCCATAAGCCAAACAATCTCTAGCCACCTCCATATGCATATGGGCTGGAAGCATAGAAATTACTAGATCGTGCTGTTGAATCAAGGCCTGGCGTTGAGATTGATTGCTGACATCTAAAGCAATACCTCGAGTACGGGCCATGCCTATAATATTTTTATTAGCGGCCTCAAGTGATAAGTCTGCTACGGTAATTTGCAATTGCTCATCTTCTGCTTTTTGTGCGAGATAATTAATTAGATTAGTGGCAGATCGTCCAGCACCGATGACAAGAATATGACGCATGTACTAATTTTTGTTATTAAAGGTCTTCAGTTGTTTTGACGAATATAGAAAATAAGAATCGGACCAAATGCACCATAGAGATAAAATTCACGGACTGCTATTGAGCCTTTTGGGGGCATTCACAGTGGCATTAGGTGCTTGGGGCGCCCATGGATTACAAAATGCAAATACCCCAGAGGAGTATAAGCGTTTTGAGATCGGTTTTTTCTATCAAGTCTTTCATCTTTTAGTGTTGATCACCACTTGGGCGAGTCATAAAATATCGAGTCGTATTAAGCCTTGGATTTTTCGACTTATGGGCCTTGGAATTGTATGTTTTTCTGGGTCTCTTTATCTTTTATCTGCAGCGAGTTTACTGACATTTGATTTTAAATTTATTGGGCTATTAACACCCATTGGTGGGGGTTTGTTAATCCTCGGCTGGTTTGCTCTGGGTTGGGGTGTATTAAAAAAAAGTCGCTGACAAAGTCTGTTAATTAAACTCCGATTCCGGAGAGGATTTTTTATTTTTGCAAATACAACCTAACGCAAGACCAATGCAGACATACGAAAATTCGAAATCGATTTCGCTCGATCAGTATGGAATCTTAGGGGCTCAAATTCACTACCAGTTATCTTCAGAGGAACTTCAAAAAGCTACCATCGATAGAGGGATGGGGGTTGAGACCGATAATGGTACTTTGGCAGTTAATACTGGCGAATTTACAGGTCGCTCTCCAAAGGACCGCTTCATCGTTAAGGACGAAATTACTCAAGACAAAGTTTGGTGGGGTCCTGTAAATATTCCCTTTGAGCCATCGGATTTTGACGCTCTTTATTGGCAAGTTACTCAGTATCTCGGAGAAAAGGAATTATACGTAAGGGATGCTTATGCCTGTGCGGATCCTAATTGTAAACTCAACATAAGGGTAATTAACGAGTATCCATGGAGCAATATGTTTGCCTCCAATATGTTCTTGCGTCCTGATCAAGATTCTTTGGATTCATTTACGCCAGATTGGTTGATTGTCAATGCTCCAGGCTTTATGGCAGATCCTCAGCGCGATAAAACGAGGCAACACAATTTTGCGATTTTAAATTTTACCCGTAAAATCGCCTTGATCGGGGGAACAGGGTATACCGGTGAGATTAAGAAAGGCATCTTCTCTGCGCTAAATTTTATTTTGCCTGTCGAGCACAATACCCTGCCCATGCACTGTTCTGCCAATGTTGGCGAAGATGGAGATACTTCAATTTTCTTTGGACTCTCAGGAACCGGAAAAACAACTTTATCGGCAGATCCCCTACGTCGGTTAATTGGCGACGATGAGCACGGTTGGACTAAAGAAGATACAGTATTTAACTTTGAGGGAGGTTGTTATGCCAAAGTAATCAACCTGAGCATAGACAATGAACCAGATATTTATCGAGCCATAAAACCAGGAGCTATTCTGGAGAATGTAATTATGGATGATCATGGCGTTGTTGATTATGCTGACATCTCCATCACGCAAAATACGCGTGTAAGCTACCCCATAGAACACATTCCCAATATTCAGACGCCCTCAATTGGGCATAATCCAAAAAATATTTTTTTCTTAACCGCAGATGCATTTGGGGTTTTACCACCAATCTCTAGGCTTTCACCAGGTCAGGCTGCTTATCATTTTATCAGTGGATATACGGCTAAAGTTGCAGGAACCGAGGCTGGGATTGTAGAGCCCGTGCCGAGTTTTTCAGCTTGTTTTGGGGCGCCATTTATGCCTTTGCACCCAACCGTGTATGCCGAAATGCTCAGTAATAAAATGCAGGCCTCTGGGGTTAATGTCTGGTTAGTAAACACTGGTTGGACTGGAGGTTCTTATGGCGTAGGGAAGCGCATGAAATTGAGTTATACTCGCGCAATGATCACTGCCGCAATGAATGGCTCACTCGAGGAGGCCAACAAGGACAATTACCATATACACTCTATTTTTGGTGTGTCCCAACCACGTGTATGTCCCGGAGTACCTACAGAAGTTTTAAGTCCAAGAAAAACTTGGAATAACGACCAGTCCTATTATAAGACGGCACATAAATTAGCCGATTCTTTTAAAGAGAACTTTAAAAAATTTGAAACCTACGCCAATGAACAGATTTTGGCGGGAGGGCCACTGGTCTAGTGCAATTTATTTCTTGTTATTTACGCTTTTGATGTAGCGTTCAAGAGCCATAGTCATGGATGGAGTTTCCGGAGTTGGCGCTTGAATATCCACCCTAAGACCTTTGTTTGTGGCCGCTTTGATTGTTGTGTTTCCGAAAACAGCAATGCGGGTATCATTCTGTTTGAAATCTGGGAAATTCTCAAATAAGGACTCGATTCCACTAGGACTAAAAAAGACTAAAATATCATAATAGACATCGCGCAAATCTGATAAATCACTGATAACAGTCTTGTAAAACGTGGCTTGTTTCCAGTGCACCCCTAAATCATCCAACACAGTCGGCACTTCAGGCTTCAATTTATCGGAAGAGGGTAAAAGAAACTTCTCATTTTTATATTTCTTGATTAGAGGAGAGAGTTCTGTAAAAGTACGTTTGCCTACATAAATTTTACGCTTACGATAGATTACGTACTTTTGAAGGTAGTAGGCTACTGCCTCGCTTTGGCAAAAATATTTCATGGTGTCAGGCACCTTGAATCTCAATTCTTCTGCGATACGAAAAAAGTGATCCACAGAATTGCGGCTGGTTAAAATGATTGCCGAGTAATGAGTCAAGTCCACTTTTTGAGCCCGAACATCCTTGCTCGATACCCCTTCCACATGGATAAATGGACGGAAGTCAATTTTGACTTTTTGTTTGTCGACTAGGTCGAAATATGGAGAATTTTCAACTTTTGGTTCGGGTTGGGACACTAAAATAGTTTTCACCTTCATAAGCCTCTAAGATTTATCCTCATGCCATAGCTGCCTGATACAGTAGGGCATATGGTGCTATTTCAAGTGCGCAAATGTACAAAATAAAATATAAGAAGTTTGTAATTAGGGTCGCGGAATTACGTCTGACACTATAAATTATTGTTACAAAAAGCCCAAAAATAACCCCTGTCAAAAATAGCGGGGCAATCATTTCAAATGATAATCGGCTAAAATATGAAGTGGTAAATAAAAATAATAGGACCAGGGATATCAAGTGGTGAAAGCTCAGTCTTTGATATCGGTAAACCGATAAAAGTTTCTGACAATTAAAAATGAATCCAACCGCCCAATCCAGACTATAACGCAGGATTAAGTAGATACTGACCATTAAAATTGCGCTAAAAAAGACATCATAATCTATGGATTCAATTGTGGAACGCTTTATCATTTTAAGGGCGGCGAGCAGTAATCCAAAAGCAGTGATTTGAATCACTAACATAACGAGATTAAAGGGGTGTCCTAGACCTTTTTGCCGACCCTCTAAAGTGAAATACTTATCATTGATTGGGAGCAACATCAATTCCACCATGCGTCTGGGAAATCGATAACGCAAAATTCCTAAGATTACGAATGCCCCAATAAGCAAAAGCGATAACCAATCTCGGTTTAAATCTGCCCTGAGTAAGTGTTCCATACAATTCATAAAATTACGCTAATTTTTTAGTTTTTTAATCAGTCAAAATGGCTTTGAGTAAGGCCCTGTGATGAAAAAAAAGTACCTTTGAACAAAGTTTTGAAATGGCCGAAGGTCTTATTATAATTCCAACTTTTAACGAATCAGAAAACATTGAAAAGCTTTTGCTCAATGTGTTTTCTCTTCAACGCATATTTTCGGTGCTGGTGGTGGATGATGGTTCTCCTGATGGCACTGCAGGTATTGTTGAAAAATTAATATCGGAATTTCCCAATCATTTACATTTGCTGAAGCGCCCCGAGAAGTCAGGTCTGGGTCGTGCCTATCTTGCAGGATTTGATTGGGCATTAAGCAGAGACTATGACTTGATTTTTGAGATGGACGCTGATTTTTCGCACAACCCTAACGATTTGATAAGGCTATATAATGCCTGTACTAAAGATAACTATGATATGGCCATTGGCTCCCGATATATTACAGGAGTAAACGTTGTGAATTGGCCTATGAGTCGTGTTTTACTCTCATGGGGGGCTTCGAAATATGTGCAATGGGTCACAGGAATGGGGATAAAGGACACCACGGCTGGATTTGTTTGTTATCAAAGACGAGTGCTCGAAGCTTTGGATTTATCCCGGATTCATTTTGTGGGTTATGCCTTTCAAATAGAAATGAAATACAAAGCTTTTCTCAAAGGATTTAAGATTAAAGAAATACCGGTTATTTTCACAGACAGAACAAAAGGGGCTTCTAAAATGTCCAAAGGCATTATCTCTGAGGCTATTTTTGGTGTCCTCAACATGCGTTTTAAACAATTATTTAAAAGATTAGATCTATGAATCAATCCGTATTGATTAAGAATGCACAGCTGGTGAATGAAGGCAAAATTGATACTTGTGACGTTTTGGTAGTCGGTGATCGTATAAAAGAAGTCGCGTCAACCATAAGCGCAAAATCCCCTCATACCAGAGTTATCGATGCCGATGGGTTATATCTTATGCCCGGAATGATTGATGATCAAGTTCATTTTAGAGAGCCGGGATTGACCCATAAAGCAACGATAGAGTCCGAATCTAAGGCTGCTGTGGCTGGGGGTATTACGAGTTTTATTGAAATGCCCAATACCGCACCACAAGCCACAACCATGGAAAAAATTGAAGAGAAGTTTGCTATTGCGGCTGCGAGTTCATGGGCCAACTATTCATTTATGCTCGGTGGGACCAATGATAATTTAGAAGATTTAATTAAGGCAGACGCATCCAAAGTAGCAGGAATAAAACTTTTTCTGGGGTCCTCCACAGGCAATATGCTGGTCGATGACCCACAAGTGCTAGAGGCTATTTTTAAAAATACTAAAATGGTTATTTCCGTGCATTGTGAGGATGAAGCGACTATTCGGGAAAATCTGGCGCTCCAGACTCAAAAATACGGTGATGACATTCCTATGGCCCTACATCCTATCATTCGATCTGAGCAAGCCTGCTATCTTTCGAGTTCTAAAGCGATAGAGTTGGCCAAAAAACAAGGCGCGCGCTTGCATGTTTTTCATTTATCTACAGCCAAAGAGACGGGCTTGTTTAAAGCCAATGCTGAGGTCAGTAAAAAGAGTATTACTGCAGAGGTTTGTATTCACCACTTGTGGTTTAGTGATGCAGACTACGCTCGTTTGGGCTCTAAAATTAAATGGAATCCGGCAGTAAAGACTGATGCCGATCGTGCCGGATTGCGTAAGGCCCTTATAGAAGATCGTATTGATGTAATTGCCACAGACCACGCGCCTCATACTATCGAGGAAAAAGCTAACAAATATACTAGCGCTCCGTCAGGAGGTCCTCTGGTACAGCACGCTCTTGTCGCACTAATAGAACTTTATCACCAAGGAGTTATTTCGTTGGAAAAAATTGTGGAGAAATTTTCTCATAATCCGGCAAAACTCTTTGATATTAAAGATCGAGGGTTTGTACGTGAGGGCTACAAAGCAGATTTGGTTTTGGTAGATCTTAATGCCCCTTGGACAGTAAAAAAGTCTAATATTCTATATAAATGCGGTTGGTCGCCTTTTGAAGGGAATGTGTTTCAAGCACGTGTGATGCATACACTTGTGAATGGACAATTGGTTTATACCGATGGATTGTTTCCACAACGTACCTTTGGAGAGCAACTTTTATTTAATCGTTGATCCAAAATAATGGAATTCTTGAATAAGAAAATAAAAGTGAAGTCCTTACCTCTAGATGTGAACTTAGTCGACTCAAAAGTAAATCTTACTTTTTGTCTAAAGTATCTTCTATTGGTTCTGATTCTTTCCCAGCTTTTTGGTTGTCAAGATGTGGTTCGTCCTGAGCCGCCACAGCAGATGATTCCGGAATCGCAAATGGTGGATATTTTGGTAGAGGCCTATATCGGTAATGCCGCTAGGAGTAATAACAATAGAGTCTTACGCATGGGCGGAGTCCAATTGGACTCCGTTTTATATGCCAAATACGGTATCGACAGTTTGCAGTTTGCTCAAAATACCGCCTATTATTCTGCCCAAATTGATCCTTATATGCGGATTTTAGAGGGGGTAGAAAAGGAGCTTTCGATAGTAAAAAAATCTCTGGATTCAATTGCCTTAATTGACGCAGAACAACAAAAGAAAGACAAAGAGGGGATCCTAGATTCTGTGAAAAACAATGTGTTGAATCAGAATATTATTCCTGCGGTCAGTCAATAATTTTTGCCTTATTAATGGCCATTTTTTACACGGATTTGGTGCGGAAAAAATTGTTAATTCGTTAGGCGATAGGGCGCTAGATCACATATCCTCTCAAGAGTTTGCTCAAGATTTGTATAATTGAGTTGTGTCTGTAGTTCAGCCGGCTTTCCATCGTATGAATTAGGTTCAAACATGGCATCGATATAAGCTTTAGGCAATTTTTGAGGGGAACTTGTAACCCAAGCGCGCACAAAATCCAAATAATGAGCCAGCACCCCTGCCCATCGCGGAACGGCCCATTTTGGCGGTTTATGTGACCCTAAGGCAAGCCCAATTTTTTGTAAAACTTCTAAATAGCTCAGATTGTGTCCAACTAATATGAGGGATAAATTGTGTTTCCCTTCCTCCATTAGTTTTGTGGCGAATCTCACGACATCTTGAACATCTACAAATCCTGTACCTCCAGGAGGATACCATTTGGGTTCGGTACTGACAAACTTTAGTAGAAAACCACTTCCACTGCGCCAAAAACCCTCTCCCAATATGACGCCCGGTCTTAGGATGGTCACTTGCAGGCCTTCTTGCGCACCTCGCCAAACCTCTAATTCACCCCCGTATTTGGTCAAGCCATAAGGATCTTTAATTATACCTGGCTCAAAAGTGTCCTGCGGCTGATCATTTGACCTTTGGCCAAGAGCCGCGATACTGCTGATATAACATAGTTTTTTTACTTGGGCTTCTAGGCAACAGTCTACCAAATTCGCCGTTCCAATTGTGTTCGTGTTTTTTAGTTCACGATGTCTACGCCATTCAAAATTAATCAGCCCGGCTACATGATAAACTTCTGATATGCCCTGTACCGCTTCAGAAAGTGTGGTAATGTCATTTAAATCGCAAGAAATCCACTCTATTTTGTCAAAAAAGACCGTTGGGTCATCAAAATAATATCCGAATACCTCGCGCACTTTTTCAAGCCCTTTTGGATTGCGATAAAGCGATCGAACACGCGGGTATTTTTGTGTTAGTTGCGCCAGCAAATGAGCGCCTAAAAAACCTGAGCCACCAGTAACCAGTATCATAGGTCTAAGGTACTGCTTTCCCCATTATTGGTGGAAATAATCACAGGGGAACTTTAGTTTTTTCAATTAGGCCATTATCTTTGTCCTAAACCAAAATAAGCCATGCCAAAAAACTTTATACAGGATCTTCAGTGGAGAGGAATGATTCATGACGTGATGCCCGATACCGAGGAGCATCTCAATGAGGCGATGCGTTCAGCTTATGTTGGCTTTGATCCCACTGCTGATTCATTGCATATAGGGAACCTTGTACCTATTATGCTTTTGGCTCATTTTCAAAGATGTGGACACAGGCCAGTGGCTCTTGTTGGGGGTGCAACTGGTATGATTGGAGATCCCTCAGGCAAATCCAGCGAGCGCCAACTTTTGGATGAAAGAACCTTGCGCCACAATCAAGAATGTGTGAAATCACAATTATCTCAGTTTTTGGATTTTGAAAGTGGTGTTGAAAATCAAGGACTTCTAGTCAATAATTATGACTGGATGAAGTCCTTTAGTTTTTTAGATTTTATTCGTGATGTCGGCAAACACATTACGGTAAATTATATGATGGCCAAAGATTCGGTTAAAAACAGAATCAAAGGAGAAGAGGGTGATGGTATGTCCTTTACAGAATTTACTTATCAGTTAGTTCAAGGTTATGACTTTTTACATTTATTTAAAGATTATGACTGCACCTTGCAGATGGGAGGGAGCGATCAGTGGGGCAATATCACTACAGGGACTGAGTTAATTCGTCGTATTGGTCAATCCAAGGGCTACGCCCTGACCTGTCCCTTAATCACCAAGAGTGATGGGAGCAAATTTGGTAAAAGTGAAGGGGGTAATATTTGGTTGGATCCCAAGAGAACCTCTGCCTATAAATTTTACCAGTATTGGCTCAACACAAGTGATGAAGACGCCGAGCGCTACATTAAAATATTTACGTTTTTGGATCGCGAAACCATAGATGAACTCATTACTGCGCACCAACAAGCCCCGCATTTGAGGGCCCTGCAAAAAAGACTGGCTCAAGAGGTCACGCAGACAGTTCACGGATCAGCGCAGTATCAAAACGCCCTTTTAGCCTCTGAAATTTTGTTCGGTAAAGCCACCGATCAGGAGCTTAAGCGCCTTGATCGAAGTACTTTTTTAGAAGTATTTGACGGAGTCCCCCAAGCCGAGATTAGTCGGGATGAGCTTGATGCAGGACTCGATATTGTCGCTGCCCTTGTTGAGAAATCCGGGTTTTTAAAATCCAATGGCGAGGCGCGACGCGCTTTGGATCAACAAAGCATTTACATTAATAAATCCAAGGTTGAGAGTACTTATGTTATTGGGCCTCAGGATTTAATTGACAATCAATTTGTCCTTTTACAACGGGGTAAGAAGAATTATTTCATTCTTAAAACAGCCTAAAAATTCTGTATTTAGAATAGTGGATGAATATGATAAATAAGTCGTTAGTCCTGGTTGATGAATACAGCCCCCGCGACTATAAAAAATGGGTTGCTTGGGGATAAGGCAAAAGGGCACTGATCAACACGGCGATACTTTCTTTTACTATCAAGGTAATACTGATAATGGTAATAGCAACAATCAAAGCTACAGCGAGATTGTTATTGCGTATTTCACGATACTCATGAATGCCTTGAGTTAACAATGAAAACAAACCAAACACAGCCGTATTTATCATAAGAGCGATAAAAAATCCAATGGTCAGATAAAGCGCCGCATAAAGGACTATGGTCTGGTAGTCCGGACTACTGCCTTGATTGGTTGCTACCCTGACTACTTGAGTTATTTGGGGTAAGATTTCACTTAATAAAAGACCTATGCTCAAGACCAAACCAGAGGTCAATACGGTAAATGCCATGTCCTTACCGCTTAGATCATTTTCTTTGAAAAATACACGTCTAAGAATACCATAGGAGACATAAATGACGCCAACACTGATCAGTAGTGAAAAGACGATCTCAAATAAGGCCAAATAAAAAAGGGGTGCGTTCATGAGTTAAAATTAAGGATAAGTTAGGTCAATTGAGTTCAGGTGAATGGGTTAAAACAACATTCCAAAAATTCATGTTATTTATTTTCGGAGGCAATACACCCAAAATGTGATTTGGTGCGGTGGTCTCCCAAACCAGATATTTTTTTCCGTGAAATAGTTTGTACTGGCCCGATGAAGGTAAATTTAATCCCAAAATTGAGTGGCGGTAGACGTCGCTATTGAGAATAGCCACATCGTAATTAAAGGCACTTAAAACACTAAATAAAAAGACAGTTCGGGTGTCGCAATCGCCTTTTAGATTTTGCATAAAACCCAGAGGCGTTTGCAAACCAAAAGGTTGATCGCCAAGACAACAATCGGGGCATTCGCTGAGTAATTCTTGAATCCAACCTTGATAATTTTCTGGGGATTCACATGCTTCTTGGAATACCAGAGCATAAGGAATATTTTGAATGCAAGTCACGACCATCTCTGCAAATAATTCTGCCGACATAGGGTGTTGGAGATAAATTTGATAAAAAGCGTCTAGAATTAAATCGAGTTTTGGACCACTTTCTTGAGCCATTTGAGCGTAGAGTTCTCCCCAAAAAGGGGTCATACCCTCAGGATTCATGGTTAGGTGTGATTGTACGGCTTGAGTAACATCCTTGTGTCGGACTGTGAGTTGAGTTTGATAAGGGGTTCCGTAATTATTGCGCCAAGAGCGACCATGACGATACACTAGAACACTATCTTGGTCTTTTTCGATCCATAGCTCCTGGGTGTTGGTCGGTTGATCTTGCTGTGTTTTACTTTGACCTGTGACTTGTACTAATTCTATCAGGCCTCGAAGTAACAGAAGTCCCATGACAAGAATCAAGCCTTTTACGCTGAGAGAATTATTTTTTGCCCTTCTACTCATGCCTCGAGTAATAAATTGCAACCTCGAATATCGCTGTGGTCAAAACGACCCAAAAGTGAAAAGCTTCCGTCGTAGTTTATTTTTCCTAAATCTTGAGTAGCGATGAAGGCACATGAATAAACATTTGCCAGATCGATGATATTTATGCCCCCACTGCGCTGATTCACTAAAGTCATGGGATCTTCTGGATCCCTAGTGAGCACGCGCATCCACGGGGGCGTCTGAAATTTACCATCGGAAATGGCGTAGGCCTGAGACATGAGTTCGGTCATGCCATATTCACTGTGAATTTGGGTCAGTCCAAACCGTGAGGCGAGTTCCTTATGCAAGGCTGCTTTTGTCCATTCAGCTCTTGTCCCCTTCATGCCCCCAGTTTCCATAATTATCGTCTGTTCAGAAAGTTCCCAAGGGCCCATCTGAGCTAGATCAATTAAAGCATACGATACGCCCAAGAGCAAAATCCGTTCTCCGGCAGCACTCAATTGATGCATTAATATGCGTAAATCCTCTAGCTGATCAAGATAAAACCCACTTTTTGGATGCCCAGATTTCTCGATAAGGGCGTTAGTCATATAGACCAGAGAGGATCCTTTGCGCTCTAGATAGGAAGGCAAAAGGGCCAAAACAACATATTGATCTACGGGGCCATACACCTGCGTAAATCCTGCAGTAAAACAGCGTTCATAAAAATTTAAGTCCGCCACATAATGAATACTTGGCACACTGCCTGTGGTACCGCTTGAGAGAAACTTTTCTTTGGGCACGACGTTTTGGTGCAATATTCTATGTCCTTTAAAAAACTCAATAGGTAAAAAAGGAATCTCTTCTACTCGATTTATATTTTCAGGGCTTTTCCCTAATAAATCACAATAGGATTTGTAGGGAGCGACATTCTGATATTGTTCAGCAAAAAGCGATAAGGCAATCTGATTGAACGCCGAGTCACTCATGGGGAACAGAATACGCTCTTTAATTTGCTCGATTAGGGTCATGCTCAAAAATAGGGAATATTGAGGCAAGAACTCTTAAAAATACCTGAGGCTCCTTTATTTTTTAATAATTTTTTGCGACCAATTTTTTTCTTGCCTTTCGATATTTAGAAAATATAAGCCACTATTTAGATGTCCAACGTTCCAAGCGTTTTGACTCGTGTCTCCACGCCAAACAATGCGCCCGAAAATATTTTGAATATAGATCTCTTTTAAATCTGAGGGACGTCTTGCCAGTGAAAAATATTGGTCAACTGGATTGGGGGCTGCAACTAAGGCTGGGTTTAAATTATTAGGCACACTCAATTGACCTTCAAAGCGAATGTCATCAATGAAAAAAGCCTCATTGCTGGCATTATTTCTAGCTTCTATGATGGGTTGTGCTTGATCGAATTCTGGAATATGGGCGCTTAGATTGAGCCATTACCCTTCGATATCGAGCTCGTCTATGTCGTGCCCAGTAGTGTCGATTAAATATATTTTATCACCGTTCAAGGGGTTTAATACGTAAATGGACAAGCGATCAGAATTCGCGGCATTTTGCGTTCCATCCCCCTCGTAAGTGGATTCTTTAATGAAGACGCTGCAATAAACCATGGTTTCGGACCATCGCTCCAGAGTCACTTGAGAGAAATTCAGGGTAAAATTCCCGTCGATATCACTCAATACATAGCCTTGGGTTCCTTCATAAAATGTCCCAACTGTTGCTGTATCATCGGTAATACCTACCTGATCCCCATCGCTGAGTCCGGTGCTTGGATCGTCGTATGGAGTATAAAAGGCACTGAAACCCAAAAGATGATTATTCGATTCACTATTGAGTATAGGTTCCTCAAGGTTATCGACTAGAGGATGCGGTAAGTTTGGGTCCTGCAGGGCGTAATAAAGATTATTATAGGTTGGCAGCTTTTCAAAATTAGCGATAAATACTTCTTGGGCCAGTCCGAGGTGGGTCATCATCAGGCACAGCCCAATCAATACATGTTGTTTCATGATTTTTTGTTTTAATAGTTAAACTGAATGAGGAGCTATCTGGCAATTTCGGGAGAAGCAGAGTGTTGAGGCTAAAAAATCTCTGCCGTAATAAATGCTTGGGCTAAATTAATCCAAGGCATTGGATTCGCTGGGGTTATATCGCGCGAATCCTTAAATCGTCAGTGGGGAATTATAAATAGAAGGTAATCACAGTTCTATGTTACCTTTTAGTTAATAATTCGACTAAATTTGAACCAGCGTTCAATTAAATGTATCTTTAACATCATCCTTGTAAAAAGGTTATGAAGAAAAAAGACATTACAATTTTGCTGGTTGATGACGAACCAGATATTCTGGAAATCGTCGGTTACAATCTAACACAAGAGGGCTATATCGTTGTTACCGCGGAAAACGGTCTCATTGCTTTAGAACAAGCCAAAAAATACAAACCACAACTGATCATGCTAGATGTTATGATGCCCGAAATGGATGGCATTGAAGCTTGTGAAAAGCTACGCATGATGCCAGAACTTTCCGATAGTGTTATTACTTTTCTTACGGCAAGGGGTGAGGATTATTCTCAATTGGCTGGTTTTGAAGCTGGAGCAGACGATTATATTACTAAACCCGTCAAGCCAAAGGTATTGGTCAGTAAAGTCAAAGCTCTATTGCGCCGATTTAGAGAAGCTCAGGATGCGCCTCAAAACCTTAAATTGGGCAATTTGGTCATCAACCGTGAAGAATATAAAATCATTAAAGACAAAAAAGAGCTACTGTTGCCGCGAAAAGAATTTGAGTTGCTAGCCCTTTTAGCTTCAAAGCCTGGTAAAGTGTTTAAGCGCGAAGAAATTTTAGACGTGGTCTGGGGTAACGAAGTTATTGTCGGCGGACGTACTATTGACGTGCATATTCGAAAATTGCGCGAGAAAATTGGTGATGACAGGTTTAAGACCGTAAAAGGAGTTGGTTATAAGTTTGTAGAATAATGGTTGCTCCAAAGTCTCAAACAACCAAATTTGCCCTGAAATTGGCAGCCATAATTAGCGTTATGGCTATTTTTTTAACGCTCCTTCTGTATTCTAGCCTAGATCTAAAAGGCTATCTCTGGCTGTGGCTCGCTTTTGGTATTTTGTTTTTTGTCGGCGCATTTCTGCTTATACGATATTTCGCAGAGCGGCTTATTTATCGACAAATAAAAAAAATATATCAAGATGTTCAAGGGATTGAGCAAACTCAGATGGAGCGTTCTCCAATCACAACTGACCTCAATGTTTTAACCCAAGAAGTTGAGCGATTTACAGAAAATCGGCAATTAGAATTAGCTACATTAAAGGACAGAGAGGCCTATCGTCGAGAATTTATGGGCAATGTAGCTCATGAATTAAAAACACCATTGTTTACGGTTCAAGGATATATTTTAACGCTTCTTGATGGAGCGATGAAGGATAAAACGGTCCGAAAGAAATATTTGCAACGCGCCAATAAGGCTGTAGAGCGTTTAATCTATGTTGTCAAGGATTTAGACATGATCACCAAAATTGAGATGGGGGGACTCACCCTCGAGCGTGAATCCTTTAACATCATAGAACTCATTCAAAATGCTTTTGACCTTTTGGAAATGAAGGCGGAAGAAAAATCTTTGTCTTTAGTATTCGACAAAGAGTACAAAGACAGTGTAATGGTTTATGCCGATCGGGAGCGCATTCAACAAGTATTGACTAACCTAATTGATAATTCAATTAAATATGGTAAAACCTCTGGAACCACTGAGGTAGCCGTGAACCAGCTCAACAAGAGTAGATGTTTGATTCGTGTGACCGACAATGGTGAAGGAGTAGAACAAAAACATATTGGGCGCCTTTTTGAGCGATTTTATCGTGTAGATAAAAGTGGGTCTCGGGCGGTCGGTGGAAGTGGCCTAGGATTGGCTATTGTGAAACACCTAATTGAGGCACATAATGAAAAAATATACGTAGAGAGCCAGTCTGGAGTGGGTTCTGAATTTTCATTTACTCTGGAATATGCCAAATAAAGTGTCGATCTTTTCTTTTTGGGCCCCATCAGGCCAACCTTCATAGCTGTCTATTTTTTTTAAAAATATAGGGTCAAATTTAGATTGCACACAATACGGAGCGATTAAATTTTGACTAAGCCGTTGCGCTAAATATTCCTGTTCGTATTGCCCCGGTGTCGGAATAAAAAAGGCCGGGGTCCTAGTTTTGGCTAGGTCCATAACTGTAGTATATCCTGAACGCGAAATAACGAGCTTGCTTTGATTGATTAATTTTTCTAATTCAGCCGAAGTAAGGAAATTAAATATTTGAATGCCATCTATTATTTCTTCGGTCTTTCTTTCCTGGACCAAACCGCAAAACATAACTACTTTTTTCTTGTAATTTTTAAACTTTTCACGCATTATGTTTTCTAGGATGCTCCGCTGAGGTTCTGGGCCTGAAAGTAAGATAAGAAGATCAATCAATGGATTGAGCTTTTGGTTTTTCATTCGGCTGATAGGACCAAAATACGCGGTAGGAAATTTAAATTTTGGGTCATGACTCAGCGCACCGCTCAATGCATCCTGTCCTTCGTAGTCCGGCACCCAACATTGGTCAAATCTCTTGATGATCCTTTGATGTAACCAACTGGTAATGGGTGTAGACCAACCACTGAGTACCTGTATTTGATGGGTAATAAAGACACTGGGGATTCCTGGATGGCGTACACCAAAACGATTGTCACTGATAATTCCTGTTATACCGTGTTTTTTAACTAGCACTTCAGTCACTTTGGCCTCTGCGCGCATGACTTTGACAATATTTGGGATTTGGGTCATTAACCGCCATTTGAACCATCGGGCATTTTTAGTATAGCTTATGTTATAAGCCGGTAGGGTTTCTGTAGTAAGTTCAGGAAATTCTTGTTGGAGTAGTGTTAAGGATCCAGAATCAGAAGCAATGACTACTTTAAACCCCTTTTTTAGAAGCTTTCGAATGATGGGAATACAACGTGTAGCGTGCCCAAGCCCACAATTCAGTGGTGCTACTAAAATTACGCCTTTGTTTTTTTTTGACTTGAAGCTGTATTGGGCTGGTTTCATGAAAACAAAAGTAGACTATAATCCTACACAGGTATTTTATTGTAATTTTACTAAATAATTAAAGTACCGTTGTGGGAAGTAAAAATAAGCTTAAGCGATTTAGAGAAAACGACACCTTTGCTAATGTAATTCAACCAAAGCGCCATGAGCTATTAGCCGATAAATTTGCTTTAAAAGGACAATGGCGCTCTTCTTTTTTTAAGAATGATAACCCCATTGTTTTAGAACTCGGATGTGGTAAAGGCGAATACACCTTAGCACTTGCTCAGCGTAATTCTCAGAAAAATTTTATTGGCATTGATATAAAAGGGGCGCGTTTTTGGCGCGGGGCTAAGACCGCCTTAGCTGATAAAATGAATAATGTTGGGTTTTTACGCATTCAAATAGAATTATTGACCCAATGTTTCGCCTCTGGGGAAATAGATGAAATTTGGATTACTTTTCCGGATCCACAGATCAAATACAAACGCACGAAGCATCGTTTAACAAATCTTGAGTTTCTTCAAAAGTATCAGCAAGTCCTCGCATCTAGTGGTTTAGTCCACCTTAAAACTGACAGTGAATTTATGCACGGTTATACCTTGGGTCTATTACACGGACTTGGCCAAGAAATTCATTTTGCCCAACACGATGTATATGGCACTACAGGAAGTCCAGAAGTCGTCACCGAAGTTCAAACCTTCTACGAATCCCAGTATTTGGCGAAGGAAAAGAAAATTACTTATATAAGTTTTTCGTTAGGCGGGCTCTAATGCTTAAATTTAAAGGAAAAACAAAAAGAGCTAAGTTTAAATGAGCGGAGCAATCAATTTTTTTGTGGCTTACCTCGCTGCTTTTATTGGCCTAATTCCACCAGGTCTCATAAATATGACGGCCGCAAAAATTGGCGTCAAACAAGGGCGTAAACCCGCATTAGTTTTTAGCTCAGGGGTTGTACTCATTGTTTGTATTCAAACAGCGATTGGCCTTATGCTCGCGCGCAATTTAGAGCGTCACCCGGAAGTGGTCGACATATTGCAAAAGGTCGCTCTCGGTATTTTTTTGGCCCTGACCTTTTACTTTTTTGTTTTGGCCAAAGACAGCGGGCTGGAAATTCCAAAAGGGGTAAAAAAATCCAAAACGAATCGATTTCTATATGGGATTCTTTTGTCGATTTTGAATTTACTTCCTATTCCGTATTGGGTTTATATAAGCATCAGCTTTAGTGCCATCGGGTGGTTCTTTTTTGATCCAAGAATTATCGGGTGGGCTATTTTGGGTTCGGGACTCGGGACCTTCTGTATGTTAATGATTTACATTTATTTCTTTCGTCGTCGATTGCCCATTGGTACTTTTGGGTTTAATGTAAACTATCTTCTTGGGGCGCTTACGGGGCTGATATCCATAATTACTGTGATTCGAATATGGCAACGTCTATAGATCTTGATAAAAGTGATTTTTTTGAGCGGGTTTATCACGTAGTTCGAAAAATTCCTCACGGCAGGGTATGCACTTATGGTGCTGTAGCTAAAGCCATTGGTGCACCAGGAGCTGCGAGAACCGTTGGCTATGCTATGAATGCTTCGCATAATCTGCCAAATGTCCCTGCCCACAGAGTGGTTAACCGAAACGGTATGCTTACAGGGAAACATCACTTTCCTGGTAAGGACACCATGCAGCGCCTGCTGGCCCAAGAAGGCATAATGGTGGAAGGAGACTGTGTGCTAAATTTTGAGGAGCTACTTTGGCTTCCCGAGCCACTTATTTGACACTCAATTACACTGGATATTTCCTGAATTAATCTCAGAAATTGCTGGGGGTAAACCTGCCACAAAAGCACTATGTAAAGACCAATTTTCTCGGTATATTTGCCCTTTAGAACAATTCTAAATACGGCCACGGCCATGCAGAAAAAGGATATAATTGACATTTTAGACCGGTTGACCTTGCCCGGTGAAGGACAGAGCATAAGTCAGAGCGGTGCTGTGACCAATATCAATATTTTTGGTCAAGAGGTTGTTATTGATTTGACGCTAAAGACTCCGGCTTTACATATAAAAAAGAGGGTTGTGGCCGACATTACAAAAGCTTTGCACGAGGCATTTGGCACGGAACTCTCCCCGACAGTCAATATAAAAGTTCCCCCAGCTCCTGCTCAAGGGCCTGCATTGATTAAAGGAAAACCCATTAACGGAATTCAAAATATTGTCGCAGTAGCCTCAGGTAAAGGTGGTGTGGGCAAATCTACAGTTACGGCAAATTTAGCCATAACCTTAGCCGAAATGGGCTTTAGAGTCGGGGTACTCGATGCTGATATATATGGGCCCTCTATACCGATTATGTTTGATGTTGCCGGGGCGCGCCCCCTGTCCGTGCAGGTAGATGGGAAAAGTAAAATGGAGCCTATTGAGCAATACGGGGTTAAAATTTTATCCATTGGTTTTTTCACCCAACCTAATCAAGCAGTGATATGGCGTGGGCCGATGGCGGCCAAAGCCTTGAATCAAATGATTTTTGATGCAGCTTGGGGCACTTTGGATTTTTTACTCATTGATCTTCCCCCGGGGACTGGAGATATTCATTTGAGTATCATGCAGTCTTTGCCTATTACTGGAGCGGTAGTAGTCAGTACTCCTCAAAATGTCGCTTTGGCAGATGCGCGCAAGGGAGTGGCCATGTTCGCTCAAGAGCATATTCAGGTACCTGTATTGGGTATTGTTGAAAACATGGCTTATTTCACTCCTGCCGAATTGCCCAATAATAAGTTTTATATTTTCGGACAAAGTGGTGCCCGCCATTTGGCCGAGGATTTAGACATAGAATTTTTAGGAGAGATTCCATTGGTCCAAAGCATTCGTGAATCTGGTGACGTAGGTCGTCCTGCGGCTCTTCAAAAAGGAACACCCGCGGCGGAGGCTTTTGTGGAAATGACCAGAGCAATTGTAACACAAACAGTTCAACGCAATGAGGATTTACCTCCTACGGAAGCAATTAAAATAACAACAATGGCGGGGTGTAGCGCTGTAAAATCGAAGAAATGAATCACGTATCATTAACCGAAAGAATTGAGCAGGCCTTGGCAGAAATTCGTCCGTTTTTACAAAATGACGGAGGGGACATTACCTTGGTGTCGGTAGAACAGGATAAAGTAATAGTGCGTTTGGAGGGAGCTTGTGTAGATTGTTCCGTCAATCAAATGACCTTAAAAAGTGGAGTGGCGATGACCATTCAAAAGTTCGCTCCAGAGATAAAAGAGGTCGTTAATATTTGAAGAATTTTTGACTTGGTATAAGATGACCATGGTGATAATTCGATCTAACGGAGTTTATTAATTTGGCGCTTTAAAAAGTAGTTTGTGATAAAATCAGATATTCTAATTATTGGTGCAGGGCCTACGGGCTTGTTTACTGTTTTTGAGGCAGGGTTGCTCAAACTCAAATGCCATTTGATTGACGCGCTACCTCAACCTGGTGGCCAGTGTAGTGAGATTTATCCCAAAAAACCTATTTATGATATCCCGGCTTATCCGGAAATTCTTGCAGGAGATTTAACCGATAAGTTAATGGAGCAAATTGCGCCATTTTCACCAGGATTTACCCTAGGTGAACGGGCTGAGACGCTGGATCAGCAAGAGGATGGAAGTTTTATTGTAACTACTGACCAGGGCACTAAACATCATGCTCCTATAGTGGCAATCGCAGGGGGACTGGGTAGTTTTGAGCCTCGCAAACCCCCTATTGACAATCTCGAACAGTACGAGGGAAAAGGAGTCGCTTATTTTATTAAAAATCCCGAGCAGTATCGCGGTAAGCATGTTGTGATCGCTGGTGGCGGTGATTCTGCTTTGGATTGGAGTATATTTTTATCTGAACTGGCGGCATCAGTGACTCTAGTGCATCGACGCAACGAATTTCGTGGAGCACTGGATAGTGTCGAGAAGGTTCAAGAACTTAAGAATGCCGGGAAAATTCAACTGATTACTCCGGGGGAGGTTGTTGGTTTGAGCGGTGATGAATATTTAAGCACCGTACAAATACAGGTAGATCAGGATATTCAAACAATTGGTTGTGATACCTACATCCCACTTTTTGGCCTGGCGCCAAAGTTAGGGCCAATAGCAAATTGGGGCCTGGAAATAGAAAAGAATGCCATCAAGGTCGATAATTCATTGGATTATCAAACCAATATTCCAGGCGTTTATGCCATTGGGGATGTAAATACCTATCCCGGTAAACTCAAACTGATACTCTGTGGTTTCCATGAAGCTACTCTTATGTGCCAAAGCGCGTATAAGCGCATTTTTCCTGATCGTCGCTTTGTCATGAAATATACTACGGTAGGGGGTGTTGAAGGATTTGATGGCACTATAAAACAGGCGCCTAAGGCCGTTATTAAATCAATAGATTAATTACTTCGCAATGGCGCAGGACATTAAGCTTTTCATAACTGATCGCGAGGGTCAAACGCACGAAATCACTGCGCCCACAGATATGAATATGAACCTCATGGAAGTGGTACGTGCTTATGACTTAGCTCCAGAGGGTACTATTGGGATTTGTGGCGGTATGGCTATGTGTGCCTCATGCCAAACCTATATCGAAAGCAATGACGTATTGCCGCAGCCAAGTGATGATGAGCGCGCCATGCTCGCAGAGGCCTTTTTTGTTCAGGAAAATTCAAGGCTGGGATGTCAATTATTCCTCACCCCGGATTTAGATGGGCTCAAAGTGACCTTAGCGCCTGAATCTTAATTTAGTTCAGAAATGGCTTAAACAAGTTCTGGGGTTTCAGTAGCCTGAATTTCAGCCAGTACGCCGTCCCATAATTTTTTTCTGTGGGCCAAAGCCTCTAAAGCTGTTTCGGTGACCTCTTGCCACTTTTGGGTATCCACTCCACACAATTCATTAATCATTTTTAGGGCCAGTGGACCATGAGTATCATCGTCTAATTCGATATGTCGCTGAAAATAATGGTGAAAACCATTTAGATTTTCCTGAGGAAATTGTCGCTGAATAGAGAGAATAATGGCGGTGAACATCTGAGGAATTAAATCTTCTCGACCAAAAGTAAAGACAGCGGCAATCTTATGAGGCTCATTGGTGTCGATTATAGAAAAAGTAAAACGCATAAAAGACCTAACAGATTCTGGGATTTCGGTATTGGAGGCGGCTTGATACCATGGTCTCCCTTGAGCAATTTCTGCGACAAAATTTGTGATTTCTTGAGTTGAGGCACCTGCATCAGTCATTGCTTGAAGATACATTTCAAAGTGACTCTTTCTGCTGCCATCGATGTCTAGATCCGTTTCTTCAGCCAAAACGATTTCATTAATGAGGTATCGAATTTCCGGATCACCCACGGGTACCCATGGCAATGACGTCCCAGTTAATTTTATTTGTAGCGCTTTGAGCAGCGACATAAAGTCCCAAACGGCAAAAACGTGATGTTCCATAAATCTTCTAAGGTCAGCCGGACGCTGAATGTTATGGTAAAGGGGATGATTTACAATCTCTTCTTGAAGTGGGCCAATTTTTTGAAGTACCTGAGCGATCATAGATTAGTTTTGGTGCAAAATAAAAGGCTTCTTCCCGAGAGAAAAAGCCTTCGTTATCGATTTTTTTGATGCGCTTATTTAAAAGCGTTTTCACCAGTAATATCTAAACCAGTAATCAATAAGTGAATGTCATGTGTCCCTTCATAGGTAATGACACTCTCTAAGTTCATCATGTGACGCATAATCGAATATTCGCCGGTGATTCCCATGCCTCCTAAAATCTGACGCGCTTCACGGGCAATGTTTAAAGCCATAGCCACATTATTGCGCTTTGCCATAGAGATTTGCGCTGATGTCGCACGCCCTTCTTCTTTGAGTTGCCCTAATCTAAAGGCCAAAAGCTGTGCCTTTGTGATTTCGGTAATCATTTCGGCGAGCTTTTTTTGTTGTAATTGAAAGGCAGCAATAGGTTTACCAAATTGAATGCGCTCTTTGGCATATCGAAGTGCTGTGTCATAACAATCCATAGCAGCACCAATGGCTCCCCAAGCGATACCAAAACGTGCAGAATCCAAGCATCCAAGAGGAGCACCTAATCCTGATTTGTTCGGCAACAAATTTTCCTTGGGTACTTTAACGTCTTGAAAAAGCAATTCTCCAGTGGCCGAGGCGCGTAAAGACCATTTGTTGTGAGTTTCTGGGGTCGTAAACCCTTCCATGCCCCGTTCTACGATAAGGCCGTGGATGCGTCCTGATTCGTCTTTGGCCCACACGACTGCAACATCACAAAATGGCGAGTTAGAAATCCATAATTTTGCCCCATTAAGTAGGTAGTGATCCCCTTTATCTTTAAAGCTAGTGACCATTCCGCCTGGGTTACTTCCAAAATCTGGTTCAGTAAGTCCAAAAGATCCCATCCATTCTCCAGTAGCGAGTTTTGGCAGGTATTTTTTGCGTTGCGCTTTATTACCATATTTCCAAATCGGATACATCACCAGGGAAGACTGAACGGAGGCGGTACTGCGCACCCCACTGTCCCCACGTTCAATTTCTTGCATGATGAGTCCATAGGCGATTTGATCGAGTCCTGCACCCCCATATTCTTCTGGAATGTAAGGGCCAAAGGCACCAATTTCAGCCAAACCCGGAATTATTGATTTTGGAAATTCAGCCTTTTGAGCAGCTTCCTCTATAATAGGAGATACATCTCGTTTAACCCAAGCACGTGCTGCGTCTCTAATGAGTTTGTGCTCTTCGGTAAGTAAGTCATCTAGATTGTAATAATCTGGTGCTTCAAATAAATCAGGCTTCATCAGGTCAATTTTTAGTCGTACAAATTTAGAAATACCCTGTGGATTGGCCTACATTTTCAGGTAAAATTCACTCACTAGTGCCTTGTACTCTTCGGTATAAATATGTCGTTGGTGTTCAATAATTAATTCGCTCATTATTGTCTTTTGACCAGTATCCTCAGCTGTTTTTTCATTTATTGACTTGGAACATTCCACGAGAATTCTTTTTATAGGACTCTGCTTACGTCCGCGAACCTGGGTTAAACGAGTGAGGACAAAATTAAATCTGGGTAATAGTACACGAAGGTTTTTTTCTTGCTCGGCTGGAAGGACCAAGGCTAATCGGCCTTGTTCAGACAAGAGTCGACCAGCACCAATTATTAAATCCTCAAGGGGTAAGGTTGTCTTATCGCGTGCTAATTTTCTGGGGCCCTCAGGACTATCTCCGTGATCAAAAAACGGGGGGTTGCTGATAATTACATCATATTGGTCTTCAATTTCCTCGGCGAATTCTTGAAAACTAGCGTGGTAGTTAAATAGGTTTGAATCCCAAGGGCTTTGTTCGAAATTTTCTACGCCTTGTTCGAAAGCGTCAGGGTCCAATTCAACCCCATCGATTTCTGCATGAGGGCATCTTTGGGCCATCATTAGAGAAATTAAGCCAGTCCCGCTGCCGACATCAAGAATGCGGCGTGTTTGGGGGTCTACACTGGTCCAGGCACCCAAAAGTACGCCGTCAGTACCTACTTTCATGGCACAGCGATCTTGCTGAACATTGAATTTTTTGAATTGAAAACCAGAGGCAGCCATTAGAGATATAGATCAAGCAGTCCCTCTGGTGTTTTGACCGTTATGGTTTTGTTCTCTTTGTCCACTGAGCTAATAAATTCATCGATAATAGGAATCAAAATTTCTTTTCCCTCATAAATTATCTCAAAAAGAGCCTGAGCTGTTTGGTCGTTAACCCCAAGGATTTGTCCAATGTTACCGCGAGTCTGATCGATGACTGTAAAACCAATGACTTCGTGATAATAGAATTGGTTACCCGTTAGTTTGGGTAGAAGGTTCAGAGGGAGATATAGATCACACCCAATCAAGGAGTCAGCCGTTGCTTCGTCGTAGACATCTTCAAATTGAATCCGTAGCAACTCAGTTTTATGTAAGGCGATTTCTTCAATAAAAAATGGAACCAGATTTCCGTTGAGGTCAACGAAAACTGATTCCATTTGGACGAATTCTTCAGGATTATCAGTGTCTAATTTGACAAGTAATACGCCTTTAAAACTGAATTTTTTGACGATTTTACCAACGAAGAAATGATCCTTGTGGTTCATTAAAAATAAAATTACTCCTCTTCTTGAGCTGGAGCACTTTCTGAAGCCTCCACAGCAGCAGCTTCTACAGTTTCTTCAGCGCTAGCTTCAGCGACAGCTTCCTCAGCGGCGGCAATACGTGCCTTATTAACGGCTTCCTCCGCTTTTAAAGCTTCTGCTTTGGCTTTAGCTTTGTCGTCGGCAAGCTTATTTTTCTTGTTGTTTACTGCTTGTTCTTTTTCATTTACCCAGGTAGCAAATTTTTCTTCAACTTGTTCTTCAGTTAAGGCTCCTTTTTTTACGCCTTCCAACAGGTGTTTTTTAAGCAACACGCCTTTGTATGAAAGAATAGCACGCGCTGTATCTGTAGGTTGAGCCCCGTTTTGCAACCACTGTACTGAATTATCGACATTGATATCGATAGTAGCCGGGTTGGTGTTTGGGTTATACGTTCCTAATTTTTCAAGAAAACGACCATCTCTTTTTGCTCTGCTGTCTGCTGCGACAATCCAGAAGAATGGTTTACCTTTTTTTCCGTGACGTTGTAGTCTGATTTTTACTGGCATAAGAATTAATTTTTGAGGTACGCGACCTCGGTTATAATTTTTTTAGAGTCGGCAAAGTTATTCTTTTTTGTCAATAAATCATGGATGTGATTACTTTTTCTTAGTTATTGAATAAAATGTCCAAAATTCATCAGTGTATTTATTTTATAATTATGAGAAATGCACTTATACCTATATATAGTGGAGATAAAAAAATAATTACTTTAATTCAGTGCTGAATTAGAGGGGTTAATGTGATTTTTTTTGTGGAAAATTGAGGTCCAATGTTTAAAACTTTATGAGGAAAGGGGGTTTTGAATCCTTAATTTAGAGGCTCCTTAATACTGTGAATAAAGACTCATGTTTATAGTTTTTGATACCGAAACAACAGGCTTGCCCAAGCGTTTTAATGCCCTGGTAAGTGATGTTGATAATTGGCCAAGATGTGTGCAAATTGCCTGGCAATTGCATGACTCAGATGGGTCACTTATTCGGCGTCAAGATTATTTAATAAAGCCTGAAGGGTTTGACATTCCTTTTGATAGTGAAAAAATCCACGGCATATCAACGGAACTCGCGCTTAAAGACGGGGTAGAGATTGACCAGGTCTTAGAAATATTTCTTCAGGATTTAGCTCAGGCCCAATTTGTAGTGGGTCAGAATATCGGCTTTGATCTGAACATTGTGGGTTGTGAGTTTTTTCGTTTGGGTCGAACAGATGTTTTTGCGCCTTATAAAATTTTAGATACCTGCAGCGAGGCTACTGCAGAGCTTTGTCAAATACCAGGAGGTCGAGGAGGTCGTTATAAATTACCGACGCTGACAGAGCTTCATAGTTTTTTATTCCAAAGTGATTTTGATCAAGCTCATAATGCTACTGCAGATGTCGTGGCTACAACCCGATGTTTCTTTGAACTAATCAGAAGGGGCTATTTTAAGGAAGAACTTACTAAGGTCAGTCCGAACTTTTTCGACGAGTTTTTGGCGATAAACCAAGATGTTATTGCCCCTGTTGAATTTGAGCATCAAAATTTAAAAAAGGCCTCAAAGGCCCTAAGAAAAAAGACTCAGGAAGAAAACGCCATCCCGAGCCAATCTGAGCCTGCCGCCGATACTGCAATTATGGACGGCTGGCCTTTTATTCACTGTCATGCGCATTCACAGTTTTCTATACTGCAGTCCACGGCTTCAACTCAAGACTTAATTGCGGCCGCAGTCAGAGATAAAATGCCCGGAGTCGCCCTTACAGATATGGGCAATATGATGGGGGCTTTTCACTTCTTACAGCAAATCGATCAGCACAATAAATCATTAACCCCAGAGGATGAGCGGAAACCCTTAAAAGGCATTGTTGGCTGTGAACTCAATGTCTGTGAAGATCACACAAATAAAAATCACAAAGACAATGGTTATCAAATTGTCTTTCTAGCCAAGAATAAAACGGGTTACCACAATCTCTCTAAGCTTTCCTCCCTAGCTTACACCGATGGATTTTATTACGTGCCCCGGGTGGACCGTCAATTAGTGGAGCAATACAAAGAGGGGTTGATAGTCCTAACGGGAAATTTATACGGTGAGGTTCCTTCTAAGATTCTCAATGTGGGCACCAACCAGGCAGAAGAGGCTTTGGTTTGGTGGAAAGAGCAATTTGGCCCTGATTTATATGTAGAAATCATGCGTCATGGGCAAGAGGATGAGGACCGCGTCAATCAGGTTCTGATTGAGCTCGCCCAAAAGTATGAAATCAAGTTTGTTGCCACGAACAATTTGTTCTACATTGATAAAGAGGACGCCAATGCCCATGACATTTTACTGTGTGTAAAAGACGGAGAAAAGCAGTCTACACCGATTGGTCGTGGTCGCGGAATGCGCTATGGACTTTCCAACCAAGAATACTATTTTAAGAGTACCCAGGCCATGAAGGTCTTATTTCAAGATTTACCTCAGGCCATTGCTTCGACTAAGGAAATCTTCGATAAAATAGAATCATTTAGTTTATTCAGGGATGTACTTCTGCCCAAGTTCGATATTCCTGAAGCTTTCATACACTCTGAGGACAATCGCGATGGGGGTAAACGTGGGGAAAACGCCTATTTAAAGCATTTGACTTTAAATGGGGCGCAGCATCGTTACCCTGAGATCACCCCCGGCATACAAGAGCGTTTAGAATTTGAACTCAGCGTTATCGAAAACACAGGCTATCCCGGGTACTTCTTAATTGTTCAGGATTTCATTGCTGAGGCCCGAAAAATGGGAGTTTCAGTGGGGCCGGGACGGGGTTCTGCCGCAGGAAGCGCTGTGGCTTATTGTCTGGGAATTACGAATATAGACCCGATTCGCTACGACTTACTTTTTGAGCGTTTTTTAAATCCGGATCGAATTAGTCTTCCGGATATTGATATTGATTTTGATGATGAAGGGCGCTCCAAGGTCATGGATTATGTGATCCAAAAATATGGTGCTAATCAGGTGGCCCAAATCATCACTTACGGGACTATGGCAGCTAAAAGTTCCATTAGAGATACTGCCCGAGTGCTGGATTTACCCCTGCATGAGGCCGATCGCATCGCCAAGCTCATTCCTAATATGACTAAGCTCAAAAAGATATTTGCTGCCTCAGAGCAAGAATGGCGATCGACCTTCCGTTCTGATGAATTGCCCAAGGTATCTGAGCTAGTGAGTTTGGCTCAGAGTTCTGCCTTAGAGGGTAGGACCATTCAGCAAGCTAGGGTGCTTGAGGGTTCGGTACGTAACACTGGGATTCATGCCTGTGGTGTGATCATCACTCCAGATGATATCACAAATTTTGTTCCCATAGCTACAGCAAAAGATTCAGAGCTCTATGTCACGCAATTTGACAATGCCGTGGTGGAAAGCGCGGGGCTTTTGAAGATGGACTTTTTAGGGTTAAAAACTCTTACTTTGATTAAAGACACCGTGGCTTTGGTTCAAGAAAAACACAAAATCACCCTTGTTCCCGACGATTTCCCTATAGATGACCCCAAGACCTATGAGCTCTTCCAAAACGGGGAGACTGTGGGGATATTTCAGTACGAATCTCTGGGCATGCAAAAGCACTTAAAGGATCTTAAGCCCACAGTTTTTGCCGATTTGATTGCCATGAACGCCCTGTACCGTCCAGGACCCATGGAGTATATTCCCTCTTTTGTGCGCCGTAAGCATGGTCAAGAGGAGATTACTTATGATTTGCCTGAAATGGAGGAGTACCTCAACGAGACTTATGGGATTACTGTTTATCAAGAGCAGGTTATGTTATTGTCGCAAAAGTTAGCGGGCTTTACCAAGGGGGAGGCCGATGTCTTGCGTAAGGCGATGGGTAAAAAGCAAAAGGCCGTTTTGGATAAGATGAAGCCCAAGTTTGTCCAACAGGCCGAAGCTAAAAATCACCCGGCTGAGGTTCTGGAGAAAATTTGGAAAGACTGGGAAGCCTTTGCGAGCTATGCTTTCAACAAAAGTCACTCCACATGTTACGCCTGGATTGCCTATCAAACAGCCTATCTCAAGGCGCATTATCCAGCCGAATACATGGCGGCAGTGCTCAGTAATAATATGAGTGATATCAAACAGGTGACCTTTTTTATGGAAGAGTGTCGGCGTATGGGCCTTGAAGTCCTAGGTCCTGATGTCAATGAATCAGCCTATAAATTTACCGTGAATGACCAAGGGGCTATTCGATTTGGTATGGGTGCTATAAAGGGCGTGGGTGCTGGTGCTGTGGAGACCATCGTGGCTAGCCGAGATGAAGGGCCATACAAAAGTATTTTTGACCTGGCCAAGCGAATAGATTTGCGCGCCGCCAACAAGAAGGCCTTCGAGAACTTAGTATTGGCTGGTGGGTTTGATGGATTTGACACCCATAGGGCGCAATATATGCACGATGATGGTGATGGCGTATGCTTTTATGAAAAGGTGCTGAGATATGCCGCCCGTTACCAGGAATCTATGAATTCTGCCCAGGTGAGCTTATTTGGTGGCGGTAGTGATGTACAGATTCCTGAACCTGAAGTACCCCCTTGCGAACCTTGGGGGGCCATGAAGAAACTAAAACAAGAAAAAGAAGTGGTGGGCATCTATATCTCTGGGCATCCTTTAGATGAATTTAGGGTTGAGATGAATGAATTTACCAGCATCAAAGTGGCTGATTGCAATAATCTGGAGACTTTGGTGAACAACGAGATTATTTTTGCCGGGGTTGTGAGTTCTATAGAACACCGAGAAAGTCGCCAGGGTAAAGGCTGGGGTTTATTTACCCTTGAGGATTATGACGATAGTTTTGAATTTCGAATCTTTGGTGAGGAGTATTTAAAATTCAGACACTTTTTGAGTGTCAACGCATTCTTGCACATTCGGGCCTTTGTCAAAGAAGGATGGGTCAATCGAGATACGGGTCAGCAAGGAGCCCCTAGACTGCAGTTTAATCAATTTCAGCTGTTGCACGACGTACTAGACAATATGACTAAGCGTATTACTTTTCAAGCGCCTATATCAGGAATCGATCAGGATTATATCAATACTCTAGTCGATTTGACCAAGCGTTTTAAGGGTAAAAAAAGTGTTCATTTGGCCGTATACGATCAAGCTAAGAATTTGCACTTGACCATGCCTAGTCGCACGGCTAAGATTGACATAAATCGTGAATTAATCAAAACCCTTGCTAAAAAGCGCTTGTTGTACAAGTTGAATTAATGCCGATAAAAGCTACTATCAAAAGGTGTTTCAAGCGCATCACTAAGGCTAATGGATGAATCGAGTAAAGTGATGCCTCAAAATCAAATAAATAGGCTAAAAAAATTAACTTTGTAAAGCAAATTAGCAATAACATAATTCCGATAATTAAATAATTACAGTCGATGGCTTTAGAAATTACCGACGCGTCTTTTGAAGAGACCGTATTAAATAGTGACAAACCAGTAATGGTTGATTTTTGGGCAGCATGGTGCGGGCCCTGTAGAATGGTAGGACCAATCATTGAAGACCTCAGTGCAGAATACGAAGGAAAAGCTATAGTGGGCAAAGTTGATGTAGATGCAAATCAAGAGTTTGCGGCCAAGTACGGGGTACGCAATATTCCTACAGTTCTTGTTTTTAAAGATGGAGAAGTTGTGGGTCGTCAAGTAGGTGTAGCGCCAAAGAACGTATATGCTGAGGCTTTAGACGCTTTACTATAAGTGGTTTTTAGGATTTAATCCTAAGAATTTTTTAAAAGGCTCGTCGATTATGGCGGGTCTTTTTTTATCTTGTATCCATGCTATATAACAGCCCGCAAATCAATCAATTTTCCCATTTAGAGCTCAGGGCGCAGCAAATAGTTGAGGGCTTCATGTCTGGATTGCACAAAAGTCCCTTTCACGGCTATTCTGTTGAATTTGCAGAGCACAAGATGTATCATCCTGGAAGTGCCACTCGGTTTATTGATTGGAAACTCTATGCGCGAACTGACAAGCTATACACTAAAAAGTTTGAGGAAGAAACCAATATGCGCTGCAATCTGGTTTTGGATCAAAGCAGCAGTATGTATTATCCTGAGGTGAGCGATTTGATGGGGACTGATATCAATAAAATTGGCTTCTCTGTTTTGGCCAGTGCTGCGATAATGCAATTGCTCAAACGACAACGCGATGCCGTGGGATTGAATGTTTATGATGAATTACAAATAGTGCAAACCCAGGCAAAATCCAGTGAACGTCATCATCAATTTATCCTGGGTAAGTTAGATGAAATTGCCCGACACCCATCCACCTTAAAGAAAACGGATACCGCAAAACAGCTCAGCGGGCTAGCCCAACAATTACCCCGTCGTTCTATGGTGGTTGTTTTTAGCGATCTGCTGATGAATTCAGAGCAACGTGAGCAAGTTTTTGCCGCAATGCGTCATCTTAAATATCGCAATCATGCCGTAGTGTTGATGCATACCTTTGACGGAGTCACGGAGCGTGAATTTAATTTTGGATCAGCGCCCCGGAAGTTTAAGGATCTTGAAACGGGCAGTGATCTACAGGTCTTCCCTGCTCAAGTAAAAGAGGCCTATAAGGCTAAAATAGAGGCCTATTTTGAGGCCATAAAATTGACCTGTGCCCAACATAAAATTCAATACGTTGAGGCGGATATACAAAAGGGATTTGAAAGGATATTTACAGCCTTTTTGGTGGCTCGGCAGAAGTTTGTTTGAGCCGATTATTTTTAGTTTTTTTATTTGTGAAAAAAAAAATGCGGTGTATATTTGCCACCGCTTGAATAAGTAACAAATTCTGTAATTCGCGCTGTTGTGTGATTCTGCTCCGGCAGATTTGAATTTTGGTCTGGTAGTTCAGTTGGTTAGAATACCTGCCTGTCACGCAGGGGGTCGCGAGTTCGAGTCTCGTCCAGACCGCAACCTAAGATGTTGTGTTGGCAGCTTAAATGCTGCAAGTGGTTTAGAAATAGACCAATGAGAAGCTTGTCCGTTTGGATGGGCTTTTTTTGTTTAAATTTAGCCATGCGCTGAGCATTTGACTAAACTTAAGCCATCATGCTTGCTGATGAGTATGGCTAATATGAAAACACCAAATGCTTCCAAATGGTCTTCCATCGGTATCTTTTTCTGCACCGAAACATAGGAGGCGAGAGCTAGGAGTTCTGCAAAGGGATAACTTTCAAAAGTTACATATACGCCTTCTGAATCTAATTCAACTTCAGAAAGCATCTGATCGACGAAGGGCAGACCAAATGATTCCTCGGTAAAGTCGAGCAAACTTTTAAAAATAAAACCTTTCATCGGGCCCCTTTTTGCTTGGATTCAGCCCAGTAGTTTACGATGTTTTGCAGGTTATTTTTGTAGATGGTATAGTCAATGTGTTTGACGAAACAACCACTAATGCCTAGGGCGCAGCATTTATTCAGGTCTTCGATATTATCTGAGGTTGTGTGCACAACCACGGGGAGATCTTTGAGTTTTTCATTATTACGAATGTTTTCGAGAAATTCAAACCCATTCATTACCGGCATATTTAAATCCAGTAGCACAAAGTCTGTTTCTGCAGCTTCGGCCTTATCGAAATAATCTACGCCCTCTTTTCCATTTTCGGCGAGAACTAATTCGACTGATAAATCACTAGACGACAGAATTTTCTTAATGCCTAATTGCGCAATTTTATCATCTTAACAACCAATACTTTAATCTGCGTTGTTTTGTTTTATATTTATACAATTTTAAAAGTACAAAAATAATATCTAATTGTTCTTTTTTAAAGTTGTTAAAGGATTTTATTGTATCATAAGCGATTTATTGTGATGCTAATTACAAAAAGACTCTGGATTTTAACACATGTATCGAATTTTTTGCTTGATTTTTTTACTATTGAGTAGCATTTCTTGTAGGGATTTTGTGGTTGAGAAATTAGAACTCAGTCAGCTTCAATCTGAGCGCTTGTCGGAAATTGATTGGGATGTTGTGGATGGGCTGCCGAGTCCTCCGGGATGCGACGGCCTTGAAAATTCCAAGTCCTTTTCGCCTTGTTTCATGAGCTTTTTGAGACGCACTATTGGTGCCGATCAGCAATTGCTTCGCGACCTTCGCATGGAGTTTGGGGATACATTGCATTTACAATTAGACGTAGATGCCCAAGGGGATGTTAGGGTTGGATATCGCTCAAATCATAATGAACTAAATCCCGCCGGTATAGGTTATTTAAAAGCGCTTGACTCTATAATCTCTGCGGGAACCTGGTCCCCTGGAATAAAGCGAGGGGTGCCCATTCAAGTGATTTTTGATTACGATTTAGTCCTACAAGAAACAGACTGATTTAGATCTTAATCCCGGACATTCTAAAGTGGTCGGAATATGGGCTAAATCGGACCTTATAATTGAATTTTACGCCCTTTCCATTGGGGTTTATAAATCAGACTAAACATGGCCAATCCCAGATTCCAAAATGGATAGATCAGTGCAGCCATTAGCTGAATTGGCCAGTTTATTTTTTTCAACGACCATGCTGTTTCGCTGTCTAAATAAGCATAGTTCATCCAAAGGCTAAGGTGGTCAACTGTAAATTTTACGCTAAATATAAGTGCAGTAAATAATATAAAATGATGGGAACATTAGGGAAACAGCTCTAAGGTGGCTGCCAAGCAAATCATTATCCAAATGGACATCAAAGCGTTGGCGCAAAGTACAATAAAAGTTAAAAGGGTCAGTAATGGATCTTTAAAGGTGGATGTTTTGGACATCCAACGCAATTGCTGTGAAGCATAAGCTCGCCAATTCTGGCTTGCTCTGGTTTGGACCGCACCAGCCCAGTCCATATTATAGGCCATGGCCCATTTTTATTGCCCCCAAATTTTTCGCATTAAAAACATATCATCACCCGATGTGATATTGAGGTTGTCAGAAAATCCATCTACTACCTGAAAAACTGTTTTTGAGTATGCCAGGTTGGTACCGTTTGACAACAAAGGTCTGAGGTTTAAACTGGCGCGTGTCAAGGCTTGTAAGGCCATGAATTCAGCTGCCTGCAGTTGACACAGCAGGCCTTTTTCTTGACCTAGAAATACCGGTCCAGTGATGAATTCAGCCGAGGTGGTGTTCAAATTACGCTCGATACTTCGGAGCCAATCTATAGAAGGAATACTATCCGCATCTAAAGTGATTATCCATGGGTGTTTTGCTCTCTGAATGCCCTGTAATAGGGCTTGTTTTTTGCCAAAATACTCTGGCTTGCCTAAGGAAATTATCTCCATTGAAAAACCGACAGTTGACCTTAGTTTTTTTAAAATATTTGCGCCATTATCCTGGGAATGATCATTGATAATTAGGACCTCAAATCGCGCTTTGGAGAAGTTTAGCTTATCCAGGGTCTTGACAAGTGTAACCAGATTATGGGCTTCGTTGCGAAATGGAATGAGGATACTGAAGTATTTTTGATGGTCCATTGCCACAGGAAACTGGGTTAAGTCCCTGTTACGATGATTATAAAACCCCACCCATAAAAAAATCAAGCTGTAACACAAAAGCACCAGGATAGTAGTTAAATAGAAAGGACTCACAAGCCAAACCTGGTCAATCATTGTCAAAAGCTTTAGGGCGAACCACTCATATTGCTTAGCTTTGTCAAGGGCCGCTACCATATAAGGCTAAATTATAAAAGTTTTGTTGGTCATGACGCAAGAGCGCATCATTTTGGGGATTGATCCGGGGACGACCATTATGGGTTTTGGACTCATCAAGGTGGTCGGTAAACGCATGGAATTTTTGCAACTTAATGAACTAAAACTCAATAAGTATCCTGATCATTACATCAAGCTTCGTCTTATTTTCGAGCGAACCATTGAGCTAATTGAGAGTTATCATCCAGATGAAATTGCTATAGAAGCCCCATTTTTTGGTAAAAATGTGCAATCCATGCTCAAGCTGGGTCGCGCGCAAGGGGTGGCCATGGCCGCGGGGCTATCGCGTCAAATACCGATTACAGAATATTCCCCTAAAAAAATAAAAATGGCCATCACGGGTAACGGTAACGCCTCCAAAGAGCAGGTTGCCAAAATGTTGCAACAAACTTTGGGACTTAAAGAATTACCCAAGAACCTCGACAGCACTGATGGGCTTGCCGCGGCAGTATGTCATTTTTATAATTCAGGTAAGCCTGAAGGGGGCAAAAGCTATAGTGGATGGTCTGCATTTGTCAAACAAAACGAAGGGCGCGTAAAGTAATGTATGGCAGGTCTTTACTATCATATTCCTTATTGTAAACAAGCTTGTCACTACTGTGATTTTCATTTTTCGACTCAGCTAAAATCAAAATCTTCAATGGTATCGGCCATGAAGCGAGAGCTAAGTCTCAGAGCAAAAGAGCTTAAAGGTCCATTAAAATCAATTTATTTTGGCGGTGGAACGCCTTCTTTATTGACGGCTGAAGAAATAGCAGTGCTTATTAATCAAGGTCGTCAACTTGGACTGGAGGCCGCTGATATTGAGATTACCCTGGAGGTCAATCCTGACGATGTGAATCCTGAAAAACTTCAAGCCTGGAAAAATGCGGGGATTAATCGGCTCAGCCTCGGGATACAGTCCTTTAGTGCGCGAGACCTAAAGTTTATGAATCGAGCCCATGATGTGGAGCAGGCCCATCAAGCCTTAGTTTGGATTACCCGTCAATTTGAGAATTTTAGCGTGGATTTGATATATGGAGTGCCTCAGGAGCAAGGGGATTCATGGATCAATAATTTGGCTATAATTGGGGAGTTTAAGCCACCGCATCTCTCGTGCTATGCCTTAACCCGAGAGCCTGAAACAGCCATGGATAAATTTATAAAGCGAGGAGTGATGCCTGATATTGACGAGGACCAGGCCCAAAGAGAATATCAGACTTTGATCCACTGGGCCAAAGAGCAGGGATATGTCAATTATGAATTTTCAAATTTTGCCCTGCCAGGATATGAGTCAGTTAATAATTCAGCTTACTGGTCTGGTTTGCCTTATTTAGGGATTGGCCCCAGTGCGCATAGTTATGACGGGCAAACACGCAGTTGGAATATTACCAATAATCAATTGTATCTCAAAGCGCTCGACCAAGAAAAACTCCCCATTAATCGTGAGGAGCTAACTTTCGTAGACCGTTACAATGAATATGTCATGACGCGTCTGAGGACGGCCAAAGGCATTGATTTAGATGAGGTATCGCGATTATTTGATCAGAATACGCGAGATAACCTGGTGAAGATGGCTGATAAACCCATTACTCAAGGTTTGCTGGTTTTAAAAAATAGTCACTTAGAGGTGAGTAAAGAAGGAAAGTTTTTGACTGATGGGATTGCTAGTGCCTTATTCTTAGTAAATTTAGGATTATGAGATTTGAAATTGAGATTAGCGGTAGAAGGTGGGCTATAGATACCGTAAAGCCCATTGATTTGTCTATCGCTGTAAATTGTAATGAACCCAGTGGTGCTAAGGCTTGGCATATCGATCCGCCTTCAAAATCTCCTGTGCGCCTTGGTAATTGGATTGGCAATGTAGCCCAGGGAGGCGCCGTTAATTTTAATGATTTAAAGGTGAATCCTCATGCCCATGGGACTCATACAGAGTCTTTGGGGCATATTTCTCCAGAAGAAGACCCAGTGGAAGGGCTTTTTGATCAGTTTTTCTTTGAGGCTTTGGTGGTGAGTATCTATGTAGGGCCTAATGAAGGCATTACGCTCGACATGCTCAAAAAGGGTATTGAGGATTGTGAAAAACACAGTGATAAAGCAGCGGGATTTTGGACTTCTGGGCCAAAGGCTTTGATTCTGAGAACCCTACCTAATTATATAGCTAAGTTAACGACAAATTACGATCATCAGGGCTGGCCTTATCTCACTGCTGAGGCGGCCAGACTTTTAGCCGAAATGAGTGTAACCCACTTATTAATTGATACACCTTCGGTCGACCCAGAAAAAGATCAAGGGGCCTTAGTGGCCCATAAAGCCTTTTGGCAATGGCCTGCAAATCCCCGTAAAAAAGCGACAATAACAGAGTTCATTTACGTCCCGGATGGGGTGGTCGATGGGCCTTATTTGTTAGACCTACAAATGGCGGCCATAGTAAACGACGCCACTTTTTCTCGACCACTTATTTATGCTTTAGAGGCTCTTTAAAATCATTCAGAGTTATGCTTATTGATGAATTTAGAGACTATTGTTTGGCCAAAAAAGGAGTCAGTGAGTCCATGCCTTTTGATGAGCATACTTTAGTCTTTAAAGTAGGGCCAAAAATGTTTGCCTTGGCGAGTTTAGATCAAATTCCACTTCGGGTGAACCTCAAATGTGCGCCACACCAGGCTGTAATTTTAAGGGAGGAGTATCCCGAAGTTGTGTTGCCCGGATACCATATGAATAAAACCCATTGGAACACCATTGTGATGAGCGGCGAATTATCCCGATTGTGGCATCAAGAATTAATAGATCATTCTTATGATTTGGTTTGGGCCAGCTTAACAAAAAAACAAAAAGCACTTATCGAATAAGCCTATTCAGCCTGCTTGATCATCATGAATTTATTTTATAAATTATCGCTGGCGCTCATGTCAGCGATGATCTTCCACCCGCCCAGAATATTTTTAAATATTACGATAAAACTGCCTTGGGCAACACCTACTTCTCGCGCCAAATGATAGCGCCCCATAACCCAGTAGGCATCTTCGGAAATGGGACTGATATCCAGCAACTCGAAATTAAGTTCCCCCGAATGCGCTGGGCTAGGATAGGATTTTTTATAATTTTCTAAGGTGGGCAGCCAGCCTTTGGTCAGGCCTGATTGACCATAAAACTTCAGGGAGTCACTTTGCCAATAGCCCAACATGAACCCTTCTAAATCGTGTTTTGACCAAGCCTGTTGTTGATCAAGCATGACTTGTCTAATGGCTGCAATATTTTCTTGGTGATTGGTCTCAGGATTTGTTAGTTGATCGCTTTGGTTATGGCATGCCATAACTAAGCTTAAAGCGCAGAGCAAAGGGATAAATTTTTTCATTAGTTTGATTTGATATAAATGTACATTGATTTTTTTGACCCACTAAAAAATTAAATATCTTGGACGATTGATTTTTGTTTTATGACCGACATCACTATACTGACTTGTAAGGCCTACTTCGCCCCAAAAACACCTTCAGCTTATACCGATAATATTTTGCTCGAATATCGCCTGCTCAAAGAGGCTCTGGAAAAGATGGGCCTAAAAGTAGACCGGACTTATTGGGACGACCCAAACTATGATTGGTCACAAACCCGAGCGGTGGTGTTCAGGACCATTTGGGATTATTTTGAACGATTTGACGAGTTTTGGCCTTGGTTGCAGTCAATAGAGACCAAGACCCAACTGATCAACCCTTTGAGTCTGATCAAGTGGAATATCGATAAGGCCTATTTGTTTGATCTGGAGCAACGGGGTATTCCTGTAGTGCCGTCTGTTCTGGTCAAAAAAGGACACGCTCAAAATCTGATTGAAATTGCCCGATCCATGAACTGGACCGATCTAGTTGTCAAACCTACCATAGCGGGCGGAGGATATCTCACTTATAAATTCAGTTACGCGGAACTAGCTGGCCATCAAGCTCAATTTGATGATTTGGTTGCCCAGCGCGACATGCTGGTTCAAGGTTATATTTCAAGTATTACCGAAAAAGGTGAGGCCTCATTGATGGTCTTTGGCGGGGAATTTACCCACAGTATTTTAAAAAGAGCCAAAGCAGGTGATTTTAGGGTGCAAGATGATTTTGGAGGCAGTGTTCATCCTTATGAGCCTAGTCCAGATGAGGTGTTGCTGGCTCAAAAGGTAATGGCCCAATGCCCCGAGGTTCTCGCTTATGGTCGCGTGGATATTGTTTGGGATGATTACAACCAACCCATGGTTTCTGAATTGGAAATTATTGAGCCAGAATTATGGGTGCGCCAGGCGCCGTGGGCCGCTGATCATTTTGCTCGGGCCATTGCGTCTCAATTGAAACCTATTTAAATGAGTATTATCAAAAGGTTTGACAGTAATTTACCTGCCACCCTAATCCTTTTAATCCTGAAAAAATTCCTCGTTACCCCTTAGCCATTGCTGCAAAATGGTGGAAGAAACGCGGAATGGTCTCAATGCCTTTAAAATAATTCCAAACCCCGAAATGCTCGTTTGGCGAGTGGATGGCGTCGCTGTCAAGGCCGAAGCCCATGAGTATGGTTTTGCTGTCAAGTTCTGATTCAAACAAGGCCACAATGGGGATGCTGCCACCGCCGCGTTGAGGAATGGGTTCAACACCAAAGGTGTCCTGATAAGCCGCTGCCGCAGCGCGATAGCCCGGGTGATCAATAGGGGTGACATAGCTTTGCCCTCCGTGATGCGTGGTGACCTCCACTTTAACCCCTTTTGGCGCAATTGATTTAAAATGTTTGGCAAATAGGGCTGAAATTTTCTCCCAATCCTGATTGGGGACCAATCGCATACTTATTTTGGCAAAAGCTTGGCTCGGAATCACGGTCTTTGACCCTTCTCCAGTATAACCACCCCAAATACCATTGACATCCAAAGTAGGTCTGATGGAGTTGCGCTCGTTTGTGCTATAGCCTTGCTCACCGTGAACAGATTCGATATCCAGAGCCTTACAATAGGCGTCGAGACTGAACGGGGCTTGAGCCATAGCCTCGCGTTCTTCGGTGCTGAGTTGGACTACATCATCGTAAAATCCAGGAATGGTGATTCTGTTTTGCTCATCTTGCAATGAGGCGATCATTTGGGTCAAAATATTGATCGGATTGGCAACAGCGCCTCCGTAAAGTCCACTGTGTAAATCACGGTTAGGCCCGGTTACCGCCACCTCCATATAAGAGAGCCCACGAAGTCCTGTAGTGATCGATGGGATGTCATTCGCAATCATGCCCGTATCGCTAATTAAAATGATGTCATTTTTAAGTAAGGCTTTGTTTTCGGTCACAAAAATGCCCAGATTTTTACTACCGACCTCTTCTTCTCCTTCAATCATGAATTTGACATTGCAGGGCAGTTGACTGGTTTGAGTCATGAATTCCAAGGCTTTTACGTGCATATACATCTGCCCTTTGTCGTCGCAGGCACCTCGAGCAAAAATGGCCCCTTGGGGATGAAGCTCTGTACTTTTTATTACAGGATCAAAAGGGGCGCTGTCCCACAGCTCAATAGGATCTGCTGGCTGAACATCGTAATGACCATAAACTAAAACTGTAGGGAGATCGGGGTTGATTATTTTTTCTCCATAAACTATGGGATTCCCGGCTGTAGAATAAATTTTTACATGATCACAGCCCGCCATTGCTAACTGTTTTGCAACGAGATCGGCTGTAGCAATAACATCATTTTTAAAGGCTGAATCCGCACTCACTGAAGGGAGTTTAAGTAACTCGAAGAGTTCTTCTAAAAAGCGATTTTTATGGGCATTAATATAATCTTTAGGAGAAGTCATGTGGTTGAAATTTGAATGTGCGCACGAAGTTACGAAAAGTGATAATTTTTAAAACCGCGCTCTATGTAAATTAAAAACAATATGTATATTTGCCACCCTGATTTAGGGAATCCATTGCGGCTGTGATGGAATTGGTAGACATGCTAGACTTAGGATCTAGTGCCGCAAGGCGTGGGGGTTCGACTCCCTTCAGCCGCACAAAACCCGGAAAATTTTCCGGGTTTTTTTATGGCTTTATACCAGGAATAAATTTGACGTTAAACCCTTAGAACAGCTCAATACTGATAATTAAGGTTGATCGAAACAGCACGCGGATGCCCTGGGCGTAATCCGGCGGGGTGACGCGCGGCGATATAAATCTCGTCCAAAGCGTTTATAATCGAAATTCCAACATTCCACGATGAGCTAATCTGATAATTTGCAGCAAAATCCACGATGGTCCGTTGAGGTATTTTCTCTTGCTCCAGGATTGGGCCCTGACCAGCGACACTGCGTCCATCGCTTTGGTATCTGGCGTTAAGGGTGGCCGACCAGTGGGGATGGGTTAAGCCGATCATCAGACTTGCTTGATGAGGGGTAATGTAGGGCATTTGGTCGTCAGGCTGGACTGAACCAAAAAGGCTGTTATCACTATCAAATGAGGAGAGAAAGCGTGTTTGTGTTCCAGTGTAAACCAGAGTGACGGGTAATTCAATATTTTGAGAGGCACTCAATATCCATTTTTTTGAGACTTGGGCCTCGGCGCCCCATACTTGAGCCTCGCCCGCATTTAATCGTTCGTTATTTCCATAGCCCCCACCAGCGGCTAAATCGGAGCCAAGCAATTGATTAAAATGATTAAAAAAACCGACAATTTCCAGACTCAATTCTGTGCTATTGTGGCGCAATCCGATTTCTTGATTCCAACTAATTTCAGCCTTTTGCTCTGGCGTAAAGCCGGGAGGTGAAAAGCCTTTGTGCAAACCACCAAAAAGTGCAGTCTGATTATCCCACTTAAAGCAAAACCCCAAGCCCGGGATAAGAACTACAGTATTGTTCAAGGTATTTTCTTCGGGGGGATTTATTCGATTTGCGTTTGTCTTCCCAAAACCCAATGTTCTCATGGCAATAGATTCCATGCGAAGGCCGGGTTTAAGGGTAAGTTTCCCTAGTTTTTGGGTCAGCAAGAAAAAACCAGAAAGGGCAGTGGCTTTTTTAATTTGATTGGCATCACTCCCTCTTAGACCATTTTCAAGCAAGACCATTCTTTGGCTTTCCAGGGCGTACTGGTCGACCCATTGAAAACGATCTTCAGCATCAGTGTGCCAACGAATACCAAAGCTGAGTCGCCGTCCGGGGTCTGAAGTTGACTGCAAATCAAGATGACTTTGAATCCCTCGAGAATAGTATCGTCGGTTATTGGCCTTCACAGATAAACTGGCTAGGTCAGTTGTAGTAGGTCCGATGAGATTTTGATAAGCTACTGCGAATTCCTCAGGATTGTCTAAAATAGTACCAATACCCAGGACTTCATCTTGCACACGGACCTTATCTAATTTATACCAGTTACGCCTGAAAATATTATTATAGGCTGTAGTTTTAATGCTGGTCGATTTATTTATGGACCAAACATGAGTGAGGGTAAATTGCTGGTGAAAAGAGCGCATTTGATCTTGAGCTGAAGCAGCATAGCGCCTGAATGCATTGGCATCGAAGTCTTCTTGACTCAAACCCAAATAGGTTTCATTAGCGTTTTCTTGGGCGTATCCCAGTTTGAGGATTACCGAATGCCTTTTACCAAGAAATTCTGGTGTCCACTGAAATTTTCCCAGTAGGTCATGCTTGTTAAAACCATTATTGCCGGCGCCATCGATTTTTTTGAATCCATCGCTCTGATATCCCAAATATTGAGTGATGTATGAGATATCTTTATGTTTATTGCCCAAAGTGAGTTGCTGGTTTTGGGAATTAAACCTCCCTGCAGAAGCTCTTGCCTCTAAGGTGAATTTTTCGGCAGTAGCGACCGAACGAAAGTTAATTGCCCCTCCAGAGGTATTGGGGCCATATTCGATTTGACTGCTCCCTTTGTATACTTCTACCGCATCCATTCGCCCCAGAGAAGGGAAGTAATATGCTGCAGGAGCAGTATAAGGCGCAGGCGCTGCCAGAACACCGTCTTCCATTAAATTGATTTTTGAACTGCGTTGTGGCGCCGTGCCACGCATGCTGATATTGGGTCTCAGGCCAAAGCCATCTTCTTCGTATACCTGAATTCCTGCCAGACGTTGAAACAGTCGATTTGCATCCAATGAGCCTAACTGCTGAATCTCTTTTTTTGTGATTTTTTGGGCTGAGCCTGTACGTTGCTCCGCATTAAATCCATCCAGAACAGAGTTATATGAGAGCAGTACAGGTTGTAGTAGCTCGCTTGAATTTAAAGAATCCAGAACGATTTTGAGGTCTTTTTCTTGAGCGTGAATCGACATCGTCAAAGAACTATACGCGAGGATTAATATTTGTCTGAAACTCGTCATTTGACAGATTAATTTTATTTAGACTGATTAAAAATAAAGCGCAAATGTAAAGGTCGTCAGACTCAAAAACAAGCAACAGTGGAAATGATTTTGAGATTTTTTAATCCGTCCAATTGCGGCATATTTATTGTGCTGGTTACTAAGGAATTATTTTTAGCCTCATGCGATTACCATTATATTGGCTCATTTACTTCGCTTTCTTATCCCAAATATCTTTGGGTCAAAAGCTCTATAAAACTGATTATGCCCATCAGGCAGATTTTAAGGTTTTTATTGTGGACTATGCTCATCAGGCAGATTTAAGTGTTTTTACGGTGGATTACGACCATCAAGCAAAAGGGAATGAGGGTTTGTGGATTTTTACTAAATATGCCCATCAAGCAGATAAACGCATATTTTTTGTTGACTATCCGCATCAAGCGGACCTGAAAATTTATTTGGTAGATTACCCTCATCAGGCCAAATGGCACTCTTCTTCTAAAAAGCATTTGATGTTTCGTTGACCTTGGGCTTTTCGCTATCTTTGCCGGGTCGCAGTGCAATTATTTGTCCATGGATACAGATCCTTTTTTGACCTTACCGAAACTAGAACTTCCCCAGACGAGTGGATCTATTACGGTCACTGCGCCGAGCAATATCGCATTGGTGAAATATTGGGGTAAATCTCAAGGGCAAATTCCAAAAAATGCGAGTATCAGTTTTACACTGAACAACTGTATGACACAGACTACACTGAGTTATACGCCATTGCTCTCAGGCCCTGAGCAGAACGACCTGAAATCAATAAATGTCCAGATGGTGGATTTTGAAGTCTTTGTGGATGGTCAGCCTAAGCCTGAATTCGCCCCTAAAATTGTGACATTTTTTAAGCGAATAAAGGATTTTATGCCTTGGATAGGCTTATTTAATTGGCGCATTGATACAAAAAACACTTTCCCTCACGGCAGTGGTATTGCCAGTTCTGCAAGTGGGTTTGCTGCTTTGGCCGGGGCATTGATGCATTTAGAAGCCAGTTGGTGCACCTCGGCTGTTGATCAAGAAAAATGGGTTCAGAAGACCTCTTTTTTGGCACGACTGGGCAGCGGAAGTGCAGCGCGATCAGTGATAGGCCCCTTAATGTATTGGGGACAACACCCCGCATTACCAGCCTCAAATGATTTATACGCTCAAGCCATGACTCAAGATATTGCCTCTGTTTTTATGGATTATAAAGACACTATATTGCTGGTAGATCAGGGGGAGAAAGAGGTGAGTAGCACCGTGGGACATAACTTAATGCACAATCATCCTTTTGCTGATCAGCGATTTGAACAAGCACAGCAAAACCTGTCGAAACTATTAGTCACACTGTCCTCAGGCGACACGACAAACTTTTGCGAGATTGTCGAGACAGAGGCTTTGTCTTTACACGCTATGATGATGACTTCTAATCCATCATATCTGCTTATAAAACCCAATACTTTAGCTATCATTGAAAAGGTTCGGAGATTTAGGCGGGACAACAATATTGCTATATGTTTTACTTTAGATGCGGGCGCAAACGTGCACATCCTTTATCCCAATGAGTTTACGAATGACGTGATGCCCTGGATTCAAAAGGAATTGGCCCCATTATGCCAAGGAGGTCAGTTTATTGAAGATCATGTTGGTCAGGGTTTGAAAAAACTTTAACTTTAAAACAAAATTGATAATGAAAGGACCCTTATTTTATTCTAAAATATTGCTCTTCGGAGAGTATGGCATCATTAAAGATTCCAAAGGCCTTTCAATACCTTATAATTTTTACAAAGGAGCGCTGATTATTCCGCAGCAGCAAACACCCGAGACCCTTCAGTCCAACAAACACCTCAAGGCCTTTTGCGCTTACCTTGGTCAAATTGAAGAAGTGGGCCAGTCACTCACTCGATTCAATTTAAGTCAAATGCAAGACGATTTGGCTCAAGGGATGTACTTTGATTCTAGTATTCCTCAAGGTTATGGCGTAGGAAGCAGTGGTGCGCTTGTGGCGGCGATATACGATCGATACGCCATAGATAAAATTACCATTTTAGAAAATTTAACCCGTGAAAAGCTCCTGACGCTCAAGTCAGCTTTTGCCCAGATGGAGTCTTTTTTTCATGGCAAGTCCTCTGGTCTGGATCCATTGAATAGCTATTTGAGTTTGCCCATTTTAATTAATTCTCAAGAGCATATTGAACAAGCGGGGATCCCTTCACAAACCAATACTGGCGGGGCCGTTTTTTTACTCGATAGCGGTATGACCGGGGAAACCGCCCCAATGGTCCAACTATTTATGGAGAAAATGAAGCATGAAGGCTTCCGCAGTATGTTAAAAAATGAGTTTGTTACCTACACCGATCGTTGTGTGGAAGACTTTCTGAAAGGAGATGTGGGGTCACTTTTTGGTAATATTAAACGCTTGTCAAAAGTGGTTCTTGACCACTTTCAGCCTATGATTCCAAAGCAGTTTCACGAATTGTGGCAACGTGGATTGGATTCCAACGCTTATTACTTAAAGTTATGCGGATCAGGTGGTGGAGGCTATATGCTCGGATTTACCCGAGATTTAGATCAGGCAAAAGCCGTTCTCAAAGACTACAAATTAGAAGTAGTCTATCAATTTTAGCCATCAAATATTGGGCTTATGTTTACACGCCCTCAAAAAATAATCTTAATAAAACTTCTCAGTGTCGTCTCTGTGGTTCGTGGCTATGCCATAGTCCTTATGATCGCGGCTCAACTATTCACAGCAGCATTTATTCTTGCCCCTGAGACCCCGCTCAGCGTAGTTTTTTTTTCTTGGAACCTTTGGTTACTAATTTTGGCCTCTGCTCTATCCATAGCGGGTGGATACATTATCAATAATTTTTACGATCAAGAAAAGGATTTGATCAACCGACCTAGGCGGAGTAAACTAGACCAAATGCTTCGACAGCAAACCAAGCTCTCAGGGTATTTCATTTTAAATTTTACTGCCGTTTTGGTCGCCAGCGCTGTTTCTTTTGAAGCCGCCCTATTTTTTTCGGGGTTTATATTTCTTATGTGGTATTACTCTCATCGACTCAAAAAAATAATTTTTGTGGGGAATTTGACCTCTGCAATGCTCACAGTGATGCCACTTTTTATATTAGTGGTTTACTATAAATCGTTTTCTTCGATTATAATGGTTCACGCTTGTTTTTTACTATTGCTTCTGGCGTCACGTGAATTGCTCAAAGACTTAGAAAATCTAACAGGAGATTTAGTTCAAGGCTATAGAACAATCCCTGTTGTATATGGAGTTCAGGTTGCGAAAATCATGGGGATAGTGCTTATCGGTTTGACCTTTGTGCCATCACTGATCTTAATTATAGATTATGACATTAAACTCATGCGATTCTACTTTTTTGCTACCATGGGCATATTGCCTTATGGTGCATTTTTGCTTTGGCGCGCCAATGAGCGACGCGATTTTCTCTTACTACATGCTTTACTGAGATTGGGAATTATCATAGGAGTATTGAGTATTGTGCTGCTTAATCCTGAAAGACTGATCCACGGTTGGTATTAATTTGTTTGGACCAAGGCTGCTGAATTTCCTCAGTTTAAATTATCTCAAAACGACTAAGGCTTAAGACGTCTTTTATTGACTATCTTTGCCGTCTAAACTCAATTTAACCATAATGGCCAATAAAAAAGGGGGTTCGCCAAAGGCTCAAGCCTCAACTCGTAAACCTGCCTCAGAACGCCCTGTTCAAAAAAATAAAAGACCGTTTGAGTCGGCGAGTAAACCGTCCAAAAAGTCCACCCCTAAGACTGATGGCCCCAAGCGTGATGGTACACGGCTTAACAAGTTCATTGCCAATAGCGGGGTTTGTTCCCGTCGTGAGGCCGACACTTACATCGCCTCAGGATTGGTGACGGTAAATAATAAGGTCATCAATACTATGGGTTACCTGGTTAAGCCTGGAGATGAAGTCAAGTTTGATGGTCGTCGTCTTCAACAAGATCCGCCAGCTTATATTTTATTAAATAAACCCAAAGCAGTTGCCTCCACGACAAGTGAGTCCAAAGGTCTGACCGTTATGGATTTGATCGCCAATGCTACCAAGGCAAGAGTGGCCCCTGTAGGGCGACTGGGGCGCAATGCCACGGGCTTGTTTTTATTTACAAATGATGATCGCTTGATGCAAAAATTACACAAAAAAGGACTGCCTCGTTTGTTTCATGTTGAGCTCGATAAAAACCTTAAAAATGAAGATTTGCTCAAGATAAAGGATGGTCTGACTATAGAAGGTAAAACGGTCACGGTCGAAGAAATAAGTTATGTAGTCAATGCTGCTAAAAAGGAAATAGGGCTCAAGATTAAGAATATGGGCAGTAGTGTAATTCGGGACTTATTCGAACATTTAGGATACCAAGTGGTCAAAGTTGATTGTGTCTCCTTAGCACATCTGACCAAAAAAGATCTTCCAAGAGGGCGTTTTCGTCATTTAACAAATGATGAAATTAGCTTATTTTCAATGCTTTAAATAAAAAATAAAGCGACTTATTTTTTTCATATCTGGGCTTGTTTTTCAAAAAATAATTTACATTTGCCCAGTTTTTAGCTGAACGAGTGTACCAAGTTTCTACCTTCGGGTTTTTGAAAATTAGGAAGTCATATTCAAAAACTGCTTACCAGGTAAGCGACCGAAATTTAAAGCTAGCTTCCGTTTTTTTGATTCCGCGCACTGCCCATCTTTTGCGAAAAAAGATTTGGGCCCTGTTGCCGATAATTGTTTGAGTTTTTCTCCTATTAACTCTACATCACAATTATTATTAACACCACTCACTACCGGTAAGGCAACAAAAAAATGAATACAAAATACATTGATCTAATTGATCAGACTTATGAATTTCCTCAGGAAGAATTTACACTAGAGGGAGACCACCTGCGCTTTCATGATATTGATTTGATGAATTTGGTCGAGACCTATGGCGCTCCACTCAAATTCACTTATCTGCCAAAAATCTCAGAAAACATTCTAAAGGCCAAGTCATTGTTTTCCAGTGCCATTAAAAAACACGATTACAAAGGCAATTATAATTACAGTTATTGCACAAAAAGTGCCCATTTTAAGCATGTATTGGTCGAGGCCCTAAAAAATGATGTGCATATTGAGACCTCTTCTGCCTATGACATTAATATTGTTGAAAATCTTAAAGCAGAGGGCCAAATTAGTCAAGATACTTATGTCATTTGTAATGGGTTCAAGCGCGAAGAGTATATCGAGAATATAGCACGATTAATCAATTCGGGTCACGAGAATTGTTTTCCAATAATTGACAACTACGAAGAATTAGGCTTGCTAGGAGAGGCTATTGAGCGCGATTTTAAAATTGGTATTCGCATCGCATCCGAAGAAGAGCCGAAATTTGAGTTTTACACATCTAGACTGGGAATTGGATACAAAAATATAGTACCATTCTACGAAGACAAAATCAAATACAATGATAAAGTAGAGCTCAAAATGCTCCACTTTTTCATCAATACCGGCATCAAGGATAATGCCTATTATTGGAATGAGCTCATCAAATGTCTAAAGGTTTACACCAAACTTAAAAAAGTATGTCCGACTCTGGATAGCCTGAATATAGGGGGTGGTTTTCCTATCAAAAACTCCTTGGCTTTTGATTATGACTATAACTATATGGTCGACGAAATCATCAATCAAATCAATATTGCTTGTCATAACGAAGGGGTCCCTGTACCTCATATTTTTACGGAGTTTGGCAGTTTTACTGTAGGTGAAAGTGGCGGCGCGATTTATGAGATTTTGCATCAAAAGCAGCAAAACGATCGTGAAAAGTGGAATATGATTAACTCCTCATTTATTACGACTTTACCAGACACATGGGCTATAAATAAGCGTTTTATAATGTTGGCTGTGAATCGATGGTACGACGAGTACGAGCGTGTTTTACTCGGAGGACTTACCTGTGACAGCGATGACTATTACAATAGTGAACAGCACGTAAATGCTATCTATTTGCCAAAGTTTAAAAAAGACAAACCTCTATACATAGGGTTTTTCAATACCGGGGCTTATCAAGAGTCCATAGGGGGTTTTGGTGGGCTACAACACTGTTTAATTCCCACTCCAAAACATATATTAATTCAAAAAGATGCCGATGGTAATCTCGAGACCTCGGTGTTTACACCACAACAAACAAGCGAACAATTACTCTCAATTTTAGGATATGAGCACTAGAACCTATGCAGGAATTCCTGCAGCTTACAGCAGTCTTGATACTAGTAAAATAGTTTTAATCCCTGTACCATATGACGGAACCAGTACTTGGCAAAAAGGCGCTGACAAGGGGCCTGAAGCATTTTTAAGAGCCTCTGAAAATATGGAGCTTTACGATATCGAAACCGATAGTGAAGTTTATAAACAAGGGGTTTATTTGGCGGAGGCCATTGACGAGAAAAGTAGCCCTGAGGCTGTGGTTGCTAAGGTTCACAAAACGGTGAAAGAATATATACTACGCAATAAATTTGTCACCATTTTTGGTGGGGAGCACAGTATTTCTATTGGTACAATTCGCGCCTTTAATGAGTGTTTTGACGATTTGACGGTATTGCATATTGATGCCCATGCTGATTTACGCCCTTCTTATGAAGGTTCAAAATGTAATCACGCCTGTGCGGTTTATGAGGCGAGTCAAACCACAAATTTGATTCAAGTCGGGATCCGCAGTATGGATGTTACTGAGACTACTGTAATGGATACAGAGAAAACCTGGTTTGCGCATGATATGGTCAATGAGGAATACTGGATGGACAGTGTTATCGAGGCCCTTGGGGAGAATGTGTTTATCACTTTTGACCTAGATGCTTTTGACCCATCCATTATGCCGTCAACAGGTACCCCTGAGCCAGGAGGCTTACTTTGGTATGAAACGCTTGACTTTTTGCGCCGTGTTTTCGAGCAGCGCAATGTAGTGGGCTTTGATATTGTGGAGTTGTGTCCTCGTGAAGAAGAAAAAAGCTCTGATTTTTTAGCCGCAAAGCTCTATTACAAGATGTTATCCTATAAATTTGATGGGATTGATTCTGAGGATAGCTTTGAAAGTAATGTCAACGAGACCTCGAAAAAATCATTGCCAAAATTTAACAACGACATTGATGAGTAACAAGCCCATATCTGAGTTTATTCAAAAGTATTACAAGCACTTCAATGCTGCAGCTTTAGTGGATGCAGCCAAAGGCTATGAAGCACAATTAAACCAAGGGGCCAAAATGTTGGTTTCTTTGGCAGGTGCCATGAGTACCGCCGAATTGGGCAAAATCTTTGCTGAAATGATTCGCCAAGATAAAGTGCAAATTATTTCTTGTACTGGAGCCAATTTGGAGGAGGACGTGATGAATCTAGTCGCACATTCTCACTATGAGCGTGTACCAAATTATCGCGATTTGACGCCTGAACAGGAGTGGGCTTTATTGGAGCGTGGATTAAATCGCGTTACGGACACTTGCATTCCCGAGGAAGAAGCATTCCGCAGACTTCAGGGGCATATTTTTAAGATATGGAAAGATGCTGAAGAGCGTAATGAGCGTTATTTTCCGCACGAGTTCATGTACAAACTATTGCTCAGTGGGGTTTTAGAACCTTACTACGAAATAGATCTGAAGGACTCATGGATGTATGCTGCTGCTCAAAAAAACCTTCCGATGGTAGTGCCTGGATGGGAAGATAGCACCATGGGTAATATTTTTGCCAGCTATGTTCTTAAAGGGGAGCTAAAGGCTTCGACTATGAAGTCAGGAATCGAGTATATGACATTTTTGGCCGATTGGTACACAGCCAATTCCGAAAAAGGTATCGGATTTTTCCAAATTGGTGGGGGGATTGCAGGAGATTTTCCGATTTGTGTGGTTCCGATGCTTTACCAGGATATGGAGCGCACTGACACCCCGTTTTGGAGTTATTTCTGTCAAATCAGTGACTCCACTACTAGTTATGGAAGTTATTCTGGGGCCGTGCCTAATGAAAAAATCACCTGGGGCAAACTGGACATACATACCCCGAAATACATTATAGAAAGCGACGCTACCATTGTGGCGCCATTAATTTTTGCTTATTTGTTAGAATATTAATTATGAGACGCGTCATAGTAGATTATAAAAAACTCAACAACGAAATACTCGATCTTTTGGTCGATAAGTTTCCCTACGGTTACGAACCTGAAGACATCATCACTTTTCGCAATGCCCAAAATGAAATCATTGAAGCTGTAGAAGTCCGCACTGATGATACTATTTATTTAGTCAAAGTAAGCAAGCGACTTGCCGATACTATGGAGAGTTTTCAGGATGATGATGACAATGATTTTGACGATGAAGAAAAAGATAGCACAGACACTCCTGAGCTATCTGATGAGGATGATCAAGACGACGATTATTAAACTTCATAATGTGAGGAGTATACCCAAGTTACCAACCATATTCTGTTCATAATTCTATTAAGCCATTTTACTGCGGAACAGTAAAATGGCTTAATTTTCTATAAACACAAAACTAACGTCAATTGAATTCTGTTTATAGACCATGAATCCACAATTCCATTTGTCATTACCTTGTCGTCATCTTGAAGCAACGCGTCGTTTTTTTACTGAAATTATTGGGGCATCGGTGGGCCGTCAATCAAATTTGTGGTGTGACATCAATCTATTTGGTCATCAAATAACCTATACTAAATGCGGTACATTTCGATTTGATTATCCCAATTATAGTTTTGAAAAAACCATTTTGCCCTCCTTTCATTTTGGAATTGTTTTAAAGCGCCCAGAATGGAATACCCTTCATGATCGATTGGAAAAAGAAGAATTTCTCCACACCCCGGCCACAGAGTTCCTCACCGGGCGTATTGGTGCACATCGTTCATTTTTTGTAAAAGACCCCAACGGCTTTTTGATTGAGTTTAAGTGTTTTGATCAAGAGGATGAGGTTTTTGCCCATTGATCCTTGGTATTTTGGGCGTTTTTAAGCTCCCAGAATATAAAAGCAATAAGTGGAATATATTCGATACTTAGCCAAAGGCCATGTTCTTGAACTGGGTCACTACCATACGCTGTATAGCTCAGAAATACAAGAAAACTTCCTAATAGACCGATACGGCTCTGTGCCAATATACTTAATATCAGTACTGTGGTCCAATACCACGGATGAACAGTTGTCGCACAAAGGAGATAAATCACCATTGCGCCCATAATGGCCCAATAGAGATTGCTTTTCTTGGTCCAAACCCGATAACTTAAATACAGTATGCTGATTGTGGCAATCAATGAGAGTAAAGGGCCAATTTGGGCTATGAGGTTGTACCCTTTCCACTGAAAGCCCAGCCAGCGCAAGAGATAATAAATACTAGCGTTAAATTCAAACTTTGTAAACCAAAGGGAAGTTGTTGCGCTGTAATTGATATAGTTTTCAGTATTGATCAATGGTAAAAAAATAAGCCCCAGCATCGCAAAGATTCCTGAGACAAATAACAACAAAGGTTTGATTTTGACTTTGGAAATTGGGTGAAGATGACTGACAATAGAGGCGCTAAAAAGGGGCAAAAACATCAACGGAATAAGTTTTAGACCGATCCCAAAACTCAAGAAGATTCCAGAGAATAAATACTTCTTTTGGGCTAAAAAAAGAAGACTCGTTAAAATGCTGACTGCCATAATGCCCTCAAAGTGAACATTACCTGTGAGTTCTAAAATGATCAAGGGGTTTAGGAAGTACCAATTGATGTATTTCGGGTTTAATGATTGATTTAAAAGTAAACGACGTCCCAAGAAAAAAACCCCAATATCGCCCAGTATTATCAGCAGTCTTAAAACCGAAATTTGATCGATAATCGCTTTGAGGCCAATCCATTGAGGTAACGCGAAAATTAGCTGTTTGACCGGGGGGTAATTACTAAAATTACCGGCGCTAAGGGGCCCCATGGCTGAGTAGAGCTGCGCAAAATTGGGAATAATTAAGCCGTGAAGATTAAGTTCTTGGATCAGCGCATTTGGGGTGTAGTCATAAGGAGAAAACCCTTGAGCAAATAATGCGCCATCCCATAAAAAACGAAAAACATCCTGCGATAGATTAGGCAAAGAAAAAAGCAACATTAGCCTTAGAAATATGCCTGCAAATAAATCGTAATTCCAGGGTCTTGAGGCGTGATTCTGATAAGATTGCTCTAGGCGCAACCAAGGCCAGCTCATCAACCAAAGACCAGCGTAACTCAGCAGAAGGCTCTCGGTATGGCTACGATCCATATAACGGCCAAAGGCGAAATAACCCACACACAATATTAGCAAAGTAACTGCCAGTATAGTGATCTGGTTATGCCGCAGGGCCCCCATAGTCTAATAAATTAATCTTGCCACTCGGCTATAAACAAATTTGTGTCGCGTGTACCTCCGTTATTTCTGTTCGAAGAAAAGACTAAATACTTTCCATCATTGCTAAATACTGGAAAGGCATCAAAGGTTTCGCTATGGGTAATGCGTTTCAAATTTTTCCCATCAGTATCAATCATATACAGGTTGAAGGGGAACCCACGCTCGGCCTCGAAATTACTCGAGAATAATATTTTGTCTCCACTGGGGTGAAAAAATGGACTCCAGTTTGCATTTCCTAGGCGTGTTAACTGCCTTAAATCCGAGCCATCAGCGTTACAGATAAACAATTCCATTTCTGTGGGTTCTACAAGACCTTCAGCCAATAGGGACTTATATTTTTCTATTGCTTCAGGAGTTTTAGGACGTGAAGCACGGAAGATAATTTGGGTGCCATCAGGAGAGAAAAATGCGCCACCATCATAACCGAGCTCATCAGTGATTTGTTTTACATTCGATCCATCAATATCCATAGTATATAACTCCAAATCCCCACTTCTGGTTGAGGTAAAAACGATTTTATCTCCTTTAGGAGAGACCGTAGCCTCTGCGTCATAACCAGGTTCAGTGGTAAGTTGTCCTGTAATATTGCCTTCTAAATCGGCAACAAAAATGTCAAAGCTGTCATAAACAGGCCAAACATAGTTGCCATTTTTTCTCAAAGGCACTTCTGGGCAAGCTTCATTGTCTAGGTGTGTTGAAGCATAGACAAAATGAGTATTGTCGGGCAGAAAATAACCACAGGTAGTGCGTCCTTTTCCAGTCGAAATCATTGGTGGTTGCGTTGTTGAGAATTCTTCATCAACATTCATCAGAAACATTTGGTCACATCCCACACCCCAGTTAGCATTGTTGGATTGAAATAAAAGTTGCTGATCGTCAAAACGCCAATAGGCCTCAGCATTATCTCCTCCAAAAGTGACTTGACGCAAGGATTTAAAATGGGTCTCTTCTGTGTAAATCAGTGGGTTTTGGTTGAGGGTATTTTCGGAAGGCTCACTTTTTGTTTCTTGATTCTGTTGTTTTTGGCCACAAGCGGCAAAAATCAAAAGCATCATTACAAAGGGTAGTTTTCTCATTTTTCAATTACTTTTGTGCAAAAATAAAGATATGCGCACAATTAAAGTCCTTTTTTTCCTGCTGATTTTATCCTCCTGTGGTGCTCCAACTACAGCGCCAATTGACCAATTAAAAACCGATCTTGGCTTTTTGTCTGCAGATGCATTAGAGGGACGTGAAACAGGAACTAATGGGGAACTAATGGCGGCCGATTATTTGGCTCAACGATTTACAGATCTTGGTATTTCAACCAAAGGAACAGAGGGTTATTTTCAGAAGTTCAGCTTTAAACCGAGTTCAAATCCTCATGAGCAGACTCAGGTAGATGCTCCAGGACAGCAAGACGCATCCCAAGGCACGAATGTGATTGGCTACATGGATAATGGCGCAGAAAAAACCGTGGTCATCGGAGCACATTTTGACCATCTGGGCTGGGGTGGCGAAGGATCGCTATATCGAGATAGTATTCCAAACATCCACAATGGTGCTGATGATAATGCCAGTGGAGTTGCCTTAATGTTGTACCTGGCTGAACGCTTGAATGAAGGACCAAAGAAACAAAGCAATTATTTGTTTATCGGTTTTTCCGGAGAAGAAAAAGGATTGTTAGGGTCCAATTATTTCGTCAAAAATCCAACCATTGATCTCGCTAGAGTGAATTTTATGGTCAATATGGATATGGTAGGTCGTTTGAATGAAGAAAAAACACTCGCCGTACATGGAGTAGGGACGTCACCAAAATTCAAACAACTACTGTTTACCAACAATGAATTTGGGTTAAATATTGCGGAACATGAAAGTGGCGTGGGCCCATCAGACCATACTTCTTTTTATCTTATGGACTTACCAGTGTTGCATTTTTTCACTGGTCAACATGAAGACTATCACAAGCCTTCAGATGACGCCGATAAAATAAATTATCCAGGACTAGAGACCATCGGGCAATACATTTTTGCCATCATTACAGACCTAGACGACGATGCTCCCCTGAGTTTCCGTAAAACCAAAAATGAGAGCGAAGAAACCCCTCGATTTAAAGTAGGCCTAGGTGTAGTTCCAGATTATTTATATACGGGAACTGGAATGCGTATTGACGGCGTCAGCGAGGATAAGCCTGCTCAAAAGGCTGGACTTCAAAAAGGAGACGTAGTAGTGCGCTTAGGCGATAGCACGGTCACAGACATGATGAGTTATATGCGTGCCCTTTCTGTGTTCAAACAGGGAGATTCTACCGATGCAACTATTGAGCGTGGGGAACAGACCCTTGAGGTTCAAATTGATTTTTAAGCTATTCAGTATCTTCTGCAGTAGGATAAGGAAACGTAAAGATGAGGTTCTGCTGAGCGATTACGTGCTGATTCATAATGGTACTTAAGATAAACATCGTTGCGCTTATAACGCCAAAAAAAGCCCACATTAAAAAAGTACATCATCCGGTAAGGCCTTACCGTATAAACCGAATTATCTCCTAGCCAGTTACCCTGTAGCATACCGTCCTGCACTACGTATCGATAACCAAATCGCGTGGAGAAAAACAGTTCTGTTTCGCGCCCAAGTAACTGACCATAGGCCATAGTCTTTTGTAAAGATGATCGGCGGCCAAAATAAAATACGGCATCTTGTTCTAAATAGGTGTCCTTGGTTCCAAGGGCCGCTTTCGGATTAAGTGCAAAATATACCGCAAATGGTTTTGGCTGCCACTGCCATTCTCGGACATACTCATAATAAGCGTTGAAATGGAAGCTATTGTCAATTTGTGAAAGCCAAGTCGCAATTTTTGAATCAACAGTCGCAGAGTTGTGGAACGCACTCTGAACGGTCTCAGAACCCGACCATGGCCCAGCGATACCAAACACGAAATTATAGCGATTCACATGAAACCCCTGGGTGACTGTCAGGCCGTTATTTAGACCTAAAAACCCAGCATAGGGACGGTCGAGAAACTTTATTTTATCAGTGAGTAAGTCGGTCGGTGTAAAGATTTCTTGATATAGTACCAAGCTGTATTGACGGGTTTGTTTTTGTGCTAACTGATTCGGAGTTAAGGGTAACCATCGATGTAGGCCCAAAAAACTTCCAGTAGAATAGTACCGATCTGTGAAATGCAAAAAGTCATTGTCTTGGCGCAGTTCGAATTGATCAAAGTATTCTGGGGACCAATCAGTGGAATCCCCTGTTGACTCCTCTGGAGTTTGTCTTGGGGATGAGCCGTTGTGGTCTATTGTCGATTGTCCAAGCGCTACAAGAGGCAGTACTAGGAGCAATAGCAATATGTAATACTTGTTTTTGATCATTTTTTTGGTCAGATCTTGGACTTGGCAAAAATACTTTTTATGAAGAGATAACCGAAACCTAAGATACAGAGCAGATGAAATGGAGCCAAACCATAATCCCCATCAGGGCCCATGTTTGCAGCTAACCATAAACCACAGAACGCATAAATCATCAAGAATAATTCCAGAGCCGCAGGAAAAAATTGTCCGCTCGAGGAGGAATAAGCCATGGTTGGTGCGTCTGGTCCTTTGTCTGTGGTCTGTTTGGACTCAGACCTAGCCCCACGATTGAATTTTGGTGTTCTCACAAAAGGAGTAATGACGCCAAGGTGTGCCTGAATTACCGCGATGGCATTATTGGCCGACAGCCCAAGGGCTAAGGTAAAAAACACAAGGAAGTCATAAAATGCACGTCCCCACGGAAGTTTACGCTCTGTGTTGATCATTTTGTAAGCCCCAGTATAGGCCCATACGAGTAAAAGAGTCGTGAGCCCAAAGGCTTGAAACAGATAAAATATCCAGGTCCACTGGGGGTGACTGTTTTTGATCCAAAGTAGGGGTAAACTAAGTAGAATAAGAAGGAGTACTATAAAAAATAAGGAACTGCTAAATAGATGTGCCGTGCCAAATATTTTTTCTTTTAGGTTTAGGTGCTTACTGCGCCAAAGAGTGCGCCAGAGCTGTCTAAAATTTTGAGCACCACCTTTATTCCATCTGAATTGTTGACTCCGCGCCGCCTGAACGGTTTGAGGAAGTTCGGCTGGGGTGATGATTTCTGGACGATATACAATCTTCCATCCCTTGAGTTGGGCGCGGTAACTCAGATCCAAATCTTCAGTTAAGGTTGTGCCTGACCAATTGCCGGCATCAAGTATACAGGATTTACGCCAAATACCAGCAGTACCATTGAAATTCATAAAAACACCACTGGCTTGACGGCCCATTTGTTCTAGGCTGAAGTGCAAATCCAAGGCAAAGGCTTGAACTCTGGTCAAAATAGATTCTTTGCGATTAATATGCCCCCAACGGGTTTGAACAACCCCAATATCTTTCTGGTTGAAGTAAGGCATACTGCGTAAAAGCCAATCCTCTTGGGGTAGGAAATCAGCATCAAAAATAGCTATAAATTCACCTGTCGCTTGCTTGAGCCCCTCTTTTAAAGCACCTGCCTTGAACCCTTCTCTATTGGTTCTGTGTAAATGATTAATAGGAATACCCTGAGGCCTAAGAGAGGCCACTAATGATTTAATAATTTCTGTAGTGTCATCAGTGGAATCGTCTAAAATTTGAATTTCTAATCGATCTCGGGGATATTCAATTGCGGCAACATGCTTGAGCAGTGAATTAATCACATTTTGTTCGTTGTAAACCGGGAGTTGAATCGTTACTCTGGGTAAATCGTCTTTTAAATTGTAGGGGGTAAGCTGATTTTCTTTAGTTTGATTTCTGGAATCTAAAAACTTATGAAAAAGAAGGACCTGTGTTATGGCAAAAAGCAATAAGGTCAGAAGGCAAACGGCATAAATCAGGACAATAAGCAGCTCCAAAATCATTTGAAAAAGGCGTGTTTGGCAATCCAGCCAATTATTTTCACTCCAGCAAATATAACACCTTTTACAGTCCCCGAAACTTTGGAAACACCGATGCGATTTCTATAAGGGACCTTTATTTCGGTGTAATTCAAATTCATTTTCAGGGCTTTTAGTTGCATTTCAATAGTCCAACCATAAGTCATATCCGACATATTCATAGACATTAGTTTGTCGTAGCGAATCGCCCTAAATGGCCCCAAATCTGTATATCGCGCCCCAAATAATTGGCGCATTAACCAAGTCGCGAGACCATTGCCAAAGCGTTGGGGTAGAGTCATAGCCCCAGGGGCCATTAGTTTCTTGGCGCGTGCCCCTATGACTAGATCCATATTTTGGCTTTGGATTGGGCCTATAAGCGCATTGAGATACTCGGGAAAATCACTGTAGTCTCCATCGAGAAATACAATAATTTCAGGCGTCTGTTCTGGATTCTCAAAGGCCCTACTTTGAATGTACTCAAGGGCATGCATACATGCATAACCATAGCCTCGGCGCGATTCTTCCAATACTAAAGCCCCGTGATTTTTAGCCACAATTATTGTGTTGTCCTTTGAGCCATTGTCTACCACAATAACCTGGGAAGCTGTCTTTGGTATATCATCTAGGACAAGACCAATAGCTTCAGCCTCATTAATGGCTGGAATAATTACCGTAATTTTTGTAAGCAATGTTGTTATTTATTTAGCCTCGAGTTCGAGTTGTTGCTGGGGTACAATATAGGCGTCAAAATACCAAGACGAAAATTCTTCCAGTCCTATAAACATTAGAATTCCTAGGATAAGGATCAACGCACTAACCAGGATCAAATTGAGCTGCTTACGCTTAGGGTCAATAGAGCACTGATCTTGCGTTGTTTTATATTTATAAACACCAAAAGCCCCGATTAAAACTGCCACCACACGCAACACTATAGCACCAGTGCCAAGGGAGCCGTCCTCTTGATAGAAAAAGTCGGCAAAAGAAATGGCCACAACGCCCCCCATAAGTCCGAGCATAAATAAGACGGCTGGGGCGACGCAGCACAATATTCCAGCCAGGGCGGACATTAGGCCATATTTTAGAGTCCATTTAAAAATACTAGGGGTCTTCATAAGTGACATACTAAAACGCTAATTTACTCTTTTTTTGAAGGATTCGTCCCGACATGGGTTTGGTAATAGGTCCAAAGTTCTTCTGGGGAGTGTCCTTGTCGATATTTAAATTGAATAACCCAAAAGTGCCATTGTAACTGCCAAAGTCCACGTGCCCGATATTTGCGAGCTGAACTGATTACCTCTTGCGGCAGGACACTAAATCGAGTTTGGGCGTATAGTCGATCAATGAGGTGTAAATCTTCACATATAACATACTCTGGGGCATATTGACCCACATCCTGAAAAAGTCCTTTTTCGACAAAAAGACTTTGGTCCCCACCACGACAAAATTTCCAATGAAATCGAGTACCCCAACCTGCAAGCATCATCCACCAGTGGTTTGAGTCAAAGCGCATACGAAAGCATCCTGCTCTATGATGAGTGTCTAGGTGCTCAAGGATCAGTCGGTCAAAATTTTGCGCAGGCAAGGTGTCGGCATGAATAAAATACAACACTTCTGCCCGGGCATTTTGGGCACCCATATTCATTTGATGTGCTCGGCCGGGAGGGCTCTGAAGCAGGGTGGTGTTATATTCAAGGTGGCCATTCTTCCATTGTTGGACCTTGGTTTGTGTTTGGTCTTTACTGCCGCCGTCTACCACAATCAGTTCAATTTGGTCAGCATTGGCAGCTCTTTCGGTGAGCGAATTTAAGGTCTGAATGATATTTTTTTCCTCATTTAAGGTGGGGATAATTACAGTCAGCTTTGGCACATTGCTCAGGGTCAAGGCGATTAATTATTTAGGGACCAATCGTAAGGCAAATAACTTATAGAAGTATTACTCTGAATATTCAGCCCCGTGTATCGATTAATCAGCTCAATTAAGTCTTCAGTATTGCCAAAATCTCCCTTGAACCAAAGAAAAATGCGGGATAGATAAAGTCGTTCAGGGGTATATTGATTTTTCGAAGCATCATTGAAAAAACGTTCTGCGGCTTGATTGAGTTGGGCTTCAAGTCTATCTGCGCTATAGGCTCCATTTGACAAAATCGGACAGGATTTAGAGGCGCAATTTATGGCAAAATGAATGCGCGGTTCCTCATAATTTCTCAAAATCTTATGTTCGATTTCGTCTAAGGTCCAGCTTTCGTCTGTACTTTGAAGTACAGTTTGCTTCCATGGGCGTTTAATGTCCTTTATGCTTTTTAAGGGGAGATGGTCGCAAACAAGTTTGACAGTACAGGCGTTATAGGCATTGATCCAAAAGGCAAGCTGCTCCTGCTTCGAATGAGTACTAATGGTCCGTGAGGACTCTGCGAGAGATTCAATGTAGCCCTCCAGTATTTTGAGGTCTTTGGTAAATCCTTGATAATTTACCACCCCATCCACGCTCACATGACGCTTTAATAGAACATCCCAGGTGTGATGATCTGACACAGGGCTTTGAGCGGTAATATATTCAGCCTCAATTTTATATTCCTCATTAAATGGACCAAAACCTTGGGCATTGAGCCCAAAACTAATCCATAAAAAAGTCCAAATAAATTTCATCTTTATATCAGCAACACCCACCACCGTCATAATGAAAGGTTGAAGGACTTATAAAAATATCGTCTCTATTTAATGCTGCTAAAGCCCCGGCAGTTTTATCACAAACGGCTAATGGTTGATTCGGCATCAAAACATGCCCTTTTTTATCGTCAAAGTAGGCTTGATCCCCGTAATAGATAGCTGCCTTTCCTGTGAAGACACATGGTCCATCTTCGGGCATTGGGTCTTTTATAGCCGCCACCTCAATCGATTCTATATAGATTAACTCCTGAGTTGGGTAATGCCCTGGAGCCAGTATGCGATAGGGCTTTCTTGCACGTATTTCGATCGTTCCAAACCCGGCATCCGTAAGGGCCTTAACGTACTTATTTATGGGCAAACTGCCACTTAAACACAGGGCACGTAATCGGTCATCTTCTCTTAGGGTATCATTCATTTCTTGCTCGCAGGTAGGATCGCTCATCACCAGGCGCCCATGGGGTTTTAGGACACGGTACATTTCGGCTACGGCTTTTTTGAGTTCTTGATCTTTAAAGATATTAAAGAGGCAATTCTGAGCAGCCACATCGACACTTTCATCTTCGAGTGGAAGGTTTAGGGCATCACCTTTACGCAAGGACACAAAGTCTGAGGAAAACCAAGGGTTTAAGGCTTCCGCCTCTTTGAAATTCGCCTTTGAGGCCTCGAGCATTTCATCGACCACATCCACCCCGATAACATTTCCTTTTTCTCGGGAGAAATAAGCAAATTGGAGCAGTTCCATCCCCCCACCGACACCCACATAGAGAATTTTAGGATTGCGGCTTAAATCTCGGGGATGAACCGTAGAACCACAGCCGTAATTCATCTCTTGCATGATTTTAGGTATGCGCAGTCCGGGTAATTCCCAAATTGGATTGGTGGTGCAACACAAACCAATATCGGGGGTTTGTGCGGCTTGTTTATAAACGTCTTTGGTAGTTTCTAAATAACTCATAGGGATATACGCTCAATTAAAATTTTGAATATTTTGACCATTTGGGGCTCTGCTTTTTTAGCACTAGCGATAATATCACTGATATCTACAGGAGCTAAATTGTCGGGATCACATTCATCAGTTAGAACCGAAACAGCTACGACGGGAAGGCTGAGGTGATTGGCAACGATAATTTCAGGTACGGTACTCATACCTACAGCATCTGCACCAATGAGCCTTAAATATCTGTATTCTGCCTTAGTCTCGAGTTCCGGGCCACGCACGCCAACATAGACACCTTGATGTAGTTTAATGTTCAGCTCACCGGCAATGGACAATAAGGCCGCAGACATTCCGGGATCATAAGGAGTGTTGAGGTCCACAAAGCGTTCTCCCATCTGATCAACACCTTTAAAAGCCAAAGGAGAACTGCCTTGCAGGTTGATATGATCGTTAATCAGCATCATTTCCCCTTTTTTATAGGCTAGATTTAATGCGCCTGAGGCATTACTTACTAGTAAGCGCTTAATGCCAAGCGCATGCATCACGCGCACGGGAAAAGTGACTTCTTCGGGGGTATAACCCTCGTAAAGATGAAACCTACCTTGCATCACGACTACCATTTTTCCCCCTAATTCTCCATAAATGAGTTTACCTTGGTGAAACTCTACAGTGGCTGTGGGAAAATAAGGGATAGTGGTATAGTGTGCCTCTTTTTCCACACGGACCGCGTCGACAAGCTGACTTAAACCCGTTCCGAGAACTATGCCAATTTCTGGTTTTGTGAACCCGCGTTCCTCTAAGAATAATTTTGCCTGCTGAACTTGCTGAATAAGTTTTGGTTTCATGAGATCAAGGGTTTAAATATTTCTTCAGGATGCAAATCTTCTATGGTATCAATATCGTTTTTCTCAGGGAGAAGAAAAGGCAAATCTGGCTTTAAATTACTCAATGTGTCACTGAAAACCGAGGGACTTCCCCAGTTTTTATTGCGAAAGACCTCTGCATTGAACTGGGTCATTCCGATGAGGTAGTAGCCCCCGTCCTTAGCCGGACCAATAACAGTTTGATGGGTGTTTAAGGCCTGAAACGCCTGTTGAATCAATTCAGCGCTTATATCGAATAAATCACTGCCTATGACCATTGCTTTTTTTGCCCCTTGCGCGAAGGATTGCTCAAGTGCATGAGCCATGCGCGCACCTAAATCATCACCTCGTTGTAGGGCTTTTTCAAAATGATTAGGGTCAAAGAAATCATTTTGCACTATCTGCTGACTGTAGTAAACGATACGCTTGACGCTTAACTCACTAGTAATTTTGGCCGTATGGTTCAATAGGAATTCATAAACGTTGAGTGCCTTTTCTGGCCCAATGCTCGCTGCCAAACGCGTCTTACATTGTCCTAATATCGGATTTTTACAAAATATGATGAGGTGGTTTTTTGCGTCCTTATGCATCGAATAGAATTATCAGGTAGAGCGAGTGTAAATTTAAAAACTAGGGGTACCTCCTTCTATAAATTTCGCCCAATTTTTATCATATCCATGGATCTCCCGAGTGGGTCTATGATCTGAATCCACAATTAATCGATTTTGGTTGTACCAAAGAAAAATACCTCCGTAGAGATTATAAATATTATTGTACCCAAGCTCTTTCAATTTAAGTCCAATTTGTTCTGAGCGCACACCAATTGAACAATAGACGACAATCTGGGTTGATTTCTCGAGACCTAGGGCATTAATATTTTCTGCATTAAATTCTTTGTAACCGATAAATTGAGCTTTGGGCAGATGAGAGACCTTGAATTCGTCAATGCTGCGGGTGTCTAAAAAAACAACATTATCATTTTCTTGCCATTGGGCAGCAGTTTCTGTATCAATATAGGGTACAGCACCAGTGTTAAATCGCGCCAGGGCCTTATCGATGGGATTTTGTCCGGCGAGGTGGAGAGACATAAATAAAAGGCTTGCGATAAAATAAATTCGACTCATGTCACGGCACCTTGACAACTGCTTCCAGCACCTGCGGTACATCCGTAACAGTGTTGTGAAATTTTAATCAAACGTCCATCCATTAAATCATTTTCATACTCCGAGATATGCTTACGGGAATCATTGATGGGCATTGCCAACATTTGATTAAAGTCGCAATCATACAGATAACCCTCCCAAGAAACAGACAGGGTATTAAGACACATTACTGCTCGTGCCGCTGCCGGATTAAAGGATTCAACTAAGGTCCACATATAGTCCTCATAATTGTCTGAGGCAATCAAATAATCTAAAAACCTTGAGATTGGTAGATTAGTTAAGGCAAAGAGGCCATTAAATTTTATACCAAAACTTTCATCAAGCCGTCGTTTAAAATCTTGACAGAGTGCATCTTGATCTCCCGGTAAAAAAGCACCGCTAGGATTGTATACTAAATCGAGTACAAGGTCACGTTCTGGGTTGCCATAGCCCACTTCGTTAAGCATTTTTAGCGCTTTGATAGAATCCTCAAAGACACCCGAACCACGTTGGCGATCTGTTTTTTCTTTGGTCCAATGGGGCATACTGCTGACCACATGAACCTTATTTTGGGCAAAAAACTCAGGTAGATCGTGGTATTTTTTATTGGCCACAATTATCGTGAGATTACTGCGAACAATTATTTCGCCGACCCCGCATGCTTTGGCCTGGGTGACAAACCAGCGAAAGTTTGGATTCATTTCGGGAGCACCGCCAGTGAGATCTAATGTCTTTACACCACTGGATTTCACAGCCTCTAGACAAAGTTCCATAGTTTCTTTTGTCATGATTTCTTTACGGTCGGGACCGGCATCCACATGACAATGGGCACAAACTTGATTGCACATGTATCCCAAATTTACTTGGAGAATGTCCAATTGTGTAGTTTTTAAAGGGCGTCCCAGAGTCTGCTTTATTTTATCACTAAATAAGGGTGCCTCTCCACAGGCAAAAATACCGTCTTCTAATATTTTGAGTTGACGCTCGGTTTGTGCCAGGGGACTATGCCTTTTACGAAGTGACTGTAACGATTTGAATTGACTCATACCAATTTATGAATCCAATTTATTCACTTTATTCATCATCATCACTCCATGTACCAAACTTGCCCCACTTTTTATGGCAGCGCCTACGTGCACTGCTTCCATCATTTCTTCTTTGGTGATGCCGCGTTCCAGACCATCTTTGGTGTAGGCATCAATACAATAGGGACACATTTCGGTATGGGCTACCGCCAGGGCGATCAATGATTTTTCTCTAGGAGTAAGGGCTCCCTCTTTAAATACACTATTGTAATAATCAAAGAATTTTTCTCCTAGAGTCTCGCTCCATTCGGTAATGCGACCGAATTTGCGCAGATCTTTTGGGTCGTAATAAGACATGGTTATAAATTTTAAAATCGAATCTTCCAAGATTCAGGATTCTAAATATACAATTTCATCCTAAAGACTTGGATTAAAAACATACGCAATTAACGCCCTTTTAACCTAGGGTTCTTGCCGAGGATCAGCGCAACGATTTCTTACAATTCTGGCGACAGACCAGCCCCGGACTTTATCTATTCGCAGCTAATGCCTATCTGAAATAAAAATAAATGCCTGCGACAAGCAGCACAATCAAAGCCCCAATCGGCTTAGTGTAAGGCCAAGGTCTAATGTCTACTTGATGGGTGTACTCTTGAATAAAGGCCTCTTTGCGCGGATAAAGCTTTCCGATAAGGAGCATAATCAGGACGTTCATCACAAAAAGTATTGCCATCACATCGAGGTAATGCAGACCGAAATACCCTTGAGATTCGATAACCCCTAGGGCAGCCGGATCGGTTATTCCCTGTGCTTTTGCAGCCTCTAGCGCCTGACTCACATAATGAGGTTTGAGAAAAAATTGGCTCAAAATATAAAGCAAGGATCCGGAAAGTAGTCCGATTTTAGCGGCTACTGCCGGGACTCGTTTGGTACTATAGCCCACCACAATTATGGTCAGTATAGGAATTGAATAAATACCATTAATTTCCTGTAAATAGTCAAAAAGACTCCCCGCATTGGCGATAAAAGGGGCAATAATCATCGCCCCAATAGCCAAGGCAACACCAAAGGTCTTTCCGCGTTTTACTACAGTCGCCTCATCGGCCTCGGGATTAATGTGTTGTTTGTAAATATCTACACCAAAAAGAGTGACCGAGCTATTGAGTACACTATTAAATGAACTGAGAATGGCTCCAAATATGACTGCGGCAAAGAATCCCAGTAAAGCAGGAGGCAGTACTGCAGAGACCAGTTCAGGGTAGGCTTGATCTACAGCCGAAAGGTCTGGAAACATATGATAGGCGATTATCCCCGGAAGTACCACAATGATTGGGCCGAGGATTTTTATAAATGAACCTAAAAGCAATCCTTTTTGTCCCTCTTCAAGGTTTTTTGCCCCAAGAGCACGCTGGATAATTTGTTGGTTTGTTCCCCAATAAAATAGCTGTACCAGCATCATTCCAGTGAAAATCGTATAGAAGGGAACAGGATCAGTGCGCTGGCCCATGGATTTCAGTTTTTCTGGATGTTCCGTGCTCAGAACTGTTAAGCCCTCCATGATGCTGCCATCACCTATGGCCATAAGGCCAAGTACTGGAATCATGAGACCCCCAATTAAAAGTCCAATAGCATTAATGGTATCAGAAACTGCTACAGCTTTTAGTCCGCCAAATACGGCATAAACTGAACCGACTAGTCCGATGCCCCAAACACAGAGGTAAATCGCTTGAGTATCAGAAACACCAAAGGCCTCGGGAACATCAAACATCCCACTTAAGGCCACGGAGCCTGAGTAGAGAATGACCGGTAATAGAACCACCACATAACCCGTTAGAAATAAAGCTGAGGTAATGGTCTTAGTTGTCGTATCAAATCGATGAGCAAGAAATTGAGGAACTGTGGTCAGCCCCCCTTTGAGATAACGTGGGAGTAAAAATAGAGCGGTAACTACCATGGCGATTGCCGCAAGACTTTCCCATGCCATAACAGAGAGACCGCTTTCGTAGGCTGAACCATTGAGCCCAACAATTTGTTCGGTGGAAAGATTGGTCAATAAAAGCGATCCTGCGATGACCCCTGCTGTAAGACTCCTTCCGCCTAAAAAATATCCGTCGGCACTTTTTTCATCTGTTTTTCTGGAAGCGAGATAAGCAATAATGGCAACCAGCGCTGTAAAGGCAATAAATGAAATTATGGTCATGAGTTGTTATTTGTGGGTTAGTGTATAAAGTTAATCATTTAAAATATCTGAAATCACATCAGCATAATCAGGAATACGGCCAACATTTTGAAGCTTTATTGCGGCCATTTGAAGAGCCGTAGAAAGGCACTTTTCAGGTGTTTGTCCCTTAATATGCCCGTACAAAAATCCACTCCAGAAAGCATCGCCAGCACCAGTCGCGTCCATAATTTTTTTCACTTTTAAGGCGGAGAGTTGTATTTCCTCAGCCCCGAGAACGCTTAATTTTGCCCCATCTTTTCCTAAGGTAAAACAGATAGTTTTAGCACCCAGTCCGTGCAAGAATGAGAAGACTTCGCTGTGACTTAGGCCTGGACCTAAAAGTCGATCTACGTCATCTTGACTAATTTTTACCAAGGGCCCGTGTTTACAATAGCGCGCAATGGCCTCCATGGCTTGAGCGCGATCTGGCCATATTTTATCACTGTAATTAACGTCTATACTCAGTTGAATACCTTTCTTTGCTGCATGCTCTGCAGTACTGAGAATCGTTTCTCTCGCGGGTTCCAGACTTAAGGCAAAGCAGGTGGTATGATAAATTTTACTTGAGTCAAGCAATGATTCAGGAATTTGAGTTGGATAAATCTCTTTATCCGCTCCACGATACGCAATAAATTCGGGAGTGCCCGCTGTTTTATTTATAAAAATAACAGTACTTGGTATGCTCTCCGCCCTGTAAACATATTGTGTCTCTATTCCTGCATCTTCCAGTCGGCTCAGCATATAATCCCCAAAACCATCATTACCAATACTAGATATCATGGCGACATTCATGCCCAATCTGGCCATATTCATAGCCACATTAGTGGGTGAGCCTCCTAGATATCTATGATAATCTTTAGTCTGATTAATAGGCACCTCAATTTGTGCTCCGATAAAATCAATCAAGGTCTCTCCAATACAGATAATATCTGTATTAGGCATAGCCTTTCGCTCAATTTCTGGCTGGGAATTCATCTAAAGAAAAATTGTTTTAATTATTGTGTCGCTGCCGGCTTGAGTCTTAGCGCTAGAACAGCGGCAATAATAAAGAAAACACCTCCAAAGAGTATGGCATTTGTAGCACTTCCTCCTAATAAATGTTTCATTATTGGGCCGAAAGTTATGGTCTCTATTCCCATAGGAATCACAATCATCATATTTAAAATACCCATATAGACCCCGCGGCGGTCTTGAGGGACAATTTTTGACACCATACTGTAGGGAATTCCCATCATCGCTGCCCAGCCAATTCCAAATAAAATCATTGGAAACAGCACCATTATTGGATCTGTAATAAAAGGAATTACTAACAATGCGGCCCCTGTGCCAAACAAACTCCCGGCATAGGTTTTCTTTCCACCAAAACGCATAGTAATGGGCACGAGCATTAGTGCAACAATTATTGTTGTGATGTTATAGGTGGTACTCATTTTGGCTGCTTGACCTAAGGCTTGAGCTCCATTATACCCCATGGATTCTTGAAATAATGGGGCGATGTACTGCCAATAAACAAAAAGTGCATACCACTGAAAAAGATAGACTCCAGAGAGTTGCCACATAAATTTGGGCATGAGCTTTACTGCGGCCACTATTTCGTTGAAGGGCGTTTGAAAACGCTTTAAAAATGGCTCACTTCGCTCTGCTTCAATGACTTTCAACTCCTGCTCAGTGGGAGGTATTTCAGGGGTTTTTAACACAGACCACAAAATCGTAACTACTGAAAGTATAGCTCCGAGGAAAAATGAGTAATAAAGCCAAGTAGGGATACCATCGCTCGGTGTTCCCGTGGGATCTGCAAACCAATCTTGAAAAATAAAAATAGATGCATTGGCCAAAACAATACCCGCCCCTACAAAAAGACTTTGCATTTGATATCCTAAGCTCAACTGCTTCTCAGGTAACTTGTCGCCAACAAAGGCACGATAGGGCTCCATAGCCATATTGTTTCCCACATCGAGAATCCAAAGCAGACCCACAGCAAACCAAAGGCTGGGGCTATAAGGAAAGGCAAAAAGACAAAGGCTGCCAATTAGGGCACCGATCAAAAAGAAGGGCTTACGACGACCCCATTTTGGAGACCAAGTCTTGTCAGAAATTGCACCGATTATTGGCTGAACGAGGAGTCCCGTGACAGGTCCCGCCAAATTTAATAGAGGCAGTTCCTCGGGAAGTGCCCCCAAAAATGAAAAAATTGGATTGATTGCAGTCTGTTGCAACCCAAAGCTAAACTGAATGCCTAAGAAGCCGACATTCATATTCCAGATATCCCAGAACGAGAGGTTAGGTTTTTTGGTCATGGTCTTAAATTTGGTCGTTTAGTCTTGGGGTTAAACTCTAAAAAAAAAAGGAGACTCCTTTTTAAACTTAATTTGTTTACCCCAATGAACTATTCAAGATGCATAAAAAATATCAAAAATTTGAGGTTTCGTTACTGGATGTTATTGAATGTGTGCCGAAATCGTTTTCGACGTGGAAATTGATGTCGTAGGACCAATGGATGCTCAATCCAAAATCGGCATCATTAGTTCTGCTACCCACTCCATACTATCGCCACCTTCATGAGGGTCATTGCGGTAAATCTCAATAATTTCTGAACCTAAAGTTATTTTATGGTGCTGGGCGTAGTCAAATAGGGCGTACCACCCTTGTTGGGAAATGCGATAATTGCCATTAAAAATGGCTTTAAGGTAGCGATTGGATTTTAGGGTTTTAAAACGGACTTCAGGATCTTCAGGTCTAGCAGATACTGAATCAATTGGAAAACAAAAATCAAAATTTAAATCTTGAGTTATCGGATTCCAATGAGTCACCGTAATAAAAGGGTCTCCTTTTAACTCAAGGTCGTTGCCTTTAATATAATCCATAACTGTGCTGATTTGGCGCAGCATTCCTTGAGCCTTAGTCGCTTCTTTGGTTTTCACAGGAATATAGGCGCAGAAAACTGGCTTTAAAACAGTGTCACTGATACTATGAACCTTGAAATTTTTACTTTTTTCGATCAGTCCCTCGGCCAGAGATTGGGTTAGTGCAATACTCCTCTGAGGCACATAACTTTGTCCAAAGGGCAGACGTAATTTTTGGCTCAAGGCCTTATCTTGAGCTAAAAAACGCCCTTCTACACGAGTGCTACTATCAGTAATCCGTTTAATAGACCAATCTACTGCAAGCCTTTCTTCTGAACCCTCAATTTGCTGAATGAGCCGATCATAAAGTAAAAATTCATCATTCAACACTTGTATTGAATCACGATGGCTGTAATCTGGCCAAGCCCGCAAATGATCAAAAACCACACCCGGAGGTTGTTTAGTGTTAAAACTAACCTTGTAGTGGTAAGGAAAAACAAAAAGATAGCTCAACACAACGATGGCAATTGAAAAAAGACCGAGATAAATGAACTTTTGTTTTTTAGTTTTAATCATAAGGATGATTTTATTTAATTCTGCTCAGAGTATAGGGAATTAACAAGCTGCTTACCCACTGATTTTCCTTGATCTAATCCGACCTCAATAGCGGCACGATAGTGAATTCCGCCATACATTCTTGAGAGCGCTGCCTCTTGTGCTGCTTGTTCAAATGAAATAAAAGAGCGGATGGGTAATCCATAAGGCACCTCTGTATCATCGTCAAAGGCAAAATCGGGTCCAAAGATTTTGGTCAAAACTGTGGATGCAGCTCCAGAGACTACCGAATGGCCAGAGGTATACTCAGGGAAAGGTGGTGTTTGTAGCACAGGCTTCCAATTTTCATCCACATATTGATTGATCAGGGTTTCTGGACGAATAAGATTACTGCGGTATTTTTCGTCCCAACAGCTGATAAAGGCGTCAAATATGGCCATTGAGGTATGGGTATAAGCAGAAATGGTTTGCTTAAAGTCTAACCCTGTCTGGTTACACGCAATTTTAGTGATACCGATCCAATGCGCCCCTGGTGTGATTTTTTTTGTGGCAAACATAAGATGCCCTCGTGTTACTGAGACATAGGGGTTACAATCCCAAAACTGGGCCATCTGAATTTCATCGGAGCTATCCCCTTCGGCCTCAATACGTTTACTAGTATCATAAACTTCTATGAGCTCACGATAAAAGGCACTGTTTTTTTCTAAAGAAAAGACTGGAGGGGGAATCGGTTTAAATTGACTTGCCGAATCCAAGATAAAGGGTCTAATTTTATTCCAATGAGGTTCTATGCCGTCCATATAGGCGGGTGGGGTAGGTTGCCAGCGTGAGGGATCCTCTGTAATGACCGTAAATTTAGGCATAGTTCGGGTCTGATTGTATTGATCTGTATTCATCCAAAGTTTGATGTGCTGTGCTACAGATAGTCCATAATCCTTGGACTTGGTGAATTCGGACTTGTTTTGTTTGGACCAAATGCCGTAAAGGCTATCTTGATATTGCTGCATTCGTTCCTCGGAAAACACCAAAGATTTACTCAGTTCCATATGGGCAATTAATGCCGCGAGCTCAAGATTAATTGTGCTGTCTTTGGCCTGCGGTACAGGCTTTAGATGTTTGATGGATTGAGTCAGCGAACTCATCTTTGGCTCTGATTGCGCCAAAATTTCATAGGCCGCAATATTAGGATAGGCATAGATGCGACTGGCCAATGGAGGAGAAAAAATGTCGTGTACCATTATGCTGGTGACTTTATCTACACTGCTCTGGAAATCAGTTGAACCCAGGACAATGGGCTGGTCAGGAGCACAGCTAGTCAGAATAAAAATGACATTAATTAAACTTAATCTTTTAAAATTCAATACGATAGATTTCAGTGGTTTCATTGTTATAAATTACTATTAGATAGGATTGGTTATTTATCGAAATGGTGTCCAGATGGCGTACAGATTTATTCCATAAGTCGAGACCTAATTCAGCGGTACCAGAGACCTTTCCTTTTTGGTCAATAAGCCCCCCCGAAAAGGAATCAAAGCGTCCATGAAAAGGAATTACTCCAAAATAATTTCCCCCGACAAGGATCTCTGAATTTTTATCTTGATCAAAATCAGCCACCAAAAAAGTATTAATAGGGCTTTGCTGTAGCTGCTCGTCAAAAGGCACAAAGTGGTATTTACCCTTGTTAAATTCAAAATAGCCACTGGCCAACTCGTCTACATGTAACACCTTGGCTTGGCTCAGATCAATACCCCGAATTTCAGTTATGGGTTGATCAGCAAAGTCCTGGTACTGGGTATAATGTTTGCGTAGAATAACCATTTGAGCCGCTAAATCATCTAAACCCAATAAAGGGTAATCTTTGCCCTGATGATAGGTGGTCAGCAAAGTTTCACTGGCGCCATTTTCATCAAAATCATGATACCAAAGCTTCATTGGGTAACTTTTTGAGGCTGTGAATTTACTGTTAAGCCCCCAATTACCCATGAGTAAATCTAAGTCCCCATCTTGATCAATATCATGCGCGACAATACTTTGCCAGAGGCCATATAATTCAGGAAAGGCATCGGTATTTTCCTTAAAACCACTTGCTGTTTGAATAAAAAGTTTGGGCTTCATCCAATGACCAATAACCACCAGATCCATAAGCGTATCTTGATTAAAGTCTAACCAAAGGGCATCGGTAATCATTCCTAAATTTTCAAAAGTCTCTATTTTTTTATCGCCACGGAAGATGTAGGAGGGGACACCCGCACCAAAGTCTTGGGGCACAGAAAAGTTGCCGACAAAAAGCAAGTCCTCGTGACCACGTACAACATGAGTATTGGCCAAAGCCCCTTCTAGAGTTACCGCATTGATTGCTGATGCTCCCTGCTTATGCGGGTTCATAGGCCAAGATTTATTCTCAAAAACAGCAGCAGAAGGGGTCACGGAATTACCTGCAGCAGCCATTACAAGCTGAGGTTGGCCATCACTCTGGTAAATTGTTGCACCGACAAATTCTTGCAGGCTATCTTGAGCGGGTCCAAAATTAGTAATGGCTTTAAATCCTTTTTTATCGGCTAAGAATAGCTTTGAGGGTTGATTTTTACCTCCACTAATCAAGACATCCTTAAATCCATCTTGATTAAAATCATAACCTAAATAAGCTGGTCCAAAATCCGAGGCTTGGTAAGGGGAAAGTTTTTGCGCATTAAAATCAGTAAAATCATCTTCTTTGTGGGTGAAATCAAGGCCCAGCGCCCCGGGTTCTTTGATAAATCTGAATTTTGGTCTTTGATCGGCTTTATTTTGATCAAACTCATTTATGACTTTAAGAGGCTGATTTTGGCCTTCATAAGATTGGGTGCCTTCGGCGTATTTTATGGTCCTAAATCCTAGAGACAAGTCTTTATCAATCCACTGCTGCTGCCCATTGGGCCAAATCAGTTCTAAACCGGTTATGGATTGATCTTTCGGAATTGCGAAATGAAGCAAGGGTTCAGAACATGACTGGAAGCCCCGTACGCTATAGAGATCTCTATATTGCATTCCCTGTGTTGTATAAAGATAGGCCTTGGTACCAATGCCATAATGATTTTCCCGCGTATACTCCAAGGATATACTCAGCCCGGAATTCCTCCTTAAGCCCGGATTTTGATTCATTGTACCAGAGGCATTGGAGTATCCAGAGGCCACATTTGTTTCTGAGGCCACAGAGGTCTTAGTGGTCCCCATTAGTCCGTTAGTGCCGGAACTAGAGTCTAAAGAAATACTTTGATTAACGTACAAGCCCACAGCAGACCCCGTGTTGTTGGTGACCAAATCTAAATCTCCATCACGGTCTAAATCTCCGACCACCGAGGCTCCAGAGAGGCTCTGTTCGGTGCTGCCCCAAAGGGCACTGACATCTTTGAATTGGATGCCTTCTTGACCTTGATAAAAGAAATTTACAGCGGCGCCGGAGGGCATCATTTCTATAGCCGATTGATCCACCAAACGACTGTCATTAATTTGCTTGTGGATTTCTTGATTAGAAATGAATTTAATGTAGTCTAGGTTGTTGGGTCGTCGACTAATGCCGTTTGAGATAAACAAATCTAAATGACCATCTAAGTCGTAATCCCCGAATAAAGCACTCCAACTCCAGTCGGTAGCCGCTACCCCACTGTAGAGGGCAGTTTCCGTGAAATTGCGCCCTTTTTGATTGATAAAGAGCATATTGCGGCTATACTGATAGTGATAGCCATAACCTTGGGTACGCAGTTTTAAAGTTTGTACTGGGTCATCCCCTTCGCTGGTTTTAAGTAAAGCCTCAGTTTGAGGCAGCATATCGAGTGAAATTAAATCTGGCCAACCATCATTGTTGATATCCCCTACATCGTTACCCATAGAAAAACGCGAGATATGACTAAAGGCCGAGCGCAACTGTTCGCTAAAGGTACCGTCCTGATTATTGTGATAATAGTAATCATCCTCATGAAAGTCATTACCCACATAGATATCTGGCCAACCATCTTTATCAAAGTCAGCTACGCTGACGCCAAGACCATAAGCATTAACACCCCCTAAAATCCCGGCCTTCTCACTCACTTCGGTAAATACCCCGCCGTCATTGCGCAACAGGCGGTCTCCTGTTTTAGGGTTGCGGGTATAACGCAAGTCAACCCGCCCAAAGGACTCTTGCGTATGAACGGCATGATTCAGTAAATACAGATCGAGATCACCGTCTAAATCATAGTCCAGTACGGCCGACATCGTTCCAAAATCTTCAAAAGCTAATCCATATTCTAAGGCCGACTCGGTAAAGGTTAAATCGCCGTTATTGATGTAAAGTTCATTGTGTCCCTTAAAACCATTAATCCCCACAACGGCACTAATGTAAATATCTTGGAGACCATCACTGTTTGCGTCAAAAATAATGCAACCCGTTTGCCAGTCGCTTTGGCCAAAGACTCCTGCAGATCCTGTAATGTCTTCAAAGGTCATGTCCCCTTTATTAATGTATAGGGCGTTAGGGCCTTGATTAGCGGTAAAATATAAATCAGGAAGACCGTCGTTGTTGAGATCACCCATGGCAGCGCCTCCGCCATTATAATAGTAGAGGTAATCCAAAATATTGAGACTGTCGGTAGGTTTTAGGATATTCTGGAATTTCAAACCACTTTGCTCTGCTTCTGGAGTCAAAAAAAGTGGAGTATCCCTCTTTTTACAGCCTGCCAAGCCAAAAAGAAGCATCCAAATAGTCCAATATGTCCAGAAGGGCCTACGCATGACTTGATCCAATTTAGGGGAGTTTATAGACTAGAGGTTTTTGATTGTTTACCGCCACAAAAATATAGGCCTTGCCATTTGCATCATTAAATGTTTTAATATGTTTAATCTCGTCCCGCACATAAAATCCACTTTCATTATAGTTTTGCCACTTAAAATTTTGCGTTCCATCACTTATCAAGACACTGCCAAAATCAGAGTCAAGTCTCGAAAACTGAGGTCTGAATTCATGATTATTGCCTCCGGCAATGATGTCTAGAGCACCATCTTTATTGAGATCTACACAGGCGATACCACAGATACAAGAAAGTTGTGCTCGCGGAGGTAAGTCTTCAAAGGTAAATCGACCATTACCTTCATTATAGGCAATCACTGAGTGGGCGTAACGTGCCTCTAATACAGTGGTATTACTCAGGACTGCGGAGGTAAATAATTCTTGAATAGATTTAGTAGCGTACTCAGAGGCTTTTAAATTTTGTTTTTTTAAGGAAACCATTTGAGTCGTCATTTCTTTTTTCTGGTGGATGGGCATGTCTCTGCCTTCAAGATTTTGTGAAATGATTTGTTCAAAGGTTCCATTGCCGTCAAAATCATTGACCCATAAACGCATCGGGGCCTTATTGTTAGGCTTATAATGAATATTACCCCCTTGATTACCCAAGATTAAATCGGTATCGCCATCTCCATCCATATCGGCAGCTGTAACCGTATTCCACCAGCCTGTACGCTGGTCCAAATCACTGGGGATGAGCTCAAACTGGTCATTTTGCCATTGATAAATATGCGGCGCTCCCCAATCGGACACTGTCACTAGGGCAGGGCTTTGTACCAATTCAATCCATTGTGCTCCTGTTACCATTCCTGATTCCTGCAAGGCTTTGGCCTTTTCGTTTGAGCGGTCTTCAAAATTTCCTGCCCCGATATTCTCCAAAAAGAATTGCTTTGGGCGCATGCCATAAACCCCAACAATACTGCGTGAGCTCACCACAAGGTCCAGGTCTCCATCACCGTCTACATCAAAGGGCGCGATGGCCGAGATATTATTTATATTGCTTAAACTGATTATGGACGATTTACTAAAATTGCCTCGACCGTCATTAAGGTAGAGTCGTAATGATTCTCGAGCGGCTTCATCCACTTGATTTCCTCCAGAACCCACCAGTAGGTCTAGGTCACCGTCCCCGTCAATATCAGCAAAGGCTGCTGCAGTATCTTCGAAATTAGCATCTTGAGCTAATTCCCCTTGAGATTTTTGGCTGAGCTCACCCGCACCAAAGTGCATCAGAACCTGCCCTGATTGCCCTTTGGCACCCCCTAAGAATATATCTTGATTTCCGTCACCATTCAGATCACCCACCGCCATACATGGTCCTTCTTGAGAGATCATTTTACCTAAAAGACCTTCGTAATCAAAATCGTTATAAGGATTTTCTTTATGCGCCATCAAAGATGGATTATCTACTGGCTTCAGCAGTGTTGGTGCAGAGGACAGTATTTGTGTCCCTGTGAAACTATTGGCATTGGCCTGGTCTTGTTTCAAGATGAGCTTTTGATTTACAGCGACATCCCGTAAGATCGTTCTTGCGTCGTTAGGCCATAAGACCTCAAGCGAATCGATTAGGCTTTTTGCCCCTAGACCAATGGTCATTATATAGTCCATAGAGGACTGAAAGCCTCGAGAGGGTTGCAGTTCTTGAACGATCAGTTCTTGCCCAGTATAAAGCTTAATAGAGCTTCCAATGGCAAATTTATTTTGTGTAGGGCCTTCGAGTTGTATTTTGATGTAATTGTTTTGATCAATCTCATTACTATGATTTTGATAAACAAAGGCCTGCATATTGACATTATTCACCACTAGGTCGAGGTCTCCGTCATTGTCTAAGTCTCCATAGGCCGCCCCATTGGAAAGACTGGGCACACCGAGACCCCATTCTTGAGCCTTATTGTCAAAAGTGAGGTTCTTTTGATTGTGAAAGGCGTAGTTAGGCAGGGGATATACAGGCATTTTATTGATGATGGAATCAATAGCCTCTTTTTTACCCGTTAGGGCCATATCCTGAATGATTTCATTGGCAAAGAAATCGACAAAATCTAAATCCGTGAGATCGTGATTGATCCCATTTGTCACATAGATATCGCGATAACCGTCATTATCCATATCAAAAATTAGCCCAGACCAGCTCCAATCGGTAGCTGATACCCCACTGAAATAGGCAATCTCAGAAAAACTACCATTACCATTATTGAGTTGAAGCGTGTTTTGAATATACTGCTGAAAGAAATCTTTACTTTGCTTGAGCTTAAAGACGTTATAGCCCTCAAATTCCATAACAGATTTCACTCTTTGGTCCCCATCGGGCAGCATATCGGTAATAAAAATATCATTGAGTCCGTCATTATTGATATCGGCCATATCAACCCCCATGGCGGATAGACATAAGTGCGAGGTCCAATTTTTAATGTCTTCGGTGAAGGTTCCATCTTGATTGTTTATGTAGAGATAATCACGTTCGTAAAAATCATTTGAGACATAGATATCGGGATAGTTGTCGTGGTTTACATCGCTGACCATAACCCCAAGTCCAAACCCAATTAAACTACCGTAAATGCCGGCTTGTTCGCTAACATCGGTAAACACACCATTATCATTGCGCAAAAGCATATCGCCAACTCCGCGAAACATTTTTGGGACATTCCAATCTTGAGCGCGTACATCGCGTTGATGCGCAAAACCTAGACTGCTCACCGGGATGTTACTATTGTTCAAAATATAGGCATCTAAGTCTCCATCCTTATCGTAATCAAAAAAACTGGCGTGAGTTGAAAACCCTGTTTCTGCTAGGTTGTATGCCTTAGCCTGTTCGCTAAAGGTTAAGTCGCCATTATTGATGTAAAGGTCATTATTGTGGTTTTCCCCTTCCATATTACCGGCATTGGAAACATAAATATCCAAAAGGCCATCTTGATTGATATCCGCCATAACTACTCCTGTGGACCAGGGTTTATTACCTTGAACTCCTGCGGCCTCTGAAATATCCTCAAAAACCCAATTACCTTTGTTGAGATATAACTTATTGGGCCCCATGTTAGCGGTAAAATAAATATCTGAGAGCCCATCGTTATTGATGTCTCCAATGGCTACACCACCACCATTATAGAAATTACGGTATTTGAAGATGTTGAAATCCTTTTGGTTTTCGACCTTGTTGCTAAAGGTGATATTGGATTGCTCTGAGGCCACTAAGCTAAATCGCTGTGGGCCTGAGTTTTGTCGGGTTTGCTCATTTTGGCATGCTGTTACAAGCAGTACCGTGCTCCAAAGTATCCAAAGGGTTTGTTGTCTCATAGATTATTTATTTTTTTCAATCATTAAAGGAGTATCGTTATTGCGGGCCATTATCCAAAGGGTATCCTTAGGCCTTGGCAGTGTTGTCCATGCGCGACCGGCTCCGAGCCAGGGTTCTTTGGTTATTTTTTCAAAGTGGAATTTTCCATGTCGATTTAATAAGGCTCCGCCTTTGAAAGCGTCTAAACGACCCAGTTGTGTGCTGAGCTGATAGTTGTTGCCACTGAGCAGCAGATCTTCCCAGCCATCATTGTTTATATCTACAATTTTTAAATCGCGTATGCTCGAAAATTGGGCATCCGAGGGTAATGAATGTTTGATAAATGAATGACCACCTGTATTTTCAAAATAACAACTCTCAAGTTCTGTCACAGACTTAATAAGACCAGCAGCCAATGATTTTTCACCAAAAATATCTCCTACCGAGGCTTGAGCGAAATCCGCAAAGGACAAAAACTTTTTATTGATCATGGGAATTTGCTTGGCGAGTTCTTCTTTGGAGGCCAGAGTGGTTTCTTTGCCCTGCAGATAATATGTCACTACAGTTTCTTCTGATTGGTTTTGATCAAAGTCGTAGCGATAAAGTTTGATGGGCTCCTTTGCCGAGGCCTTCCATCGCAAATTGGTTCCCCAATTACCGGCAACTATATCTAAATCACCGTCGTGATCAAAGTCTGCGACAGCTAAAGATGACCACAGGCCATAGAGTTCATCGAGTATGTTATTTTGCATCCTTTGCAGGCCTGAGCTGGTATTCAGCCACAAGGAAATTGTATTCCAATGACCGCAACTAATGGCATCAAGAGTACCATCATCATTGAGATCAGCCCAAACGATGTCGCTAATGGCACCACTTTGACTAAAATTATCACCCCACTGATGGGTAACGTCTTGAAAACGGCCATTTCCCTGATTTTTTAAGACGTAATGTTCAGGATCTACGCCAAATTCGTGAGCTTTTGTTTTAGCGGTAAATACTAAATCTTTGAGACCATCCTTGTTTAAATCAATAGCGGAAATAGTGCTGGTGGTTTGTACAAATTCTGGCAATGCTTTAGGGTCGTAAACAAACTCCGTCAATAAAGTAGAGTCTTTAGCAGACCTGGCCTCAGCAGCAAGGTAAAGGCGGGGGCGTAATGCCGAACCACTACTGAATTCGTTGCCGCCGTAGCCAATTAGGATATCAATGAGTCCGTCATTGTTTGCATCCATTAAGGTTACTGCCGTGCCCTCGCCAAGATTATCCACCTGATCGGAAAAATCCATTCTTCTGAATATACCGTCTTTCCGCTGGAAAAATACTGCCGTATTTTGTCCTTTGGCCCCAGTAATCACCAAATCCTGAAGACCATCATTATTTAAGTCGCCACTGGCTATAGCCGGTCCTTCATTGTTTAGCGCATAGGGGGCCAATGGATTTCGGTTGAAATCCATAGCAGAGCGCTCCTGATGTTGCCATTCTAGCCCTTCCACAACTTTGGCCAAGGGTTTGGACGTACTTTTTAATAATGATTCCTTGGGAATTGATATACTCGTATCTCGCTGAATAATCAAATATTGGTTAGTGGCCACTTGGGTAAGCAGTTGTCGACCACCCCCTGGCCAAATGACCACCAGTGAATCGAGCTGTTCTATCGTACCAAGCCCAAAATGGACAAGATTAGGGCTCGATGAAAGAAATCCTCGGGTGGTATAGTTTTCGCGAATGAATTTTTGGTTTTTATAATAGGCTGTAACTCGAGCACCTAAACCGTTCCTGTTTTTTATATTGTCTCTGAGTGCCACACTCAGATAGCGATATTTTGGATCCCAATCGCGTGATTGATTCTCTAAAATAAAGCTAGGTTCGTTGGTATTATTCACCACTAAATCTAAATCGCCGTCCAGATCCAAATCGGCATATGCAGCGCCATGACTATAACTCGGAATTTCTGGAATCCAAGATCCAGTTTGGTCTTGAAAATGACTGCCATCATTATTTTTAAAAATATAATTCGGTGTTTTTTTTGCCGGAATTGCCTCGATAAAGCTCATGGCATCCCGCTTCATATTTTTACCTAATTGCTTTTGAATAGCTTCATTGGCAATAAAATTGATAAAATCCATGTCATTAGTAGCCCCGAGAATTCCATTGGAGACGAATAAATCTGTAAGCCCGTCTAAATCAAAATCCGCCAGTAAGGGACTCCAAGACCATTCGGTAGCTGATATGCCAGAGGCATTTCCAATTTCACTAAAAACACCTTCCCCTCGATTCAGTTGAAGAGTATTTTGCATGTACTGATAATCGTAGCCGTTTTTTATATACTGATCGTAAAGCTGATAATTAAATTCAGTTCCTGAAGTTTTATAGGTAACAAGGTCTTCCGGGAGCATATCAACAGAAACCAAATCTATCAGACCGTCGTTATTGATATCCCCACTATCGTTACCCATGGAGTAGTGTGTGGTGTGTCCTACAGTTTCGTTTTGGGTATGGATGACTTCTTTAAAGGTCTTGTCTTTTTGATTGAGATATAGATAATCATTTTCGAAGAAGTCATTGCCTACATAGATGTCGGGATAACCATCGTTATTATAATCTGCGATGGATAAGCCAAGGCCATAACCTATACCTCCTTGAAAGATACCTGCTTCTAACGATACATCCACAAAAACACCCTCCTTATTTTCATAGAGTCGGTCTCCTGAAATTGAATCAGTTTTTTCACGCTTGGCGCCATTGCCATAATTCATGTTTGGATTTACACTGTGGTTAAGTAGGTATAAATCAAGGTCACCATCGAGATCGTAGTCAAAAAAGCTACTGTGAGTACTTAGTCCACGAAAATCTAACCCATAGGCCTCTGATTGCTCTTCAAATATGGGCTGTCCGTTTTCATCTAAGCCTTGATGTACCCATAGTGCGTTGTGAACTAGGGGCACTGAATCTGCAGCGACGCGGGCCAAATAAAGATCTGGCCAGCCATCTCCGTTTACATCACCTACTGAAATCCCATTATTCCATCCATCAGTAAGAGAAGGGAGAGTGGCTTGACTGAATTCTAAGCTTCCATTATTGATATAGAGTTCCGGGGCTTTTTGATTGGCCCCAAAAATGAGGTCGGGGAGACTGTCATTATTGAGATCTATGATGGTAACCCCAGCTCCATTATAAAAATAGATATAGTTTAAAATGTTTTGACTCGGTGAGGATTTAATTCGATTCTCAAAGTTTATTCCTGTGTGGTCAGATGATTTTAATATAAAGCGAAAGTGGGTTTCATCCTCACAGGCGCCAAAAAGTATAAGGATCAAAATCCCGGGGAGGAGGGAAGTGCTCTTGAAACAATTTTGAACAATTTTTTGCAGCGTCATTTTTGGATGGAATTTTCCAACGACTAATATATTTCCTTAGTGTCGCCGCTTTGGTAGTATAAAAATTAAAAAGATTAATAAAAGATTAAAAAAAAAGGCCACCCTAAGGGGGTGGCCTTTTTGATGTATTGAAAACCTTGGATTAGTATCCAGGATTCTGAACTAAGTTAGGGTTTGATAATAGAGCATTTACCGGAATTGGATAAAGCGTCCACTTGCTATCTCCGACAGAAGCTTCGTTTTTGAATTCCCAAGCTCTGGTGAATTGTCCGAAACGTAACATATCATTTCTTCTCCAAAACTCTACGTACAATTCACGTCCTCGCTCATCCAAAAGATCGGCGTCAGAAACGCTTCCTAGTGGAGTAGCACCACGAACAGTACGTAATTCATTAACTAGTGGGGTAGCATTACCACCCATACGCATCATTGCTTCAGCTTTCATTAAGTGTGCATCAGCATAGCGGAAAACGATCTCGTGTGAACGGAAAGATCCACCATCATCACCAGGGTGATACTTAATAATACGAATACCAGTAGTTTCTCCGTTTCCTGAGAGACCTGGAAGTTCTTTGGTGAAAACAAGTGGGTTACCAGAACGATCTTTCAAGATAGTTCCATCTTCTTCGTACTGTTGACCAACTAGGAAACCGTAACCGATACCCAAGTTTTGAGAGTTGGCATCAGAAGCACCTGGCACCCATCCGCGACGCTCTTCTTGTCCAGATCCAGCAGCATTGCTCTCTGGTCCTTCGAAGCTGTCGTAAAATTCAGCCAAAGTTGTGAATCCATTCCATCCTCCACCTGAGTTATCAGGAGAGTTTTGGTTGTAGTGAAGACCATTCCAAATACGGTTACCTACACCAGCTTTTGCATACCAAATGGTTTCAGAATCTGGAACATCTTGCTTGAAGATGTCAAAGTAACCTGCTTGAAGTGCATATCCTTCAGCCGCAATAGCATCTACGTGATCAACAACCGCTTGGTAGTTAGGCTGAGATCCAGTGTAACGCTCAGAGTTCAACATAGCCTTAGCCAACATAAAGTGACCAGCGGCACGGTTTGCTCTTGAGTGACCTTCTTCAGATGGACCAGGACCTGCCGCTGGCAAGTTTGGTAAAGCTGTTTCAAGATCGTTTACGATGAAGTTATATGCCTCAGAAGCCGAAAGTACAGATGGGTTAACATCTGGAGCATCAGTTGGCTGACGGAATGGTGCTACACCATAAAGGTCTAACACAAAATACATACTGAAAGCACGTAAGAAACGGGCTTGAGCTTCCTGCTCTGCATTAGGTGCACTCAAAGGATCTAAGATCTGAGAAGCACGCAAAACATTCTGGTTCAAGTTGTTCCAAGTGTTCAAAACGTATTGGTGAGTTGGACTCCAAGTGTGAGCATGAAGTGTTCTCCAGATTCCATTATCCCCCCAGTCAGTACCACGAGTAGGTACTAGGGTTTCGTCTGTTGATACTTCATTCAAGGCAAAGAAATTCCCTTGATCACCAAGTTGTCCATAGGTGTCATTATATAGGTTAGTAATTGATGCATCCACATCAGCTACTCCTTCGAATACTGTAGAACCTTCAGCGATGATAGAATCAGATTCTTCAATCGCTAAGTCTGTACAGGAAACGGTCAATAAAGATAGAAACGCAGTTGCTAGAACAGGCTTCATGAATTTTATCATGTTTCTTTTCATAATTTATTTTTTAAAATTTAGCGTTAAGTCCAAAAGTAAATGTTCTCGGTCTTGGGTATGATGCGTAATCGATACCAAATACTGGAAGACCATTTAACAAGTCTCCACCTGAAGGCGAGCTGCTCACTTCAGGATCTAAACCTGAATAATCTGTGATAACAAATAAGTTCTGTCCTGTTACAGAGAACACTAATGACGAGAAGAATTCATCGCCAGAAAGTGGCCAGTTATAACTTACAGTAGCGTTTTGGAAACGAACGAAATCACCACTTTCTAAGAAACGAGTTGAAACGTCTGCTGCAGCATCAAATGATTCACCAGCAGTAAGTACGTCTGAAGTCACGTTACGTCCACCACGGAATGCACCTGCTGTGAAGAAAGCGTTAGCCGTGTTGTTGTAGATATAGTGACCGAACTGTCCTGAGAAGTAAGCTGAAGCTGTCCAACGCTTGTAGCTCAATGAAGTTGAAAGACCTCCAGTTAGGTTTGGCAATGCGCTTTTACCTACGAAGTCTTGAACGTCAGTTTGAACTGGTTGTCCAGTTGCAGGATCAAATCCTTCAAATTCACGCAAGAAGTAAGAGAACAATGGTTCACCAGCTTTTAGCTTTTGAGCAAAAGCCAATGAAAGTCCTTGTCCACGGATAGTACCTGCATCGAATTCTCCTTGTAATTCCTCAACCATGTTATCGTTGTATGCCGCGTTCAAGGTAGCATTCCAAGTTAAATCATCACTTGAGATAAGGTCATAACCTAAACTCAATTCAAAACCTTGGTTTACCACTTTAGAATCAGGTAAGTTCAAGAACAAGAATGGTTGTACCGAAGGCTGGGCCGCCAATACATTAAACAATAGGTCAGAAGTCTCTTTGCGATATACATCCACACTACCGTTCAAACGGTCATTGTTGAATCCAAAGTCAAGACCTGCTGCATATTGCATAGTTTCTTCCCACTTAAGTGCTGGGTTTGGATAAGAAACGTCTACGATACCAGGAATGTTGATGTTACCACCATCATCTGGTCCGCCGCCAGCATAACGCTGTCTTTGGGTAAAGTTACCATATCCAAGACCTTCCTGGTTACCAGTGATACCGGCTCCTAAACGAAGTTTTAAAGTAGAGATATTATCGCCTACGAAGTCTTCGTTATGTAATTTCCAAGCAAAAGCCCCTGAAGGGAAGTATCCGTACTGATTGTCTTCACCGAAACGAGAAGAACCATCCGCACGAACTGTTGCTGTGAATAAATACTTGTCATTGATTGAGTAATTCAGACGACCAAAGTAAGATTGTAACTCGTCAGTGTTGTCATAAGTATCAACAAAGATCGATTTTACATTTAAGTTATTAAGGTCAGTAATTACGTCTGTAGTTGGTTCTGGGAACAAGCGGTTAACAAAAATACCACCAGTGTTTCCTGCAAAACCATACTGCTGATAGTCACCAGTGATTTTTGCTTCGATGGCGTTAGCGGTGCTTTTGATAGCATCACCCATTTCGTCCATGTTTTCTGTAAAGAATCCCCAAGCGTTAGCGGTACGACCGTTACGGTTGAAGTTCTGATAAGAATAACCAGCCAAGATGTCAAGGCTAGAATTTCCGAAATCTTTAGAATAGTTTAAGGTGGCCTCTAATAGTTCACTGCTTGTATTTAGATCACTCAAGATTCCACGTCCATTTCCAAAAGCACCAGCACCGAAGTTACGTGCGTTTGGCGAAGAAACACCGATTCTAGTTGATTCAGACTCGTCAAGACCGATGTTTACTTTAGCCGATAAATCTGAGGTCAAAGCATATTCTGCAGAAACATTAACCAACATACGGTTAGTGTTTGCAGTGTTTTGATAGTAATCTAACATTGTTGCTGGAGACAATAAACCTCCAGTTCCATCAAAGTCAGGAGAAGTTGGCCAAGTCGGGTTTGCTGAGTAAGCTGCACCAAGTAAGTCTCCACGGAAACCAGCACTTGCAGCAGTAGCAGCACCTTCATCATTTACACGAGAAAGCGTTGATTGAACCCCAATCTTCAATTTGTCATTTAAGAATCTTTGATTCCAGTTAACACGACCAGTGATACGCTCTAAAGATGTGTTTTCAACAACACCAAAGTTTTTGCTATATCCAAATGTAGCACGCAAGTTACCTGAACCGTAATTGTTCGAGTAAGCTAAGTCGTTATTAGTTGAAGTCGATGTTCTAAAGATGTAATCTTGCCAGTTTGTATTTGACCCGAAATCACGCTCTTCAACATTGAAACCAAAATCAGCGGCACGGCTCAAATATTTTTCAGCAGACAACAAGTCAAAAGTCTTTGCAACTGAAGCTACTGCCATACTTGATGAATATTCCCATGAGCTTCCTTTAGCGCCTTTACCTGATTTAGTGGTAATGAAGACAACCCCGTTTGCTCCACGAGAACCATAAATGGCCGCGGCAGATGCATCCTTCAAAATACTGATGCTTTCAATATCGTTAGGGTTGATAAACGCTAATGGGTTTTTTGCTGAGTTTGATCCAATCCCAGTATTTGCAGTTTCAGCAGAGGTATTACCTCCAGATAACGGAATACCGTCAACTACAAAAAGTGGATTGTTGTTAGATCGAACAGAAGCTGCTCCACGAATACGGATATCAATACCCGCTCCTGGCTCACCATTGCTCTGAGAAATTTGAACCCCGGCAGTTTTACCTTGGATCAACTGCTCAGGTGAGGTGATGACCCCTTGGTTGAAATCTTCTGCAGTCACAGCAGTCACGGAACCGGTTGCATCTTTAACCGTTGTAGTACCGTAACCGATTACCACAACTTCAGCCAATGCCTGAGCATCCTCAGCTAAAGTTACGTCGACTGTAGATTGACCATTTACAGCAACTTCTTGCGTTGCATAACCAATGTAACTGAAGACCAGAGTAGCGTCGTTAGCGACGTCGCTGATGGAATAGTTACCGTCGAAGTCAGTTTGTGCTCCACTTGAAGTTCCTTGTACCACAACATTTACTCCAGGAACAGGACCATTTGAATCGGTAACTGTTCCACTAACAGTCATCTGCGCAAATGCGGTACTTCCCATGAGTAAAATCACAGGGAGCAACAAAAGTTTAGTTAGTAGTTTGTTTTTCATATAATTCTCGGTTTTAGGTTAATTTACTTGTTATCAGTCGTTTTCAAATATTACAAATACAAAGAGAGGCATTCAAACCGTAGGAATGCCGCAAATTGCGGTGAAATATACAATTTTTTTGTCATATAATACAGCTTTTTGTCTTTTGGAAATGAAACCAATCCCCGTTAGCGCTAATTCCTTTTGATGTTCAGCACATTGACTGAAGCGAGTTCGAAAGGGGATTGGATTCCAAGTTTTTCCAATAATGCCAAATCATAAACACCTTGTAAGCGTTAAAAATGAGGCATCAGACTTCACCATATTGAGTGCCAATTTCTATCTTTTTTTTGAAAAATGAAGCGAATACAAGACAAATTGCCAAATTTGAATCCGAAATCGTTTTCGTTTTTAATTTTGTTGAAATAACTTGCAGCGATTGTAAAGAATATTATACTTTTCTACCAGTTCACAAGTGTCCATATGAAAGAGGTTACCTTAAAACAAATTGCAGAAAACCTTGGAATATCGGTAACTACTGTATCCAAGGCTTTGAAGGACTACAAAGATGTTAGTAAAGAAACCAAGGCTTTAGTCAGGGCCGAGGCCAAAGCATTGAATTACACGCCCAATGTATTTGCGGTAAATTTACGCACCAAAGAGTCTAAAACCGTTGGCTTGATTATCCCTGAGGTAGTCCATCACTTTTTTTCGAGTGTGATCAACGGAATCATCAATGAAGCAGAAAAGCATGGTTACCTGGTGATTATTTTGCAATCAAATGAGTCTGAAGAGCTAGAACGCAAACAGGTAGAATTATTGCTCAGTAAGAGAGTTGATGGGATCATGATGTCCTTGGCCAATACCACTGTTTCTGTCGATCACATAGCCGCGATCAAAAAGGCGAACACACCACTTGTGATGTTTGACAAGATTTCAAAATTAATTTCATGTTCGAAAGTGGTCATTAACGACCGACAGGCTGCCTACGAAGCGACAAAATTTTTAATTGACAAAGGATGCAAGCGGATCGCACACTTTCGAGGAGCGCTTTTACCTCAAAACAGTATTGATCGTTTTTTGGGCTATAAAAAAGCTTTGGAGGATCACGGTTTGACTTTTGATCCGAAATTAGTGTACATATGTGAAAAGGTCGATTACGATGATGGGAGGGCAGCAGCAAAACAACTTTTGGCCGATGGCCATAAAATTGACGGGCTTTTTGCCATAACAGATATGGCTGCAACAGGTGCTTTGACTGTATTTAAGGAAAACGGAATTCAGGTGCCTAAGGATATTGCGATTATTGGGTTTAGTAATTGGTTTTTATCTCAGGCGATTACTCCGGCACTAAGCACTGTAGATCAGCCAGGGTTAAAAATGGGCAGGAAAGCTTTCAAGTTATTGCGCAAAGAAATGAAAGCCAAAAAGCAAGGGACAACTTTTTTACCAGTGATTAAAACACTAGAAACAAAAGTCATTGAACGAGATTCTACACCAAAATAACTCTATATTTAACCTGACCAATAAAATAACGATTTCTTATGCGCAATCTCCTTGCCATTCTGTTTCTTTTATTATTAGTCCCCTCGGGTTGCATCGATCCACTAATCAAATCGGATTTTCGAGAAATAAACATTTATTCAGAACCTCACCGACCACAATATCATTTTTCTCCAGAATCAAATTGGATGAACGATCCTAATGGTTTGTTGTTTCATGACGGTCGCTATCATTTATTCTATCAGTATTATCCTGATAGCACTGTTTGGGGTCCCATGCATTGGGGGCATGCTGTAAGTCCAGATTTAACTCATTGGACACATCAACCCATTGCACTGTATCCCGATTCATTAGGGTATATATTTTCTGGTAGTGCTGTAATGGATTACCAAAATACTTCTGGACTTGGGACAGAGGAAATGCCTGCGATGGTTGCTATATTTACCTATCATAATATGTCAAGGGAGCGTTTGGGTAAAAAGGATTATCAGACACAAGGTATTGCCTTTAGCCTGGATCAAGGGTCGACTTGGGTGAAATACAAGGACAACCCAGTAATTGATAACCCCGGGATTAAGGATTTTAGAGACCCTAAGGTATTTTGGCATGAGCCGACTAAAAAATGGATTTTAGTGCTTGTAGCCGGTGATCATGCCCAGATTTACCAATCGGCAAATTTGATTGATTGGAAATTCTCGAGCAGTTTTGGTGAAAATATGGGGGCTCATGGTGGGGTCTGGGAATGTCCCGATTTATTTTCATTAACTACACAGGATGGAGAGCAAAAATGGATTTTAAGCATTAGTATAAATCCTGGGGGACCTAATGGAGGTTCTGCGACCCAATATTTTGTAGGTGATTTTGATGGGATATCATTTTCCACAGAGCAAAAAGAGGTCAAATGGCTGGAATATGGTCGTGATAATTATGCAGGGGTGACTTATAATGGCGCTCCGGTAGATCAACGCATTTTATTAGGTTGGATGAGTAACTGGGATTACGCGCAAGTTACTCCAACCAAGCCATGGCGCAGCGCGATGACGCTTCCCAGAAAATTGTCTTTGGTCCGTCAAACAGACCAATTTGTATTGATGCAAGAACCAATGATTGAATCGGCAATTTTGGGCGAAAAGATCGATATGAACCCAGAAGAATTGATTGAAGGCCGGACTGCGCCAATAAGTCAAAGCGTCCTTCAAATGACAATCGACCTATCACATGAATTTTCTTTAACACTTTTCAACGATCATGAGCGTTTTGATTTTTCGATGGATCCACTTACAGCTCAGATGAGGATCGATCGCAGAAATTCAGGACCAAATTCATTTTCAGATAAATTTGCCCCGGAGGTTCAAACTGCCACTTACGAGCCTGAGTCGCGCTTGACATCATTAACTGTATTTACCGACCAATCTTCGGTTGAACTTTTTGTAGACAATGGGCGCTATGTATTCACCAACCAAATTTTCCCTAATAAGCCTTATGACATGCTGCGGATTGGTCCAGATAATCAGGCTGCTAAGGACATTTCAATAACTCCCATAAAATCCATTTGGCATGATTAATAAGACATTGTTTTTTTCAATTACCGTAGCCCTTGCTGGCTTTTTATTCGGCTTTGACACCATTGTAATTAGTGGTGCTGAACAAACCCTTCAAGAACTTTGGTCGTCGTACACGTTGTGGGGCAGTAATGATAATTTCCACGGCTACGTTGTGGTAGGCTCGGCTTTATTCGGTACCATTTTTGGGGCATTGTTAGGGGGTTATCCTACGGATAAACTGGGACGTAAAAAAACTTTGATTTGGATTGGGGTTTTTTATACTGTATCTGCTATGGGCTCTGCATTGGTAAGCGACCCATGGCTCTTTGCTTTTTTCCGATTTATTGGTGGTATTGGGGTTGGAGCTTCCACTATAGCCGCCCCTGCCTACATCTCTGAAATTGCCGCCCCAAAAAATCGTGGAACCTTAGTTGCCACTTATCAATTCAATATTGTGTTTGGTATTTTAGTAGCATTTGTAACCAATTACTTAATTGCGACGTATGTGCCGACAGATACATGGCGATGGATGATTGGTATTGAAGCCTTTCCTGCATTAATTTATACAGTGATGGTGGTTTCTGTACCTCGTAGTCCCCGTTGGTTAGTCCTTCAGGGCGAGGATCAAGAGGCGTTAGCCGTGATAAAAAAGATTGATTCCACCAGAGATGCTCAAAAGGTAATTGATGAGATAAAGGCTGCAGAGGGGAATAATCGCTCAGAATCAGTATTTCAAAAAAAGTATAAGCGTGTGATATTATTGGCATTTGCTGTGGCTTTTTTCAATCAGTTTTCCGGTATCAATGCTTTTCTTTATTATTCCAAGAGAATTTTTGAAGAAGCTGGGTTGGCCGATCAAGCGGCTCTGCTCGGTAGTATTGGTATTGGTGTGGCTAATTTAATATTTACTCTTCTGGGAATGTATCTTATAGACAAGTTAGGCCGACGTCTGCTTATGATCATTGGGTCGATTGGCTATATAGTTTCCCTTTTGTTTGTCGCTCTGGCCTTTTTTTACAATTGGATCGGCTTAGTAGTGCCCATGTCTTTATTTGTTTTTATTGGGGCACATGCCATTGGTCAAGGCGCAATAATATGGGTGTTCATCTCTGAAATTTTCCCAAATCAGGTTCGGGCTTACGGGCAATCAATCGGTACGTCCACCCATTGGGTATTGGCCTTTATCATTCCGTCTTCTGTGCCACTGCTCATTGCCAAAATAGGAGCGGGTAGCTTATTTTTGTTTTTCGCCATAATGATGGTTATTCAACTTTTATGGGTTCTTTACGTCATGCCGGAAACAAAAGGTATTGCCTTGGAAGATTTAGAAAAAGAATTGGTTGATAATGAATAATATGAATCCAAAAGCTCTTTGTTTTGGTGAAATTCTTTGGGATGTTTTTCCAGATCAAACAATTATTGGAGGGGCTCCATTTAATGTAGCCCAGCGGCTTCATAGTTTTGGGGTTGAAACCTCAATGATAAGTACCATAGGCAATGATGATCTAGGCAATCAAGTCAAACAATTTATGACTGATAAAGGACTGTCCCCAAAAGGCCTTTCATTACATGACACTTTACCCACAGGTCAAGTCAAAGTGCTATTGGATCGGCTGGGTGTTGCACAATACACAATAGAGGACCCTGCAGCTTGGGATGAGATAAAGTTGTGGGCGGAAGTGCTTGAGTGTATAGAAGCGGCCGAGGTTTTGGTTTTTGGGAGTTTGGCGATGCGTCATTTGCCTAATCAACTTCAGTTAAATCAACTTCTATTGCCACAAATATTTAAGGTTTTTGACGTCAATCTCCGGCCACCGCACCTAGATTTGTTATGGATAAAACAGACCATGCGAGACGTCAATATGATCAAAATGAATGAAGAGGAATTAGATTTTTTATTTGGATCGACCCTGAATTTTCAATCCACGGACACCATAGACCAGAAATGCCAAAAGCTCTCTGGTTATGACGAACTTAAAGTATGGTGTATTACTTTAGGTGGAGAGGGTGCTCGATTGTATTGTAATGGAGTTTGGTATAGTCATTCGGGTTATATAGTCGATGTTGTCGATACCGTCGGTGCAGGGGATAGTTTTCTTGCGGCCTTGATATATGGGTTAATTATTGATAAGCAACCCCCCGAAAAGGCTCTGGATTTCGCGGTTAGAATTGGTAGTATCGTCGCGGGTAGAGCTGGTGCAAATCCCGAAATCAGTGCAGGAGATCAGGCCATTTTGAGATTGAAATAATGATCAACATTTGGATGATTTTACCCCATTTAAAAATGAAATTTTTGTTTTGCAGACGCTAAAATAAATTTATATTTGCACCCGCTGCAAAGCAAAAGCCGCAGCAGGAGGTACCTTAGCTCAGTTGGTAGAGCAACGGACTGAAAATCCGTGTGTCCCTGGTT
>JAYPSJ010000009.1:0-93373 GCA_038132955.1 Flavobacteriaceae bacterium
TTATTAGTACTTTTAACCCCAAAATCAACACCCATGAAATTTTTTAAAATTTTTTTGATTTTTTTGATTTTAATCGTTTTTTCTTGCGTTTCGTCGACAAATAACGATGTTTTTGAGGAATCAAAAAGCCCAAAATTCGCTATAGCCATACATGGAGGAGCAGGAACTATTCTTAAAAGTCAGATGTCCGACTCTCTTGAATCCGCCTATACCGAAGTTTTATCTCAAGCGATCCAAGTAGGCCATGATATCCTCTCTAAAGGCGGTAGCGCCTTGGATGCAATAGAAGCGAGTATTAATATTTTAGAAGACAGCCCTTTATTTAATGCCGGCAAAGGCGCTGTTTTTACCAATGAACAAACCAATGAACTAGATGCTTCAATAATGGACGGCTCTAATCTCAATGCAGGGGCGGTCGCAGGTGTCAAACACATAAAAAACCCCATCAATTTAGCGCGATCAGTTATGGAACAAAGTCCTCACGTCTTTATGTATGGCGAGGGCGCCGAAGCCTTTGCTCAAGAACAGGGATTCGCCATGGTAGATCAAGATTACTTTTTTACACAGAGTCGCTTTGAACATTTAAAGCGTGTTCTGGATGCAGAAAACAAATCCTCGGCCAGAAGTCAGGAATCACCCCAATCGCACAGTGTAAAGAATGCGTTTTTTGACCCTATACTCAAAGCCTCTAAATTCGGCACCGTAGGCTGTGTTGCTCTGGATAAACAGGGTAATCTCGCGGCAGGTACCTCTACAGGTGGGATGACCAACAAGCGTTTTGGCAGAATAGGCGATGCCCCGGTGATCGGTGCAGGGACCTATGCTAATAATGCCAGCTGCGCAGTTTCAGCCACAGGCTGGGGGGAATATTTTATAAGAGGAGTAGTCGCTCATGATATCGCCGCGATGATTGAGTATGGGGGGCTTGACTTAAATCAAGCCACAAGTCTTGTAATCGACAAGAAAATTCCTGAGTTAGGGGGCGACGGGGGGGTCATAGCCATGGACAATCAAGGAAACATCTCCATGTGCTTTAATACCGAAGGAATGTACCGTGCCCAAATAGATACCCAAGGCTCTTTAAGGGTTGGAATTTATAAATCCGATACGTTGTTAACAAAATAAGGGGGTCTGAGGGGCCCAAAAATTGTCCTCATTCAGGATTAATATTAACTTAGCGCTATCAATATGTAACCGTTAAAATTCAGATCATGAGCAGCGAAAAAGAAGCCAAATTAAAAGCATTAAAACTCACTTTAGATAAATTAGATAAGACCTACGGGAAAGGCGCTGTCATGAAAATGGGCGACTCTGCTGTTGAAGAGGTAGAGGTTATTCCAACAGGCTCATTAGGCCTTGACTTAGCCCTGGGCGTAGGCGGTTATCCAAAAGGACGCGTTATTGAGATTTATGGACCAGAATCTTCTGGAAAAACGACGCTAACCCTTCACGCCATCGCTGAGGCTCAGAAAAAAGGCGGCATTGCGGCATTTATTGATGCGGAACATGCCTTTGACCGTTATTATGCTGAAAAACTAGGGGTAGATATAGAGAACCTTATTATATCTCAGCCCGACAATGGCGAACAAGCATTGGAAATTGCAGACAATCTCATTCGCAGTGGGGCCATCGACATAATTATTATCGACTCCGTGGCTGCCCTTACCCCGAAAAGTGAAATTGAAGGTGAAATGGGCGACAGTAAGATGGGTCTTCATGCGCGACTTATGTCCCAAGCACTGAGAAAACTTACTGGCTCCATCAGTAAAACAAAATGTACTGTAATTTTCATAAATCAATTGCGTGAAAAAATTGGGGTAATGTTCGGCAATCCTGAAACAACTACTGGAGGAAATGCGCTGAAATTTTATGCCTCCATACGTTTAGATATAAGACGCTCAACACAGCTTAAGGACAACAATAGCGAGGCTGTTGGAAATAAAACGCGCGTTAAAATCGTTAAAAACAAAGTGGCGCCACCTTTTAAAACTGCAGAATTTGATATTATGTACGGAGAAGGTGTGTCAAAAATTGGAGAGATCATCGATCTTGGTGTTGATTACGAGATCATCAAGAAAAGTGGCTCATGGTTCAGTTACGATGACACGAAACTAGGACAGGGAAGGGATGCGGTCAAAGCCCTTTTGACTGATAATCCAGAACTGATGGAAGAACTCGAGAGCAAAATCAAAGAGGCAATAAAAACATTGGCCTCCTAATTTTTTTGACAGACGCAACCCCTTTAATAGAATAGCATCTTACTGTCGTAGAGTCAGATGCGGAATGTGCCATAAGCACCGCCTATGGATAAAAAATCAATTCGTATTTGTCTACAGAAGAGCTCATAAAACGGTGTCAAGATAATGACCGGCAAGCACAAGAATTATTGTATCGACAATACAGTTCGATACTTTACGGAATGTGTTTGAAATATGCGCCGAATCCAATGGAAGCAGAGGACAACCTTCAAGATGCATTCATTACGATTTTTCAGCGCATAGGACAATATCAAGGCAAAGGGTCTTTTGAAGGATGGATGAAGCGCATAGCGGTCAATACTGTGTTGCAAAAATACAGACAAAAACGCCTGTATGACCTGCCTGCAGATGATTTGATGGAAGAAGAATCGGACGATGAATTAGATGATAATTCAGCTTCACTGCCCCTGCCATTTTTGTTGAGCATTATTCAAGAATTACCTGAGCGCTATCGCCTGGTATTTAATTTATATGTGCTGGACGGGCACACACATAAAGAAATCGCTGAACTTTTGGGAATCAGCGACGGAACATCAAAATCAAACTTAGCCAGAGCACGTCAACTCTTGCAACATAAAATAAAGGCCTTTAATAAGTCCAATGATCGTTAAGTCGTGAAAAAACAAAATTGGGAAGAACAAATGAAAAGTAGTCTTGGCAACTATCAACAGTTGCCTAGCAGAGATTTGTGGCCCGAAATTGAGCGTAAACTAGACAAAAAAGCGGAAAAACGCCCGCTGATTATTCCCCTGTGGTGGAAGGCTGGTGCAATTGTCGCAACTGCTGCTTCATTAGCCTTGATTCTTCTTTTGAATCCGACAAAGGATATAGTAGATAATTCATTAGTGCAAAGCGACCAAATTATTGAACCTAATGACTCTCAAGAGACTTTAACGGATAACAATAATAGAGTTGCCTTCAATTCGCCGGTAACAAATAATGCGCCTGACATCAACCAATTAGATTCACCCGGGGAAGATTTGGCAGAAACAGAACGACGAGCATCATCTGAATTGCCTGTAAAAACTGCAATAACTTCGGAGACAAAACCTGTTTCTAAAACAAATTCATCAAACACTTTAATCGCTCAAAAGGCAGAATTTGCGCAAAATACGGACACACCTCAGCTTATATTAGATAAAGACGAAAGCGAAAACACGATAACCAAGCCAGCGACTATTATTGCTCAGAGCGTCATCAAAGCCGAAGACCAAAATACGGGCGTGATTGCCGTGGCCTCGGAAGATAAAATTGTTCAAGAAAACAACGCGGACACGAGTGATGAACCCTTGAACATGTCTGAAATTGTTGAAGAACCTCAAGGGCCTGTAACTAGTCTTGTTGCTGAAGAAGATTTTTCGGAACTCATCCAAGAGGAATCTAAAAATCCGGATTGGTCCATCATACCAGTGTTAGGCCCTGTTTATTACAACAGCTTAACCGAGGGTTCGGTCTTTGACCCGAGCCTTGCTGATAACAATCGTCAAGGAGACATCACTTTCAGCTATGGACTTCGAGTCAATCTGGCCTTAGATAAACGCATGATACTCCGCGCGGGTATCAACAGTGTCGCCATGGGCTATTCCACCCAAGACATAGAAATTGCCACTGGTCCTGCGGCATTTGGCCTTAGCTCTGTTAACTATAATGACAATCGGAATATTATCAGTGTTTTTGATAAAGGAACTGTGCCTGCTAATCCAGATCCATCAAACCCCTACAGTCAGCTGAACTTAAAATCTACAGGCGGTGAAACCTCGATTCGCGCTAATTTAAATTACTTAGAATTTCCGATTGAATTGTCTTATGCCCTGATTGATCAAGAAGTTAAATTGTCTTTAATCAGTGGGGTTTCTGGCCTCCTTTTAAGCAATAATGAAGTCAGTGTCAATGATGGACAAAATCGATATGTTCTGGGGAGTTTAAATAACCTGAATCAGTTTAGCTTTTCGACAAATATTGGATTTGGTTTGAGCTATAAAGTATCCCAAAGCTTTAATCTTCAATTAGAGCCTACCTTTAAATACCAACTGGGGGCATATAATGACGCCAATGTTGATTTCACCCCTTATCAGCTTGTCCTGTTAAGCGGCCTACAGTTTCAGTTTTAATTTAAGGAATTAGGGCACTTTCTATGCTTGCCCTTGTCTGATCTTTTAAGTCTTTACGATCATTTAAGCCAAGGCCTTTTGTTTCAATCACGGGATGACAAACCACCCTTAGTATTCCTGGACTGCCCACAAAAAAGAAATATGGAAAGCGTCTTTTATTATCAACAAAAGTCATTGGGGCAATAGGAATCTGGTGTTCAACCGCCAATCGGAACGCACCATCTTTGAATGGAGCCAAATCTATTTTTGGGTCGGGCACACCGCCTTCTGGAAAAATACAAATCCCTAGTCCTTCAGACAGACGTTTCTGGGCTTGAAAATAAACAGATCTACGCGATGCTGGGTCGTTTCTGTCGACCAAAATGCAACCACGCCGATAGAAATATCCAAAAATTGGCACTTTGGCTAATTCTTTTTTGCCCACAAAAACAAAAGGCTGATTTGCCGTGTAAAGCATAAGCATAATGTCGATCATGGACACGTGATTGGCTACAAACATATAGCTGGCTCCCTGAACATATTTTATACGACGTTCCACCTTTGGGATGAAACCCATTCCAAAAAGCACAAACATCCCCCACCAGCGCGCACCTGTAAAATAGATCTTATACCACTGATCACGCACAGTTCCCAAAAATAGTACAGGAGAAAACAAGGTAATACCCACCATCACAAGGGTGTAAAACCAAATGCGATAAAATGGCATTAATAGGTATTGGAGTGCCTTCATGATTTCAAAAATAAGGATTTGGATTAAGCGAATAACACAAAAAATTTACCTTTGTACCAAAGCGCAAAAAATGTCCAGGTTATTAACGGGAATACAAAGTACAGGGACCCCTCATTTAGGCAATATTTTAGGGGCTATAATTCCTGCCATTGAGATGGCCAATGACCCAAAAAATGAATCCTTTTTATTTATTGCAGATTTGCATTCTTTGACCCAAATAAAAGACGGCAGCACGCTTAAAGAAAATACCTATAAAACCGCAGCGGCTTGGTTGGCTTTTGGTTTAGATATTCAACAAACCGTGTTTTATCGACAAAGTGACGTGCCCTTAGCTACAGAATTAGCATGGTATTTAGGATGCTTCTTCCCTTATCAACGACTTACGTTAGCCCATAGTTTTAAAGATAAAGCTGAGCGTCTCGAAGACGTCAACGCTGGACTATTTACCTATCCCATGCTCATGGCGGCAGATATTTTGCTCTATGATGCAGAACTCGTGCCTGTAGGTAAAGACCAATTGCAACATATCGAAATGACACGAGATGTGGCTTCAAGGATTCATGCCAAAATAGGAAAAGATTTATTTGTACTCCCAGAGGCAAGAATTTCTGAAATTACTCAGCTTATTCCTGGCACGGATGGTGAAAAAATGAGTAAATCGAAAAACAATGTGATTGATATTTTCTTGCCTGAAAAAGAATTGAGAAAACAAATCATGAGCATTGCCACCGACAGCACACCTTTGGAGGATCCCAAAAACCCCGAAACCTGCAATGTTTTTGCCCTTTATAAGTTATTGGCAGAGCCCCATCAAATACAAGAATTGACCCAGAGATATACGGAAGGAGGTTATGGATATGGGCACGCCAAACAAGCCCTTTTTGAACTGATCCTCAACAAATTTAGCGGGCAACGGGAGTCTTTTGCCCAAATGGTCTATGATACGAAGCAACTAGACGAGCTTTTGGCAGTTGGGGCCGAAAAGGCCCAAGAAATCGCACGTGGGGTTATCAATCGAGTGCGCGAACACCTCGGTTACTGAGCAAACAACATCCTGATTGCGTCAGTATAAGTCCTGAGAGCTCTAGGTTTAATAATGCCCCTTGTAGAATTCCAGGATTTAGATTTAAAATACGCGATAATTCATCATTGTGAATGTAAGGTTGCCTATGAACTTTGTTCAATATAGTTCTTTGGGTTTGATCGATATTCACCAATATTTTTTGCTCTGCAGTGCTTTGGGTCCAACCCATAATTCGAATTACATCAGCGGCCTGTGTCATCATATGAGCTTGATTGCTTTTAATCAACTCATTGCAATCTTCGTGTGTTTTTTGATTAGGATTACCTGGCATGGCCAATACCTCACGATCATAACCATTGGCAAATTGAGCGGTAATCAAACTACCTCCTTTACTGGATGATTCAATGACCAAGGTCACATGACTTAGACCAGCTATTAGTCTATTGCGCTGTAAAAAGTTACTTGGATGAAAATCGGACTGCGACCAAAACTCAGTTAACAGTGCACCGTGTTTTTCAATAGCCGCGGCGATAGTGTGATGCTCTTTGGGATATATTTGATTTAATCCATGGGCCAAACAAGCTACAGTAGGCAAGCCAAGCTCCAAGGCCGTCTGATGGGCACAATAATCAATTCCTTTGGCCAATCCCGAGACTATAATCGGGTTTAACGGGGCTAAATCTTTTTTTACGGTGCGACAAAAGTCTAAGCCCAATGCCGTAGCTCGTCGTGTTGGTTCCCACCACACTGATCCAAAAGTTAGATTCAGGGATGCTTCCTTTGACCATTAGCCCAAGGGGGGCGTCAGGACATTGAGACAATAATTTAGGGTAGTTTTTTTGGCCATAGTGAATGAGCGCTGCATTTTTTCTGGCTAAAAAGTCTAATTCTTTATGAGCACTTAATGCGCACACTGAAGATAAAAAACCCTTTTTAAGCTCGGCCCTTAATGCCTTTAATTTGGGGTTTTCATCCTGTATTGAAGGCTTATTTTCAAATTCAAAAACTGAGGCGATATCGCCAAAATAATCCACAAGAGTCTTGGCAGATTTTACCCCAAAGCCTTTGGTCTGATTCAAGGCATACAAATACCTGAGCAGCTTGAGCTGTTCCATGTTTATATTCCGATAAAATAAAGGGAGGTGTCTACTGTATAGATAACTTTAATTGTTGAAAATTATTACCGTCAGAGGTTGATTGCCGTTAAAAAAAAATTTAAGTTTGTTTAGATGGAAGTTTTCAAGCAAATAAAACAACTCCTTTATCGTTATGAATGCGTGATATTGCCCGGATTTGGTGCATTTATCACCCGCAATCATAGCGCTACAATCCAAGCCGATGGCACCCTAATACCGCCAGGAAAAACTGTATTCTTCAATCGCCAATTGCAGACTAATGACGGGCTTTTAGCACATCATATCGCGCATTCGGAGGGCATGACTTACGAACTTGCATTAGAAAAAATTAGAATCTTTAGTGCTCGACTTTTGGAGAATTTGGAGCAAAATTCAATTATTGATTGCGCTCCTCTAGGTCATTTTGAAGTTAAAGAGCAAGGAATTTTGAGATTTGAAGCGACCGAGCAAATGAACTTAGCAATAAAATCATTTGGCTTAACCTCTGTCTTGACACATCCTATTAATCGCACTGACTCTAATACACCGGTTATTCCAATCAATAGCGCAAATACAAGACTGCAAAATATCTGGAAATATGCTGCAGTCGGTATAATTGCTTTGAGTTTGGGGGGTTATGGAGCAACTTATCGCTATAACCAAAGCGTAATGGCCTATAATGAATCCTTAGAGGCTCAAGCACAGGTCTTTGTTCAAGAGCAAATTCAACAAGCGACTTTTTCGCCAAACATAGATCCAGCGATAATTTCAATTACTATTGAAGCGCCCAAAGGACCATATCATATAGTGGCCGGGGCCTTCCGCATAGAGGACAACGCCATTCGAAAAGTTGCTCTTTTGAAAAAACAAGGCTACACAGCTCGTGTTATAGGTCAGAATAAATACGGGCTACATCAAGTGGTCTTTGCTTCTTATTCTGATCGACCTGAAGCCTTAAACGCTTTGTCAAAAATCCGTGCCACAGAAAACAAAGAGGCATGGCTGTTAGTGCAATAGCCTTTAAATCCTGTTTATGATGAACCCAAGAACCCCATCAGAGTCCAAAACGACCTTGACTGATTTAGTGTTGCCTAGCGAAACCAACCCACTGGGCAATATGTTCGGCGGTGAGTTATTAGCGCGAATGGATCGCGCGGCAAGCATTGCTGCCCGGCGACACTGCAGGCAAATAGTGGTGACCGTTTCGGTCAATCATGTCGCTTTTAATAAAATGATTCCCCTGGGCAGTGTGGTTACTGTTGAAGCCTCAATTTCTAGAGCATTTAAAACCTCCATGGAAGTCTACATCGATGTTTGGCTTGAGGATCGACAAAGTGGTCAGCGCAGTAAGGCCAATGAAGCGATTTTTACTTTTGTGGCTGTGGACGAAAATGGGCACCCTGTCGACGTACCAGAAATTCAACCTGAAACGGAGCTCGAAAAAGAACGTTACGCCGCTGCCTTGCGCCGCCGACAATTGAGTCTGGTGCTGGCGGGAAAACTCAAGGCCCATGACGCCACGGAGCTAAAAGCTATTTTTGAACAATAAACTTCTGATTTATGCTGGACGTGCTTCAAGAAAGTTATGGTGGTCTTTTTGAAAAAGCCTTGATTGAAGAAATCAACCAAGTAGGAACGTTTAGAGAAATCCCTGAAGGGTTTATGCTGATTGATTTTGGCCAATACATAAGGTCAATGCCCCTGTTAGTTTCTGGTGCGGTAAAAGTCTTCCGTGAAGACCCCGATGGCAATGAATTATTACTCTATTTTCTTGAAAGTGGAGACACCTGTGCCATGACTTTAAATTGTTGTTTAGGTCAAACCCAAAGTGAGATCCGCGCTGTGGCAGAAATGGAAACCAAACTGATCATGGTACCGGTACAAAAAATGGAGGAATGGACCGGGAAATATCGCTCTTGGCGAAATTTTGTTTTCGAAAGCTACCACAATCGCCTGATGGAGATGCTCGAAAGTATTGACTCTATTGCCTTTTTGCGCATGGATGAACGCCTGTTAAAATACTTAAAAGAAAAGGTTGCCGTAAACCACAACGCCATATTGCACACCACTCACAAAGAGATTGCTTATGACCTGCACACCTCAAGAGTAGTTATTTCACGATTATTAAAGACCTTGGAAAATAACGGGGCCATTAAACTTCATCGAAACAATATTGAAGTGCTTGAATCAAATTAAAAACAAGCACGTGTAACTTGAGTTACGCAACTGGCCAATTAGAGCTTTTATCTTTAGGCTCAGAAAATAGAGTATGGAAATTCATTTAATTTTAGGTTACTTAGGCGCGATACTTATCGGTATTGTTCTAGGACTCATCGGTGGAGGCGGCTCAATATTAACGCTCCCTGTCTTAGTCTATCTTTTTGGTGTTGAACCTGTAATTGCCACCGCATATTCTCTTTTTATTGTTGGTATCGCAGCGGTTGCAGCGACCCTAAAAAATATGAGTCAAAAATTAGTTGATTTTAAAACCGCATTAATTTTTGCCTTACCGGCATTTATTGCTGTTTACCTGACAAGAAGGTATCTGGTGCCCGCCCTCCCTGATCCTTTGCTTGACATCGGAGGTTGGACTCTGTCAAAAGATGTCGGAATCATGGTGTTCTTTGCTTTTATCATGGTCCTGGCCTCAGTTTCAATGATCCGAGACCGACGAGAAGAACCAGAAACAAATCAGGACTCTGAGCCTCAATATAATTATCCTTTAATCGTTTTGGAGGGCTTTGTAGTTGGAGTGCTCACCGGAATTGTGGGCGCAGGCGGCGGGTTTTTAATCATCCCAGCCCTCGTACTTTTGGCCAAATTACCCATGAAAAAAGCCATAGCAACCTCTTTACTGATAATTGCCATTAAGTCTTTAATTGGATTTATTGGTGACCTTCAAGTAATTGAAATCGATTGGCTGTTTTTACTGATATTTGCCGCGCTTTCTGTGGTCGGGATTTTCGTTGGGGTATGGCTAAATCAAATCGTGCCCGGTAGAAAATTAAAAAAAGGCTTTGGGTGGTTTGTTTTGGTCATGGGGGTGTTTATCGTCCTTAGGGAACTGCTTTAAATCGCAAAGCATAGGTCGAGCTAAGCCAATTTATTCAGGGAGGTATTTGAGCATGCGTTGAGCTTAAAAACTGTAACTTGTGTTACTTAATAATTGAAAATCAGTGCTTAATTTAGCAATGTAGAAAATAAAAACGCGACCAATTGGTCGTCATGTAAATTAAATCTTATGAAAATCGAGCAAATTTACACCGGATGTTTAGCGCAAGGCGCTTATTATATCGAGAGTAATGGGGAAGTTGCGATCATCGATCCTCTTCGTGAGGTACAGCCCTATATTGATCGAGCCGCTAAATCAGGGGCAACCATTAAGTATGTGTTTGAAACTCATTTTCATGCCGATTTTGTGAGTGGACATTTGACCCTTTCCAAAGAAACTGGGGCGCCTATTATTTACGGGCCTCAAGCTACGCCATCTTATGAGTCCATTATCGCGAAGGATGGCCAAGTATTTAAAATCGGTGAAGTCACCATTACAGCTCTGCATACCCCAGGACATACCATGGAAAGCACAACTTATTTATTAAGGGATGCCCAAGGCAAAGATCACGCTATTTTTAGCGGTGACACCTTATTCTTAGGGGACGTAGGACGACCAGACTTAGCACAAAAAGCGGCACATATGACTCAGGAAGATCTTGCGGGAATGCTGTTTGATAGTCTTCGCAAAAAGATCATGCCTTTAGCCGATGACGTAATAGTCTATCCTGCCCACGGCGCTGGCTCTGCCTGTGGTAAAAACATGATGAAAGAAACCGTTGACTCCCTGGGCAATCAGAAAAAAATGAATTACGCTTTACGCGCGGACATGACCCGTGAAGAGTTTATCCAAGAAGTTACTGACGGCTTAGCACCGCCGCCAATGTATTTTCCGCTGAATGTTAAAATGAACAAAGAAGGGTACGAAGATATCGACGATGTATTGGCTAGAGGAACACAGCTTTTAAGCCCTGATGGATTTGAAGTAGCGGCTAACGAAACTGGTGCCATAGTACTTGATGTGCGCCATCAAGATGACTTTGTAAAAGGACATATTCCACGTTCGATCTTTATAGGTCTTGACGGGACCTTTGCCCCTTGGGTTGGTGCCTTGATCGCCGATGTGGCTCAACCAATTTTGCTCGTTGCTCCAGAGGGCCGAGAGGAAGAAGCTGTAACGCGTCTTTCACGTGTAGGTTTTGACCAAACCCTTGGAATTCTTAATGGTGGATTCAATGCGTGGAAAGCTGCTGGCAAGGAATACGACAGTATTTCTTCTGTCCCTGCCCAAGCCCTAGCCAAAGAATATGAAACCGGTGATGTTTCTATCTTCGATGTGCGCAAACCAACCGAATTTTTGTCTGAACACGTGGAAGGCGCCAGCAATGCACCATTAGACTACCTGAACGATCATTTAGCCGAATTCCCTCAGGATAAACCATTTTATATCCACTGTGCTGGGGGATACCGCAGTGTAATCGCCGCCTCAATTCTGAAAAGTCGAGGAATTCACAACTTGATCGATGTGGCTGGTGGTTTTAAAGCTATTGGTGAGACGAATCTGCCAAAAACAGATTACGTTTGTCCGTCTACATTGTAATTTGACCTGAATTCAAAAGCACTTTGCCCTAGACAAGGTGCTTTTTTTATTAATGTAACTATTGTTACTGTTTGCCATAAAAACCTAGCCTATTTTTAACCTCAGATTCAGCATTGGGTTCCATGTAAACCTCATTACTGAAAAGTCCTCAAAAATTAACCATGAAAAAACTACTGTTACTGATGTCATTTTTCTCTAGCTTTTACACCACTTCTGCACAAAGTTCTGACGCTATTTCTGTGCTTAACAAAACTCAATTTGCCGAAGCAATTCAGGGTGAAGATACTATCTTAATCGATGTCCGCACCCCTGAAGAATATGCCGAAGGGGCTATTAAAGGGTCTGTAAACATTGATTTCTTTAACCAACAAGCCTTCATCAAGCAAATATCTTCACTTGATAAAAACAAGCCTGTATACCTCTATTGTCGCTCAGGAAACCGAAGTATGAAGGCTGCCCGACAACTCGTGTCATTAGGCTTTGAAAAAGTCTACGATTTAGCAGGTGGCTATATGGCTTGGTCGAGTTACTAGGTTTTGGCCAAGACGTCCCTTAATGCACTCTACTGGGAGGAGCGCTACCGTACCCAGGATATTGGTTGGGATATTGGACATATCTCTACGCCACTTAAAGCGTATGCAGATACCTTAACAGCATGCGATAAGAAGATTTTAATCCCTGGAGCAGGTAATGGTCATGAGGCTATTTATCTGTACCAAAATGGCTTCAAAAATGTTTACGTGCTTGATTGGTCCTCATTGGCTTTGGCCAGCATAAAGGAGCGGTGTCCAGACTTCCCTCAAGATCATCTGATCTGCGTTGATTTTTTCGAGCACCAAGGCCAATACGACTTAATCATAGAGCAAACCTTTTTTTGCGCGATTAATCCTGTTTTTAGGCCAAAATATGCCGCTCATATGTCCCACTTACTCAAGCCCAAAGGGCGTTTGGTTGGCTTGCTTTTTGACGCTCCATTAAATCAAGATTTTCCGCCATTTGGCGGTAGTAAAGAAGAGTATCTGGAGTACTTTCGACCCTATTTTGCTCTCGAAACTTTTGAAGCTGCCCATAATTCAATTCCGCAACGCGCGGGGCGAGAACTCTTCATTAATTTGATCAAACCTTAGATTTTACCCAGGCGAATAGGTTACATTCTGAGTTGCCTTACATTTTATAAATCCAATCTGCTGGGTTCAGTTTTTGCGTGTTCTGATAAACAAAAAACTTGAGTAAAGTTTGGCCTGTTGTTGGATGTGTAAACACGGTGCCCAGCGGTTGTTTTGCATAGACCCTTTGGCCCTTTTTTACCTTCACCTCAACTAAGTTATTATAGATTGTGATGAAGTTTCCGTGACGCACATAAACGGCTTTGTTAGCGCCTTTGAGCTGCTGAATCTGTAATACTTCTCCGGCAAAAACAGCCCTTGCATCAGCGCGCTTTTCTGTTATGATTTCCACGCCGTTATGATCTTGAGTTACATTTGGAAATTGAGGGTGTTTTCTTTTGCCAAAAGGGGTAATTACCCGGCCCTTAGCCACTGGCCAGATGAGACGGCCTTTGTTATTCTTAAAATCCGCAGCCAAGGCCTCAGCCTCTGGGGTCAACTCAAAAGTTGCTGATTTAGCAGTGCTTCCCGAGGCTTTATTGGCAGCCGCAATGGCTTCTTTAATCAAGCGGTCAATTTCACGCTCAATGCGCGTGGCTTCTTTTTGTCGCTCTTTAATTTGAGCGGTATAGGTTCGTTCATCTTTCTTAAGCTCTGCCAAAAGCCCTTGTTGATCTTTGCGTTCCTGGTCGAGTTTGGCCTTGGCCGCACGACTTTCTTTTACCAGAAGCTCCTTTTCTGATTTTTGCTGAAGTAATAATTCATTTAAAGCCCTGAGCTCTTTTTTGCGCTCTTCAATCTCTAAACCTTGAGCTCTGCGAAATTGACTGTACTGCTTCATATACTGCAATCGCTTATAGGCCTGAAGAAAATTCTCCGAGGATAAAATAAACATGAGCTTACTCTGCTCAGATCGACTTTTATACGATTGAACGATCATGGCTGCATAGTCTTCCTTTAGCCGTTTGAGCTCCTGCTGCAATTGGTCTAGAGTGTTGAGGTTTTTATTGATTTCTCGCGTGAGATAATTGGCCTGCCTGTTGGTCAGTCGGATCAAACGCTCCCTGGTTTCTATTTTTTGATCCAGGTTTTGGACCTTAGTGAGTAGTGAACTTTTTTGATCCTTGGTGTCGAAGAGTAATTCGTTTATGGAGGCAATTTCTTTTAAAATCTCCAAACGCTGCTGTTCTAAAGCCTTCTGTCGGTCATTCTGCGCAAAGGCCCCGGTCCCTAACAAAAGGGCCATAAATAAAATCGTCCAGCATCTCGAATATATAAATCTCATGGAGCTATGGATTTGAAGCCATCAGGAATCGCATAACCAAAATTAAGACGATCTAACAAATCAAATTGCTTAAAGCTCAAGCTTATTTGTGTTTGCGTTTTTGGCGCATCCACTGATAAATTGAGGCGGTCTGGAAAATACTGCCCCCCCACTTGACTGTAGTTGCTGTACTTTAAAGAAACTGTGGTTGGCACTATTCCTATTGCGGCAAGATCCGCACTTCTAAGTCTAAAATTATCTGGACGCACCGAATTGGTCAAATTCCATCCTATTCCCGTATCGACTGGACCTAAAACATAACTGTCCGAATTGATTAATTGAGGGGTACTGCGCGGCATCTCAAGGACCGATTGCCCTAAAAGAATGTTCTGTAACTGCGCTAAGCTCAACGAAAAACCTAGCCAGCGAGAAATTTCAGTTATTGGTCCTTTGTAATACGACTTGTTGAGCATTTCGTAATATGAAACCTCGTCTTTGGTCACTATAGCCTTAGCTAAGGTTACCCCAAAAACCGTAGCCTTCATCCATATAGTGTCTCCATTTTTCATGCGCAAGGACACACTAATTTTTTGCTCTTGATCCTGAGTTTTATAAACCAGCTGAGCACGTGCCGCCAAATATTTAAATTCGGGATTGGTCTGTTTATGGGCCCTGGTGACTTGTGCTGCGGTCCATTTAGGATTAGGCATGCTACTGCTCAGATCGGCCGCAGAACGACAACCTGCCAGCAATAGCCCAATCCCCAAAATTAAAACGAAATAAGACTTTATTCTATTCATTGATCTGCTTTATCAAGCCACAATTCTGCTTCCTTTTCTCGTCCAAGCGCTAAATAAATAGCTGAGGCTTCAACACAAAGTAGCCGATATTGATTTGACCCCACTAAGGTAAACTCTAATCCTGACAAAATTTGCATTTCAGCAAGGTCTAGTATGCCTGAATATCGATATCCGCGAGCGACCAATAGATAACACCATGAATCTGCTGGATACAATGCTAAGGCCATTTCAGCGTGCTGAAGTCCTGACTGAAATGAGGCTCTGGCATAATCCACACTGGCCATAAGCAATAGAGCATCTTTATTGTTTGGTTCAAAAATCAAGGCATTCTGCCCGTACTTTTCAGCCCTTTGAATATCTAAACGATCCAGAAAATATCGCCCTAAAGCAACTTCTACAGTCGCGCTTTCTAAGGCCTCTAGTTTTGGGATTAAACGGTCAAAACCCTCTTGATATTGCTTTTCTGGGGATTGTGCAGCAAAGGCCTCCACAGCCTGTGCCTTTTCTTTTGACGCTAAATCTTGAGCCCCAATAATAGCCTCCAAAAGTATCAAGGCCTGATCTAATGCTTGGTTTTGAAGTAATTCCTTGTAGCGGCGATAATCCTCTGGTTTAAAACCACTCCCGGAGGCAATGTTTTGCTCTTGAGAACGCCTTTTTTGCAATTCTAGCCTTATTGATTGTAATTCAAGACTTTGGCCCCAAGAATCAGTGATGCTGTCCAAAATTACCTGGGCCCAATCCAAGTTGCCCGTCTCCATGTTTAGTTTGATCAGATCAACACAATAATTTTCGTCCACCTTTGAAAGCGCTTTAACCACGCTCAATGCATTTTGATAGGCTCCTTGATTGTGGTAAATGTCGTAGAGATTGCTCTGAGCAGCGATTTTAAAATCGGGATGCTCCTGTGCCTTTTCATAAGCATTTATTGCACGATCAAAATCTTGAAGCAACACATAATTCTTTCCTTGTTCGTAGGCTATTGCGCTTTTTTGTTCATCATTTAAGTCTTTGAGTCCCTCAGCGGTGCTCAAAGCCCTCAAGGCCAAATCAGGATTTTCCATAGCCCGATGCTTAATGGACTCAAAATAAAACATCTTAAAGCGTTTTAAATTCGAAGCGGCACTCAGGGCTGTACTGTCTTTTTGCGCAAAAAGCGCAGAACCCATAGATAATAGAAAAAGCGCTATAATGCCTTTTAACCTCATACTATTTGGGTGTAATCGCCGAGACTAACTTTGGTGAAGTTTCCGTCAAAAACGACATGGTTGCCAATCATGGCCTGATTAAGCTTGGCATTACTAATTTTTGTATCACTTTGAATGATGCTCTCTTGAATTGTTGAATTTTCAATTACAGTATTAGGGCCTATTGAGACAAAAGGACCAATTTTGCAGCCGCGCAGGACCACCCCCTCAGCAATATAACAAGGTTCAACAATCTCGGTTTGATTCAAAACAATATTTTGTCCTCGCATGGACAAGCCATCTTGGTGCATAAAACCAAGCATTTTTGTGTTGGTTTCAACGGTGATGTCCTTGTTGCCACAATCCATCCAGTGGTCAACAGTGCTGGTTTTAAAAACCTTGCCCTGAGCCATCATGGCTTTGATCCCATCATTAATTTGATATTCTCCGCCATGGGTAAGCCCCTGTTGAATCACTTTATGCAGTTCGTTTTTTAACGCGCCAATATCCTTAAAATAGTAAATGCCAATGACCGCTTGATCACTGACAAAATCTTGAGGCTTTTCGACTAAATCTGTGATATGTCCATGGCTGTCTAAAGCCACCACGCCATAGGCTTGAGGATCTTCGACTTTTTTAGTCCATATTACACTATCTGCTGATTTGTCCAAGTCAAAACTCGCGCGAATCAAAGTATCGGCATATGCCACCACCGCAGGGCCCTCCAGAGAGGGTTCTGCACACATAATAGCGTGACCGGTTCCCTTGGGGTCTAATTGGCGGTATATGGATGACTTAGCGCCTAAATCAATCGCTAAGGCCTCTAAAGCGCTAACTACCTCCGGGCCAAAAAACGCAGGGTCTCCTAATACAAAGGCAATTTCTGTAATGGGCTCTCCGAGCAATGAGGCTATATCACGAACCAGTCGATGGACTATTGGCATTCCAGCAACTGGAATGAGTGGTTTAGGAACCGTTAAAGAGTGTGGGCGTAATCGGGACCCAAGGCCCGCCATTGGGACAATTATTTTCATAATGGGAAAGTTCTAATTTATTCAGTTTGGGTTATTAATCTCACACAAATCATTGAACTCCTGTGCTCCCAAATCCACCACTCCCGCGATGGGTCTCAGACAATTCATCTGTTAAGGTCCATTCGGCACGCTCGTGTTTTGCGATGACTAGTTGAGCAATACGATCACCGTGTTCAATGGTAAAGGCACTGTCCGATAAATTTACCAGAATGACCCCTATTTCTCCACGGTAATCCGCGTCGATTGTACCGGGCGCATTAAGCACTGTAATGCCATTTTTTGCCGCTAAACCACTGCGTGGTCGCACCTGGGCTTCATATCCTAAGGGAAGCTCAACAAACAAGCCTGTTTTTACAATTGCCCTTTGCAATGGCGCTAGGGTAATTGGGGCATCAATCACGGCGCGTAAATCCATCCCTGCAGACCGTTCGGTCTCATAAACCGGGTTTGAGTGACCTGATTTATTAATTAGCTTTATGTTCATGATAGCGAATCCGTGTTTTAATAATTTGTATCAATAGTTATAAATGCGACTCCTTTGTTTTGCTTTCACTGCTTGCCTGGATAAGCTAGTAACGGCTTTTGCACAATACCTTGAATTACGAAATAATGATCAAGACCATCTTGTTCATACGCCAAAATAGCTTTATCTGGTTGGTTGAGCTCATTTTGCCAAAGCGCCGGCACAGTGCAGCCGTGGGTCTCGACGGGGGCCTTATTTGTTAGGCTCGTATAACTTGCACTAAACTCATCTGGCCTGTTTTGCCGACTCATTAAGTCAGCCGTTTGCTGCATATAACACAATGATTTAAAGCGCACAGGAGTGCGTGGTGGACTCAGTTCAAAACTTAGGCGCATTCCTAAAGGGCCCTCGACAGTTCCCAAAACCCAGGGTTGAGCCTGTGCCCAAATCAATTCAAAGGGCGCATTTTCCTCTTGAGGGGTTTCCTTTCCAGCGGCACAGCTCATAAACATTAGGATTGCCAAAGCGCTAGGGAAAAAAACAAAAATCAAGTCCGAGGCAATTCGCTTGCCCCTTAACACACATCCCATTCTATCCATTATTTATCCTCTATAAAGGTATAAAAAAACCTCCCTAATTAGGGAGGTTCAATTGTTTTAATGGGCCGTTTCTATGACAGCGTAAAAAGCAAAAACGCGATTTATAAATTATCCCGCTAAGGCCTCAGCACCACCTACAATTTCAAGTATTTCATTGGTAATGGCGGCTTGTCGTGCTTTGTTATACTCTAAAGTCAAGCTGTTTTTCAATTCCTTGGCATTGTCTGTGGCCTTGTGCATGGCGGTCATACGCGCGCCATGTTCACTGGCAACACTGTCGCGAAGAGCTTTGAACAACTGAGTCTTTAGGCTTTTAGGAATAAGCTCTGCTACGATTTCCTCTTGAGATGGCTCATAAATAAAATCGGTATTGCCAGAGGTTTCGCCTTCTTGGGCTTGAGGTTCCAAAGGAAGAAAGTTCTCATTCATGACAACTTGCGTAGCAGCGTTTTTGAACTTGTTATAAATCAAAACAATCTTGTCATATTCCCCTGCCTTAAACTTTTCCATAAGCTGAGCGGCTAGAGCGGCATTTGCCTCAAAATTCAGGTCATCAAAAATGCTGTTATCATTAAAAACAACCTTGCCTGACTTCTTAAAGGCATCGTTCCCTTTTTTACCCAAGGTAAAGAAGTCAACTTGAGCCTGAGGGAACTGCTCACCAACACGCTTAGCCTCCTTTACAACATTGCTGTTAAAAGCCCCAGCAAGACCACGGTTTGAGGTAATGACTACTGCCAAAACCTTTTTAACTGGTCGTTGGGCGGTATAAGGGCTATTGGCCTCTCCGTCTAAAGCAGCACTTAAATTTTGCAACAAAGCGCTCAAAGTTTCAGCATAGGGGCGCATAGCCACAATGGCATCCTGAGCCTTCTTCAGCTTAGCCGCAGAAACCATTTTCATGGCACTGGTAATTTGCATGGTAGACCCTACGGACGAGATTCTATTTCTGATTTCCTTTAAGTTAGCCATGTTTGCTTGCTTTTCTTAGGGTGTTGATACGATTATTTAATTCTTGTTTTAAAATTCTAAAACTGAGCTTAATAACGCGACGACAAGTCTTTGGCGACTTGAGTCAATACATCGATTACCTCATCGGTTAATTTGCCAGCCTTCAAATCATCTAAACTAGCGCGATGCTTAGTGTTTAGTAATTCAATATAATCTCTTTCGAATTCTTTTACTTTCTCCACAGGAACATTACGCAACAAGTTCTTAGAACCCGCATAAATAATAGCCACCTGATCTTCTACAGTATAAGGGTCGTTTTGTGCTTGTTTCAAAATTTCCACGTTGCGCTTCCCTTTTTCGATCACATTCATGGTCGCGGCGTCTAAATCACTACCAAATTTGGCAAAAGCTTCAAGTTCACGGTACTGAGCTTGATCCAGCTTCAAAGTACCGGCAACTTTTTTCATGGATTTAATCTGAGCAGAACCCCCTACACGAGATACAGAAATACCCACGTTAATCGCAGGACGAACCCCTGAGTTGAACAAGTCACTCTCCAAGAAGATCTGACCATCGGTAATTGAAATCACGTTTGTCGGGATATAAGCCGAAACGTCTCCCGCCTGAGTCTCAATAATCGGTAAAGCTGTAAGTGATCCACCACCTTTCACCTTGCCTTTCAAAGAAGCTGGCAAATCGTTCATGTTTTTAGCAATATTGTCATCGGCAATAACTTTGGCCGCACGCTCTAATAGTCTTGAGTGCAAGTAGAATACATCCCCTGGATATGCCTCACGTCCTGGAGGACGACGCAATAACAAAGACACCTCACGGTAAGCAACCGCTTGCTTAGACAAGTCATCATAAATAATAAGGGCTGGACGTCCTGTGTCTCGGAAGTACTCTCCAATAGCCGCTCCAGCAAAAGGAGCATATACCTGCATCGGCGCAGGGTCAGAGGCGTTTGCCGCTACGATAGTTGTATAAGCAAGAGCGCCTTTATCTTCAAGAACCTTAGCGATGTTAGCCACAGTGGAAGCTTTTTGCCCTACAGCCACGTAAATACAATACACAGGCTCACCGGCATCAAAAAATTCTTTCTGGTTCAAAATGGTATCGATACACACGGTAGTCTTACCTGTTTGTCGATCCCCGATCACTAGCTCACGTTGTCCGCGTCCTACAGGAATCATGGCGTCAATAGACTTAATTCCTGTCTGCAAAGGTTCGTTCACTGGTTGGCGGAAAATTACCCCTGGAGCTTTACGCTCAAGCGGCATTTCAAAAGTTTCTCCTTCAATAGCGCCTTTACCATCAATAGGTTGTCCTAGGGTATTCACCACACGGCCTACGATCCCTTCACCAACATTAATTGAGGCAATACGTTGCGTACGCTTTACTGTAGCACCTTCTTTAATTTCTTTAGAAGGTCCAAGTAATACCACCCCAACATTGTCCTCTTCTAGGTTCAAAACGATTCCTTCAAGGCCGTTTTCGAACTCAACCAATTCACCGTATTGTGCATTAGACAAACCATAAACTCGGGCGATACCGTCTCCTACAGTAAGTACTGTTCCTACCTCATCAAGGGACGCAGTAGACTCAAGTCCGCTAAGTTGTTGTTTTAAAATTGCTGATACTTCAGCTGGATTTACTTCTGCCATTATTTTAACTATTGCGGGCCAATGCCCATTGAATTATATACTTTTACTGAATTCTCGTTTAATTTTTTGGAATTGATTGGCGATACTTGCATTATACTCTAAATCGCCCACGCGCAGGATGAATCCGCCCATTATGCTCGGATTAATTTCTGCAGTCAACTCTATAGTATTGCTGCCACTCATATCTTTAGCCTTTTGGATGATTTGGGCTTCCAGTTCCTTGGTCAAAGGCGCTGCCGAAATAACTTTGGCGGCTTGAATGCCTTGTGCTTTGCGTTGCAATTCCAGAAAGGCCTCCGCCACTTGACCTAATAAAGATACACGCTTGTTGTTTGCCAATAGGTTTAAAAGATTTTTAGTCTCTTTAGATGAACTGGCAAAAACCCCGGCCATAACTTTTTGTTTGTCCTCAATTTTTACCACTGGACTGCGCAGTACGGCCCGCAGATCGTGGCTTGCTGAGAGGGTCTCAGCAATGCGCTCCATGTCGGCCAAAACAGCCCTAACCTGGCCCTTTTCTTCGGCCTGGCTCAAAAGTGCCGTAGCGTATCGTAATGCTGCTCTGTTCCCAGTCATTGCTTTAGTTTAATGATGAATCATTTAGTAAACCCTTGACCAGTTTTTGCTGCTTGTCGTCATTGGCCAAATTTTCTTTTACTACCTTCTCTGCGATGTCCAAAGACAAACTGGCTACTTGATTTTTAAGGTCTACTAAAGCTGCTTTTTTCTCGCTTTCGATAGCTGCTTGAGCTTGGGCTACCATTTTGTCAGCCTCAACCTTAGCCTCATCTTTTGCATCGTTGATCATTTTATTTTTGATGTCGCGCGCTTCTTTAAGCATAGCGTCTCGTTCAGCACGCGCTTCTTTCAATAATTTCTCATTATCAGATTGCAAATTCGCCATTTCTTGTTTGGCTTGCTCAGCCGCGTCGAGCGCATCTTTGATACCTTGTTCGCGTTCGTTCACAGCATCTAAAATTGGCTTCCAAGCGAACTTTTTTAGCAACAGGACTAACAACACAAATAATACTGTTTGCCAAAAGAATAAGCCTACTGAAAATTCTCCTAATAGTTTTTCCATAACTTTTACCCGTTTAGGGCTATATTATAATAGAGTGCCGATAATGGCATAAATAGAGTGCCGATAATGGCATAAATGTTTAATAAACACCGAGGCAACCAACCGTTGCGTCGGTGTTTTTTGTTCATGATTAAGCGGCAAAAATTGCTGCGAAACCAAATCCTTCAATCAAAGCCGCTGCAATAAGCATCGAGGTTTGAATTTTTCCATAAGCCTCAGGTTGACGAGCGATCGCTTCCATGGCTTTACCACCGATTTGACCGATACCGATACCTACACCGATAACCGCTAATCCTGCTCCTACAATAGTTGGAATAGTCATAATTGATATTTATTTAAATTAAACATTCTCATTTAGTTACAAGTGTTCCAATTCGCCATCGTGTTCTACGGCGTGTTCATGTGATTCACTTGCAAATCCGAAATAAAGCGCAGACAACATGGTAAAAATGTAAGCCTGCAACAAAGCCACAAGCAATTCAATAAAAGAAATTGCAAATGACAATCCAAAACCTAATGGTCCGGCAATCCAATTTTGAAAAATATAAATAAGTCCAATCAGGCTTCCTAACACAATATGCCCGGCTTGCATGTTTGCATACAAACGTATTAAAAGTGAAAAAGGCTTGATGAAAATACCAAGTATTTCGATTGGAATTAATATTATATAAAGAGGAATTTTAGCCCCCCATGACATTCCGTGTCCGAGTGGGTCAAAAATATGCTTCCAATAGTCTTTAGTACCAGTCAAATTTGTAAGTAAAAATGTAATAATTGCCAAGGCGGTTGTAATGGCAATATTTCCGGTTACATTGATTCCTAGAGGGGTTAAACCAAATAAATTTAAAAACCACACGAAAAAGAAAACGGTTAACAAATACGGCATATAGTATCTGTATTTTTCTTCTCCAATATTTGGAATTGCAATATCATCCCTGATATACAATACAATGGGTTCAAAGAAACGGCCTACTCCCTTAGGAATACTTTTATTCTGGGCATAAGACTTTGCTAGGGAAGAAAAAATCCAGAATATCAAAATACTGACCACCATAATCATAAATACACTTTTAGTTATGGAGAAATCCAGTGGTGCATTATTCAATACATGGTGGTTTTCATCGAATTTAAAGGTCCCGTCAGCATCTGTCTCATAGATTTTATAGGAGTGCTTATCAAGTTTGAAATACTTGCCATTTGACATCACCACGTCATCACCATGATGTAATTTGCTCGATGAAAAAACATGCAGCCCATCGGACCATAATAATACAGGTAGCGGAAAGCCAACTGAGTGGTGCTCACCGTCACTGTCTGTGTAGGAAAATAATCCAAAGTCGTGAGTGTCCAAGTTGTGATGTTTCACATACTCACTTACTTCTGCCTTTCTATCCTCAATACTGCCTCCTTTAGCCTTCGGATCACTTAATGCCGAGACTACTTGAGTAAATAACATAAAACCCAAAGAAACAATCGTGAACAGAGTGCGATTCAGTGACATAAATATCATTTTAACTCCCAATTAAAATCGCGGCAAAAATACCACTATTGATTAAAATCTAAAAAGAAAAGGGTGGTTTTTTTGAGCCCTGTAAATTCAGGCTAAATTACAGTGCATTAAGGCGTTTGGCTAAAATTCTTATTTCCATGAAAAGGCAAGCCAAATAAGGCACAAAAAAGGACGAAATTTCGGTCGCAGTAGTCACGCCATCTTGTTTGATTTCTGGTGAGATAAAGGCGAAAAATACGATAAATTTTATAGCGCTGAGTACAATAAATGCCCCCCCCACATTATTTGATTGACGACCCAAAAGATAATCAGCCCCCACAATCAAAACCAATCCCAAACCAAAATTAATCACATAGGATTGTATCATTACAGAAGACCAAATATCTTGGTCTATGGCCATGTGCAACAAGCAATGGGAGGCAAAAATCAAAGCGCTTATCGCAATAAAATACAAGTATGTACGCAAGGTATTCGACATAAAACATCGCATATATTAAAAGTCTAAACATTGAGTTTATTGGTCTGCCGCACTACAAGATAAAGTGCCAATGCAACCCCACTAAGAGTGCCCACTAATTCAGGAAATTTAGAAGTAATAGACCAATATTGTGCGCTCCATAAGCCAATTCGATGTCCAATATAAATAATTGCCCCCATTTCTATTCCGATACCTGAGAGTACCAACCATCGCTTCCAGGTATTTTCTTTGGCCGGCATTTGAAAATAGGCGTTTGTTGAATGAAAAAGAATCTAGGCTGAGGTCGCCTCTGTGGATTCAGTTTTTTTTAGGCGGATTTGGCGATCAAACAAATTGCCTTTACTCGATGCAGGTAGGTCCGCGCTAGTGCTAGAGCCCTCCTGCATAGTGCAGCTTCCGTTGAATATAGCCCCAGGCTCAACAGAAAGCTTTCCGACAATAACCTGACCTTGAATTCTGGCAGAAGATTTTAGAGTGAGTGTTCCACTAACGTGCAATTCGCCTTCAAAACGGCCTTCTAAGTCCGCATCACCGCAAACGAGTTTTCCTTTGATAAGACCAGATTTACCAAGAACTACTTTAGACGGCTTCTCTAAAGTGCCCTCAATAGTTCCATCGATGCGAAAAAACCCTGCAGAGGTAATGTCCCCAACAAGTTTTGTTCCTTCGTTTATTCTGTTTTGACTGACTGAAGGTTCCATAAATTGTTTTTGTTTTTTGTCACTAAACATGGTTATTGCTTTACTGTCCTAAGGCATTCGCCTCAACACTCTGAAGGTCAAGATAATCAATTAAATTTTTATGCCATTGTACCACGCGATAATTTTCGCTAGAAATCACAAAATACGGACGATTTACACCATAAGACGGCTCCGCGGCTAAAGTTTCGGCAAAACCTTTGGCTCCTAAAGGGGATTTTAACCCATGGATCACCACAAATTGCTCCTGTGGAGAATAATAGTCTTGGCTGGCTAGCAATTTCTCTTTTGGATAATTCGCAAGCACCGTTTTGGTCGTCTCAAAATATTCCATGGCGAACTCCTCTTCCTGGACATCAAAACGATAAACTATCTTGTATTGATCCCCCTCTGTTTTGAAATCAGATGAAGCAATTGACGGCAAAACTCTGGCATATATTTCCTGAGCTTGTTTGCCTTCATCGGATTGGGGATAGGTTAAGGCCACAAAATTTATTGCGTTTTTATAGGCCTCAAAACCTTCCACATACATCAGTGCTGTGGCTTTTAAAAGTTCAAATTTTGGCAAAATGTCATTGCCCGCATAAAGATTGAGATACTCGTCACATAGGGCTATAACTTCCTTGTAGTCACCTTGCTCGAATTGTTTATAGAGGGCTTTGTACTTGAACTCTGGGCTTGAGGCATCAGTGGCCAATTGAGCCTGCGGATTTCTCAAGATTTCAGCATAGCGCGACTCAGGGTGATTGTTAATGATGTCCATTTTCCACGAGTCTGCAGCCGTTTTATTATTGAGCACCTCATAGATTTTATATAGATAATATTTTGAGGGTAAAACCAGGCGCTCTTGAGGCCCAAAGCTCAGCAGCTTCTCTAATTTATCCGCCGCTCGGGTATATTCTCTGAATTTTTCTTTGTACACCAAGCCTAGCTGATAGTAAGCAAAATTTCTCGTCCGTTTTAAAGAATCTATCACCAAAGAATCTGTGGGAATACGTCCGATATAGGTGCTGGGGTCCATAATGGCCCTACGTTCAATAGCAAGCCCTTCCTCTTCTGAAGCAATCTGATCAGCGCCTAGTGTAATGGTGCCCTTGGTGGCGTTTCTCCAGTCATCCTCCAGACCACGATTACCCCAGATACTGCGAAATTCTTGTTTCCCGTAAGCCACTGTTGTACTGTTGTAGAAGTAGAAGGTCGATCCACTTGAGTTTTTACCGGCCTTTTTGGTGTAAAACTCATTGTTTTGTTCCCTCTTTTCTCGCTTGGCTGCCGCAATCGAGTCTTCCTTAGCGGCTGCAATAAGTTTTTCGGTGTAGGCTGTGAAATAAGCTAATTGCTCTTCTGGGCTCATGGCAACAAGCCCGAGAATAGAATCGTTCACTGTAGCGATAAGTTCATATTTTATCACGTCAGAGAGGTTTTCTCTGCGCTTTTTCATACGGCGCCAGGCCCGTGAGTTTTCCTCCAAAAAAGTCAATGTACTGTCGTAATAACTACCTGCCTTTTGATACTCAGCCAGGTCAAAGTTAATGTCCGCTAAAGTGCTATAGTTATTGGCTTGAAGTTGACGATCCTCATTGTAAAACTTGATAGACTTGTTGTAATAAGCCACTGCCGTGTCGATGTTTTTCATGATGCGATAAACATTGCCGGTCTCATGAAAAATGGCATCACGAAATGGCCTGTTCTCGCGATCCTGACCTAAATCCCACAACAATTCTTTAAGGGCCACGGCGTCGCCCTGTGTATAATTAAAGTTTTTGACTTGTTCTAAAAATGAACGCACATAATACGTACGCGAGGTATTGCGCTTTAAATCGATTACTTTTTGAAAGGCCAGATTTGCGCTATCAGGCTGCTCTAATCTGTTTTGGATCTGTCCTTCGATAAAGCGATAGCGCCCCTGTAGCTCTTTGTCTTTGATTGTAGCGGCGGCCATTTGAATCAGAGGTAAGGCCGCTGCCAAAGTATCCAGATTTATATACGCTTGGGCCATTACGGCTGCAGCGTCAGCTTTGTCTTGTTCGGTCAAACCCTCTTTTCCAAAGAGCTCGACTAGCTCCCTTATGGCGACATCCTCATTGCCCAGCATAATATTGCTCTTGGCTTTCCACATGCGGGCCTCATTAATGCTATTAGAGCTGGGATATCGATTTAAAATAAAATTAAATGCATCGATAGCCGGAACAAAGCGCTGACTGTAATAACGGGCCTTGCCCAGCATCATGTAAGCCTCGTCTATTTGTGGATTGTACTCCTTGCCATTGAGATAAATGGAATGCTTTTGTATGGCTTTAGCCGCTTTTTCCTCGGCTCTATTAAAATTAGGATTGCCTTTTTCACCTGGCTTTAGGATCGCTTCTTTGATCTCGAAGCGCTCCACCGGCAGAACTTCCCAAAAATTATCTTTGTAAGCCGTGGCGAGCTCCTCATTGCCATCAACAAGGGCTACTCCTCCGTTATAAAGGGCATTAAATTCGGCTGTTACCGCGTGAAAGTTTCGTGTGACAAAAGTATCTTTCTTTCTCGAACAAGAGTCCAGAACCACAAGCATCAAACCGAGTAAAAGTATATAATGAAGTCGTTTCACTGCATACAAGATTATAAAGACGCTAACTCTAAATTTAAGCCTTTATTATTGGGTTAGGCCCAAAGGAGGGTAAAAATACCATTCTTTTTTATAAGAGCCCGATTTTACGACTAAAATTAGGGTATTATCCCTCATACGAAGACCGTTTTAACTGCCTGAATTTGTATTTTTGAAAAAAAATTGTTCATGACGCATGCTGTAGATTTGACCGTTTCCAAAAAACGGACACTTACCCCGAGTTCTGTTGAACTAACTTTTACTGTCCCTGAAGAAATTCAGAAAGACTTTGCTTTCAAAGCAGGACAATACTTGACCTTAAGCCAGAACATTGGTGGCACCGAAGTGCGCCGCTCTTACTCACTTTGTTCTGCCCCGAACCAGAAAAGCTGGAGGGTCGGCATAAAAAAAGTAGAGGATGGTGTTTTTTCTACATGGGCTCATGACCAACTACAACAAGGAGATACTTTAAAAGTTTTTGCGCCTCAAGGCAATTTTACCATACTGCCTGGATCAGAAGATCGCAAACATTATTTAGCCTTTGCTGCCGGAAGCGGTATAACCCCAATCATGGGCATGATTCAAGAAGTAGTGGCCATGGGGCCTATGGCTCAATTTACATTAGTTTATGGGAATCAATCGCCCCAAGAAGCTATGTTTTTAGACGAGCTACAAGCCCTTGAAATAGCCCATCCTGAACAATTTAAAATGATTCTGCTTTATTCGCGTGCTTCTGTTAAAGACACCCGCTTTGGTCGTATTGACGCCGGCAACATTAAGCATTTATTTCAAAATGAACTTTCGGGAAACACCTATGATGAGTATTTACTTTGTGGGCCCGAACAAATGATTCAAATCTTAAAAGATCTTCTTCCGCAGCTGGGCGCTAAGGCCGAAAACATTCATGATGAGCTATTTTTTAGTGCCGCAGAGGCCACCACTGAGACCAAAGAGGGGCAATGCACCTTGACTATAGTGCTTGATGGGGAATCTACAGTATTGCATATTGACAAAAACACCCCTGTGTTAGACGCGGCCCTTGATCACAATCTTGATCCTCCTTATTCTTGCCAGGGCGGAATTTGTAGCTCCTGTATTGCCCGCGTGACTCGGGGTCAGGCCCAAATGATAAAAAATCAAATCTTAACAGACGGTGAGGTTGTTGAAGGTCTGGTTCTGACCTGCCAAGCTCTGGCACAAAGCGATGAGCTCACTGTAGATTATGATGAGGCCTAGGCTAACACTTGGGTCACCTTGGCAAGAATGTCCGATACATTAATACTGCGCATAAGCTCTGTGTAGCCCTCGGGTAATTTATTGCCATACACTGATGTAGGCAATTGCGGATATTGTTTGCGATCGGCATAAAGTTGTCGCTCTAGAGCTTGACCAAAAGGCATAAACCCAAGACTCGGGTGTGTCGCCCCCCATAAGGTAATTACGGTCACCCCAAAATTTGCCGCTAAATGACCATTGCCGCTGTCCATAGCGATCATTAAATCAAGGTGGCTGATCAGTTCTAATTCTTGGGCAAAAGTCCATTGCCCAGCCACAACACAAGTGCCATTAATCGATCTTGCCATCCCATCGAGCTCTTTAGCTTCTGATCCAGGGGCGCCAAATAGCAATACTTGATGGCCTTTTTTTGTAAGTTCCTCACAGAGTTCTCCGGCTAAGTCCAAAGGATATGTTTTTCCCGGATAGGCCGCAAATGGTGCAAATCCGATTAGCGCTCCATTTTGGGGTCTGACTGAATTTAAAAATTCATTGGTGCTCGCATTGCTTTTTTGATCCGTTGCCTGCATTGATACGAGACTTATGGCTTCAGACTCCAGATTAACAACTATTCCCAGGGCTCTAAAGCCATTGGCATAGCGCTCATGAGTGCTGATTAGCCAAGGAGCGCTCGGGTCAAACTGTTTGACGCGCTGCTTTTTGTGAGCTCGGCCCTTGTCGAAAGTGCTTGTGGACACTCCGAGTAATCGTAAAAAAGTCCTCAATACTTTAGTGCGAAGTACGTCATGCATGTCCAAAAAATGATCTGGATTCAGGCTTTTTATTTCGCGCGCTAGACTGAATAAACCTGATAGGCTTGCATGTGTGTTTTTTATGTCAACAGCCTTAATATTAAGCCGCGGTATCGAAGAAAAAATTGGTACAAATTGAGGGCGGGTAAACAAGGTAATCTCAAGATCGTTTTGTCTTAATACAGCCCGCAAAACAGGAAACAACATGGCCACATCGCCCATGGCAGAAAATCGCACAACGGCAATATGTCTGTTGCGGTGCCTCACGATTTATTTTTGACTTCGCAGCACAGGATTGAGCTCGTCGTCGTTGTACATCTTCATTTGTTTGTACACTTTCATATATTTCTCTCCAGAGGCAATATCTTGGAGCAATTGCTCAATAGCTGTACTCAAATCATGGCGTTGTTCCAGTAGCACATCGAGTTTAGTTTGACAACTCGCTTTATGTTGGGGGCTGGCATCAGTGCGCTCAGTTTCTTGACGCATATGATAGATTTTCAATGCCAAAATCGATAAGCGATCAACACCCCATGCCGGACTTTCTGTATTGATAGTCGCGTTGTTTTTTGGGGTTACGTCCTTGTATTGTTCTAAAAAATAACTGTCGATATACTCGACCATATCGGTTCTATCTTGATTCGAGGCATCGATTTGACGCTTGAGCGTCAAAGCCGCTACTGGATCAATTTGAGGGTCTCGGATAATATCCTCATAATGCCATTGCACAGTGTCAATCCAACACTTGCGATACAATAGATGATTCAAGATCTGTGTTTTGGCATCGTATGGATTTTCAAATGACTGATAAGGGTCATCTGCGATATGGTATTGTGTGATGACTTGTTCAAAAATGTCAAGGGCGTTCTTTGTAAACATATGGCAACTTTGCCACAAAGATACTTTATTTTAAAAGGAGTTGCGTCAAAGGCAAAACCAAAGGCAATAAGGCCAAAAGTTCGCGCAATAAGGCCGGTTGACGCAATTCCAAAATATTGGCGTATAGCACTGAGGTCAACGGCAAAATTAACCAGATATAAACCTCAACTTTTTGGTCGCTGGTGAAGCCTGCAATCACCATTGCCATAATTAAAACCCCCCAAATCCATTGGAAATGAGCTTGGCGAATAGTCGTTCCTTCCTTGTAGGCCAAAGGCAAACGTACTATAGTGGTTATAAGCAGTAAAAAACCCGCCCCTATGGCCAGTTGGAGCCACAATATTTTAGGCCAAGACCAATAAATGGGTGCGAACTTTAGAGAAAAAAGCGGCAACGCCTCGCCAAAAAACCAGCCAATTTCTGGAAAAAATATCAGCGCGGCCGAGTAAATTAACCCAAGACAAAGGGCTGAAAAAAGAGGAATCAAATAAAAGCGCCAAATACTTTGATTGAGCTGTGTCAGGGCTATATAAAGCGGAAGTATCATCCAAAGAAACCACGGATAAAATAAGGATATCATGAGAATCCAAAGAGCAGCGTCAAAAATCTTTTTTTCCAAATTCTGCTCAGTAGCCATACTCATAATACGACGTAGGGCAAGCAATGAAAAAACCAAAACAAGTGATTGAGCCCAGTTGCCCAGTTCGACTGCTGCGGTGATGCCACAGAAAAACCACCAAAGTCCGAAGTTATTTGGCTGGGTTAATTTGTTCTTTCGAATGATAAAGTCCAGTAGTAGCAGTGCAAAAATCAAGAGGCCTGATTGCCCTATTAGACCAAGCGCTTGAAGCATACTCGGAAGGCCAGTTCCAAAAGCCCACCAGCGCAGTCCCAAAACCAAAGGAAGGGCCGCGGCCAAGAGGATGTAATTTGTTGTTTTAGAATTACCAAAAAAGCTTGTCAACATAAGCCCTATTCTCTATTTTTGTCGTCTAAATATAAGACTTATGACTTGGAAAGGTTTTTTTGAAGGCATTGAATCTTTGGCAGAGGCACTTTTATTTACTCCGCTTAATGCAATCCGAGAATTTGAATTAAGTAATTGGTGGGGTGCCAACTTCATGACTTGGTTTTTTGTTGGGATCTTTTTTGCTGCTTTTTATTACTGGATGAAGCAATTGGCTCAGTTTAATGCCAGTGGAGAGGAAGACCGCAGCCAAACTTCGCATTCATTCTTGGGCGACTCTTAGAGATCAAAGCCTATATCCTTTCGATAATACATCTTATCAAACGAGATTTTACTCAATGTTTGGTAAGATTTTTTTATGGCTTGCCTGAAATCCTTATCCAATGAGGTAACCGCTAAAACGCGCCCTCCACTTGTGAAAACATCTCCTGAGTCAAGTGCGGTTCCCGCGTGAAATACAACACCTTGACCGACCTGATCTAGACCATGAATAATTTTACCTTTTTCATAGGCCTCAGGATAACCTCCTGAGACCGCCATAATGGTAGCAGCTGAATCCGATGTCACTTCGAGAGTGATCTGGTCGAGTTCACCCCGAGATGTGGCCTCGAGTAAGTCGAGCAAATCCGTTTCAATACGGGGCAGAACCACCTCGGTTTCAGGGTCGCCCATGCGGACATTGTATTCAATAACAAAAGGGTCGTCCCCAACTTTTATCAGACCGATAAAAATAAAGCCTTGATACACCAAGCCTTCTTTTTTAATCCCCTCTACAGTTGGTTTTACAATACGCGTTTCGATTTTCTCCATAAAGTCCCGGGTAGCAAAAGGCACAGGAGAAACAGCGCCCATTCCCCCGGTATTTAATCCCTGATCTCCCTCGCCAATGCGCTTGTAATCCTTAGCTGTAGGCAATACTTTATAATTTTGTCCGTCGGTTAGCACAAATACACTCAGCTCAATCCCATCTAGGAATTCTTCTATGACGACTTTGGCACTGGCTGCACCAAATTTTGCATGGGCCAACATGGCCTCGAGCTCCGATTTGGCCTCGTCTAAATCTTGTAGGATCAATACGCCCTTACCTGCAGCGAGCCCATCAGCTTTGAGCACATAAGGTGGGTTTAAAGTCTCCAAAAAAGCCTTCCCCTGGGCCAAGGTTTCTTGGGTGAAACTGGCATAAGCAGCTGTGGGAATGTCATGTGCTGACATGAATTCTTTGGCCCGCTCTTTACTGCCTTCTAGCGCCGCACCCGCCGCGGAAGGCCCAATAATCATCACCTGTGTAAGCTGATCATCGCTTTTGAAGTAATCGTAAATTCCTTGAACCAAAGGGTCCTCTGGCCCGACAACCACCATGTCTATATTGTGGTAGAGCACTGCCGTTTTGATGCTTTGAAAATCCGTGACCCCAATAGGCAAATTCGTCGCAATTTTTGCTGTGCCAGCATTGCCAGGTGCAACAAAAAGCGCTCCACATTTTGGGCTTTTTGCAATTTGATGGGTAAAAGTGTGCTCTCGTCCGCCAGAGCCAAGGACTAAAATATTCATCGATGTGCTTTTGACAAAAATAAAGGTTTCCACTTAGAATCGCGGCTTGTTCACAAGCGAAATTAAATGCTTATTTTGCAGCGACTAAAGCGTTTTTATGAGTTGGTTCGAGAGAACACTTCAAGTTAGTGGTTACCCTATAAAAAAGGCAGAGCAAGATTATTTGCAATTGAATGCTTTGCCTAATCAGGAAATATCGGCCTGGATTCAAAATCAACCTAAAATTTTTGTTTTTTGCTTGGCGGCACTTAGCTCAGGCAGGGCTTGAACCTCGAGCCCCTTATCCTTGCCTTGGAGATCTATTTGTTTATAGCTCGTGAAGCTCACCCCCAAGTCATGTTCCTTCATAAAGGTCAGTTGGCACTCTAGTTTATCAGGGGTCCATAAATCATCGGCATCGAGAAAAGCGATATAATCTCCTGAAGATTTCTTTGTGGCGAAGTTGCGACAAAAGTCAGCCCCTTGGTTTTCTCCCATCACAAAAACCTTAATTCTAGAATCTTGGCCTTGAAAAGACTCAGCGTGCTCGAGGCTACCGTCATTTGAGGCATCGTCTACAATTAAAAGTTCCCAATAAGGGTAGGTCTGCGCCAAAACGCTTTTTATCGCCTCGACTATAAATGCCCCATTATTATTAGGAGGGCATAATGATCGATACAAGCTTATGGCTCATAAATCAATAGGCTTTCTCTTCGCCGCGTAGGGCGTTATAAACAGTTTGGAATACAATTTTGACATCCAATAGTAAAGACCAGTTTTCGAGGTAAAAAATATCGTATTTCACCCGGTTTATGATGTGGTTGTCGTCTTCAACCTCTCCGCGAAAACCACTGACTTGAGCCAAGCCGGTAATGCCTGGCTTGATGAAATGACGCACCATAAATTTATCAATTTTCTCGGCGTACATATGGGTGTGACTCACCATATGAGGGCGGGGGCCTACGGCAGACATCTCTCCTTTGAGCACATTGATAAACTGCGGTAATTCATCAATACTGGTTTTGCGTATGATCCGTCCAATCCTGGTCACGCGTGGATCATTTTTGGAAATCTGATGCAAGTGCGCCTCTGGATTAGGCCGCATAGAACGGAATTTATAGCAATAGAACTCTTTGTAATCTAAACCGTTGCGCTTTTGTTTAAAAAAGATGGGGCCTTTGGACTCAAGTTTGATGATCATGCCCAAAAGAGGCGTTAGCCAAGACAGAATAAAGACAATGATAAAAATGGCTAATGCCACGTCAAAGCTACGCTTGACAAATTTATTAAACGGCTCGTCAATTGGAATCTTACGCATTGATATGATGGGCAGATAACCGTAGTAGGTAAAGTCTAGGCGTTTACTGTAGATGTCCTTATTGTCTGGAAGAAATTTTAAAATTTTTAGGTTGTTGTCGGCATAATCGATAAGCTGATTCATCAAGATGTTGTCTAGTTGAGCAACAGAGGCGTAAATCTCATCGATTTGATTGTTGTCGATATATTCCAAACATCGCTCTAGATTGTAAGAGCCTTCTCCAGATAAATTAAAGGTTTTCAGCAGGACATAGCCGTATTCGGGTTTTTCTTCAAAAAACTTACGCAACTGATCTGTCTTTTGGTTGAGCCCAATAATGACCACCCGCCTGAGGTTCCCTTTGAGTAAGATTCGGTATTTTTTCAGCAGGTAATAAATCGCGATTTTAGCCAGGGTGATTAATCCCATTACCTGAAAGACATAGCGTAAAATATCCCAAGGCGAGGCCTCTATCTCTCTGTAGAATCCAAAAAATGCAAAGACCAAAAGCAAAAAGAGTGCGCCTTGTTTGAGTCCCAAAGACAAAATATTGGTGGTGCGCGTAAATCGATAAATCTCATAGAAATTCGAGCGCAAGGCTATGGCAATCCACGCAAAAGAGACAAAGAGCACATAGTTTAAAAAGACGTAATTCTCTTCAAAAAAGGGGGCGGCGAGCAAATGAATGATCCCCAGGTCGATCGCGTAAGAGATCGGTCTTAAAAAACCCGAGTATCGTCCAGTCTTATAAATCATTTAGTGCCGGTTATGGGCTGAAAAATCTTTGTGCTCGCTGCGATAGAGCTCTTCTTGTGTCAAGCCTTTAAAATAGGTATAGGTTTTTTCCATTCCCTCAGCACGTTCTACTTTAGGCTCCCAGCCTAAAACATCTCTGGCCACTGTAATGTCAGGCTGTCTCTGTAAGGGGTCATCCTGAGGTAATGGCTTAAAGACTATTTTTTGATCCGAGCCCGTGAGGCGCACAATCTCTTTGGCAAAATCTAAGATGGTGATCTCATTTGGGTTGCCAATATTTACGGGGTAGGTATAATCGCTGAAAAGCAATCGGTAAATACCCTCAATCTGATCATCGACATAACAAAACGAACGGGTTTGACTGCCATCCCCAAATACAGTAATGTCCTCTCCACGCAGAGCCTGGCCCATAAAGGCTGGAATCACGCGGCCATCGTTTAAGCGCATGCGGGGGCCATAAGTGTTAAAGATCCGAACAATCCGCGTTTCCAAGCCGTGAAATCGGTGGTAGGCCATGGTAATAGACTCCTGAAAACGCTTAGCTTCATCGTATACACCACGCGGCCCTATGGTGTTTACATTACCATAATAGGTTTCCTTCTGGGGGTGTACCAGTGGGTCTCCATAGACCTCAGAGGTGGAGGCAATCAGTATGCGGGCTTTTTTCTCCTTAGCCAGACCTAACAAATTATGCGTGCCTAATGAACCCACTTTTAGGGTTTGAATCGGAATCTTTAAATAATCTATAGGGCTTGCTGGGGAAGCAAAATGTAAAATATAATCGACAGGGCCCGACACATGGACAAAGCTCGAAACATCGTGATTACAAAACGTAAATTGTTCCAGCCCAAAGAGGTGTTCAATGTTTTTTAAATCTCCCGTAATAAGGTTGTCCATCCCCACCACACGGAAACCTTCTGCGATAAATCGATCGCATATGTGGGATCCTAAAAACCCAGCGGCGCCAGTAATCAATACCGTTTTGCTGTTGTTCAAACTCATCCCTTTACTTTATTGCGCCCAATAGAGGTGTAGGTAAACCCTTCCCGCTCCATATCTTGGGTATTATACAAATTGCGCCCATCAAAAATCACAGGCCGCTTCAGCAAGCTTTTTAACTTTTCGAAATTAGGCGATCTAAAAATACTCCACTCCGTACAAATCACAAGCGCATCTGCATCTTGAAGCGGGGCGTACATATTATCACCAAAACTAATGGCGTCGCCAAATTTCTTTTTAATATTAGGCATGGCCTCTGGGTCAAAAGCCTCGATTGCTGCACCCTGTTCAAGCAGAGCATTAATCACGTCAATGGCTGGGGCTTCGCGAGTGTCGTCTGTTTCTGGTTTGAAGGCTAAGCCCCATATAGCAATTTTTTTGCCCTTCAGATCATGACCAAAATGCTCGAGAACTTGAGGCACTTGAATGGTTTTTTGTTTTTGGTTAACCCCAATTACGGCATCTAATATTTTAAATTCATAGCCCGCGTCGCGACCTGCCTTTTGAAGCGCCTTGACATCTTTCGGAAAACATGAGCCTCCGTAGCCAATCCCTGGGAATAAAAAGCGCTTACCAATACGGCTGTCCGTGCCCATGCCTACGCGTACTTTGTCAACATCAGCCCCGACCATTTCACAATAATTCGCCACTTCGTTCATGAAAGTAATTTTTGCGGCCAAAAATGAATTGGCGGCATACTTAGTAAGCTCAGCCGACTTCTCGTCCATAACTATTACTGGGTTGCCCGAGCGCACAAATGGCGCGTAGAGCTTTTGCATGAGGGCTGTAGCGCGCTCACTCGAAGAACCTACCACGATGCGTTCTGGTTTTAGAAAATCGTCTACCGCAAAGCCTTCGCGTAAAAACTCAGGGTTAGACACTACATCAAAATCACATTTAGCATGTGCACTGATGACCTCTGTCACCCTTTCGGCGGTCCCCACTGGAACCGTGCTTTTGTCCACAATAACTTTATAGCTACTGATATAGCGGCCGATTTTATCAGCCACACCCAGCACATAAGATAAATCTGCAGAACCATCTTCGTCTTCTGGAGTGGGTAGGGCTAAAAACACGATGTCTCCGTGATCCAATCCCTGGTGTAAATCCGTAGTAAAAGTCAAACGGCCGGCCTTAATGTTGCGCTCAAAGAGCACATCCAAATGCGGCTCATAAATGGGCACCTCGCCAGCGCGCATCATGTCCACTTTGGCTTGATCGATGTCTACACACAAGACTTCGTTACCGCTTTCGGCCAAACATGTCCCAGTGACCAGACCCACATATCCCGTTCCTACTACTGTAATATTCATGAATAATATTTTTTGTCTTTAAATTTTTCTTTTTCGCGGCTCAAAAATACGTCATGCCCGCAGGTTTTTCTATGGTTTTTCTCTTGTTTTTGTTGTTTTTCAGCATTATCCTCTTGGGGCAAAAACATAAGTAGCGCCCAAATAAGCCCCATATAATAGGCCCCTATTTGACGGTGAAACATGTTTTCTGCAAAAAGAAAAATCACTGTGGCCATCAGAAGGGCCGTGGGGTAAAGTGATTTTCTCTGTTTAAAAAATGGCCGCACAAAGCCCAAAATAAAAAGGATTAATGCCAACACACCGCCACCTAAATAAAGGTCTAAAAACTGATTGTGCACATTGTATTTTTTGGTCAAAAACCAAGCCTTTTTTTCAGGGTTTTCAATGGTGTTCTGATAACACCAAAGCATGTCTTTATTGGTTTGTGTAAAGCCATTGCCCGTTAATGCAACAGATTGCTGCTGCGCGATATCAAGGGCGCAATCCCAGATGACCATTCGTGGCTCCAAAGCCATAGTGTTGGCCAACAGGCCTTCTTGATGTTCTGGGTTATTGTTATAAAAAAACTGTTTGCGCAAATCATTACTCAAAACAAAAGCCAAAGCCACAATTAGGGCTATAGACCCGCCAAAAAACAACAGTTGTGGGCCACGCTTTTGACGATACCACAAACTCAAGACAAAGCACAAGAGCAAAACAACAATCGCAATCCGCGAGACTAAAAACAAAATGAAGGCTGCCTGCAAAATGATGTTAGCCAGGTAATAGCCGTTATTTGGGTCAAAGTATTTGCGCAAAAGCTTGTAAGAAAAGATTATGCTCAGTACCGATAGCAACCCCAAATAAATGCGGTCCATGAGCAAGGCCTCGATGATATGAGCGGACTCCAAAAAACCAAATGTGGCGCCTTGGTTGAGCAAAATCACCAACTGCACCATAGAATAGAGCACTGCCGCGACAGAGGAATAAATCACCCCATGCATCAAGGTTCTGTTGTCGCGCACGGGATAGAGTAGTAGGGATAAGGCCCCGGCCAATAGCATTTTTTGAATGACCACAAAGTCTTGATCGAAACGGCCTAAAAACCATGCTTGAATCACCACAAATCCCAGAAATATCAAAACCCAAGACCAAGTGCTGCGCACAATTGTTTTGATCTGTGCTAATTCAATAACAAAAGGAAATAGGGCTGCCAGAGCGATCAACAATAGGTTAGGTAAGGCCCGAAAATAATCGTCAAAAGGCAGAGTGAAAAAAAGCGCGAAGCACAAATACGGATATATAGATAGGGCGATAACGCGCATGATTGATTTTTTTACAGGCTTAATTTAAGCATTTATGTTTAGTTTATCTCCAAATGCACTGTAGGGCTCCATCGGTATATCTTCTAAGAATTATGTTCTATGGCCTGGGCCAAAGCTTGAGCCGAAGCCTTCCAGTGATAACGTTTTTGAATTTCATCAGCGATTTGCTCAGATGGATAATTTTTATCCTCCAGTGCCTTTTCCATGGTTTGCGCTAGAGCCTGCGGGGCATCTACATCCACCAAGTACGGGAAAAAATCAAAGTCCCTCATAGCCGTGTTTTGGCCACAGACCACCCGGGTGCCCACCGCCGCGGCTTCTAAAGGAGGAATGCCAAATCCTTCACCCAAAGAGGGATAAACAAATAGTGTCGCCGCCTTGTAAAAAGCCCAAAGGTCTTGATGTGGAATCTCCTCGAGCCAAAGCACTGCTTTTTGCATTTGATCATCTAATTGATCCAATGTGCTTTGTAAGGCCGGGTCCATCCATTCTTTTTTACCAATAAATACCAGCTTAAAGCATTGTTTGTACAATTCAAGTTTTTCAAAAGCACGCCACAATGATTTGTGGTTTTTTCTGGGCTCCACGCGACTTACAAATAAGATAAACTGATCTAATCCATAGGCCGCAACCCGCTTTTTGGCATTCTCTAAACTCATGTTTTGAGCGCTTACCGCGTTTGGGGTAATGGTAATTTTATTGGGCTTTATGCTATAGTGTCTGCTGAGTTGTCTCTGTCCATAAGGCGATACCGTGCACAGTATTTTTGCCTTTCGGGCACTCAGTCGAAACAGCAGTCCATTGATCCAACGATAGGTCCTGGGAAAATGATGTTTAAATTCTGGTTCCAAAAACAGCAAATCATGAATGGTCACTATGGTCGGCGTAGGACACCACAAAGGACTGATGTATTGAAAATGGGTGAAATCAGGGGCCTCCCGACGCATAATCTGGGGTAAGTCCCAAAGCAAACGTCTGAATTTATTGGTTGTGCCTAATGTGATATAACGCTGATTTTTCCCTGTGCCAAAGGCCTCTTGCATGGCGTCTTTATATGGCCCCACAAAAACAAAGGTCCATTTTGGCTTTAGACCCATCAAAGCGCTATATAAGCCGATGAGGTGAGTGCTGGTGCCTTCGTGCTTTTCTCCGATTTTATGTGCGTCAACTAGAATCTTCATCGGTGGTTTTGTTCTCGCGATGTTATTTGATTTTTACTCTGAGCGGTCAGGGCACAATAAAGCACCATAAAATGAATCAGCCCGCGCTGGCGCCACAGATAGGTTTCTGTAAACATTAGCGCGACCATTAAAATGGCAACCCCCAAGATAAACCAATCGCGTCGTTTCACGCCAGCGCGGGCCAGCTGCCTCAACATCAAAACAAGCAACAAACCCCCTATCAGACCTAATTCGAAAATGGTTTGCCAATATTGATTGTGCAAATTATAGGTGTTGTACCCACAATAAACAAAATAGCGGTTTTGGCCTTCAGCAATTTTGGCTTGTCCCGCATTGATGCCGTAACCCGTAAGCCAAGCCTGATCTTGGCTTAACTGCTCAGCAAACACCCGAGTAAAAAACGCCCTAAGTGTGGTCCCTGTCCAAGGATAAATATCGGTAAATCCCTCGCATTGCCAAGCATCGGCAATCGGGGTGGACTGTTGCTGTGCCCATCGCGACCCCCATGGGGTTTGCGCTAAAGCAATCACCGCTGCCAGGGCGACAAGGGCCAGGGCAAGGAGTTTCTTGACTTGCTTGCGATGGGTGTAAGCCTTGGCCACAAACCCAATAAGCACAGTAGTCAATATCATGTTTTTAGAAGACAGCAGTATAAGAAAGCCCAGGTGCACTGCGCCAAGGCTTAGCGCGGTCCGTCTGCGGCCATTTTCTGGCCAATACCCCAGCCAAAAAAACAGTACATAAGTGGCTGATACCGCCGAAATATAAATGGCATTGAGCTCCCAAAAATCGACCAGCTCGTGGTAAAAAAAACCACTATAGTCCCCTTGACCGGCCCACCGCAAAGCGGCCCGCGCCACAGCAAAAACCGCAAATACAGCAGTTGCGACACCGCCAATATAAACCCCCTTCTGCCAAGTACTACGATCAAATTTTGGCCAAAACAAAAAAGATAATGGGATCACCAGCAATGGCAATTGCCGGCTGATACCCCGCAATGACTTCGCCGTGTCCTCGGTCCATAGAAGCGAGAGCACACAAAGACCAAATAATAAAATCGGCCAGAGATAAGCTGGATGCCAATTGACTTGTCTGTGCCACATCCCCATCACGGCTACTGCTCCCAAAATTGCCAGAGCAATCGAGCTGTAGGTATAAGGCATAGGCACACTTATCAATACTAGGCCAATAGCCCAACTCATCAGTTGATTTTGCGTGCTATGACTAAGGCTTCTGGGCATAAATTGATTTGATGAAGGACAAATACTCAGTATTGATTTTATCCCAAGAGTAAAGATTCTTTATTTTTTCAGCATTGGCCTGAATCATGGCTTTGGCCACCCCTAGGTCTAGTTCTTTATCCAAAAGGGTAGATACCTGACCGGCATTACTGAAATAAAGCGCATCATCACCTAAAATTGCCCTGTTAAAAGCATTGTCGTGGGTGGCAATACACACTTGACTACCCATAGCCTCAAGTAGAGAAGGGTTCGTGCCTCCCACACTGTGTCCGTGAAAATAATGACAGGCGTAATGTCTTAAATTATCCAAAAGTCCTTGGTTGTAGATGCCTCCTAAAAAACGAATGTTGGCTTGTTTTTCGTATTTCTGAGCCAAATACCGACCAAAAGCAGTCGCCTCATGTTTGCCCACCACCAAGCACATTCTTTGTCTGCTGCTTTGGGCCACCCCGTCTAATATGGTTTCGATATTGTTTTCGGGCTCCATTCGCGCTATGATTAAATCATAGCCGCCAGGCGATATACCATATTCATTTAAGGCCGAAACATCCGGGGAATGAAAAACCTCTGCCCCATAAGGAATGTAGGTAGAAGAGACTCTGTATTTCTCTTTCAGATACTCTTGTATGGCGGTGTTGTCGGCAATTAAATAATCGCTGCTTTTGACCGCCCATGCTTCGGCTTTGGCTAGAAAACGACGCACAAGAGGATGGTATTTAGAGCGTTTCCACTCTAGGCCATCCATGTTTGTTACAATCAATGTCTTTTTGGGCAATAATGGATGCCACACCGAACTACTGGTATACCCCATCTGAAGCAAGACGTCAAAATTTCTTTTGCGGGCGTCGAGCAAACAATTTAAGTCATAAATGAATTGTCCTACAGTGCCCAGCTTATATTCTGGGTCGTAACAGTGGATCAATTTTGCGCCTTTAAATTCCTTTTTTTGATAGGGGTGATTGTGCGAGCAATACACATAAACCTCATGTCCCTTTTGGGCTACATAAGGACCAAACCATTCGGCAAATTGCTCAAAACCCCCGTGGTGATTAGGAATGCCCCTTGTGCCAAAAAGCGCTATTTTCATGCTTCTTTCTTTTTGAGGGCGAAAGTACCCCCGATTAAAAAGCCAACCATCATATAGGGCTTGAAAATCCCGGTCACCACCATGGTGGCCGCCAGCATATAGAACCCTGCGCCAACAAGAACGCCGTTATAGGATTTATCGTCTGGGCCCTTTGATGACACATAATTATACCCATAAAGCACTATAAAGATTGTAAAATAAAATAGCAGTCCCAGTACTCCTGTTTTCATATAGACATAGGCCACTCCGTTGTGGACGGTCGGCAAGTGCTGCATCATTTCGCCATTTAATCTAAGCTCAAAACCTGCGTCTACTGTAGATCCAAAACCCTTGCCTTGAAGCCATTTGCGCTCCCCGTCTACCTCTTTAAGTACCAAGCTCGCTTCATAAGCCCGCCATCGAGGCCAAAGTGATCGGCGATCTTTGAGATAAGTGTCAAATTCAATAGGCTGAAATGTTTCTGTATAGGAGTTTTTTACTTTTGCCAAAAAACCCGTTAAAACGGTTTGTGGTTGGGTCTCATCAGGTTCGTATTGACTCAAAAAAAACACAAATCCTGCCCCGAAAACCAAGAGGGTTAACCCCATAACTACCCCGCGCGCATTGAGTTTAAGATAACCGTAGTACGCCAAGATCATTAAAAAGAGTACCACAATCATGGTCCTTGAGAAGTAAAGTAAAAAAGAGATGATCAAAGCAGCCACCGCAAGCTTGTAAAACAAGGTAAAGCGTGTTTTTTTGATGGGTAGGTCACGGATGCAGGCTATGAGAAAAAGTGCCACCATTTCCACGTGATTGAGCTTGCCAAAAAGCTCCCTGAACTTTTGAAGGTTTGGCCTATAGCGCAATAACCCAATCCCTATATCAAGTAAATGAATCAAGGCAAATCCGAAGCCCACAAGCACAATTAAATTATAAAAATCAGCTTTAGACTTAAGCTTCTGAACGGCGTAATAGGTGGCTATCATTACCGTCAGCGGCCTCAGGAAATAGACCACATCCTTAACAAAGCCATAAAGCCCTGCTTGGCGTGTCATAATCCCGAGCATTCCTACCGTCATCATGGCCAAGATCAATAGCACAATTTGTGAAAGCCCGCGCGAGATTTTGCCATTAAAATGCAGTAACAGTACCCCAAATGCCACGACAAAACTCAGCTCCACGCTCTCGACCCAGAGCGCAATAATTATGGCCACTAGGCCTATTTTTGCCGTTAACTGATTCATTGTTCTCTCTTATAATCAAAGGCCTTAAAATCGTTTTTGTATAATTGATTTAGTCCCTCCTTTGCGCTGGTAGTTAAGGCCTCTTTTCGGGATTTTTTATCCTGGCCCAGAGCAAAATATTTAATCAAACTAGGTTGCTCTTGCCACAATCGAAAAGCCCGCTTCCAAGAACCTGGTTCTTTATTGGCATGTGGCATCGAGATATGGGAGATACCACTTTTTTCTTTTGGCAACACCAAGTCCTGCTCAAGTCGCTCTAAATGCCCAATATAATCCACCAACAATTGCCCTTTATCGTCATGAAGATAATCGTATTGGGGCAGGAAAAAAAAGTGTCGCTGCTTTATTTTACCTGGCAATACACCAAGCACAAAATTCTCAAAACTCATAATACGGGCGTAACCCAAAAAATGATAACAAGAAAGGGCTCTTTGATAGGGATGGCGCACTAAGGCCCACTTAAAATAACGCTGAAAGTCTTCAGAAGAAATATAGCCCAGCTCCGTGTATTGAGCAGCGGTCAGATGTGCTAAACGCTCAGGCCCCTTTTCCTTTTCTTGTTTGGGTCGCAGTAATAGTGATCCGCGCTCAGCCCAATCTAAATCTAAATCCTTCAAATACATATGTTCCACGCTTTGGCCCGCAACCTTTGGAATATGAACAAATATAGTTTTGTGCTGATGACTGATCATGGTCTTCGCTTAAGACTTCTTAATGCCCCACAACTCTAGTATGGGTTTTTGGATGAGCTGTTCTATTTGTTTCATAGACTCAATGTTTTGATTCATGAGTCGATTTTTTAATTCCTCAGTCAAGACCTCAAGCGAAGGGCCTCCACCAAACAAAAACGCCTTTACCTTATCTCTTGTAGTTTCACTCATAAGGGCATGCAGAAGTGTCCTGGCCCAGGGCGTGCGCAATGTATTAAGGACCCCTTGGTGTTTGTAAGCAAGGGTTTGGTTATGTTGGTCTCCAACAGCGTCAAGTGAATGATGAGCTACTCCTAAAAAATCAGACAGTTCTGCCAAAGCTGACTCCTGATCCCGAACCCATTGTTCAAAAATCATTACATGGATTTGTTCCTTTGGAAAAGCGGCATAATACGCCTTTAGAGCCCCCACATAATCACTCCATTCTAAATATCGATTGCCCCCGCCCCAGTGTTCAGATAATGGTTCATGAATGGCTTGCTGAAAATCAGTGCTTTTTTCATAACCCACACTTTTTGCCATTAAATAATGACTGAACGCACGCTCCACGGGATGTCGCAGGCTGATTATAATTTTAGCTTTTGGATTATGTGCCTTTATGGCCGCAGGGGTCTCTTCATGCCATAAATACGATGGGCTAACATCTCCTTTTATTTGGTCGAGTCTTGCTGAATTATAGAGGTTTTTATAGACCACAGGACTTTGAATAATTTTTGTGTGATACTCTTTTTCTGGCTTTGGTAAGGCGTAGTCTTGTGGCTGATTTGAACTGACCTTGGAAAAATAATTAAGCTCCTTAACTCTTGGTAAAAATACTTGCGGATGCTGAGACAAATACTGGTATAGGGTTGTGGTGCCTGAACGCGCTGCACCAACCACAAAAAAATCAACCTTAAACTCTTTTCCTACCATGTTAAAAAGGTTTTGATTCGATCCCTTTTATAAACATAAATCACAGCGATAATATTCCAAGCCATCATGCTTGAGGCGGTCGCCCATGCAGCGCCATTCATTCCATAGACGGGAATCAAATTGGCATTTAAGGCCACGTTTAATACAAGCGCACTCGCTACAATCCACTGAAAAGCCTTTTGCTTATTGGTCATATTCAGATAAACTCCTACAGACCCGCAGAGGGTGTTGACCGCTTGGCCCAAGAGCAATATCAACAAGGGGGTCTTTGCCGCGCCATATACCGGTCCAAACCAAGATAAAATCCATTCGGCGCTAAGGGCCAAAATAAATATCGCGGGGGCCGTAGAAAAAAAGATCAGGCGGGTACTTTTTTTAACCTTTAGGGCAAGAGAATTTAGGTCTTTAAGATTATAATCTTCAGCAATTTTCGGGGCCAACACCGCATTAACCGAGGCTAAAGCAACCGACAACAGCAGGGTGAGTTTTACTGCCACACTGTAAATGGCCACCACGGCATAGTTGTCAAATTGTTTAAGCATCAAAACATCCAAACTCTGCATGAGCAAAAAAGACGCCGCGCTTATAGCCATGGGTGCCGATCTTTTTAAAATTGCCTTCGGACTGATTGGATCAGTTGAGTGGTAAATACGCAGTGGCGGCTGAGAAAAATAATAGATCAACAGGGCACTCGAGCTGAGGGCTAAAAGCACAAAACTGCCCAAAAACACCGTAACCAACCACTGTGGCTGACCCAAATACACCAAGGCAATCACGCCTAAAAAGAAAATCAGATAACGTAATATATTGCGGAATAATTCAGAGATATAAATCTTGTCAATCGCCCTCAATACGTCGATATTCAGCATGGTTATGGCATAAAACAAAATCCCGGTAAAGGTTTGATAAACCAAAGGGCTCATAGGATTAAGTCCAAGGCCATTAATTATCGGCCCTATGGCGTATAGTAAGGCATTTAATCCCAGAGATAGGGCAATGACTAACAAAAACATGGTCTTGTAGACCTGTCGAATTTGTCCTAGATTATTCTGAGCGCTGTACAAGCCAGAATAGAAAATGATGGACTGTTGCATCCCAAATAAAGCAACTGCTCCGACAATTAAAAGGAGCGCACGACTGTAATCGTATTGCCCTACTAACTCAGGAGACAATTCATTGGTCAGATATAATGTGCCTAAAAAAAACAGGCCCACACCAAGGGTGCGCAATGAGAGTACCCCTATACTGCGGCCTGTCAATGAGTTAATATGTAATTTGCCTGACAATAACTTCATAGGCTGGATCGCTTAGCTGAGCAACTAGGCCTCAGAAGCGTGCTTTTTCCCTTTGAGATACAAGCTCTTTAGCCAAAAGTATCCGAAAAATACAAGCACCAAACCAAGGGGTATAAGCGTGCCTTTTTTGTCTAAGAATTCAGAGGTCATTACCAGCCTTGGACTATTCACAACTGCCACTATAGAACCATACTTGGTGCGTTCAGTCATGAGTTCCTCGTTTTCTGCAATCAGCTCTGTTTTCTTTTCTACTAGTTGATGAAGGTTGGTGTTGTTGATGCGTATCGTGGGAATGTTCAGGTCATTAGATACAATGGCCTCCGCTTCATTTTTACCAGAGTACTCAGAAAAAAGGGCGTCAATTAGCTCAATGGTTTTATTGTTGCGCTCAATACGCAGATTGGTCTCAGCGACAACCACCTCTTTAATGGTGTTGAAGTTCTCATTGTTGTTTAAATACGCTAAAATCTTATCCAAAACCTTGGCATTCGGGGTGTTTGTGGTCACGGTAATTTTGTGGTAATGATACTGGGGGTAAAAAATTTCAGAAACCATCAAATCCTCATCAATATCAATGCGCGAAATATAGGTGTCTATATTGCGGTCATTGGGTTCGCTTACTTTCAGAAGGTCATTAACGCTCACTACAGGCTCAATGACAATGTCCAGGATTTCAGGGGTTTCTGTGTTCAGTCCTAACTGTTCCAAAAATGTTTCGTCGATTTGCTTGCACTTAATGTTCAGAATCTCAACAGCATCGTAAACATAACTCGAACTGCCAAAGTTGTTTTGAACGATCATCACTGCTTGGCGCTTTGGTCGCTGTGTTTGCTGCCAAAATTTACCGCCAAAATGACCGCCCACAATCATTATGGCTAGTGCAATCCAGTATTTTTTAAGAAACTGAACTGCGTGGTAACCGCGCGCCAGCCAGCCTAAATAAACATTTTTAAGTTTTTTCAACACATAAAACAAGTCGATTTCTTCTGTCTGCTTTTCCATGATACAAGTTATAGTTGGTGAATCACCTCAGCCAAAGCCTCTTGCCATGACCGAATAGGTTGTTGTAGGGTTTGTTCTATTTTATTGGTGTCCAAAACACTGTAGTTTGGACGCTTTGCAAAAGTAGGATATTCGTCCGTTTCAGCAAGTTGGACGCGATCCAATTGATGGGTTTGGCTAAAAATTTCTCGGGCAAAACCATGCCAGGTGGTTTGTCCTGTATTGCTGAAATGATAAATGCCATATGGAGCCTCTATTTCTACGAGCCTTAAAAGCGCATCAGCCAAATCCAAAGTACTGGTCGGACTCCCTGTTTGTTCTGTGGTAATGGTCAGCGATTTACCTTGGTCGGCAAGCTTCAGCATTGTCTTGAGAAAATTATTGCCATAGGGACCATAAAGCCATGAAGTGCGCACAATATAGTGGGCCGGATTAATCTCGGCTATAGACATTTCGCCTTGCTGCTTGCTTTGGCCATATATACCTAGCGGGGCTGTGGGATGATCCTCAAGGTAGGGCGTGTTTGATGCCCCGTTAAAGACATAATCGGTAGACACGTGAAGCAATACGCTATTTTTCTGAGCACAAAGGCGCGCAAGGTCTGTTACGCCTTTGATGTTTATGGCAAAGGCGCGATCAGGCTCCTTCTCTGCTTGGTCTACAGCAGTGTAAGCTGCTGCATTAATAACCACATCCACCTGATGCTGATCTAAAACACGTGCCATTTGCTCAGGCTGCTCTAAATCAAAGTCTTGCCGCTGGCAAAAATGCATCTTCATCTGTGGGAATGCCGTGCAGCGCTGGCGAAGGCTTTGCCCAAGCTGGCCACTGGCTCCGGTCACCAATATATTCTTCATGCGGTAGCGTCTAAAAACGTCGGCAATATTTGGTCTTTTTCTGAGACCAAAACATCTTCATGTTTTAGATGCCAATCAATGGCTAAGGTTGCGTCATTATAGAGAATTCCCCCTTCGGCCTCTTTGTTGTAAAAAGCATCGCATTTATAGCAAAACGTTGCTTCTGGGCTAAGGGTAATAAATCCATGAGCAAATCCTTTTGGCACAAAGAGCTGAATTCGGTTTTCTGCTGAAAGTTCAATGCTAAAATGTTGGCCAAAAGTTGCGCTATCTTTGCGCAAGTCGACAATTACATCAAGTACCTTGCCGGCCGAGACCCGCACAAGTTTGGCCTGGGCGTGTGCTCCTGATTGATAGTGTAATCCACGCAATACCCCGTATTTTGAAATCGACTGATTGTCTTGAACAAAATTTACGTCAAGGCCTGTTGCCCTGAGAAAAGTATGGGCATTATACGTTTCTGAAAAAAGCCCGCGCGCATCTTCAAATTGCGGGGGTATGAGGTAAAAGGCATCCTTTAAAGGGGTGTCAATACGCTCCATATTAGTCCAATTGCATTAAGTGTTTGCCATATCCGCTTTTGAGCAGAGGTTTGGCTAATTTTCTGAGTTGGGCTTTGTCGATATATCCCATGCGATAGGCCGCTTTTTCAATCGCCCCAATTTTTAGCCCTTGACGCGCCTCAATGACTTGAACAAATTGAGAGGCTTGCATCAGCGAGCTAAAGGTTCCTGTGTCCAGCCAAGCTGTGCCACGGTCAAGCACCCCAACACTGAGTTCTCCCATTTGTAAATAAGCATTGTTCACGGCGGTAATTTCAAGTTCGCCACGCTCACTCGGGGTGATGGATTTGGCAATCTCTACAACTCGATTGTCATAAAAATAAATGCCCGGTACCGCATAATTTGATTTAGGCTTGCTGGGTTTTTCTTCAATCGAAAGGGCATTGCCTTGATCGTCAAATTCTACTACGCCGTAACGCTCGGGATCCTGCACGTGATAGGCAAATACCACACCTCCTGTTGGGTTATTTTGGGCTTGCATCAGCTCACTAAGTCCTGCTCCATAAAAAATATTGTCTCCCAAGATCAAAGCCACTTTGTCTTTTCCGATAAAGTCTTCGCCGATGATAAAGGCCTCGGCTAGTCCATTTGGTTGAGGTTGTACAGCATAGCTAAAGGCGCAGCCCAACTGAGTTCCATCGCCCAAAAGCTTTTGAAATAAAGGCAAGTCTTCTGGAGTAGAAATAATCAAAATCTCGCGGATACCGGCATACATCAGGGTCGTCAGCGGATAATAAATCATGGGCTTGTCGTACACCGGCATGAGTTGCTTGCTCACAGCCAGTGTTAATGGGTGTAGGCGCGTTCCGGATCCTCCTGCCAAAATTATTCCTTTCATGATGTTGCGCGTTTTTTTTGGATTATGAGATTTATTTTCTGCATTAAGACTTATTCTGCCGATAATCGTTCTGGGTGATCTAGGTACCATTCTATGGTTTTGATGATCCCAGTTTCAAAAGTTTCTTCGGCTTGCCAACCTAAATTCTGCTCTATTTTTGAGGCATCAATGGCGTAGCGAAAATCATGTCCTGGCCGATCTTTAACAAAGGTAATTTGATCCTTGTATTGGCCTTTTTCCTTTGGTCTTAAACCGTCTAAAGCCCCACAAATACGCTCAGCAATGTACAAATTATTGCGCTCGTTGCGCCCTCCAATATTATAGGTTTCTCCAAGTATACCGCAATCCAAGGCTTTTTGAATGCCCTTGCAATGATCTAGAACATAGAGCCAATCACGAATGTTCTGGCCATCGCCATAAATGGGAATATTCTGGCTGGAAACCGCTTTTCGAATAATGGTAGGGATAAGTTTTTCCCAGTGTTGATTTGGCCCATAATTATTGGAGCAATTTGTGGTGACCACAGGAAATCCGTAAGTATGAAAATAACTGCGCGCTAGTAGGTCCGAACCTGCTTTAGAAGCGCTGTAAGGACTATTTGGCGCATAAGGCATGTCTTCACGAAAGAGGCCAGTTTCTCCCAAGGTTCCATAAACCTCATCGGTGGAAACATGCAAAAAGCGCGCATGAGCAAATTGACTTTTTAAGGCGTTCGGGCCTTCCATCCAAAGCTCATAGGCTGCATGCAAAAGCTCAAATGATCCTAAAAGATTGGTTTCCACAAAAGCCCGTGGACCAGTTATGGAATTATCCACATGCGACTCAGCGGCAAAGTGGACTACGGTATCGAACTGATATTGGTCAAAAAGTGTCTTGAGTAAATCCCGATCACAAATATCGCCTTGAACAAAGGTATAATTAGATTGGCCCTCTAGTGTTGCAAGATTTTCGAGACTTCCGGCATAAGTCAATTTATCTAACACCACCCATTGAGCCTTGCTGCCCGGCACAAAATGGCTTACATAATTGGACCCTATAAATCCAGCCGCCCCTGTAACAAGGATTGCGTTCGCGTTTCTGGTAGTGCCATTTGTTTTCATCTCGGGCAAATATCGGAATTTCAATTATTTCTGTCGTGGTTCAATCGGTTCAAGGCTTTTGACACGGGCGAACAACACCTTAACGCTTGGTCTTAGGGTCTTGTTGTGTGATTTGCTCGATGATTTTTTCTGTAATGGCATAAGTAGGGCGCACCCCTGTGGTGCCCAATCCCCCTGAGGCCAATGTGCTCCCAGTCTCTAAGGGATTATCCGAGGCGTAATAGGCATAGCGCACCGCCACCGAAGGCGTAATGCTGCCCCTTATTTTTGAGGCCGCTTGTATAGCTTTTTGATAATGCGCCCCCTCCATCTCGAGACCGATAACGTCCCAAGAAGAGGTGTGGAAAAAATTCAGAATGTCTTTGTTTTGCAAAGAGGTGCCCAGCACAGTAATCATGGTGCCTGCATAAGCATTGAGACCCTCGAAATCTTTGAGCTTTAATTTGTTCTTAAACGGATAATTATCGGCGGTGCCTTCAAAAATATGTGCCCTTGGGATCATAATATCTCCTTTCCCTCCTTCTAAAATACCCGCTTTACCCATAATGGAAATAGACTCTACAGGCATAAAATGTGTCTTGCCTGAGAGGGTCAAGGGCTTGAGTAGCTCGTCCATGGTCTCATATGCCTGTTCCCCAAAGGCGTAGTCCATAACAATCAAAATAGGAGTGCTTTCATCAGTATTCGGATAACGCTCAGGGAGGGCATTGCCTAGGTCAATAATTTGGACATCAATATTGGCCTGACTTTGATCGTCCAGATAAATCATACCATTTTTTTGGGCATATGCCTGCACCTTTTGTCGGGCCTCTTTATTGTCGCTTTGACTCAGGTATTCATAAAGGGCCAAGGTTGATTTTTTTGCTGCTTCTTTAGGTAAGGCCTTTGCAGCATAAAGGGTGTTCATCACACTGTGCATATTCGCGCTGATAATGTGCATTGGGCGCTGTAGCGCATTTATAGCCTCTAGGGACTCTTTTATGCGTTTGGCCCAGCGTTCACCATGAATATGGTGCCCCAAGCGCTCCCGCAAAACAGGGCTAAATGAAATCTGACGTGCTTTGGTTTTATCCATCGCCTCATCGATTGCCCCTTTGCCTAAATGGTAGATAAGCCTTATAAAATGGTCTGGATCTTGTTTTTGGGCAAATAGCGGATATGATGATTGGACTTCCTCAAATGTGCGGCCAAGAAAACTAGCTGCGTGCATGAGCGCAAGTTCGCGTTGTGCCTCGGTGATTTCTTCTTTTTGGGTGGCAGTCTCAGCAAATTTCTGCCAATCTCTGCTGAGGATATAGCCCTCTTCTTTGGGCACCAAAACCTGTTTCATGATTTTGTGAGACTCGATGTACATGAAGGTCAGGTGGGTCAAAATATCGTAAATCTCACTGCGCCCACGAGTAACGACGATATTCATTTGTTGGTCGTCAATACGATAACAATGACGTCGGCGCTTAGGAGGAATGATCGCGGGAATGTGTGATTTATTATACCCCTCATCGCTGGTAAGCGCAATGAATTGACATTGTTCTATACCGTAAGGTAGGCGGTCCATAATATAAACCATGCCTTGAAGCTCAATCTTATCTTCAGCTATAGATCCGTAAATTTCTGGGCGAAGGGTCAAAAGGGCTTCTCTAAGGGCTGTTCCGCTGATGCCCATTGGTTTATAGAACCCTCGATTAAACAAATGACGCATGGTGATGTACACCCGCTCTATCGCGTTAGAACTCTCCTGAGCCCTGGTACGCGTATGCCCTAATGGTTGACTCATTTTCTGGACAAAGATACGACTAATTTTGTGTCCAACCACTCAGGGGGTCGGCCAGCGCGCGATCATTGCCCAATCTTGGAACCTTGTTTTGACCACCAAATCGCCCAAGACTTTTCATTACAGCCTTAAAGCCGCCGCTGGAAACCTGAGTAATAATTAACGGCTGAAGCACCTTGCCTTGTATCAAATCCGCGTAATAAACATTTTGCTCTTGAAGCCTCTGATCTAAGGCTTGCGCAAAGGCCTTCATATCTTCGGGCAGGGTTTCAAATTCAATAAACCACTCATGATAAGGCAACTGATCTCCTTTTGGGGTGATCTGTGGCGCTACGGTAAACTCAGATATGGACCCGCCGCATTGCTGGAGCGCATGGGTCATGCTTTCTTCTACCTCTTTACCAATGACATGCTCCCCAAAGGCCGAGATAAAATGTTTGAGCCGTCCACTAACCCGTATGCGAAACGGTTTTAGACTGGTAAACTGCACAGTATCTCCTATGTTGTAGCCCCAAAGTCCAGCATTGGTAGAAATAATCATGACATAATCCACCCCAAGCTCAACGCTTTCTAGGGTATGTCTGCGGGGCGATGGATCAAAAAATTCAGTGGTTTTGACAAACTCATAAAATATGCCCGAGTCGAGTTGTAACAAAAGGCCGGTGTCATCTTGGAGATCTTGAAAAGCAAAAAAGCCTTCCGACGCAGGATAAAGCTCAATACTGTCTGTTTTGCGCCCAATGAGCTGCTGAAACTTTTGACGGTAGGGTTCAAAATTCACCCCGCCATAAACAAATAAATTAAAGTTCGGGAACAATTCACCCACAGGTTTTTCGGTGGTCTTAATCAATTTTTCAAAATACATCTGAACCCAAGACGGAATCCCGCTAATGAGCGCCATGTCCTCGCCCTTAGTTTCTTGTACGATGGCCTCAACTTTCGTTTCCCAATCTTCGATACAATTCACTTCCCATGAAGGCATTCGGTTGCGCTGTAAATAGCTCGGCACATAATGAGCGACAATTCCAGAAAGGCGCCCTAGTTGTACGCCATTTTTTTCGGTCAAAACCGGTGAGCCTTGCAGAAAAATCATTTTGCGCGAGACAAAACCTGTTTTTTTTGTTTGATGAATATAGAGGAGCAAAGCGTTTTTAGCATTTTCTATATGATGACCCATAGAAGCCTTGGTAATGGGAATATACTTGGCTCCAGATGTGGTGCCACTTGTCTTGGCGTAATAGAGCGGCTTTCCTGGCCAAAGCACATCTGAAGCGCCAGCGACCATTTGATCAACATATGGTCGTAAGGCTTCGTAATCCCTAATGGGGACCTGAGCGGTAAAATCTTCATGGGTCTGAATTCGGTCAAAATTGTGGTCTTGGCCGAATTTGGTGTTTTTGGCCCCTTGAATGAGTCCAGCAAAAACCTTTTTTTGGGTGCTGATCGGATTCTGAGCCCAGTGCTGGATAGTTTGGTTGGCGCGTGCCGCGAGTATTTTTGCAAAAAACCCTTTTACTCCCATTAATTAAAATCAATAAAGTTTGTTGGATTTATGGGATAACCTTCGCTCCACAATTCAAAGTGGAGGTGTGGGCCCGTGGTCAAAGAACCTGTATTCCCAGAGGCGGCGATAACCTCCCCTGATTTAACTAAATCTCCTTGAGACACAGATAACGAAGCATTGTGTTTGTATACAGAAATCAGGTTGTCCTTGTGGCGCAAGACCACCACATAGCCTGTGTCTGCAGTCCATTGGGCTAGAATAACCGTGCCGTCTGCTGTTGCTTTTACTGGAGTGTTATTCACTGTAGCGATGTCCACGGCATAATGCTTTTCTTGTGGGTCATAGGTCCCAGTAACAACCCCTGAAACAGGGGGAAAAAGTACAATGTCTTGACCAGATCCATCGGTCAGTGGGTTGTACTTGTCTTCTTGTTGTACGCGTTCTCTCAAAAGAGAGTCCTCTTTCGACGCGGCCAATAATTGGGCATCAACCTCACGCGCCACAGCATCAATAATTGAGTCTTTATTTAGGGCAGCAGGCTTTAAATTTCCTGTCAGCACCTCACGGATGGACTGAAGATAAGTGTTGTTTGTAACCAAGCGTTGTTGTAAAGAATCTGTTAGTTCACTCAAGTTTGCCGCTTGTTTGATCAGCTGTGTTGAGGCATAGCCTGGAATATATTCGCGCAATGGTGTAAGGGCAATAAATAGGGTGGTTCCAACAATTAATACAAGGGCCGAGAAAACAGTGATCACAAATACATTAAGTCTGTTCAGCCTAAATGAAAAGCGCTCCTCAAATGTGTCTTCATTGAGCACCAATAATCGGTATTTGTGTACCAATCTTTTTCTAAAACTTTTTTTCCCTGAAGTCTTACCTGCCATGTGTTAAGGCTTATAAAAACAAATGTACGCGGATTCTCTGAAACTTGGAGGTAAAACGCCGTATGTTAGTATTTCTTGTTACATTTGCTAATAAATTCTTACTCCATGATGGCTCAGTTTTTACCCTTAGTAATCGGCGCTCCACAAATTATTCTAATTGTAGTGGTGGTATTGTTATTGTTTGGCGGCAAGAAAATTCCTGAACTTATGCGTGGACTAGGTAGCGGAATCAAAGAATTCAAAGACGCCTCCAAAGAAGACAAATCCGAAAAGCCTGAGGATAGCAAATAATTTAGCGTCTCATTTTATCCGCACCTTCCTATAGATTTTCTTATTTCTTTTGGGGCTCGGTGCATAGACTTATTAGCCGACCTTGGCGCCCAAACCAAACCTCATCAGTTTACAAACTTTAGGGTTCTCAAAATCGATTCGAGTTCGAATTGAAGATCTCTTTTGCCCATAGAAGGCGCATAACTAAATCCTTCTAGCACTAAATAACGCTTTCTGATACTGTCTTTGATGGCCATATTCAAATATGGTCCAGCCATAAAAGCATCACTTAAGGTCCAGATCCCTCGTGAAATAATGGCAGGACGGCCCTCAATACGCTCCAGCGAAATTTCTGGAATATAGGTTGTATCTGTAACAAATCTCGAGTCGTCCTCTACTGGCAAGAGGCGTGACCCAACCGCATCTCTTATGTGACGAATGTACCGACCGGGGTACTCTACCCCTTCTGGAATCATGCTCAATGGGGCAGAATAAACTAAAATATTTGTGGTGCCATTTGACACCAAATCTTTTCGGAACCAATAGTAATCCTCTGTAGCAGCGGCGGTACGATAAGCCGATGGCATCTTGAATTCAACACCAAAATCCTGAGCTAAGCCTTCGGGAATTTTTGGGGAGATCTGTGTGCGACGCTGACGTTCTTTTAGTTCAAAGGCCTTCATCTGAGCAATCCAATTATATTTTTGGGATTGAACCATAGCTATTAAATCCTCTGGAGTCGACCCTTGGGCCAAGGCCATAAGTTGTGGGCGGGCAAATGCATTAGATTTTAAGCCTGTAGTGTCCTTGTCTCCTAATTCTAAAGCTAGAATCAGGCGAGAACTTCGGGCAAAGTCACTAAAATGTTCTGGGGCTAAATGACTTATATCAAATAATGGTTCTGTTTGCGGAAGTCCTGGGGTGGGCGCAGCAAACCAAGCGCGTATACTGTCCCCTACGGGGCCTTCCCAGAGATCAGCAGGAGCCACTACTTGTAGCGCATTAATGGACCCCACAGATTCTGGTAAATAACTGCGGTCTGTGGTGTTGTTTTGGCCGCAGGCCAAAACAAGGGTCATCGCGGCAAAGGCAATCAATTTTCTCATGATCGTGGTTTTAAGCTTAACGTCATTCCTGGTTTAATTTCAGACCCACTAATACCATTCCACTTTTTTAAATCCTCCAAAGTAATTCCGGGAAACTTCTGCGCGATGCCCCATAAAGAGTCCCCTCTTTGCACCACATACACCTCCTGGTTTGTGTTTTGGGGGTTACTGCCACTAGATTTGTCGGAGTCTTGAGTGCGGCTTGAGGTATTGTTATCATTAAGTGGAATACGTTTAGGAATAATGGTCAGGCGCTGTCCAATTCTGAGTTGGGTACTCTTAAGGCCGTTCCATCGTTTTATTTGGTCAACCGAAACACCATATCTATTGGCAATCTTGCCTAAGTAATCTCCGCTTTTCACTCGGTAACGAACACGATTATTCTGATCAACAAGCTCTGGAAGGGGCTTTTCTCTTTGAGCGAAATCCATACGCGCTAGGCTATAGAGGCTGTCTTGGTTTTCTACAAGAAGCCCAAGGTCAGAAACAGGCATGCGCAAATAATAAGGTCTGTCCTCAATAAATGGAATAAGCCCTAAGGTATACTCAGGGTTAAGAAACTCAAGGGTCTCTTGGGGGGTTTGGGTTAGTTGAGCCACGTGCGCCAGCGCCACAGTCTCTTTAATCTCAATCGTATCGGTTGTTGCGAAATGAGGTTGGGTGTCGCTTTGGGTTATACCATATTCATCGGCGTATTCGAATATGAACATGGTCGCATAAAACGCCGGCAGATAACCTGCGGTTTCGCGGGGTAAAAACGAGCGGATATTCCAATAATTTTTGCGCCCTCCAGATCGGCGAATAGCCTTACTTACATTACCTGGACCACTATTGTATGCCGCAAGTGCTAAGTCCCAATCATCTAGAATATCATAAAGTTGATTCAAGTATTGAGCCGCAGCTATCGTTGATTTTAAGGGACTGCATCGCTCATCGACATAACTATTGACTTGTAAATCAAACATTTTACCTGTTTGAAACATAAACTGCCAAAGGCCTCGAGCCCCAACTCTTGATGTGGCGGTAGGGACTAAAGCTGATTCTACAATGGCCAAATACTTCATTTCTAAAGGCAAACCATACTGAGCAAACACCTCTTCAAACATGGGAAAATAATAATGGCTTAATCCCATAAGCCGCTGCAATTGCAGCCTTCTGTTTTTTAAATAATTGCGCACTATTTGCTCTAATGCGCTATTATAGGTTATGTGAAAAGGGGTTTTTTGATCCAAAGCTTCCAGCTGTGATTTAAAGGTTTCGCTTGACCACAGGCTATCCTGTAAGGGGATGCTGTCCCAGGGCGAGGCGATGGACTCTTGTTGCTCTTCAAAGCGATAAGTATCACTCAGCAAAGCGTACCATTCACGCTCAATTCTTAAGGCCTCTTGGTTGTTGCTTAAACCCAGCTTCAAAGAATCTTTGGACTCCTGTGTTAGATCTTGGCTTGGTGAGGATGGTGATTGGTCTAAAGGCAAGTTCAGCTCGTTTTGTCCGTATGTCGCTTTTGTGGCTAAGCCTATAAAGCATACTGCCAAAATACGATTAAAGCTTCTTAAAAATTTGGTTCGTCTCATTATTTAAGCCTTAAGTACCGCAGCAATTCCGGGAAGCGTTTTTCCTTCGAGCATTTCAAGCATAGCCCCTCCGCCAGTAGAAACATAACTGACCTTATCATCGTAATTGAACTGTTTCACAGCGGCCACAGAATCACCTCCGCCCACTAAAGAAAATGCTCCATTTTTTGTGGCTTGAGCAATAGCTTCACAAAGCGCAATGGTTCCATGGGCAAAAGTGGACATTTCAAAAACCCCGACCGGGCCATTAAACAAGATGGTTTTAGACTGGCCAATTACAGAAGCGAAAATCTCTCTGGTTTTTGGGCCCGCGTCGAGACCCATCCAGTTTTCTGGAATTTCATGGATTGGGGCAATTTCTGTATGCGCTTCGTTTTTAAATTCTTGAGTGATTACCGTATCTATAGGTAAATGAACCTCAACCCCCTTTTCTTTGGCTTTGGCTAAAATATTGAGTGCTAACTCCTGTTTGTCATCCTCAACCAATGAAGTGCCAATAGAGCCTCCTTGGGCTTTGATAAATGTAAATGCCATTCCACCACCTATGATTAAGTGATCCACAGAATCCAAAATGCGTTCAATTATCGTGATTTTGGAAGAGACTTTTGCGCCTCCAATTATCGCTATAACCGGAGACTCTCCGTTAAGCATTACTTTGTTTACGTTTGTGATTTCAGAGGCAAGGAGTGTTCCAAAACAAGTCTTACCTTGAAAATATTCTGCGATTATTGCTGTTGACGCATGGGCCCTGTGCGCTGTGCCAAAAGCGTCATTGACGTAGATATCACCCCATGCAGAAAGGGCTTTGGCGAACTCATGATCTCCTTTTTCTTCTTCAGAGTAATAGCGCAGATTTTCTAAAAGCAAGACCCCTCCTTGAGGCAATTGGTCTAGTGCCTCTTGTACTTTACTGCCAATACAATCCGAAACAAAATTGACAGGGACCCCTAATACCTCAGACACAGAGGATACAATGTGGCCTAATGAAAACTCAGACTCTTTGGCTTTTGGGCGACCTAAGTGCGACATTAAAACACAGCTGCCTCCTTGATTGATAATTTGAATAATGGTCGGTTTTGCCGCTTCAATTCTGGTGGTGTCGGTGACCTTGAGCTCATTGCTCAGTGGGACATTAAAATCAACTCGGATCAAGGCGCGCTGGCCTGAAAAATTAAAATCGTCTAGGGTCTTCATTTTCGCATTGTTTTGCCACAAATATAAGTTTTTCCCAGGTCTATGCCTTCTGAAAAATCCGTAGATTTGTTTGGTGGACTACGCACAAATTATAGGGCTAAAGCATTTAAAAAACCATTTGCAAACCAGCGCCGCGCATGGTCGAATCGCCCACGCGCAACTTTTTAGTGGACCCACGGGTAGTGGCCTACTGCCTTTGGCTTTATCTTATGCAAAAACACTATTATGTTTGGGCTTAAATCCTGCAAGTTCAAGCTACCGTCGAGCTGCGCAACAAGTCAGTACACTAGTGCACCCTGATTTGCATTTTATGTATCCGGTTAACACAACGGATGCTATAAAAAAATCTCCGGCTGTTTTAGATTTCTTACCCCAGTGGCGCAGTTTTGTGCAAAGCACCCCTTACGGCTCACTAATGGCTTGGTATGACCATATAGGTTTAGCGGGAAAACAGGGTTCAATTTCTGTTTCTGATACCGAACAAATGGCTAGAACGCTAGCGCTCAAGTCTTATGAAGGGGGTTATAAAGTAATGATCATTTGGATGGCTGAAAAAATGAATACAGAGTCGTCCAATAAAATCTTGAAACTCTTAGAGGAACCGCCTGATAAAACAGTATTCCTTTTGCTTACAGAGGATGAGGATCGATTGCTCAAAACCATTTACTCTCGTTGTCAAGTGCTTAGCCTGCCTTTGCTTTCTCAAAACGATTTAGTACAAGCACTAATACAAAACCATAAGCTTGAAGAAAATCAAGCACAATCTATTTCAAAAGCAGCCCGTGGCGATTATTACAAGGCCCATCTTCTTATTGACGCTCAAGGACAAGAGCCTGTGTTTGAGCAATTGTTTTTGCAATGGGCTAGAGCAGCTTTTAAGGCTAAAGGCAATAAAAAAGCTATTCAAGAATTATTGACCTGGAGTGATCATATGGCTGGTCTGGGTCGAGAAACACAAAAATCCTTTCTTAATTATTGCAGTGGTTTAATACGCCAAGCATTTTTAATCCATTACAAAACCACACCATTAGTTTATTACAAGGAATATAATGAGGATTTTCAATTGAGTAAATTAGCGCCTTTTATTCATCAAAATAACGTTTGGTCCTTACAAAATGCCCTAGAAGAGGCAGAAGAGCATATCGTGCGCAATGGCAATGCCAAAATTATTTTTACAGATCTTGCGGTCCAATTAACACGGCTTCTTCATCAAAGTGCAGCATAATTGGTTTTTTCAATAATAAAACTTTTTAATTATAAGAATCCCTTATTAAAAACAATTCGTTTTTAAGCGATTTAAAGGGGTTTTATTTGTTTCGCGACTGATTGGGTGTTTTGTGTATTTGATTTTGTATAACGGCCTTTATTTGCGTTTTTTCAATACATAGACCACAGACGAGGGCTCTCTACTGAACAAAGCACTCAGATTAGACCAGATCCCAATAAATATTCCCCTAAGAATACTCCCTTGATTTTTTTTATAGCGTTCCGAGAGCAGACTCACATAAATTGAATCGAACCACATAGGGTGGGTTTGTATCATTTCAAAATCATCATTAAAAATAGCTCCGATGCTTTCTTTAGAAAAGTGCCATAAATGTCGTGGCACATCATAAGCCGCCCAAAACTCTTGGTAAAATTTTGCGTCCCATGAACAATGATTTGGAACAGCGACAACCAGTAAACCTCTGCTAGATAAGTGTTTATTAAACCAATCACACATCGCAACAGGATCACTGAGGTGTTCAAGAACATGCCAAAGTGTGATCACATCATAAGTTGAGTTTGAAGCTTCATCCTGGTCTTTATAAATTCTCAGCCCCTTGCTTTGTCCTATAGTTCGCGCAAGATCACTCACCTCTACACCTTTTGCATTCCAGGACCTCTGCTTTGCCGCAGAAAGAAAATCCCCTGTTCCTGATCCGTAATCTAATAAATTCTTTCCAGGGGGTTTCGCCGTATTTACCCAATAGAGTTTTAAACGAATATTGATATTTCGAATTATTCGGTATATCCTAGCTAGCAGGCCTGAGGCCCGGTCGTTATGTGAAATGTATTCAGAATGGTTGTAATAAGACGCGAGATCCGTGGGGATGGGGTGTGTATAATAAGCCCTAATTTTTGGCTCCCAGACTAAGTCAAATCTCGCTCCAGTCACCATATGGTCCTGAACCTGTTTTGGAACTCTCGTCTGATTTGTCTGGTGTTTAGACATTAATTACTGCATTGTTTCACGTGAAACACTAACGCCCCATAAATACCAATAAGACAGATATATCGTTGGGGGAAACTCCGCTAATCCTAGAGGCTTGAGAAATTGTCGCTGGTTGAATTTTTGATAGTTTTTCGCGCGCCTCAAAAGACAAAGACTTCAATTTACTGTAATCAAAGTTTTTAGGGATTTTGATGCCCTCGAGCTTGGTTAGTTTTTCAGCATTATTCTTTTCTTTTTCAATGTAACCAGAATATTTCACTTGTATTTCTACTTGTTCTAACACCTCGACATCAAGATCATTGGACAACACATACTGTGATACGGATCCAATTTCTTGCATATCGTGCATGGTTATATTTGGTCTTGAAAAGAATTTAAATAGCTTGTCGCTTTGACCTGCTTGTGAAGAATTATGCCGATCTAAAATTGGATTAATCTCTTCTGGCAATACGCTCGTGGTTCTGAAAAAATCAATAAATGCATCACTTGCTGCATATTTTTGCTCCATTCGCTTCATTCTTTCATCACTCGCAATTCCCAGCGCGTGTCCTTTTGGGGTTAGTCTGAAATCAGCATTATCTTGGCGCAGTAATGTTCGAAACTCCGCTCGTGAAGTAAACATTCGGTATGGCTCTTTGGTTCCTTTAGTTATTAGATCGTCAATGAGCACCCCTATATAAGCCTCGTCTCTTCTTAAAATGAAGGGCTCCATTTCTCGACAATAAAGAGCCGCGTTAATGCCCGCCATTAAACCTTGGGCGCCCGCCTCTTCATATCCTGTAGTTCCATTAATTTGACCAGCAAAAAACAATCCTGAAACAATTTTTGTCTCGAGGCTATGGGTTAATTGAGTTGGAGGGAAGTAATCATATTCGATGGCGTAACCTGGACGGAACATTTTGACATTTTCAAAACCAGCACATGCCTTTAAGGCCCTAAGTTGAACATCTTCAGGCAATGAAGTACTAAAGCCATTAATGTAATACTCTACGGTATTCCAACCCTCAGGTTCTACAAATAATTGGTGGCGATCTTTATCAGCAAAGCGATGTATCTTGTCTTCTATCGATGGGCAATAACGAGGCCCTGTACTTTTAATCGCTCCATTAAACATTGGACTACGATCAAAGCCCTCGCGCAACAAATCATGAACTTCTAGGCTCGTATAACTCATATGACAGGAACGCTGTTCAACCAAGGGATTGGTTTGATCAGAAAAGGAAAATTTTTGTGGCTCATCATCCCCTGGTTGCTCAATCATTTTTGAAAAATCCAGACTGCGCCCATCAACCCTAGGAGGAGTTCCTGTCTTCATACGGCCAGTATCGAAACCTAAATCAACTAACACTTCTGTAATTCCGGTAGCGGCACGCTCACCTGCTCGACCACCACCAAACTGTTTTTCACCGATATGAATCAGGCCGTTTAAAAAAGTACCATTGGTCAACACTACTGCCCTTGCATAAAACGGAATACCAAGAGAGGTCCTTACTCCTGTTATTTGGTTGCCATCATACAATAGGTCAGTTACCATATCCTGATAAAAATCAAGGTTCGGGGTCTGCTCCAACATTTGTCGCCATAATTCTGCGAAACGCATACGATCACTCTGCACCCTTGGGCTCCACATAGCAGGACCTTTAGACTTATTCAGCATTTTAAATTGAATCGCTGTTTTATCTGAGACAATACCACTATAGCCCCCCAAGGCGTCGATTTCACGAACAATTTGTCCTTTTGCAATCCCGCCCATTGCTGGATTACATGACATCTGTGCAATGGTCTGCAAATTCATAGTAACCAATAAGGTTTTTGCTCCCATGTTTGCAGCGGCTGCAGCGGCCTCACAGCCCGCATGCCCAGCACCAACCACTATGACATCATAATTCGAATCCATAAACTAATGTTTCACGTGAAACATATATAATTATTTGATTTTCAATACTTTAAGATTATCAATCCAGAAATCTTCTCGATTTCGCATTTCCGCTTCGTCCTTTGGTGTTTTGTCCTTATATCCACACAAATGAAGCACTCCATGAACTATCACCCGCGCCAACTCATGCTCCATAGAAACTCCATATTCAATACTATTCTCTTCAACCCTTTGGGTAGAAATATACATCTCTCCATGTATCGTATTGCCCACATTGTTGTCGAAAGTAATTATATCGGTAAGAGTGTCATGATTTAAAAATTCCTGATTTAGTTTAAGTAAAAAATCGTCGTCGCAAAAAACGTAATCCAGTGAGCCTAAAACATAACCCTCTGTAGAAACCACTTCTGTTAACCATGAAGCCCAAAGCTCAGAATGGCCTAACACAAATTCGTTTTGTGCATCAAAATTGATCATTAGCGTTATTGCGTATTTTAAAATAGCGTCTTGCTTGTGTTTTATAATAAGGCTGCAAAGGTAATGCGTCTTTTATTAATATATCCAATTGATCAAAATACCTGCGCTCGTCTAACCAAGGGCTGTTGAGCATTGGATCAAATATTTGTTTATTTGTTTGGGATTCGCGATTTTGTTCCTTTTCTTGTTGGTATTGTGCCTCTTCAAGCTTAATGAGTTGATAATTGATCTCTTTCATAAGCGCCTTCGACCGATCATTGATTCCATTGCGTAGAATTTCCTGCGCATTTTGATCCATCTTGCGCAGGATTTCCTGATTTTCTTGCAACAAACCTTGTGCTCTGAGTCGATCTTCTAACTCTTGTCGCAATTGCTGCTGCTGTTTATAAATATTATACCGTTCTGCTCGTTCTGCGGCAGTATCGCTATATTGATCACTTTGTCCTTGATTACTATTCTTCCCCCTATCTCCTTCTTGCCCCGAAGACCCCTCTCCTGAGGCAGAACCTTGTTTGCCTTGTTTATCAGAAGCGCCCTGTGTCTGTGTTGACTCCCCATCATTTGACTCTCCTTGTTCTCCCTGTGTTCCAGAGGCACCCGAATCTGAAGACCCCTCTCCAGGTTGCTGGCCTTTCTGGCCCTTTGAATCACTTTGATTTTGAAGCGATTGCTGTTGCTGTATAATATCCTGAAGTTGAAAACCCTGACTTCCAGCTCCTTTTCCTGAACCAGCCCCAGGCATACTCATCGACATTTGTTCCATTTGAGTGGCCATGCCATCTAAAAGGTTGGCTAAATCATTAGCTTGTGTAAAAACAAACTGCTGAGCTGCCGCTGCATTTGAAAACCTCGTCTCTGCTAGGTCTTCCAAAGACTTGTTTAAATAATAGCCCGCTTGACCCAATGATTGATTCACTTGGGAAGAAATCATTGGTTGGCGCATCGACAGGGCATACAGGCTATCATCAATGTGATTAAAATTATCACGCAAATCGTTTTGACGGTTAATATAATCTGGCGCAGACCACCCTCCAAGTTGACGCTGCTGTCCCAAATTCATGTGACCTTCTTGTGCTAATGAGAACACAATGAGGTTGTCTAATATTTGTCTTAGCAACTGTGTGTCCTCTTGCATAGCTTGTTGTTGCATTTGCTGCATTTGAGCCACCATTTTTTTGGCCATCTCTTGCATTTTTTGCCCCGCTTGTTTTTGGGATTCTTGGGCCCTTTTTTCTTGGCCCAGTTCTAAGGCCTCGCTGGCTTTTTGCTGCTCATTAGTGATATCCATTTCGCCTCCTGGGTCCCTGGGCAGACTCATTGGTTGCTTTAGTTTATTGTTCTCTTGTTCAAGTTTGTCTAAAGCCTCTTTAATTTTATCAAACTCCCTATTGAGCTCCTTTTGTTGCTCAGCATTTTGGTTTGGGTCTAGATCTGGCTCTGTGTTTTCGGACAATTGTTCTTGTCGTTGCCCTAAATCCTCTAGTTGCTCGCTGATTTGATTCATTTTTTGAGTTATAAAAAACCGACGTGTCATTTCCACCAAGCGCTCCAAGTTTTGTTCTTGAGTCTTTTGTTGTTGTTTTGTTTGCTCCATTTCCTCGAACAAATCCTCTTGTTGCAATTGCTCTTGAAGCTCCCGGAGCTCTTCCCATTTATCGGCTTGATCTTTTAACAACTCAAGCTGTTCTTCAACACGCTCCATAAGCTCTTGCGTTTCCCAATTTTGTTGGGATTGATTTTCTTCAAACCATTCCAAAATATTTTTCAAAGACTGTGTTTGTTGCTCAAGCTCCTCCAATTGCCGTTGTTGTTTTTCGAGCAAGCGTTCAAAATTTCGCTGGTCCTGCCATCCCAAAGATTCTTTTTGTTTTTGAGACTCTTGCAAATGTTCAATTTGCTGGTTTTGCTCAGTCAGAGACTTTAGAGCGCTTTCAATCTCGCTGGTTTGCTGTTCTTGTTGGCTCAACAATTTATCTTGAGTTTCAAACACAGTCGCTTCTTGATGGCCAAACACATCAGATTGTACGGATTTTGGACCGAGAATACCATCATTATCCCATGCCTCAAAGTAATATTGATAGTCCTTTCCTTTTATAAGTTCAAAACCTCTTGGAAATGTATAAAGCGCACGGACATTAGCCGACGGATTTACCTCCAACTCTATTTTGCGTTGGTTTTTAGGGTCGTCCACAGGGTAACAAACCACCTTTATTTTCTCTACAAGAAAATCGTCCCAGGCTAAAATCTTGTGGTGTGTTATACTGTTTAAACTATCCGTCTGATTTTCAACTATTATTTTTGGCCTCTCATCTGCATATGCCTCAATTGAGTAGGCCACTCCAGGCTCAAAACCTACATCGGTATTGCTTGGTCGAAGCACATATTTCTGACTTTTAAACGCTTTTTTTACAAGGCTAAAATTGTCATCAGTACTCTTTTGAAAATACAACGAGTCGTCATGGCTCTGCCACAAAAGTTGATCAGTAAAAGTGGCATTAATTTGCCATTTCAGTTTTGAACCCGCTAACACCCTTAAATTTCCAGTGTTCTGGATAACTTCTTGGCCCATATTAGAATACGCTGGTGGGCTTACCTCAACAAAAAAGGAGTTAATTTCAGGACCAAAAATTACCTCAAAATCGTAGTTTGGTGATCGATACAAATCGGTGCCAAAATAAAAACCGAAAGACTTGTTTTGCGGCGGAATTAGCAGTTCAAAACGGCCCATCCCTTTTGGCGTCATGGTTTGGCGTTTTCCATTAATCATCACATAAACCTCTGAGGGCAACACCGCTCCACTTGCCGCAACCATTAAGCGAATTTCCTGATTGTTTCTAGCGCTTAAATCGCTATTGAGTAGACTTAATTCATAGGGGGCAGGGCGCACAAACTCTTGATTGTAGGCCGCAACTCGTTTATAGCTTGCAAACAAGGATGATAAGTCCCCAAAAATCCAAACCAACGATATAAACACTAATGGCAGTATCATCCAAGGCAGATATTTTGCATTATCCCTTAGGTTAATTGCTCCACCAAAATAAAAAGGAGAAAGGGTGGTAGATTTTTGTGCAATACTGGCTAAAACAAGTTCTGTTTCTTGCTTTTGATTTAGAAGATCAAGTGTGTTGGTTAAACGATCGCCAACGGCTGGAATTTCTGTGCCGATAATTACTGCCGCTTCTTGATGACTCATTGGTTTTTTTGCCCCTATGAGCACCCCTAAAGCGGGCCATATCCAATAAAACCAAAGACTAAACTCAACAATGATAAAAAGCCAAAAGACAACAGCGCGGGCCGACTTTGAAAGCCATAAGACCTCTTCAATCCATGCAGTTAACAATAAATAAACAGCCCCAATAGCCAGGAACAAAATAGCCCCCCGCAATAAGCGGCTGAGATAGAATTTTTTTTTAAATTCACCTAGTTTTTGCTCTATGACTTGAAAATCATTCACTTATAGATATTTCGTGCCACTAAATTAATTTAAATTTCGCTCTTGTGCCTTTAAATACCCACGATTTAAAATACCTGGCCGCATATTCCACACCGGCTGTTTTTATTATCTCGACGCTGCTTGGCGGTTACTGGGGATACGGCACAATCGTATATGTTTTTGTGTTGGTTCCTATTCTTGAATTTATATTGCCTCAAAGCCAAGAAAACCTCTCTCAAGAAGATAAAAATGATAAAGGCCATTGGGGATTTTTTGACCTCCTGCTTTACACCAACCTTCCTTTGGTGTTTGGGCTTCTGATTTATTTTTATCAAGACATCGTCCCTAAATACGACTTTACTGTAATTTTAGGTTATGCTCTTTCCCTTGGGATTGTCCTTGGGGCGAATGGAATTAATGTTGCCCATGAACTCGGCCATAGAACCACCAAAACAGAACGATTTATGGGTAAACTATTGTTATGCCCAGCATTGTATATGCATTTTTACATAGAGCACAACTACGGTCATCACCAACACGCAGCGACGCCAGAAGATCCGGCAACTGCAAAATACAATCAAGCGGTTTATTTGTTTTGGATCAGTTCGATTTTTGGTCAGCTCAATAGTGCGTTAAAACTCCAAAAACAACTCATTTGGGACAAACAAGGGTGGTCAGCTTTATGGCACAATGACTTGTTGTGGTATACTTTAGCCCAGGGATTGTATCTGCTTTTGGTTACCCTTATTTTTGGGATAAATGCTCTTTTTTGGGGACTATTAGTGGCGCTTGTCGCTGTTCTTTTATTAGAAACAACAAACTATATTGAACATTACGGCCTGCTGCGACCCAAGAAGGCCTCTGGTCGCTATGCGCCGGTTAAGGAAATTCACTCTTGGAACAGCAACCACCTAATGGGGCGGATTCTTTTGTATGAGTTAACACGACACAGTGATCATCATTATCGCTCACAGAAAAAATACCAGCTTTTGGACCACCATCCCGCAAGCCCAGAACTCCCTTTTGGTTACCCGACCTCCATTGTGCTAAGCCTTTTGCCTCCGGTTTGGTTTTTTATAATGAACCCCAGGGTCCCTTCGGAAATGAAGCCTTAGAATTGTATCTTTACGGCCAAAATTATTGACCGTGTCACAAGCTGTTCGAGTTCGTTTTGCTCCTAGTCCCACTGGTCCCCTTCACATTGGGGGGGTGCGCACTGCATTGTTTAATTATCTCTTTGCAAAAAAACACAACGGAACTTTTATTTTACGCATCGAAGACACTGATCAAACACGCTTTGTTCCTGGTGCTGAAGCTTATATAGAAGAAGCTTTAAATTGGCTTAATATTCCTTATGATGAAGGCCCGGGTAAACCTGGTGCATTTGCGCCTTATCGTCAAAGTGAACGCTCTGAATTATACAAAACACATGTTGGTAAACTTATAGAATCTGGCTGGGCTTATTATGCGTTCGACACACCAGAATCTTTAAATGACTTGCGCAGCAAAGCTGAGTCCAATAGCGAGACCTTTGTGTATAATGCAAAGAACCGATTGTCTTTACATAACTCTTTAGCGCTTGGGCCCGAACAAACTCAGTCATTACTGGCCCAAAACACTCCTTATGTGGTACGCTTCAAATCACCTCAGGGGCGCAATGTAGTCTGCCAGGATTTGATTAGAGGTGTGGTTAATGTGGAAAGCAATGTGCTTGATGATAAGATTCTCTTTAAAAGTGATGGCATGCCTACCTATCACTTAGCCAATGTAGTAGATGACCACCTTATGGAAATTACCCACGTTATTCGTGGAGAGGAATGGCTGCCTTCTTTAGCCCTACACGTATTGCTTTATGAGGCTTTTGGTTGGCAGGCCCCACAGTTCGCACACTTGCCTTTAATTTTAAAACCAACTGGCAAGGGCAAGCTCAGCAAGCGTGATGGTGTTTTGGGTGGGTTTCCTGTTTTTCCATTGCAGTGGGGTCAAAACGATACTTTATTAGAGGGATATCGTGAACAAGGCTATTTTCCTGAAGCTGTAACTAATCTTTTGGCTCTTCTAGGCTGGAACGCAGGAACAGAACAAGAAGTCTTTGATTTAGAGGGCCTAATTGAAAATTTCTCCTTGGAGCGGGTACAAAAGTCAGGGGCAAAGTTTGATCCCAATAAAGCTTTATGGTTTCAAAACCACTACTTTCAAAATCTGAAAGACCAGGATTTAATTGCTCAATTTTCCAAGTGGCTAACCGATAATAACAAATCTATGGGTGATATAAATCTGGATGTTATTGTGCCTTTGGTCAAAGAGCGTGCTACTTTTATCGCAGACCTATGGGGGGCAGCTCATTTCTTTTTTGAGGCACCAAAACAATATGATCCCGCTGGCGTAAAACGCGCTGTTAAAGAAAATACTGTTGCTGTAGTTTCTGAGTTGGCCTCTTTACTTTCAGAACAGACTTGGCATTCAGCAGAATCCCTCGCCGCAACAATAAAAACATGGTGTTCTGAAAAGGACCTAAGTGTTGGTTCAGTGATGATGCCGCTTCGCTTGTTTTTGGTTGGCGCAATGATGGGGCCTGATGTTTTTGATATAATGATGGTTTTAGGTAAGAAAGAGAGCTTAAAGCGCCTTCAGAGTGCCTTAGCGGTTTTTGCTTAAAACTATAAATCCTATTCCTGATCGACTTTGCCCCAGGAATCGCGTAACGATACAGTGCGATTAAACACTAATGATTTAGGCTTAGACTCTAGATCTAACACAAAATACCCTGTGCGTTGAAATTGCACTGGTTTGCCAACTTCTAACTCTTTTAGGCTTGGCTCTACTTTGGCAGTAATCACCTCCAAAGAATTTGGATTTAAGTGGTCCATAAAGTCACCCTCTTTGTCTGCGTCTGGTGCCTCGCTTGAAAACAAACGATCATAAAGGCGAACCTGCGCATCTAGAGCGTGCTGTTTAGAAACCCAGTGTATGGTTCCTTTAACTTTGCGCAAGGCCTCAGGTGTGTCACTACCGCTTTTGCTTAAAGGATCGTAAGTTGCATGAATCTCGGTAATTTGTCCTGATGCATCTTTGACTACCGACTCGCCTTTGATGATGTAGCCGTTTTTTAAACGCACTTCTTTACCTAGGCTTAATCTAAAGAACTTTCGATTGGCTTCTTCTTTAAAATCCGAACGCTCAATCCAGAGGTATTTGGAAAAAGGAATCTCTCGGCTGCCTGAATCCAAGTCTTCGGGGTTGTTTTCAGCAGTTAACCACTCTGTCTCAGTCTCAGGATAATTATCTAATACCAAAAGGACTGGGTCCAGCACGGCCATAACGCGATCTGTTATTTTGTTGAGGTCCTCTCGAGCACAAAACTCAAGGTGGGCGACATCTATTAAGTTTTCACGTTTGGCCACTCCAATACTGTCGGCAAAAGCGCGTATGGCATTTGGCGTATAACCTCTTCTTCTCAGGCCAGATATTGTCGGCATTCGTGGATCGTCCCAACCACTGACCACACCCTCTTGCACTAAACGCATTAGTTTGCGCTTACTCACTACAGTATGGCTCAAATTACGTCGTGCAAATTCACGCTGTTTTGGGCGAATTTTAGCCAGGTCGTGAACCTGGTCTAAAAACCAATCGTACAGCTCTCTGTGTGGTAAAAACTCTAGGGTGCAAAAACTATGAGAGACTTGTTCTATATAATCACTTTCGCCATGTGCCCAATCATACATTGGGTAAATATTCCATTTATTCCCTGTGCGATGATGACTCTTGTGAAGCACACGATACATCACCGGATCGCGCATAAGCATGTTGCTAGCGCTCATATCAATTTTAGCTCTAAGTACGTGACTGCCCTCGGGGCATTCGCCATTTTTCATTTGCTCAAAAAGCGCCAGGTTTTCCGCGACACTACGGTCTCGGTAAGGGCTGTTGGTTCCTGCTTGATTGGGCGTACCTTTTTGGGCAGCAATCGCCTCTGAAGACTGCGAATCCACATATGCTTTGCCTTGCTCAATCATCGAAATCGCCCAATTGTAAAGTTGTTCAAAATAGTCTGATGCGTAACACTCGTTCGTCCAGTCGAATCCCAACCAAGACACATCTTTTTTTATGGCATCCACAAACTCTTGTTCTTCCTTAGTAGGGTTAGTGTCGTCAAAACGAAGGTTAACAGGAGCATTATAACGCAAGCCCAATCCAAAATTCAAACAAATCGCCGAAGCATGACCAATATGCAAATAGCCATTGGGCTCAGGCGGAAAACGAAAACACAATTCGTTTTGTTTGAAGCCAGAACGCAAATCTTCTTCAATAATATGCTCAATAAAGTTTAAACTGCGTGATTCGCTCATTGCAAGGATTTAAGAGGGCAAAGATACCAAAATATTGAGCAAAACAACAGGGCCTATATAGCCACAAGTTAATGCTGTGTTTGATCTGTTTTTATCGCGGTGTCCAACCCTAGAAGCCCTAAATTAATTACTTTTGTTAGGCATAAGAATTGCCTAAGATCAGCAGTATTCGCGGGTAAGCTTTATTGATAAAATATGGGAGAAATAAAACTAAGTGACATCCGTGTTTACGCGCACCACGGTTGTTTGCCAGAGGAAACAGTTATCGGAAGCGATTATTTGGTCCAGCTCCATATTGGTGTTGATTTATCGACATCTGCTCAAAGCGATCGCCTAGAAGATACCGCAGACTATGTTTTGTTGCATCAGATTGTGGTAGATCAAATGAAAATACCCTCTAAGTTATTAGAACATGTTGCCTTGCGTATCAATAATTGCATTCTACAAAAATTGAACAGTGTTCTGTGGTCTGAAGTGACGGTATCTAAAATCAACCCCCCCATTGGTGGTGATGTGGATCGTGTGAGTATTGTTTTGCGCACAATCCGATAAGGGATTAGGTTTTAATATTAATTTTTCAGTTGGGTGGGAACACCTAACGACAAAAGAAATAGGAAAACATTTTAAAGGCTTATAGTTAAAGAAACTTATTATATTTGCCGTCTTATATTTGGCGTCTTGGCCGAGTGGCTAGGCAGAGCTCTGCAAAAGCTTGTACAGCGGTTCGAATCCGCTAGACGCCTCTCAAAGGGTTTTTTCCGTGGAAAAAACCCTTTTTTTATTTTTCACTGGTGCGCTCTATAGCGCTGGGAAGTTTGTTGCGAACACTTTTTTGTATCGATTCTGGTATGATTCCCTGACAAAGCAGCAACACTCCGAATACTATAATGGTAATACTGACAAATTTTTTTGTCTTATAAACCACCCGCGGCGTCATTTTACTTTTAAGATTTTTTGCCAGACTTATTTTAATCAAATCGGTTGTGAAAAATACACCCACTACAGTGGCCAAAAACAATATTACTCCTTGGTCGCTGCTGGTAAGCGCATTGGCAAAAATAATGGTGCCAATCCAGCCAGCCAATACACCAAAGTTCACAAAATTCAATAGAAAGCCCTTTACAAAAAGGCTCGGTAAATTTTTTTTGACACTTACCGCATAATGTTCGCGCGCAATCTTAATAAACGACTTAGCTGTGCGTACATAAGATATAAACCCGTATGTGATCAACACTGCCCCTCCAAAAACCAACAAACCTGGTTCGTCGCGCAGGTTCTCCAGGATTTTACTGGTACTAAAATAAGCGATGAAAATAAAGATAAGGTCTGCGAAAATAGCACCTAGATCAAAAAACAATCCGGCTCTAAACCCTTTAGTAATACTTGTTTCTAAAAGGGTAAAAAACACGGGGCCCACAGCAAAAGCAAGCAGGAATCCATAAAGGGCGGCATACCATAATCCGTCGAACATTTGGCTAATTTACAAATTACACTTACAGTATTGTGTTTTGCCGCACTAAGACAACATTATAAAATCGAGTTGGCGTTTAATTAAATCCGCCCTTTTTACCCGAATGTGCACTGGATCCCCAAGACGATAAATTTTGTGATGAAACTGCCCAATCACTGCAAACTCTTGAGCGTCATAAACGTAATGATCCTCTTTTAAATCTTGAAGTCGCACCATGCCCTCGCATTTATTATGGTCTAACTCAACATAAATACCCCAATCCGTTACTCCTGAGATAACTCCATCAAAGTCTTGACCTTCGTGAGCACTCATAAATTTTACTTGCATATACTTTATACTGTCACGTTCCGCATTAGCGGCCAACTGCTCACGATCACTAGAATGTTTACAGCGTTCTTCATATTGCTTCTCTGATGGTGTTGCCCCTTTGTTTAAATAGTGCTCTAAAAGCCGGTGTACCATGACATCGGGATAACGTCGAATCGGTGAGGTAAAATGGCTGTAATAATCAAAAGCTAATCCATAATGCCCAATGTTTTGGGTGGTGTATATGGCTTTACTCATGCTGCGAATAGCTAGAGTATCTACCAAATTTTGTTCTTTCTTACCTTGGACTTGACTCAATAATTTATTAATCGATTTGGCCGTGCTCGTGCGACTTTTTGTGTCTAATTGATAACCAAAACGTTTTATAATATTCTGTAAACCTGCAATTTTTTGATCGTCCGGTTCATCATGAACGCGATAAACAAAAGTCTTTTTTGGCTGTTGCTTTCCTATAAATTCTGCCACACTACGATTGGCTAACAGCATAAATTCTTCTATAAGTTTATTAGCGTCTTTGCTTTCTTTAAAGTAAACCCCGATCGGGTCATTTTGCGTGTTAAGGTTAAATTTAACTTCTATTTTATCAAAAGATATCGCCCCTTGTTTCATTCTTTGTCGACGCATTTGTTTGGCTAAGACATCCATTGTCTTAATAGCCTGAATAGCCGTATCGTTAATAGGACGGACTAAGCCTGTTAAGGAAATCTCTTCAGGGATAGACTGCTGATCTGTCTCAATGATATGTTGCGCCTCTTCGTATGCCAATCTTAATTGACTGTAAATAACTGTTTTCCCAAACCATTGGTGCACCACTTCTGCATTTTGGTTTAAATCAAAAACAGCCGAAAAACATAGTTTTTCCTCTTCTGGCCTCAGAGAGCATACATCATTACTCAATACTTCTGGCAACATAGGAACAACTCGATCTACAAGATAAACTGAAGTCCCTCGATCGTATGCTTCCTCATCTAAAACAGTATCGGGACGGACATAATGCGAAACATCTGCAATGTGTACCCCAACACGCACCAAATCATTTTCTAAAACCTCATAAGATAAAGCGTCATCGAAATCTTTGGCGTCCTTTGGGTCTATGGTTAATGTAAAAATGGATCGAAAATCTCTGCGCTGGGCATAATCATCCTGGCTAATTACTTTATTAATACCCTCTGACTCCTTTACAACATCCTCTGGAAAATCATAAGGCAAACCGTATTGAGCCAGTATAGCATGAATCTCAGATTGATGGCCGCCAGCTTGACCAAAGACACGAATTACTTTAGCTATAGGAGACTCACTCTGTTCTGCCCAACCTTCTAGTTGAATCAGAACACGATCACCCTCTTTCGCCCCATTGATATGTGTTCCTGGTATAAAGAAATCCGTATGAAGGTTTTGTCCTGTGCACATGACAAAGCCATATTTGTCCGCATGCTGATATATCCCTACAAACTCAGTTTTATGTCTTTTTAAAACCTCTGCAACTTCCCCTTCTATACGTCCGTTTCGCTTACGCTTGTATACATAAACCGATACTATATCTTTATCCAGAGCTCTATTTGTTCGACGCTTATCGATGACGACTTCTTCATCCCATCCCTCGATTTGAACATATGCTTTTCCCTTGCTTGTTATTTGTATTTGTCCTTGTAGATAATTCTTTTGTTGGGCCCACTTAAATACACCTATACTGGTTTCAATTACCAATTTTTGCTGTTCTAGTGCTCTTAATTTTTTAATTATTTGGTTGCGTCCACTACTATCTCGGACCTGTAAAGCAGCGGCTAATTGCTTTATACTATAACCTTGAGTGAGGTGTGTACTTAGAAAATCAACAATGGTCGCTTGGGAAACTTTAGTACTATTTTTTAACCGTCTTTTCTTTTTACCCATGAGCGCTTATTGATGAAGTTTAAAGATACATGATTCTCTTAGCCTATACCTTAATCAAAGTCAATTATCTTTATTCACAACAGTAGTATTATATATTATTCTATTTTCTTTTTTAAAATTTATTGTGATGTAGTATTATGGTCTGTTAATAGGACTCATAAGTTTGTGAATTTTAATTTTGGAATTGATTTATAATAGAATTACAAACGTCGTATTAACAGAATATGAGCCTTATAATTCTGTCAAAATCAAATTATTAATCATGATATTAACAAGTCGAAATTTTGTAATTAACGCCGTTATTTTTTAAAAATTAATCTTTCATTTTTGTTTACATGTACCGAAAATGTTATCAATAAATTCAATAAAAAAAATAGCTTATTAAAAAGGATGTTTATTAAAAATTTACAAGCCACAATCTGTTATACAAAACCAAAAATTAAAGCAGATAATTACACCTAAGATATTAACAATAATGTTGACTGATTTATACACTTTATACACAGAGTTTTTGTTTAGCACCATATTTAATAAGTAACTTTAAGAAGTAAAACAAAAGTCTTATGAAAATTGTAATTGGTAATGATCATGCGGGAACAGATTATAAAATTAATCTAGTAGAGCGCTTAGAATCAATGGGTCATAACGTTCATAACTATGGAACTGATCTAGATACCAGTGTAGATTATCCTGATCATGTGCATCCTGTTGCAAAAGATGTAGACCAAGATAAAGCAGATTTAGGAGTACTAATATGTGGAAGTGGAAATGGGGTGTGTATGACCGCTAATAAATATCAAAATGTTAGGGCTGCACTTTGTTGGAATGCAGAAATTGCAGGACTAGCACGTAGTCATAATAATGCTAATATCATATGTATTCCTGCGCGATACGTGTCTTTAGACGAGGCTGTGAATATGGTCCAGGTTTTTCTTTCTGAGGATTTTGAAGGTGGTCGCCATCAAAATAGAGTAAACAAGATCCCCTGCAGTTAGTCCTAATATGCATGCCTTAAGGTTGAATTATGGGAAACCATCATAAAACAGAGAAATATTTAGGGCTAAGTATTTTACTTAACGTGGTAATTACAGCCACCCAGGTTATAGGAGGGTTAATATCTGGAAGCTTAGCCTTACTCTCTGATGCCCTTCATAATTTTAGCGATGTTGTTTCCCTTTTAATAAGTTATATAGCAAACCGTTATGCCAAAAAAGAGGCTTCTCAAGAAAAAACCTTTGGGTATAAGCGTGCAGAAATAATAGCGGCCTTTATCAATGCAGCGAGTTTAATTATACTAGCCTCTTTTTTGATTTATGAATCTATTGTGCGTTTTATTCAACCTGAGAAAATCCAAGCAGATTGGGTTATCGCTCTAGCTATTTTAGGGATTCTAGTTAATGGTTTAAGTGTTTTACTATTGCACGGATCAGCGGAACAAAACATGAATTTAAAAACCGCTTATTTGCACTTGCTCACTGATATGTCTGCTTCTGTAACGGTACTTATAGGAGGACTAGCCATGTATTTTTATCAGTGGTTTTGGATGGACAGTCTGTTAACTTTAGGAATAGCAGTATATCTTTTGGTGATGGGGTATCAACTTTTAAAAGACTCCTTTAATATTCTAATGCTGTTTACACCAGAATCAGTGGATTTAATAAAATTAAGAGCATCAATGAATGTTGATGTGAGAATACAAAACATTCATCATTTACATGTATGGCAGGTCAATGAACACGAGAATCACCTCGAGGCACATATAGATTTTAATGAAAATATTTCTCTCGCCGACTTTGATCAAATCCTTGATAAAATAGAGTTGGTCTTGCTTGAAGATTATGGTATTAATCATGTAAACATTCAACCAGAATACAAGAAGGATGATAATAAAAATATAATTGTACAGGACTAATGGAGGTAAGAGAAAAGGATTTTCAGGACTTAAACACACAAGAACTTTACGATCTTCTAGCTTTGCGATCGGCTGTTTTTGTGGTTGAGCAAGATTGTGTATATCAGGATTTGGATTATAAAGACCAAAAAGCCCTCCATCTACTAGGCTACAACCAAGGGGATTTAGTGGCTTACACTAGAATTTTTGCCCCGGGAGATTATTTTGAAAACGCCTCTATAGGAAGAGTTATCGTTGCTAAAACACATCGATCAAAACAACTTGGACATGCGATTATGCGCGCATCAATTGCCGCCTTGTTGAAGCGTCATGAAGTGTCTCAAATAGACATATCCGCCCAATCTTACTTGGAACGATTTTATGAATTCCACGGATTTAAATCCACAGGAGAAGAATATTTGGAAGATGGCATACCCCACAAAAAAATGATAAAAATTATCAACAACCCCTAAAACCGTAGGGGTTTTTATTTAGAAAAAGTTAATTTTACCCCTATAACATTAAAAAATCAGGGGTATGGGAAGAAAAGTTAATTTTTTAGTTTTACTAGCCTTAGTGCTTATTTGCTTATTTGTAGGGACACCTTACGATACCCTTACGCCCGATGAAACAATAGATGCCGGGGATACTGCCTGGATGTTAGTATCAAGTGCTTTTGTTTTGCTTATGACACCAGGCTTAGCTTTTTTCTATGGCGGAATGGTGACACGCAAAAGTATTATTTCTACCATGTTACAAAGCTTCGTCGCTCTTGGCGTGATTAGCGTATTATGGGTAGTGGTGGGGTTTAGCTTGGCTTTCGGAGACAGTATAGGCGGTTTTGTAGGTAACCCAGCGACATTTTTTGCTTTTAACGGGGTGTCATTGAGCCCGAATCCAGAGTTTTCAGAGAATATCCCATTTTTACTTTTCGCCCTATTTCAATTAAAGTTTGCGATAATAACTCCAGCCTTGATTACAGGGAGTTTTGCCGAGCGCATTCGATTTAGAAGTTACATACTTTTTATGGTCCTGTTCTCGATATTTATTTACGCCCCTTTAGCCCATATGACTTGGCACCCAGAAGGATTATTGCGTCAATGGGGGGTATTAGATTTTGCTGGAGGAACAGTTGTACATATGTCTGCAGGAATTGCAGCTTTAGCAGGGGCAATTTATTTAGGCAAGCGTCAGGATCGTATTGAAAAGCCCGCCAATATTCCTTTTGTAATTTTAGGGACTGGCTTATTGTGGTTTGGCTGGTTTGGTTTTAACTCAGGTTCCGCATTGGGCGCTAATACCGACGCGGTTATTGCTTTTGCCAACACAAATTTAGCGTCAGCCACCAGTATGCTGACCTGGATTTTCTTAGAGCGTTTTCAAAACAGAAAAATGTCTGCACTTGGGGCCTGTATCGGGGCAATTGTGGGGCTAGTGGCCATTACACCGGCTGCTGGATTTGTAAGTTTAGGCGCGAGTATATTTATTGGTTTTGTGGCCTCAATAGTGAGCAATTTTGCCATCAAACTAAACAAGAAGTCTGAGATAGACGACACCCTAGATGTTTTCCCAAGTCATGGTGTAGGCGGAATAGTCGGGATGATTATGACGGCTGTTTTAGCAGAGGAGGTGGGCTTAGTATATGGAGAAACAACCACTTTTGTTTACCACATAATTGCTCTGGTTCTGGTGGCTGTATTCACATTTGTCGGAAGTTACATACTGTATAAAGTAACTGACCTTCTTCTTTCTATGCGTGTGCGAGAGGATCAAGAATATCGTGGTCTCGACGCTTCACAACACGGTGAATATTTGGAAGACTAGTTTATTAAAAGACAAGGCACTAAAAAACAGAAGAATTTCAAGGCCTTTAGTGGTTATCCTTTTCCCTCGGCTTAACCTTGGCACTAAAAGGAAGTCCAAGCTGGGTGACAAAACTCTCGTCATTTAGGTGATCCGCGCGGTCGACGCCAAAAATAATCGCAGAGCGATCTCCATAGACAAAAGTCCCAAATAGGCGATCCCATACAGAGAGTATGTTGCCAAAGTTTTTGTCGGTCCAAGGCATACTGCGATGGTGATGAAACTTATGTACTCCTGGGGTAACAATAAAATAGCTTAAGGCTTTATCTACGTTAAGCGGTAAAGCAATGTTGGCGTGGGTCCAGTAAGTAAAGAGCACGCTCAAAATTCTGTAAAACAAATAGAAGGAAACAGGCATCCCCATGATCACCACAGCGATTAGTGCAAAGACCTCACGCAACACAAAATCAAACGGGTGGTGTCGGGTACCAGTAGTGACATCGACGTGCTTGTCTGAGTGATGAACCATATGTAATCGCCACATCCAAGGCACCTTGTGCAAAAGATAATGAACCCCATATTGGGCAATTAAATCCAGGACCATTATAGACAAAATAAGTTCGAGCCAAACCGGGGCTTGGATAAAATGAAGTAAGCCAAAATGAGATTGACCTAACCAAACAAAAACACCCGTAGTTATTATCCCAAAAACAACATTAATTATCATGACTATAGACAAAAGCCCAAAATTAGTTTTGGCATGTCTGCCCCTATTATAGCTGTTTTTTACATCTCGGTAATACCCCTCTAGCACCCAGAACATAGAGATACAAAAAACAACCCAACCGAGTTTTTGCCAAACAGGCATCTGTTCAAAAAATAATAGAAACGTGTTCATATTTTAGGGTTTTAAGATTTTAGCATAAGCCTTTGGACTTTGTAGGATAGAAATGCCCTCCAGTATTTCAGGATCATGTGTGGTTTTATAGTCGTAAAGCCCTGCGCTGTAAAAATAGCGCGGCAATAAGGATTCGATAAGCACAGTCTGAACCGCCTGTTTTTTTGATTTTAACAAGTCAAGTTTGGCCCTGAGAAGGCTTTTGGTCATCACCTCCAGCTCTTTGTTAACATAAGGCGCCAAACCTTCTTTTTCTGTGGCTAAAGCAAAATCTGAAAACACGCCATCAGAAATAGTTTTGATCGACTCATGATGAGCGCTTACAAAATCTAAAAAATCATCATAATCTTTTGAGTTAAAGACAAAATCGTCAACCCGATCAAAAGGATGAGTTTTTATAAATTCCGTGCCGTAATCAAGTATGATGCGAGACTTGAGTAAAGAAGATAGCAGGCTGTGGTCACTCGAACTCTCAAACACCCTGTCTGGCAGTATACCCCCTCCGTCATAAACAGTGCGCCCCCCTAAGGTTTTAAAAGCATTATATTTATCGGGCTCGGTGCGTATGGGCTCACCTTCAGCATCACGTTGCCAATAATCAAGGGCTTGAATACAACGTCCACTTGGCGTGTAATAACGCGATATTGTGACTTTGAGTTGGGTCCCATAACTCAGTGGCTTAGGCCTTTGAACCAAACCCTTGCCGTAACTGCGGCCTCCTATGATGACAGCACGATCTAAATCCTGAAGAGCCCCAGAAACGATTTCACTGGCCGAAGCGCTGCGCGCGTTAATCAAAACAACCAAAGGCATTTCAAGGTCAGCTGGGAGTTGTTGCGTAACATAGCTCATGTTATATTCTGGCACGACAGATTGAGTATAGGTGACCAAAGTCCCTTTAGGCACAAATAGGCTCACCAGGTTTACCGCTTCTGTGAGAAGACCACCCGGATTATTGCGTAAATCCAAAATCAAGGCGCTAGCCCCAGAAGATTTTAATTCAAAAAGGGCTTTTTTTGTGTCTTTATAAATGGTTGGGCTGAATTCTTTAAGGGCTATGTAGCCAACATTATTGGCGAGAAGTTTTGCGCTTAAAACTGGGGTTTCTGCTTTTGTATCTGGGGTTAATACCACTTGAAACACTTTGTTGTCGCGCTCATATTCTAAGCGCACTACTTTATCTGAATTTGCCGCGACTAATTGGGATAATTCAGTTAAATCTTCAGCCAAAGCCACACCATTTATAGAGCTTAAGCGGTCTCCTACGCGCAGACCAACCTGATCAGCAGGACTGCTTTGGTCAACAGCCACTACAAACCACTGCTTATCAAATTGCTTGAACCCAGCCCCAAGAGAAGCGAAGTTGCTTTCTTTTGAAATGCGCGCATCAGACACCTCCTGCTCGGTCCAAAACACAGTGTAAGGGTCAAGACCCTCAAGCATGCCGGTGATTGCTTTATCCATGAGTTGAGCAGGAGAAGTTTCATCCACATAATTCAAAGACAATTCTTTGAATAAAGTATTGAAGATTTCGAGTTGTTTGGTGATTTCAAAAAGGCCGCCACGGGCACTGGCAAGAGAAATCAAGCCAGCAGCCATCGGGATCAACCAAAGCACCCGTTTGTGTTTTAAAAGGCCTTTTGGCAAAAAACCAAGCTGTTTGAAATAGGAAAGTCTAAATTTCATCAACCGCGTTTTTCTTTTTTATGCTGTTACTATAGCTCAGAAGAAGTTCTTTTACCAGTTGTTCAATACGTGTATAAGGCAAAGATTCCCTTCCTTGATAAATAAAAAATAAAGCACCAAATTCATGAGCTTCTGCAATACTTTTATTCAGACGGTAAGCCTCACGAATCTGGCGTTTAATTCGATTGCGTCGCACTGCGGCAGGCATATTGCGTTTGGGTACAGAAACCCCAAATAAATTTTGGCTTGCCTCAGGCATAGGGGTGTGTACAAGTTTAAGAGGAAAACGCTTTATGCTGCGCCCTTGTTCAAACAAGACCCCAAACCAATGCCGACCTTTGAGTCGCTCGTGTTTTGGCAAACCATTTGTCATGGCCTAAAGATACACAACACCAGGCATTCCTGACATGTTCTGACTTAAACTCCCGCGGTTTAATATTTACACCACACTATTGCTTTACCTCAAAGTGGTTGTTTTCCTGCTGAATGTCCGCCATTCGATCACTAGGATCAATAATAACCGATACAACTTCAGAGTTGCCTTCGACCTCAAAACTATAAGTGGGTCTGGCCCATGCCCAGTCGCGCAGGACAGTTACGGGAGTATCACCAAAGCTCTTTTCGCCGCGCATCATTTGAAGCGGGATGTAGTACAAGCGACTGCTGCCGTCGGCAAAATTGACCAGTAGGTCAATTGGCATGGGCATCAGACCTGTGCGCTCGAGTGTGATCACAAAGTTACCCTTACGAGCTCCGCTGGTCTCATCAGCGATACTCCGATCCACAGAGGCAATCCCATAGTCGATGGTATTTGTGGTTGTGGCAAAGTCTTGTAAGTACCAATCTAAATTCATACCCGAGACCTGCTCGGCTACACGGATAAAATCGCGTGGTTCTGGATGTTTGAACGCCCACTGTTTGAAATATTCTTTAATGATTTGCGCCAGCTCATCATCGCCGACCACATAACCCAGCTGTGCCAAAAACACCGCACCTTTGGAATAAGCCGCAATGCCATAATTACGGTTTGTGGCATAACGATCTGCATGGGTGCTCAAAGGCTGCTCCACTCCAGAATTAGCCAAAAAGTTATAACCGCGATAGGATCCTGAGAGAGGATCACCGTCTTGATTTAATACCTGGTGCTCAGCAAGCGATGAAATGTAAGAGGTAAAACCCTCGTCCATCCACTCATGCAAGGCCTCATTTGTGGCCAGCAAAAATTGAAACCAAGTATGGGCCATCTCATGAGCGGTCACACCAACCAAGCTTTCAAAGCTGCGGTTGCCGGTAATCAAGGTACACATAGCGTATTCCATACCGCCGTCGCCCCCTTGAATTACAGAATATTGTTTGTAGGGATAAGGACCAATCGCATTATTGAAATAATCCAATAACTCTGCGGTAATTGGTTGCAAGGCCTTCCAGTTTTCCTGTAATTCAGGGTCGTTTTTATAATAAAAATTCAAAATTACCCCATTAGGCCCAGGATAGGTGTCGTGGATATAGTCTGGGTCTGCGGCCCAAGTAAAGTCATGCACCATGGGCGCATTAAAAACCCAGCGTGTCTTCCCTTTTGTAAGCGCGATTTTTTCAGAGAGATAGCCCGTGCCCCCAACAACATAACTACTGTCTATATTCAAAGCCACCTGAAAATCGCCCCAAACTCCATAGAATTCACGGGCAATGTAGGGGTCGGTGTGCCAACCGTCTTTATCGTATTCTGCGAGTTTAGGATACCACTGGGTCATTGAAAGTGCTACACCTTCTGCGTTATTACGCCCACTTCTGCGTATTTGTAAAGGCACTTGTCCATGAAACTCCATGCTTAAAACGGTACTTTCGTGGGGCGCCAAAGGTTTTTTCAAAGGCACAACCAGGATGGTTTCCTCGGTAGAATAATCCAGCACCACCCCATCTTGCGTCAAAGAAGTTGCTTTTAAAAACCCTTGCTCTGAAGGACTCAAAGCAGCTATTCTATCCCCAACACGTCTATCCGGGTCAGCAATGGTGCGCGAGCGCACATCCATTTCGCTTCCGGGCTGAAAAGCGTTGAAATACATATGATAAAACACCTGGGTTAAGGTGTCAGGAGAATGATTGGTGTAGACGAGTTTTTGGGCGCCCGTATACTGCCAATTGGTAACATCCATATCTACACTCATACTGTAGTCTACATGTTGTTGCCAGTAGCTAAAAGAATTTTGGCCGCTTACTAAAGAGCAAGCAGCCAAAAAAATTGAAAAGAATAATTTCATTAAACCGTCTTTATTTGATTAACGAGACATTTGATCAGCCATAATTAATGCATTGTACAAATTAACCAAGTGACCTGATTTGGAAATATTTGAAAAATCATTTTTTGTGTTGGGATCACCCCCTAAAACTACTTGTCCTGGCCCAGCAACACCACTATCCATCAAAATTTGCTTTACCTGAGCAGCGCTAAGTTTAGGAAAATAAGAACGAATAACCGCGGCCACTCCAGCCACAGCAGGGGCGGCCATGGAGGTGCCTTGAAGGTATTCATAAGTATCAAGTGGCGTGGTCGCCCAAATTTTCACCCCAGGAGAAAACACATCCACATTTTCTTTACCATAGTTTGAGAATCCAGCGACTAGGCCTTCATTATATTCCGGAGTTGAGGCTCCAATAGTGATGAAAGTATTGCCGATCTCTTGAGTTTCTCCAGGACGCACATCATTAGGATAAACTTCATTTTGATCTAAATCCATACCGTCATTTCCAGCTGCGTTCACAATGAGGACATCATTGTCCGATGCGTAACGAATAGCATCCCATACCCATTCTGGGTGTGGAGAAAATCCTTTACCAAAGCTTGTGTTGAGTACCTTAGCACCATTATTCACACAGTAGCGAATGGCCAGCGCAACATCTTTGTCATATTCATCACCATCAGGCACAGTGCGCACTACCATAATTTTGGCATTGTCCGCCACTCCGTTCATTCCGATACCGTTATTGCGCTCTGCAGCAATAATACCTGCCACGTGTGTCCCATGGCGCGCATCTTCTTTTTTAGGATCTGGACCATCGACATCGTTATTGCCGTAATATTTCGAAGACCAATCATTCGCATCATCACCAAGATCGGCCGCGCGATAATCCGTAGAAAGGTTAAAGTGGCTTTCTAATCGGTTCGTAAAATAATCCACACCACCATTCAAACGATTTAATACAGCAGGAATATTAGGGCCAAAAGCCATCATCTGACCTAAGCGCTCAACCAAACCTTGCTCTTCTTCAGAGAGGTCGGATAGCTCCGCCAAATCAGCCTTGCTATAGTCTTCTTTCCCTAGTTTTCCTTTTACCAGATCGTGTGCGATGGTCAATTGATCATACATCCCTTGATAGCGAGCTTTGCTTTGGGCCGCATCAGTGTAATCTTTTTCGTAAGCGGCTTTAGCTTTATTGTATAATCCATAGTCTTCTGAACGATCTGTGGCGATATCTCCTGATTCTTTCCCTTCAAACTCAGGGCCTAATTCACGAATAATACGCACATACTCTAGGTTTTCTTTAATGATATCTCCAAGAAAATTCCAACCATGGATGTCATCGACATAACCATTGCGGTCGTCATCAATTCCATTATCTGGAATTTCGTCTTCATTAACCCAAATCACATTTTTCAGGTCTTCATGCTCAATATCCACACCGCTGTCTATTACCCCAACAATAACAGTAGTTCCTTGGCGCTGGCTCAAAAGTTCGGCATAAGCTTTATCCACACTCATGCCAGCAATAGTGTCTTGGGTCAGGTCTGCGGCTCCCCAGCCCTGAGTTTGCTCCTCGGTAAGTTCAAGGGTTTTACTTGCCGCACTATTGGGTGCAGCAACTGGGTTAGCGTCAAAACGTGCCGGCCCACAAGCACTCAAAATCAATGCAGAGACAAAAGCAATAAAAATGTTCTTAGTAGTTTTCATATAAATTAATTTAAAAATTGGTCGAGGGAAAAAACCTGGTCGAGGCGCACCCCTTTTTCTGTGTTTTTAACGGTAATTATAGGATTGTGAGCATCGTGCTCTAACCATAGATAGTAGCCACGATCCGCAGCTAAATTTAAAAATTTTTCTTTTTCACCAAGCGTTTGTAGGGGACGAGTGTCATAACCCATAACAAAAGGCAATGGGATATGACCAGCAGTAGGCAAAAGATCCGCACAAAAAACCAAGGTCTTCCCATTGTATTGAATGTGAGGAATCATTTGTTTTTCGGTGTGCCCATCGACAAATAAAACACCAAAATCCAAAGGTGTTTGCTCTGCAAAATCACCCGCCGGTGTGTCAATAAATTGAAGCTGTCCAGATTCTTCGATCGGTAAAATGTTTTCTTTTAAGAACGAAGCTTTTTCCCGTCGATTAGGCTGAGCAGCCCAAAGCCAATGGTTTTTATTACTCCAATATCTGGCATTGGGAAATTGTGTTTGGTAACCACTTCGAGTATTGTTCCAACAAACACTCCCTCCGCAATGATCAAAATGAAGATGTGTTAAAAAAACATCGGTAATGTCCTCAAAACAAAACCCATAGCGCTTTAGAGAGCCCTCAAGTGTTGCGCCACCCCAAGGATAATAGTGTTTTAAAAAATCAGGCCCTTGTTTATCGCCCATGCCATTATCTATCAAAGTAAGCCGATCGTCTTGTTCAATAAGCAAACAGCGGGCGGCGATATCAATCATATTGTTGCTGTCGGCAGGATTTGTTCTCTCCCAAAGACTTTTAGGAACAACACCAAACATGGCGCCACCATCAAGTTTAAAATTACCAGCATCGATTGGATATAAGGTCATGAGTTGTGCGGTAGGGTTGCGAGGCTGCAAATTAGCAAAAGGCCCATTAATAGCGCCAGAACCCCATTACTTATTTGGGTTTTTTAACAGAAAATTATCACTAAACCATATCGATTTTAGCCCTTTTGGAGCGTTCTGGTTAAAATCACTTTAAAACCATAGATCACCATTTCATAATAAACTCCCTTACAGAGCATATTAAAACTTTCTCGTATTTTAGGGCATTATATCAAATTATGGTTGAACTCGCAGGAATAATTGTTTTAGGGATATTGGCGCAATGGGTGGCGTGGAAGTTTAAGCTGCCCGCTATTTTACCTTTGATTTTAATTGGTCTTTTGGTGGGACCAATATCTACCTTGTTTACTCTAGATGGCCAGCCTTATATACAACCAATTTGGGATGGAACTCGTGGTCTATTTCCAGGAGAAAACTTGTATTATTTCGTCTCCTTGGCTATTGGGATTATCCTTTTTGAGGGCGGCCTGACTTTAAAACGCGAGGAGGTCTCTAAGGTGGGACCAGTAATTATAAAACTCATCAGCCTAGGGGCCGTGATAACCTTTATCGGAGCGGGTGCGGCGGCCCATTATCTTATAGGCCTGAACTGGCAACTGTCGTTTTTATTTGCCGCTTTAGTCATTGTGACAGGACCCACGGTGATCAGCCCAATTCTGCGCAACATCCCCCTTAAAAAAGACGTCTCTGCAGTACTCAAGTGGGAAGGAATTTTAATCGATCCTATCGGGGCCTTAGCAGCAGTATTGGTTTTTGAGTTTATCCGTATTGGGGGTGATGTGGGTTATTCGAAACAAGCCCTTATGGAGTTTAGCAAAATCATTTTAATCGGCGGCTCCTTTGGAATCTCTGCAGGCTATATTTTGTACTTTGCCATTAAGCGCCAATGGATTCCTCACTATCTCATGAATGTGGTGGCTTTGTCGACAGTGCTTTTGGTTTTTGTTCAAAGTGATTTGTTTGCTCATGAATCGGGGCTGCTTTCTGTGGTGGTTATGGGGATGTTTTTGGGCAACAGCAATCTACCTAACCTTAAGGAACTCCTTTATTTCAAAGAGTCCCTGAGCGTATTATTGATCTCAATACTATTTATACTGCTCTCGGCAAATATCGAACTGTCAGATCTTATGCTCATTTATAACTGGCATACTGCCGCCTTGCTTGGGGTCATTATTTTTGTTTTACGACCACTATCTGTCCTAATCAGTACAGCAGGGTCATCCTTAAAATTTAATGAAAAACTATTCATTAGTTGGGTCGGCCCCAGAGGGATAGTTGCTGCTGGGATTGCCTCTTTGTTTGGGTCGAGGCTCGTCCAACTCGGGGTGCCTTATGCTGAGTACATTACCCCACTCGTGTTTTCTGTGGTTTTGGTGACGGTTTTGCTTAATGCAACTACAGCGCGCCTATTTGCCTTATTGGTCGGGGTATTTTTAAAAACCTCTGAGGGAGTGCTTATTGTTGGCGCCTCAAAGGTGTCCCGATTAATTGCGGCTTACCTTCAAAAAAACGGAAGACACGTAGTTTTATTAGATTCAAATCAAACCAATGTCGCCCAGGCCCAGAGTTTGGGGTTAGAGGCCTTTTCAGCCAACATATATACAGACGACCTTAGCGGAAATATTGAACTTAGTGACGTAGGATATCTACTGGCTTTGACCGCCAGCGCCGAAATCAATCAACTGGCCATTAATAGGTTTGCGCCGACTTTTGGGGAAACTGGGACTTTTCGCTTGATGTCCGCAGAAGAAAAACAAAAGGGATTGGATTTAGACAATCCAGAATACTTTTGCAGCACTCATGATTATACCATGCTGGATGAAGTGACGCGTCAGCACCCCTCCATTCAAGAGGCTCCGGTAGAGGATATCGATCAATTTATGCGGCTTTTAAAAATATTAAGCAACAACAAAGACACGGCGCCTTTGTTTTTAAAACGTTCTAGCGGTTATCTTGAAGTAATCTGCAATCCGAAAAACTTTGAAGTCGGTCCTGAATCAGCTTTGGTCTACTTGGGCAAGCCTCAAGATTTAGAAGAGCTCAGTAAAGTGGTTAAAAAGAAGGCTTAAACAAAAAAGCCCTTGCTTTACAGCTGACATTACCTAGTCATTGAGCTTGAGTACAGCCATAAAGGCTTCCTGAGGAATTTCTACGTTACCCACCGCGCGCATACGCTTTTTACCTTTTTTCTGTTTTTCCAAAAGCTTGCGCTTACGGGTAATGTCCCCACCATAACATTTTGCCGTCACGTCTTTACGCAATGCCTTGACGGTTTCCCGAGCGATAATTTTTGCGCCAATTGCCGCCTGAATTGGGATGTCAAATTGTTGACGCGGGATGAGTTCGCGCAACTTTTCACACATTTTTTTACCAATGTTATAGGCGTTGTCTTGGTGTAAAAGCGCAGAGAGGGCATCAACCGTGGTGTTGTTCAAAAGTACATCAACTTTGACCAGCTTAGAGGCACGCAATCCAATGGGCGCATAGTCAAAAGAGGCATAGCCCTTGGAGATGGTCTTTAGGCGGTCATAAAAATCAAAAACAATTTCTGCCAAAGGCATATCAAAGTTTAATTCAACACGGTCCTGGGTGAGATAGGTTTGATTGGTGATTTGGCCACGTTTTTCAATACACAAAGACATCACAGGGCCTACAAAATCCGCTTTGGTAATGATACTGGCCTTAATGTAAGGCTCTTCCACCCTATTTAAAGTCGAAGGATCGGGCAAATCACTGGGGTTGTTCACCAAAATCGCTGTGTCGGGCTCACGATTGGTAAAAGCCTGATAAGACACGTTTGGCACTGTTGTGATCACAGTCATATCAAACTCACGCTCCAAGCGCTCTTGAATGATCTCTAGGTGCAACATTCCCAAAAACCCACAACGGAATCCAAAACCAAGGGCCGCCGAACTTTCTGGCTGAAAAACTAAACTCGCGTCATTGAGTTGTAATTTTTCCATAGAACTGCGCAGCTCCTCATAATCTTCAGTGTCTACAGGATAAATCCCCGCAAAAACCATGGGCTTAACATCCTCAAACCCTTCAATCATATTGGTGGTTGGGTTTTTTGCGTCGGTAATGGTGTCGCCTACCTTAACTTCTCGAGCTTCTTTAATTCCAGTAATGAGATATCCTACGTCGCCAGTCTTAATTTCTTGTTTGACTTCCTGACGGAGTTTTAAGGTCCCAATTTCATCTGCAAAATAACTTTTGCCCGTGGCCATAAACTTGATGTGCTGGCCTTTGGTAATTGATCCGTTTAGCACTCGGAAATAAGTCTCTACCCCTCGAAATGGGTTGTAAACTGAATCAAAAATTAGGGCCTGTAAAGACTCCTCTGGGTTTCCTTTGGGCGCAGGAACACGTTCAATAATGGCTGTTAAAATTTCTTGTATACCCAAACCGGTTTTCGCGCTGGCAGGAATAATATCTTCTGGGTCACAGCCCAATAGATCCACAATATCATCTGTTACCTCCTCTGGATTAGCCGAAGGCAAATCGATTTTGTTGAGCACAGGAATAATCTCGAGATCATTCTCTAAAGCTAAGTATAAGTTTGAAATGGTTTGTGCCTGAATGCTTTGTGCGGCATCAACCACTAGTAAAGCGCCCTCACAGGCGGCAATAGAACGAGATACCTCGTATGAGAAATCCACGTGACCAGGAGTGTCGATCAAATTCAGCACATAATCTTGACCTTGGTGGCTGTAATTCATTTGGATGGCGTGGCTCTTAATGGTAATCCCACGCTCGCGCTCCAAATCCATATTGTCCAGAAGCTGATCTTGCTTTTCGCGATCGGTAACCGCTCCTGTGAATTCTAATAAACGATCAGCCAAGGTGCTTTTACCATGGTCAATGTGCGCGATTATACAGAAGTTCCTGATCTGTTTCATAGCCTTTGCAATTCAGCTATAAATCTTGTGGCTAAAATGCGCTGCAAATATAGGCTAAAAACATCTTTAGCGGCATGCAGTGGTGTGGCATGTGATTTATTTTTTGTTATTTTAATTTGATTACAGCGACGTATGACCAAATTTTTATTTCTATTGCTGAGCCTTACCTCAATATTTGTTTGGGGTCAGGGTTATTCTTTAAGCGGCCATAGCTTACCAAAGAACCCTTATCCCTAAGGTAGCGACACTCAGTCTTGGGGTGGATGATATTTTCAACACAAAGAACGTAGCGGTGAGCTCTGTATATTTGAACCACGACAACAATTATATACCGCGCCCAGAATTTCGAATGATCTGGCTAGTATTGCGCTATGGTTTTGGAGACAATCCAAAGCAACACCAAAAATCCTTAAACGATCACCAAGAGCGTAGCCGACTCAATTAAGCATTTATTCTGTAATTTTGCCCCATGGCCAAAATCGGTGATATAGAACTCGGCGCATTTCCCTTATTGCTCGCCCCCATGGAGGACGTGAGTGATCCGCCGTTTCGCGCATTGTGCAAAGAACAAGGCGCAGATGTGGTCTATACCGAATTTATTTCCAGCGAAGGCCTGATCCGGGATGCCGCAAAAAGCGTCATGAAGCTCGACATTTACGAAAAGGAACGCCCTGTAGGCATCCAAATATTTGGGGCGGTTATGGACTCTATGCTCCGCAGTGTGGAGATTGTTGAGGCTAGTGGACCGGATTTTATCGACATTAATTTTGGGTGCCCTGTGAAAAAAGTGGTCTCAAAAGGCGCTGGCGCTGGCATACTTCGCGATATTGACCTTATGGTGTCTCTTACCGAGGCCATGGTCAAACACACTAAACTCCCCATTACCGTGAAAACACGATTAGGCTGGGACCACGATTCTATTAAAATAGTTGAGGTTGCTGAACGCCTTCAGGATGTGGGTTGTCAAGCCATTGCGATCCATGGGCGCACGCGCTCTCAAATGTATAAAGGCGATGCGGATTGGCGTCCGATTGCGGAAGTAAAAAACAATGCCCGCATGCACATTCCTGTTTTTGGCAATGGCGATGTAGATTCTCCTGAGCGCGCGGTTGAAATGCGCGATCAATATGGCTTAGACGGCGCGATGATCGGGCGCGCTAGCATCGGGAACCCCTGGTTTTTTAAACAAGTCAAACACTATTTTGAGACGGGTACTCATGCGGCTCCACCGACTTTGAGCGACCGCGTGGCTGCGGCAAGACGCCATCTGGAGATGTCTATCGATTGGAAAGGAGAGCAACTTGGGGTGTTTGAAACGCGCCGCCACTACACCAATTATTTTAAAGGAATTCCTGATTTTAAGCCTTACCGAACCAGATTAGTCACCAGCGATACATCGGCCGATGTTTTTGCTGCCCTTGATGAAATTGAGCAGGAGTTTGGCACTATGGCATTTACCCATTAGTCAAAAGGCGGCGCGTGACGCGTTCAGCACCTAACAGAGAGGCCAGTATCCCTAACCCAAGTATCGTTGCGGCGACGAGCAAGAAATTACCCAAGGTTAATGTCACCGGATAAGGCAGGGTTTCTGTGATTAGAATCCAACCAAAAGTAGACTGTCCTAACACCAATAGAACTCCGAGCAGCAGCCCTAAAATTAGCCCCGCCCCGCACATCATTAGACCACTGGCAAAAAACGTGCGCTTAATGTCATTTAAAGGCTGGCCTAGGGTGAATAAAGTGCGGAGGTTATTCTTTTTTTCGAGCACGAGCATAATTAGAGTGCCGGTCAAATTAAACACCGCGATGGCGGCAATAAGGCTTATAAAAAGGTAGGTAAATAGGTTTTCAGAATTCAGCATGCGGTATAGGGCAGCATTTTGTTCCACACGTGTTTTTACCATGACCCGGCCTTCAAAAACATTGGAGATCTGGGTTTTGAGCAACTTAAGGTCAGGGTTGTTTGTTTTAATTACTAAAGATGAAACCTGATGTTCTTGCCAACCAAAAAGATAGCGCGCGGTCTCAATAGAGGAGAAGACAAAGCGATCGTTGACCTGGTCATTGACTTCATAAATTCCTGAGGCCACGACTTGCTCGGAGCGAAAAACCTGTTCTGGGCTCGTGGCGGCCATAATATTTGCTCCCGGTATTGGCGCTGAAATTTGAATCAGGTTACTAAAATCTCGGGCCGCTAGAGCCAGATCGGCAGCGACGGCGTAGCCAGGAACAACCTCAGGGCGGCCGGGGCTGAACCAGTTTCCTGTGTAGACTAAAGTGTCGACGGGGGTAACTTGGGTATAGGCGCTGTCGATGCCGCGGAGCACAGCGACGCGGGCTTGGTTTTTATAGCGCAAAAAAACTTTGTCTTCAATAACGCGACCAACAGCCTCTATCCCTGATATATCGCGCAATGCGTTTTGGGCAGAATTATCGTAGAAAATCGACTTTCCAGAGACAGGAGTTACGACTAAATCACTATCAAAAATATTGGTAAAGGCCAAAGCGTAGTCTTTGAGCCCTGTAAACCCTGAAAGGACTATAAAAAGAGAAAAGGTAGCTACCGCAACAGCCCCAACAGCAATACGCGAAAGCAAACCAACGGCATGCCGGCTGTGTTTGGCTAGCAAATAGCGTTTTGCAATGATATAAGGGAGGTGACCCATTAGCTCTTCTTTCGGCGCTCGAGTAGAGAAGGATCAGTTATTGGATTTTGTCCTCCTTTTACGGCTTGTTCGATTTGTCCGATATACTCGAGGGAATCGTCATTAAAAAAACTCAAATCAGGCATTTTACGCAACTGGTTTTTGGTCAAAAGCGCTACTTGATGTTTAATACTTGGTTTTATGGCAGAAAGTTCTGAGACCACCTGAGTTCCTTTGTCAGCAGGAAACACACTGACATAGACTTTGGCTAGACTGAAATCTACAGTCACACTTACCTTGGTCACCGACACAATGAGGTTGCCTGCTCCACCATCTTTTAAAAGACGATTGAGTATTTGAGCGAGGTCTTTTTGTAAGACACTGCTTATTTTTCTTTGTCGTTGACTTTCTTCCATGGCACAAAAATAGGATAAATACTGCTTTGGCACCGGTTTTTATTATTTTTGAGCTAAAGCTATTTTATGAAGGCTATTGAGCATATTGGAATTGCAGTTTCAGATTTAGAACAAAGCATAGCGTTGTATACAGCGCTTTTAAACACTCCATGTTATAAAACCGAAGTGGTGGATTCAGAGCAGGTCACCACGGCCTTTTTCCAAAAAGGCGATCAAAAAATAGAATTGCTCGCCTCTACCAATCCCGAGGGCACATTAGCTAAGTTTATCGAAAAAAAAGGGGAGGGTATTCATCACATTGCTTTTGCTGTTACAGATATAAATGCTGAGGTTCAGCGCCTCAAAGCCGAAGGATTTGTTTTTGTGAGCGAGGAGCCCAAACGCGGGGCCGACAATAAATGGGTGGTGTTCATACACCCAAAATCAGCTGGCGGGGTATTGGTCGAGTTATGCCAAGAAATAAACCACGATTGATTATTTTGCCCTGAAGAATTACTGCTTATATTTGCAGCCTAATTTTGGTCCTATAGCTCAGTTGGTTAGAGCACCTGACTCATAATCA
>JAYPSJ010000010.1:0-86195 GCA_038132955.1 Flavobacteriaceae bacterium
TTGATGGCAGTGGTGGTTGTTCGGAGATTACCTCAGATATTGTTTCTATAGAGGTAATCGAAATTCCAATTATCAGTGCCTATACGGATCAAATATGCAGTGGGGATCAATTTGTTATAATTCCAGATGGTTCGAATGGGGATACAGTCCCAGCGGGAACCACCTATGTATGGGGAGATCCTATAGTCAATCCTCCTGGGGCTGTGCAAGGTTCGTCCTCGGAATCTAGCCCGCAGACACAGATTTCGCAAACTTTAGTCAATGAGACTTTAAATTCCGCGACCGTTACCTACACAGTAATTCCAACCACCCAAATATGCGAGGGTAATTCATTTACCGTTACAGTTACAGTTGATCCCGCAATAAATGTTATTGCTGATATAGTTAATAATTCATGCAATCAATCGAATAATGCTCAAATAGATATTACAATTTCAGGAGGAACTCCATTTATTAACGGAACTCCATATAATATTTCTTGGACTGGACCTGGTGGATTCACTTCAAATAATGAGGATATATTCAATTTAGTCCCCGGTCAATATAACTTGCAAATAACTGATTCAAATGATTGTGATTACGTAGCATCTTATCAAGTTACTGAGCCGCAGGAATTGGAATTATTGAGTATAGATATTCAAACTGACATTTCATGTTTCGGATTTGATGATGGAGAAATCGCCGTAACAATTCAAGGGGGAACTCTTGATTACTCATATCAGTGGACTTTAAACGGTAATCCTTATTCTGTCCTGGAAGATATAGATGGTTTACCTCCTGGTATTTATCAATTGACCGTTACAGACGCAAATAATTGTATACTCATTTTGAATCCCATAGAGATTATCGAGCCTCCTTTACTCACAATCGATTTAATTAATCAGGTTAATGTTGATTGTTATGGAGAAAATACAGGGTCAATTGATGTCGATATAAATGGAGGTCGCCCTGCTTATGAAATTGAGTGGAATGGACCTAATGGCTTTTTTAGTAACCAAGAAGATATTAGTGATCTTTTTGCTGGACATTATATTTTATTAGTAACAGATACTTCTGGATGTACAGAATCTTTATCTGTAGATATTTTAGAAAATGATGAGATCATTGCGGAGATTGTGACCACAGATGTAACCTGCTTTGGTGCAAATAATGGAATTATTGAAATTCAATTAATTACGGGTGGCGTGCCTCAATATGACATTATTTGGAGTAATCTAGGTTCAGGCTATCTTCAAGAAAATTTAGCGCCGGGTGTTTATACCATTACTATAACTGACTCCTTAAATTGTGTAAAAGTTTATGAGGTTGAGATCTTTGAAGCACCAATTTATGTCCTTGAACCAGATGTTCAACAGATTTCGTGCTACGGTGAAGACGATGCCAGTATTACCTTAAATATAGTTGGTGGAGTACCTCCTTTTACTATTGACTGGTTAGATGATCCGTCCGCAGGAATTCAAAGAAATAATTTGCCTCCAGGAACGTATAGCGTCACTGTGACCGATAGTAGCCCCTTAGGTCCATGCGTCATAAATGAAAGTTTTACCATTTTAAATGTAGCCCCATTAGCCATTTCAGCGGTGATAGAGGACGCGCTTGATTGTAATGATCCAGAAAGTGGTTCAATAAATTTATCGATTACAGGAGGAACCGTGGCGGTAGATTCAGATTATCAGGTTTTATGGAGTAATGGGGCCACCACTGAGGACCTTTCAGGCGTGGGGCCAGGACAATATTTTGTTACTGTTTCGGATGATAATGGATGCGAAATAACGGGAAGCTGGAATATTAATAGGTTTGAACCCATAAAATTGCTGGTAAATACAGAGACGATTACCGATTGCGAGACTAAAGAGTTATATCAAGTTTTTACAGCAGATGTCGCTGGTGGAGTTCCTGGATATCAATATAATTGGAGTAGCGGAGTCATAAGTGGTGATAACGGTGAAATAATGACAACAACCCAAAATGGAACAGTTTTATTAAATGTCACAGATCAAGGCGGCTGTGAAGTCAATTACTCTTTTACTGTTGATTTACCTCAAATAGGGGACATTGATTTTGATTTCACTTCAGATGCATTTGTGACTTTCGGATTTTATTCGGTATCAAATCCTATCCAATTTATAAATATGTCTGATGGCGATTTTGACGAAATTATTTGGGATTTTGGTGATGGGACATTCTCAGATCAAGAAAGCCCATTCCATACATATTTCACTCCGGGTGTTTATAGCGTTACCCAAACAATAAATTTCGACTTTGGATGCTCGTATACATTTTCAAGGAGTATACTCATCGAAGAGGGATATAGATTGATTTTTCCAACAGCGTTTAGTCCCAACGGAGATAATATCAATGATTTCTTTGTCCCTAAGTATTCTGGATTACTAGGTATGGAGTTTAAAGTTTTTGACACTTGGGGAAGTTTGATATACTCTGAATCAGGAGATAATATCTCTGGATGGAATGGTGCAATAAATAATTTTCCAGCTGAGAATGGAAATTATTATTTCACTTTTGAGGCAAAAACCTTTTTTGGTAAAATTGTGACAAAAGACGGGCCATTTACATTAATTCGCTAGTGATGAGAAGTCTTTTTTCCTTTTTATTTGGCATTCTTTTTTCTCTATCTGTATATGGCCAAGATCCGTTATTCTCTCAATCGACCTATATAATCGAATCGATTAATCCGGGGTTTTCGGGCTTTGAAGATAGTGGTCGTTCATACCTGGGTTTAATTCACCGTACCCAGTGGCCGAATCTGGATTTAAAAATAAATACAGAATATTTTTTTTTGAATGAGTCCTTTGATTACGGAGATCGATTAGGATTTGGTCTAGGAATGAGTGCTTTACATCATTCAGAATCGTTTACGAATTATAGTTTGAGCCAAATAAATTTTAACTATGCCCATCGTGTCAACCTGAATAATGGTTGGTTTTTTAGACCTGCGCTCGAATTAGGCATTGGTTATAAGGATTTCGCCTTTGGAAATTTATTGCTGAGTGATCAAATTAATATCAATAATGGTGCTATAAATAGTACTTCGATCGATCCATATGCGAATGTAGTAGAAAATATTTTTTTCTTCGATGTATCAACGGGTTACGTATTTGAGCGAAAAGTTCGCAATGGTATTAATTATTGGATTGGTATTTCCGCAAAGCATCTTAATCGTCCAAACATTTCTTTCGTTGATGGAGAAAATTTACCTTTAGATATTTTCTATTCGTTTCACGGTAATGTTCGCTTTCCTTTTTTACGCGATTCTGACGTCCAATTAGTTGGAAATTTTATGCAACAGGGTCAATACAATCGTTTTGATTTTGGTCCTCTGTTTTATTTAAATAATAGTGTTTTACTGGGCTTAAATGTGGTAACCAATCCCGCAAAAAATAATGGAAACAATCAATTGGTAACCTCTGTTAATGGATTTGTGGGATTAGAGTATGATAACTTCCGCTTTGGGTTATCATATGATTATAACACCACCAAGATAGGACAAACGTATGGCGTTTATGAGTTTTCAGTGACCTACTTATCGAGGTGTCGTAATTGTTACACTGATCGAAAAAGAAAAAGATAAAATGGATATGAAAGGATTATTTATAAGAAATCTAGGAGTTTGTTTTTTTCTGTCATCATTATTCGCTTTGGGTCAAGAAAAGTGTCAAGAGCGTATTGAGGTAGAGAACTATATATACGTGGGATGTCTTGATACGTACTCAGGCTATCTTGGTGCTTTTTTTGTTTATTGTTGTGCGTTTTGTTGTGCATTTTATTCAAAAAACTCCTTTTTCGAAATAATTATGGCATTTGATTACAAAACTTTTTACCTTTCAGTTCTAACTAAAATTCAATTAATATGAAACATTTTTTTTTACTGATTATATGTTCGCTATTAATATCATGTAGCAATAACAAATCAAATTTAGAATTTGAAAAAAACACTGAATTAGCTAAAGATTACTTTAAACAATTTGAAGAGGGAGATATTGATGCTGTATTCAATTATCTTCATCCTGACATTCAATGGCATATGCCTGTTTATGGATTGGATATGGGAGGTATAGAAGAAGTTAAAGCAGCCCTTCAGGGCTATCAATCAGAATACGAGAATTTAAAATTTACCGCAGACTATTGGTTGCCAGGAGTTAATACAGAGTCCGGAAAACCAGATGGAAGTACTCGAGTATATGGAACTTGGACTTCAACACATAAAAGGACAGGTAAATCAACAAAATTAACTTCTTATCATTCATTTGAATTTCAAGATGGTAAAATTATTAGAGGTGGTGATTGGTTTGATTTAGGTGGAATGATGGCTTCACTTGAGCCCCGCCCTCTGAAAGTAGGTAGCTTAATCGGTCTTCATAAACTCAAGGTTAATTTAAATGACGGTTTGACTATTGATGATTTTGAGGAGTATTTTACTGAAGTATTAATTCCTGCATATAATCAAGCATATATGGGAGCAAAGGTTCATCTTATTAAAGGCGTCAAAGGAAAAGATATAAATTCATTAGCAATGCTTTGGATATTTGAATCTGAGGAGGTCTTATCTAAATTATGGAATTCAGATGGTTCTTCGACAGAGCTAAATACATCAATAAATGCTAGTTTATCAGAAGTTAATGCAGGTTTAGCAAAAATAGGTTCATGGACCTCGGATTTTTCCGATTGGTTAGTTCAATAAAAACATTTAATATAATTCAAAACTTAGCACTTAATCTTTTTATTAAAGCGTTAAGTTAAGACATAAAAATCAAGCACTTAGAGTAAATTCTGAGTGCTTTTTTCTTTTTATGCGGTGCAAATTGCGGTGCATTTAACTCAAAACCTTACTCTACTTTCCGCCCACTGGCCCCACATAAGGACCATGAGGAGTCCACTGGGTGGCACCGTCGCACGAAGAAGTCTGCACCTGCTTTTCAGAAAGATCAAGCCCACAAATGTTTGGGCTTGCATTGGGCTGAGAAGCATTGCCAAAGAGGCCCAAAAGTATAATCCCCATCAGTCCCGCGATAAAAATTAGCCATTGTTTTTTTAGTGGAGTCATTTTTGTTGTATCATCAGATCAAATTGCAACTGCTTGTGAAAATACGCTTTTTATTTTACCCAAAATGTTAATTCAATTAATACTCTGGCATCGGTAGACTGAGACTCAGTCATAAACTTAAAAAACAATCTTTTATGAGTTCTTGATAAGGGGAGTTCTAGGGTGTAATTAAGCCAAAGTTTTGCATATATCAATTGTTTACTCAAACAGAGGTTTTCCAAATCTTCTCTTGAGAATTTATGGAGTATTTCGTTTGGGTGAATTTGAAGTCCCGAGTAAAGATTTAGAAAAACTTCGAGTGAAATTTTGTTATCATCTTTTTCGATTACACCGACATATTTGCGTCTCAAGCCGCAAGCGCAAGCTAAGGATTCTTGTGATATTTTTTTGCCAGTTCGGATCGCATTGATTTCCTTAGCGATAGATTTCATAAATTTATGGCTTTAAGGAAATTTTAACATTGATTTTAATACTTGAAAATTAAACACACTTTTTTCTTAATTTATCACTATCGTGTGGTTTACCGTGATGGGGGCTTAAGAAGGCAAGATAAATTGGGTTATGATAGCATTTTTAGTGAATGTACTTTTTATACCTTACAATTAAATTCACTGGATTCCTTAACAAAAGTAAATGAGAAACTTTTTTAAAAACTTTATCGCGCTATTTGGTGGCGTCGCCCTGGGTGCTTTTGCTAATGGAGCTATAATATCTTTACAGTTCTACGTTTTACCGCTTCCTGAGGGTATAGACCCAAACAACATTGAGTCGCTGACTTTGGCGATGGAAACTTTTACTTGGGATAACTTTGTCATGCCTTTTTTAGCCCACGCCTTAGGAACTTTTGCCGGTGCATATTTCGCGGTGCGCATGGCCCCTCAAAGACAGCTTTTTAAAGCCATGGCCATATCGGGAATCTTTCTGTTTGGGGGTATACAAATGGTGCGCTTATTGCCGGCACCAATGTGGTTTGAGGTTTTGGATCTCACTTTAGCTTACTTACCCATGGGCTGGTTGGCCTATAAATTGGGAACAAGGATTAACTCAGAGTCTTAGTCGCTGTGTCGCATGAAATCATTGAGTCTGATTCTGCCTCATCAGCTTTTTAAGGATAATCCCGTATTATCCATCGATCGACCGGTGGTTATTATTGAGGAATCATTGCTGTTCAATCAATTTCCCTTCCACAAGCAGAAAATTGCCTTTATGCGCGGCAGTATGCGCGCTTATTATGATGGTTTGATTCGTCAAGGATATACTGTGCGCTACGTTGAGGCTCACGAACCAGAGGCCGATATCAGAGTTTGGTTATCTAAATCAATAGAGTCGGGTCTCGAGTCTTTGTATTTCATGGATCCGGTGGATAATTGGCTTGAGAGACGCATCAATGCTTACAGTACCAGGCTTTCCTTAAACTGCTTTGATTCGCCTGCTTTTTTAAACAGCAAAAAAGAGTTGACATCTTTTTTTAAGCCAAGTAAAAAGAAATTTTTTCAGACTTCGTTTTATAAAGAGGAGCGTCAGAAAAGACATATTTTAATGGGGGCCAATGGTCCAGAAGGAGGCCAATGGACCTATGATGCCGAAAATCGACAGAGATTTCCGAAAAATGAGACCGCGCCCAGGGTGCAGTGGCCCGAAAAGACACCATATCACATAGAAGCCCAGAAATATGTACAAAGTTACTTCCCCAAAAATTGGGGAACTCTGGAACATGAGTTTGTATATCCGCTCGATCACAAGACGGCTGTAATTTGGTTAGAAGATTTTTTAAAACACCGCTTTGAATATTTTGGTCATTATGAAGATGCGCTCGTAACCCAAGAGCATTTGCTTCATCACAGCTTGCTGTCTCCGCTGATCAATGTCGGTTTACTGAGTCCGCAGCAGGTCTTGAATCGCGTCTTGGATTACGCGGCCGAAAACTCAATACCCTTAAACTCCACCGAAGGATTGGTCCGCCAAATTATGGGTTGGCGAGAGTTTATCAGAGGCATCTATCAGGTCAAGGGCACTCAAGAGCGCACCACGAACTTTTGGGGGCACAAACGAAAAATTCCCAAAAGTTTTTACGAGGGAACTACAGGGCTTTTTCCTGTGGATTCTGTGATTGATAAGCTCAATAAAACCGCCTATGCGCACCACATTGAGCGACTTATGGTTTTGGGGAATATCATGGTCCTTTGTGAATTTGATCCCGATGAGGTTTATCGCTGGTTCATGGAGTATTTTATCGATGCCTACGATTGGGTAATGGTGCCGAACGTCTATGGTATGAGTCTTTTTGCTGATGGGGGCATCATGAGTACAAAACCTTATATAAGTGGCAGTAATTATCTGATGAAAATGAGTGATTATCCCAAAGGCCCTTGGCAAGAGATTTGGGATGGGCTTTTTTGGCGTTTTATGGATAAGCATCGGTCTTTTTTTCTGTCTAATCCGCGCTTGGCTATGTTAGTGCGCAGTTTGGATAAAATGAAGCCAGAAACTTTAGAGCGTCATTTAATCAATGCACAAAAATTTTTAGATAAGCTGGATCAGGAATTGGACAGGTTGTCAATTTAGCATTAAGGATAAATAGGGGCGTAAAAGAAAATTAATTATATTCACTCTATGGGAGTAGGTTATATCGTATTATACACTTTTGCTTTGTGCTTGGTTTTAGGGCTTTTGGCGCTAACCGCTGATCGCGCTTAATCATGATCTGGACAGAGCAAGACATTAAATCAGCCGAAAAAGTCACTCGGTTGAGGATGATTAATGCCATAACAGGAATAAAACCCGCAAATTTAATTGGGACCCAAAGTACTGCAGGCCGTCATAACTTGGCAGTGTTCAGCTCTGTGGTGCACCTAGGAAGCGACCCAGCTTTGATTGGATTTATCCTCAGGCCTTACGGAGAGGTGCCACGCCACACTTGGCAAAATATTCAGTCCACTGGTCATTACACCATCAATCACATACCAGAGGCTTACACACAGCAGGCGCATTACACCTCGGCAAAGTTTCCACAGGACGTTTCAGAATTTGATCGTTGCGGTTTTACCCCGGAATTTGTTGATGGGATAAAGGCGCCTTTTGTCAGAGAAAGTTCCCTTAAAATGGGACTCAGTTTTGTATCGGCTACAGAAATTCCGCTTAATGGGACCACCCTGGTCATTGGAAAAATCATTCATTTGACCATTCCAGATGAATTTATCGACCCCGCGGGGGAATTAGACCTACAATTGGCCCAGTCTACAGGGATTTCAGGACTCAATACATATTACCGCTTGGAGAAAATCGGTCAGTATCCTTACGCGCGACTTAGTGACCTGAATGATTGGCATCCTTCAAAATAGTTACGGGCGTGTCGACATTACCCGAGTAAAAAACCACTATCTCTGCTGGAACATCACCATTGTTTTCGCCGTGGTGCCACTGATTGACCATTTCCGCAATCACGTCGCCTGTTTTCATTTGGAGCGTATCTCCAGCTTCACTGATAACTGTAAGCGCGCCACGGAGCAAAATACCTGCATTGATAACGGGATGACGATGGACCGGAAGTTTGGTGTGCGGTGGAATGGTAATTCTTAGCGCCGTCATTTCCGGATGTTCTGGATGATAGTCGGGCAGTGGGCTGCCGTTCCAACTTTCGGTGGTTTTTAACAGGGTCTCCACCTGAACTTTAGGAGTGGTGTCTTGGCCCCCATCGTTTGCAGTCGTGTCCTGTGTCTTTTGATCCTGATGGGTGCAAGCGGCCAAAAGACCGCTTACCCATAGTAAAACCAAAAAATACCTTTTAAGGCCAAGTTGCGGATTTTTCATTTGAAATAACTTAATCTTTGATGATTTTCTTTTGAACTTTTTGACCGTCAGCCGTGTTAAATTCAAAAGTATAAACCCCAGAAGCATAAGGGCTAATGTCAATCTGCATTTGGGTTTCTTGAATGGCTTTTCTGAGGATCAAAGTTCCTTTGACATCATAGACTTGAAGACTAACGATCTGTCCCAAGTTTGAGTCGTAAGTCATTTGTAGCTGCCCTGAAGTCGGATTAGGTCCTAAGCGAACTGCGCGCTGAAAGGCCTCTAAATCATCAATGGAAAGTGCCTCAACGATGTCCATAACTTCCTGACCAGAGAGGGCGCGATTGTAGATAAGAATATCATCAAGTACTCCTGGAAACATATTGTTAGGCACATTGGCTTGAGTACCTACAGTAAATGGATAGACGCTTTCCATCAGGTTTGTGCCATAAACTCTTTGCGCCGCTAAATTACCGTCGAGATAAAGGTAAGCGGTATTGCCGTCGTAAACGGCAGCCACATGCATCCAAACCCCAGTCATTATCGGCGCGCTATCAATGGGTGGGTCTGCATTAATATTCCATCGAATTTCTTGATTTGGTGTGATTCCTAAATAATAACCACCGATGCCAAAGCCCGCCCAATTATTAAGCAGTCCAGTCCAGTCCACAATGGTTTCGTCGATTTTCATCCAAGCACAAAGGGCCATGGTGTTTCGGCTGCTAAAATCATAAATCGCCGGAGCAGATTGTGTGTCTAGATATTGATTGATCAGTTTCAAGGCCATGTCGGGCTCGCCGTAGCGGTTTTGTGCAGGAAGCAAGAATCCGCCGGTTGGAAAAGGATCTAAAGGCACAGTGTTTTGTGTACTATAGTTGGCATAATCGTTACCGTCGAGTTTATAATAGCCTTGGAGGCCATCCTGGGGAATTTGTGCCCATGTTGTGGTGATGCTCATTAGCACTATAAAAAAGGCACTTGAGGGATTGATTCGATTGATTTTCATGATGATGAGCTTATTGCGTTTTGGATTGTAAGCTAAAGTTAGTTAAAATTTTGAGCAATTATTTGATCGCTATTCGAATTTATGAACTGACCATAGTTATCTTCTCATGAGCGTTATCAAGTGAATTTTGTATTTTGTTATCTAATTCAATCCCATAGACTAAAGCACTATGTCAGACTATAAATCGCTTATCAGAACGGTCCCTGATTTCCCTAAAAAGGGGATTCAATTCAAGGACATTACTCCGCTATTAAAAGATCCAAAGGCAGTGAGTCATTGCTTGGATGCCATGATGCCTGAGCTAGAATTGCAAATAGATTTGGTTGTGGGGATTGAGTCTCGAGGATTTATTCTTGGACCTGTTTTAGCACAACGACTCAGTTGCGGTTTTGTGCCAATTCGAAAAAAAGGAAAGCTACCCGGGCACACCGTTTCTGCGCAATATGGCTTAGAGTACGGGGTGGCAGAAATTGAAATGCACCGGGATGCAATAAAACCAGGAGACCGAGTTCTATTACACGATGATGTTTTGGCTACCGGAGGTACAGCATCGGCCGCTATTGAATTGATTGAGGATTTGGGGGGTGTAGTGATTGCATGTAGCTTCATTATTGAGCTGGAAGCACTAGAGGGTCGCGCCAGATTGGGCAACTATCCTGTAAAGGCGTCTTGCTATTTTTAATTAATCCAAAGCATTAGTGGTGACCCAATAGCGATATGCAATTAAGGCGAGTTGCCATTTTTTTGCTTTAGCCAAATCGACTCTTCTGGCAGTCAGACTAGGCAAGAAATTTCGATTAATTAAGGCAAGGGTTTTAAAAAAGCTGCGTTTCATAAATTCACTAAATGACAAGCTAAAGGTACAAAATAAATAAAGGGGTTATGCTCTAAGAGACCCCCTGAATTTGTATCTTCGTGGACCAATTTAGACTATGAGTTTTCTCTATTTATTTTTGGGTTTGACCGCCTTAGTTATTGGGGGCGAATATTTGGTGCGCTCTGCTGTAGGGCTATCTTTTAAGTTTAAACTCTCAAAAATGATCATCGGCCTAACGGTTGTTTCATTTGCCACCTCGGCACCTGAGTTGTTAGTGAGTTTAAGCGCGGCATTAAATGGTTACAGCGCTATAGCCCTTGGGAATGTCATTGGTTCCAATATAGCCAACATTGGTCTAGTTTTAGGGATTACAGCCCTGATCAGTCCTATAGTTATTGATCATGATTTTTATAAACTCAACTGGCCGGTGATGTTTGCCGTGAGTCTGGCATTGACCTTTTTGTTGATTTATGATGGAGGGATTTCTTTTTGGGCTGGTGCAGGTCTATTTGCCTGTCTGCTGATATATCTGTTTATGTTGATCAAGCGCAACAAACGGGAAGCTATAGAGGAGGAGCAGTCAATCGAAGGTATTGACGAGTCCTTAGCGGTGGTTTCTGGATTTAAAATAGGTCTTTGGCTGATCATAGGCGCATTGGCGCTCTACTATGGCAGTGAGTGGTTGGTCAAAGGGGCTGTGGATATTGCTACAGATTTAGGAGTAAGTCAACGTGTAATTGCCGTTACAGTCATTGCCGTAGGAACAAGTGTTCCTGAACTGGCTGCATCTGTAATTGCGGCCCTAAAAAAGGAAAAGGCATTGTCTTTGGGGAACTTAATCGGGTCAAATATTTTTAATATTGCTTGTGTGCTCGGGCTTACCGCTATGATACACCCCATAAAGATTGATATCGCTGAATTTTTACCTGCGGATTTATACTGGATGGTCGGTTTTGCCGCCGCCTTGCTCATTCTAATTGTTCTGCCAAGTCCGCATCGCATTGGTCGAATAGAAGGATTCTTACTGCTAACTGCTTATTTTGTCTTTATCGCCACTACAATTAATTAGGATATTATAGATATTCACCAAATTCAGGGGGGCTGTTAATAAATTATTGAGTTAATTTCCATTTTTCGATAAAAAATAGGGGGGTACTCACATTAATTTGATTTATTTTTGCGCAGAAACAAAAAAACAAGTTATGTCTACCCTTCGCTTTCAAGCCCTAAAAGAAACCTTATCCCGCAAGCCATTGGCGGTTCAAGAACCAGAAAGACGTTCTGAAATATTTGGCAAAAACGTATTCAATGAAACCGCAATGCTTCAGTATTTGACGAAAGAATCATACAATTCAGTTCGTGAAGCAGTGGTGAAAGGCACAAAAATCGATAGATCAGTAGCAGACCAGATTTCGGCTGGAATGAAGGATTGGGCGATTTCTAAAGGTGCGACTCACTACACGCATTGGTTTCAACCGCTAACCGGAGCTACCGCCGAAAAACACGATGCTTTTTTTGAGCCGATTGAAGGTGGAAAGGCCATTGAAAAATTTGGTGGGGGACAATTAGTACAGCAGGAGCCTGATGCGTCGAGTTTTCCAAACGGAGGTATAAGAAACACATTCGAAGCCAGAGGTTATACCGCTTGGGACCCGACTTCTCCAGCATTTATACTTGGTACTACACTATGTATTCCTACTGTGTTCGTGGCATATACGGGTGAGGCACTTGATAATAAAACCCCGCTTTTGAGATCACTTCAAGTAGTCGATCAAGCAGCTACTGACGTCGCTAAATATTTTGACAAATCGGTTTCTAAAGTAATTGCTACTTTGGGTTGGGAGCAAGAGTATTTCTTAATTGATAAAGCTTTAGTCGATGCACGACCTGATTTGAAATTAGCAGGCCGCACTCTATTGGGTCATTCTTCTGCCAAAGGACAGCAATTAGATGACCACTACTTTGGATCGATACCGACACGTGTTTTGAATTTCATGCGTGACCTGGAAAACGAGTGTATGCTATTAGGTGTGCCAGTAAAAACACGTCACAATGAGGTAGCGCCAAATCAATTTGAACTTGCGCCAATCTTTGAAGAAGCAAACCTAGCTGTAGATCACAACTCCTTGCTAATGGACGTTATGGATAAAGTAGCGGATCGTCATAACTTTAAAGTATTGTTCCATGAAAAGCCTTTTGCGGGTATTAATGGTAGTGGAAAGCACAATAACTGGTCTTTAGCTACAGATAAAGGGGTAAACTTATTGAGTCCAGGTAGTACCCCGATGAAGAATCTTCAGTTTTTGACCTTCTTTATTAATACGATTAAAGCAGTTAATGAATATGAAGAATTGATTCGTGCCGCTATCGCTAGTGCCAGTAACGATCACCGCCTTGGAGCGAATGAGGCGCCTCCAGCGATTATCTCTGTATTTATTGGTTCACAACTTACATCAGTATTGGATGAGTTAGAAAAAGTAACCGACGGTAAACTTTCTCCACAAGAAAAAACAGAGCTTAAATTAAACGTTGTGGGTAAAATTCCAGAAATCCTTTTGGACAATACCGACCGTAACCGTACCTCTCCTTTTGCCTTTACAGGGAACAAATTTGAGTTACGCGCTGTGGGATCAATTGCAAACTGTGCTAACCCAATGACAGTATTAAATGCTATTGTGGCCAAGCAATTAATCGAATTTAAAGCAGAAGTAGATGCCCTAATCGCGGACAAGAAAATGAAAAAAGACGACGCGATTTTCAATGTGCTGCGTGAGTATATTAAAGATTCTAAGCGCATTCGTTTTGAAGGGGATGGTTATGGACAAGCCTGGGAAGTTGAAGCTGCAAAAAGAGGTTTAAGCAACAACAAAACCACTCCTAAGGCCTTGAAAGCAAAGGTTTCAAAACGTGCTATCGAGCTATTTGAGCAACTCGGTATCATGAGTAAAGTTGAAATCGAGGCACGCCACGAAATCGAGGTTGAAGAATACGCTAAGCGCATCCAAATAGAGGGCCGCATTTTAGGAGACATTGCTCGTAATCATGTAATTCCAACAGCGATTCGTTATCAAAATATCCTAATCGAAAACGTACAAGGGCTTAAAGATATTTATGGCGCTGGATTCAAAAAAGTAGCCGCTGAGCAAATGAGCTTGATCGAGCAAATAAGTGCCCATATTGAGCATATTAATAAAGGCATTACACAGATGATCGATGCACGCAAAAAAGCAAACGCCTTAGAGGACATGGAAGCCTGTGCATTTGCCTACTGCGAAGAGGTGAAGCCAAAGTTTGATGAGATCCGCTATCACTGCGATAAACTCGAGCTTTTGGTGGACGATGAGCTTTGGCCATTAGTAAAATACCGCGAATTGTTGTTTACGCGATAATTTGTTTTGAAAAAGAGAAAAGGGGTTCCGAAACTGAGGTTTGGAACCCCTTTATTTTTTACCTTTGCCACAATGAGTCAAGAGATTTCAAAACGGTATGCCCAGCGCGGCGTTTCCTCGGCTAAAACCGAGGTGCACAAGGCTATCGAAAAGGTCGATAAAGGCCTATTTCCGGGTGCGTTTTGCAAAATAGTTCCAGATTATCTTACAGGCAGTGCTGATCATTGTTTGGTAATGCACGCCGATGGGGCAGGCACTAAATCTTCACTAGCCTACATGTACTGGCGAGAAACGGGAGATTTAAGTGTTTGGAAAGGTATTGCCCAGGACGCCCTAATTATGAACATTGATGACCTACTTTGCGTGGGTGCAGTAGACAATATCTTGTTGTCATCAACTATTGGTCGCAATAAAAATCTAATTCCCGGCGAGGTACTTTCCGCCATTATTGGAGGGACTCAAGAACTTGTCGATGAACTTAGTGCACAAGGGGTGACTATTCATGCCACTGGGGGTGAAACAGCCGATGTAGGGGACTTAGTGCGTACCATAATTGTGGATTCCACTGTGACAGCGCGACTCAAGCGTTCAGAGGTAATTGACAATGCCAATATCAAACCGGGTAATGTGATTGTAGGATTGGCTTCATTCGGTCAGTCTACCTATGAACATGAGTACAATGGTGGGATTGGCAGTAATGGTCTGACCTCTGCCCGCCATGATGTATTTAATAAAATACTCGCTGATCGTTATCCTGAAAGTTATGATGCTGCGGTCCCGGAAGAACTTGTGTATTCAGGGTCAAAAAACTTAACCGATGCCATTGAGGGTTCTCCTATCGATGCAGGTAAACTCGTTTTATCGCCCACTCGAACATATGCCCCTGTTGTTAAAGCTATTTTTGAGCAGATGGGCCGAGCGTGTATCGATGGTATGGTGCACTGCAGTGGTGGGGCTCAAACCAAAATCTTACACTTTTTAACCCGCGGACAGGTCATTAAAGATAATTTGTTTGCTACTCCGCCTTTGTTTGAACTCATACAAAAAGAAAGTCAAACCCCGTGGAAAGAAATGTACCAAGTCTTTAATATGGGCCATCGCATGGAATTCTATCTCGACGAGAAATATGCCCAGCAAATAATTGAGATTGCCACACAGTTCAATTTAGAGGCACGCATAGTAGGGCGTGTTTTAGAATCCCAGCAAAAAGGATTGACTATCGTTTCTGAGTACGGAAGCTTCGATTACCATTAGGGTTTAGCCATAAAATTAACGTAAATTTGCCCAATTAATAGGGCTTTGTCTATATGCTACAAAAACTTAACATTGTAAAGCAGCGATTTGATGAGGTTAATGATCTAATCATCCAGCCTGAGGTTGTCAGTGACCAAAAGCGTTATATTCAACTCAACAAAGAATACAAGGAGCTGTCACTGCTCATGGAAAAACGTGATGCTTATGTAGCCATGCAAAATGCTATGGACGAGGCCCAGCAGATTTTGGCCAGCGAAACGGATCCTGAAATGATCGAAATGGCCAAAATGGAGCTTGAGTCTGCTCAGGAACTCAAACCTAAACTCGAAGAGGAAATTCGCTTTTTATTGGTGCCCAAAGATCCGGAGGATGCTAAAAATGCAGTAGTTGAAATTCGCGCTGGAACCGGTGGAGATGAGGCTAGTATTTTTGCTGGTGATTTGCACCGTATGTACACCAAGTATTGTGAATCCAAAGGATGGCAAGTCAGTGTGGTGGATTATAATGAAGGAACAAGCGGAGGCTTTAAAGAAATTATCTTCGAAGTAAACGGTGAGGATGTTTACGGCACCCTTAAGTACGAAGCTGGAGTGCATCGCGTGCAGCGGGTTCCTCAGACAGAAACACAAGGCCGAGTGCACACCAGTGCGGCCACGCTAATGGTCTTACCTGAGGCCGAAGAGTTTGATGTAGAACTTGATATGACCGAAGTGCGTATAGAACGTACCACTTCCACAGGTCCCGGAGGGCAGTCGGTGAATACCACTTATTCAGCCATAAAATTACACCATGAGCCCACAGGTATGATTGTGAGCTGTCAAGACCAAAAATCATCCCATAAAAACCTCGAAAAGGCATTAAAAGTTTTGCGCTCAAGACTGTATGAGCTGGAACTGGCCAAAAAGATGGAGGCTGATTCTCAAAAGCGAAAAAGTATGGTATCTTCGGGGGATCGAAGTGCCAAAATACGCACCTACAATTATCCGCAAGGGCGGGTGACTGATCATAGAATTAACTTGACGCTTTATGATTTGGGAAACATCATGGACGGGGATATCCAAAAAATCATTGATGAGCTTCAATTGGTGCGCAATACCGAAAAATTGCAAGAAGCCGGAGAAACCTTTTAAATAGACAAAGTATAGAATCCAAACCAATGACTCAGCCACAACTCACACAAGCCATTTTCGATAAATCGTCGTTTCTTTGCATTGGACTGGATGTTGATTTGGATAAAATCCCGCCTCATTTACTGCAACATGAGGATCCAATTTTCGCCTTCAATAAAGCCATTATTGACGCTACGCATCATTTGGCCGTAGCCTACAAACCCAATACAGCTTTTTATGAGTCATATGGGACCAAAGGCTGGCAGGCCCTAGAAAAAACAATCGATTATTTAAATGCGAATTATCCTGAGGTGTTTACTATTGCAGACGCCAAAAGAGGGGATATCGGCAATACCTCAACCCGTTATGCCAAGGCATTTTTTGATCAGATGGGCTTTGATGCCCTAACTATTGCCCCCTATATGGGGCGAGATTCTGTAGAGCCATTTTTAGACTTTGAGGACAAGTTTGTTATTCTTCTGGCTTTGACCTCAAATCCCGGTGCCTTTGATTTTCAGGTGAGTGAAAATACTGAGCATTTGTTTGAACAAGTCCTTAAAACGGCCCAAACTTATAAAAATCACCAGCGATTGATGTTTGTGGTTGGGGGGACCAAAACAGAGTATTTATCTCGGGTACGGGCGATTGTCCCTGATTCCTTCCTACTGGTGCCTGGTGTCGGGGCCCAAGGGGGCAGTCTTCAAGAGGTTTGTGACAATGCTCTCAATGATCAGGTCGGACTATTGGTCAATTCATCGCGCGGTATCATATATGCCAGTCAAGGCGAAGATTTTGCCCAGGCTGCCGCTGCAGAGGCATTGAAGCTACAACAGCAAATGCATAACATACTTCAGCATCGCCAGCGCTAGTTCAGGCGCACAATCCTGCTCAATACAGTGGTCAGGGACTGTCGATATTTAAATCTCGTTTTGAATAAAATGCGATAAAAACCGGCATTCAGTGATGAATTCGTAAATTTATACCAACAAGCGACCCAATAACTCATAATGCAACAACCAGAGCCCTACCGTCCGAAGCATAAAATTCGTATAGTAACCGCAGCTTCCCTTTTTGACGGCCATGACGCAGCCATAAATATTATGCGCCGAATTATTCAGGCCACAGGAGTTGAAGTGATTCATCTTGGGCATGACCGCAGTGTAGATGAGGTTGTTTCTACGGCCATTCAAGAAGATGCTCATGCTATTGCCATGACCTCATATCAGGGCGGTCATATGGAGTATTTTAAATATATGTACGACTTGCTTCAGGAGCGCGGAGCAGGCCACATCAAGATTTTTGGCGGCGGCGGTGGTGTCATCCTTCCAGAGGAGATAAAGACCTTGATGGATTATGGAATTGCACGGATTTATTCTCCCGACGATGGCCGCGCTATGGGTTTACAAGGCATGATTAATGATTTGGTGGCCCAGAGTGATGAAGCACGCGGCGATCTAAAAGAATTCGACCGCAGTGCCCTTAGGGTGGATAACCCACATTATATCGCTCGGTGCATTAGCGCGGCAGAGAATTTTCCCGAGCAAATCAAGCCTTTTTTAGGGGAACTCAGGGATAATAAAGACCTAAGTACGATCCCAGTTCTCGGGATTACCGGGACCGGTGGGGCAGGAAAGTCTTCACTAGTTGATGAGTTGGTCCGCCGATTTTTGGCGACATTTCCAGAAAAGCATTTGGCCATTATATCAGTAGACCCGTCTAAACGTAAAACAGGAGGGGCGCTTCTCGGAGATAGAATTCGTATGAACGCCATTAATACCTCTAGGGTCTACATGCGTAGTTTGGCCACACGCCAAAGTAATTTGGCCTTGTCTAAATACGTTAATGACGCCCTAGATTTGGTTAAAGCCTCAGGATTTGATTTGGTGATTTTGGAGACCTCAGGTATCGGTCAAAGCGATACCGAAATTTTGGAGCACAGCGATGTTTCCCTTTATGTGATGACCCCAGAATTTGGTGCCGCGACCCAGCTAGAAAAAATCGATATGCTCGATTTTGCCGACCTCGTTGCCCTTAATAAATTCGACAAGCGCGGCGCTTTGGACGCCTTGCGCGATGTGCGCAAACAATATATGCGTAACCATAATTTGTGGGACACTCCTCAAGAACAATTGCCTGTCTTTGGAACAATTGCCTCTCAATTCAATGATCCGGGGATGAATCGTTTATATGGGGCCATCATAGAGACCCTGATTTCACGAATGAATTTGGACTGGAGCTTAGACAAGCCGTCAGAGCATCAAGATTCTGAAAAAGTTTTTGTCATTCCGCCGGCGCGTACACGCTATCTCTCCGAGATTTCTGAATCTATTCGTCAGTACGATGCCTTTGCTGTGGCGCAGTCAAAAGTCGCCCAGACCTTATACGGTATTTTTAAAGCCATAGAAAATCTCTGTCAATACCCTGTTGGTCTGACCACTGAAGGTCTTCAAGTTGCCCAGGCAGATCTTCAGGCTGAATCGGCTGATTTATTAAAACAGTTATTGACTCAATTCAGGTCGGTAAAAATGAATCTCGATGCGCATCTTTGGCAACAAATCATGGATTGGGATGGGATAAAGGCTAAATATAAGGCCCCAGAGTACGATTTTCAAGTACGCAATAAAGTGGTCAAGGTTCAGACCCATACTACCTCACTTTCTTTGACTCAGATTCCTAAAGTGAGCTTACCACGCTACGAAGCTTGGGGCGATTTACTTCAATGGATGTTGCAAGAAAATATACCAGGGACTTTTCCCTATACCGCCGGTTTATATCCATTTAAGCGCATTGCTGAGGATCCTACCCGAATGTTTGCCGGTGAAGGAGGTCCTGAGCGGACCAATATAAGGTTTCATTACTTGAGTCAAAATATGTCGGCTATTCGACTGTCTACGGCCTTTGATAGTGTGACTCTGTATGGACATGACCCTGATCTTAGACCCGATATTTATGGAAAAATAGGCAATGCAGGGGTTTCGGTTTGTTCTTTGGATGACGCCAAAAAACTCTACAGTGGCTTTGATTTGTCTGACCCGATGACTTCGGTAAGTATGACCATAAATGGACCTGCGCCGATGGTTTTAGCCTTTTTCCTGAACGCGGCCATCGATCAGAATTGTGAAAAATACATCAAAGAGCACCAGCTTGAGGCTGAGGTCGAAAAAGCACTGGCTGCCCATTACTCGGATAATAAATTGCGTCCTCAATATCAAGGTGATTTGCCCAAAGGCCACAATGGTCTTGGACTCATGCTGCTTGGGATAACGGGGGATCAAGTATTGCCCAAGGCGGTGTACCAGGAAATTAAAGCACAAACTTTAATGCAGGTGCGCGGAACCGTGCAGGCCGATATTTTAAAAGAAGATCAAGCCCAGAATACCTGTATTTTTTCTACAGAATTTGCCTTGAGACTTATGGGGGATGTTCAGGCCTATTTTATCGAGCAAAAAGTACGAAACTTTTATTCGGTGAGTATTTCGGGGTACCATATAGCCGAGGCTGGTGCAAACCCAATTACTCAGCTCGCCTTTACTTTATCGAACGGCTTTACTTATGTCGAATACTACTTGTCTCGTGGCATGAGTATCGATGATTTTGGACCAAATCTATCCTTTTTCTTTAGCAATGGGATTGATCCAGAATATGCAGTAATCGGTCGGGTAGCCCGTAAAATTTGGGCTAAAGCTATGCGAGAAAAATACGGTGCGGGGCCAAGATCTCAGATGCTTAAATATCATATTCAAACCTCTGGTCGCAGTCTGCATGCTCAGGAGATTGACTTTAATGATATTCGTACAACACTGCAGGCCCTTTATGCCATATACGACAACTGTAATTCATTGCATACCAATGCCTACGACGAGGCCATTACCACACCTACGGAGGACAGCGTGCGTCGGGCTATGGCCATTCAACTCATTATCAATAAGGAGCTAGGTCTGGCAAAAAATGAAAACCCGATACAAGGGGCCTTTATCATCGAGGAATTGACTGATTTAGTTGAGCAGGCCGTGCTTTTGGAATTTGATAGAATAACAGAGCGTGGTGGGGTCCTTGGAGCGATGGAGACCATGTATCAGCGCGGAAAAATCCAGGAGGAGAGTTTGCTTTATGAGACCCTCAAGCATACTGGTGAATATCCCATTATAGGGGTAAATACCTTTTTAAGCAGTAAAGGTTCGCCCACCATTATTCCTTCAGAAGTGATACGGGCTACTGAGCATGAAAAGCAAATTCAGATTGATACCGTTAGAGCACTTCATGTACAAAAGAGTGCGCTTTTACCAGAGACTTTGAATGATTTAAAACGAGCAGCTCGGGATAATGCTAACATCTTTGCTGTGCTTATGGATGCTGTGAAAGTAGCCTCGTTAGGGCAAATTACGCAGGTCCTCTTTGATGTTGGAGGTCAATATCGCCGCAATATGTAGATGGTCCGATAGGGCGGGCTGTGCTCAAAATCAATTAGAGCATCAAAGTCCAGGTACGCTGTAATTTTCGAAATTGTCGGAGTTCCTGTCTGAATAAGGGTAAAAATTCTTTACTCTTGATGGGACTACTCTCAAGTCGGTCACAAGTGTAAAATAATTTTTTGGTCAGCTGCTTTACACGTTGCGCATAGCGTTTTTTATCCTCGGCGTAGGGCTGGCTTTCAGCCCGCAAAATTTCAGGGGCCAAATTGTAGGATTGTTGCACCATATCTCCTGTGAAGTAGATTTTTTCATCCTCCGGGCCATAACTTTCTGCACCGATGAGGTCTTCGCAAAACAAATAAGACATATGGCGCGAGAGCGTCAAAATTTCTAATGCTTTGTAATACAAAGGCGGATACTTTAGGCGATGGGATAACTTTTCTTTCATAGCAGAATCTGAGGCAAAGCAGAATTACTCAAATTTAAAGTAAAGCAACCAATCTGTCCTTAATTTTTTAAAGTAAATAATTAATTTATGTTTAAATATTAAGTTTTTTTAATTAAATTTAGTTGTTATTTAATGTATAATGACAGTAAAATGGATCAATTAAACCGCCGAATACTTCAATGCTTGCAAACTAATGCTCGTTATACTCACGCTGAAATAGGTCGGATCGTGGGTATAAGTTCTCCCGCTGTAAATGAGCGTATTAAAAAAATGGAGGATGCGGGAATAATAAAGGGCTACCGCACGGATGTCTCCTCATATGAATGTGGTTACCAGTTAAGAGCGCTCATAACTGTGCGCGCATTTATGGGAAAACTCAAACCATTTTTAGAGCAGATCAAAAGTTATCCTGAGGTCGTTAATTGTTACCGTATTACGGGAAATGAAAACATCGTTATGGAGGTCGTGTTGATTAATCAGAAGCATCTCGAGGGCTTTATCGATAAACTAATCGTACACGGTGAAACTAAAACCCAAATAATTTTATCTAAAGTTGTTGATCATCACCCAATAATTCCGCAGTCATGAAGTCAATTTATTTTCTAATTTCAATCTTGTGTGTAGGTCTGTTTAATACTAATGCCTTTGGGCAAAATCAGGATCGAATAAGACAAGAAATTCAAAATTATCAGGATGATATGGATCGTGAATTTGCCGATCCTGAGCAAAGTATCTTAAAGTCCGAGGATTTGGCAGAGTTCAAAGGACTCAAGTGGTATCCTATAGACTTGGATTTCAGGGTAAGTGCGCGTTTAGAGAGTACCCCTGATGCAAAGCCTTTTTTAATGCCGACCACTACCGAGCGTAGGCCCGAATATGTTCAATATGGCATACTTTATTTTACCCTGAAAGATCAGGAACTCCAGCTTTCGGTTTATCGAAGTACAGCAGGTTATGATGACCCACAATACGCGGATTATTTGTTCTGTCCCTTTACTGATTGGACTTCGGGCGATGGGGCCTATGGAGGAGGACGATATATAGATCTGCGAATCCCAGAAGGCGATCGATTAATACTTGATTTTAACCAGACCTATAACCCTTATTGTGCTTATAATGAGCGCTATTCTTGTCCTATTCCGCCAAAAGAAAATGATTTACCTCTGCGCATTGAAGCTGGGGTGATGGCTTTTAAAGAATACAAATAACGTAAAAGCAACTTTTATTGACGGCTGAGCCAAAGTCCGAGAAATACTGCAGCTACGCCAATTACTGCGGTTGAGGCCATGTAAACTAGGGCGTGTACACTCGCACCGTTTTTAATCATATTGGCTTGCTCTAAGGCTAGGGCACTAAAAGTTGTAAAGCCGCCACAAAAGCCTATAGCCAATAGCAGGCGCAAGTCTGCTTCAAAGTGGGGCCATTTGATAAACCAACCCATTAATAAGCCGATCATTAGGCTCCCCAGAATGTTCACACTAAAGGTGCCCGCAGCCCATGGAAAATATTGATTAAGCCAACTGCTCAGCCAAAAGCGCATAGCGCTGCCTAGGCCACCACCGAGAAATACTAAAGCGATATTTTTAAGCATAATATAATTTTAAAAGACAAGGCAATATTGGCGAAGATAGCTATTTTGTTCGAGCGTTTATGAGCCATCAATTAAAATCAAATTTTAATTACCTTTAAACTCCAAAAATTTCCAAAAAATGAAACATTATTTTTTTAGAGCCGTATTAATCGGATTATTGACTTTGACGGGTTGTGGCCATCAAGACACCCCCGAGCAAGAGTCTAGTTTTGACTACAACGTGGATCAATTTGCTGACGTTAAAGTATTGCGTTATCAAATTCCTGGTTTTGAGGATTTGACGTTAAATGAGCAGAAGCTGGTTTATTTTATGACCCAAGCAGGTCTGGAGGGTCGCGACATCATGTGGGCTCAGAACTACCGTCACAATCTGGAAATCCGTAAGGCATTAGAAAAAGTTTATATGGACTTTCCCGGGGGGCGTGATACTGATGAGTGGTTAGCCTTTGAGACTTATCTCAAGCGTGTTTGGTTCTCAAATGGGATTCACCATCATTACAGTAATGACAAAATCATGCCCGATTTCTCGACTAAGTATCTTAAAGAATTGTTGATAGAATCTGGCGCAACGCTAGAGGGAGAGGCTTTTGAAGTAATTTTTAACGACAAGGATCGCAAAAAAGTTAACCTCAGTAAAGATGCAGACATCGTATTGGAGAGTGCCATTAATTTTTATGGTCCCGATGTGACTACTCAGGATGTAGAGGATTATTATGGAGCTGTTTCGGTCGACGCGGTGCAGCCTATTGAAATTGGACTCAATACGCGACTTATAAAAGAAAATGGTGTATTGACTGAGCAAGTTTATCGCAGTGGAGGACTTTATGGCCAGGCCATAGATCGTATAATTTATTGGTTAAAACAGGCCGTGGGTGTTGCCGAGAACCCAGAGCAAGCTAAAGCTCTTAACCTACTGATTGAATATTATAAAACTGGTGATTTGCATACTTGGGATGAATATGCCGTAGATTGGGTTAATGCAACCCAGGGAAATATTGATTGGATCAATGGCTTTATCGAGGTGTATAACGATCCCAAGGGCTATAAGGGCTCTTACGAGACCATAGTTCAAATCAAGGATTTTGATATGTCCAAAAAGATGAGTGTACTCTCCGAGCAAGCGCAGTGGTTTGAGGATAATTCACCACTTATGCCTGAGCACAAGAAAAAGGAGGTCAAAGGGGTTTCTTACAAAACCGTTATTGTAGCTGGGGAGTCAGGCGATGCATCACCAAGCACACCAATTGGGGTAAACTTACCGAACAACAATTGGATCCGTCAGGCCCACGGTAGCAAGTCCGTATCCTTAGGGAATATCATAAATGCTTACAACAATGCCGGTGGAAGTGGTCGCTTGCAAGAATTTGCCCATGACGCCGAGGAAATTGAATTAGAGGAAAAATACGGTGCATTGGCCGACAAATTACACACCGCGCTGCACGAGGTGGTGGGTCATGCCTCTGGTCAAATTAATCCAGGGGTTGGAACACCAAAGGAGACTTTAAAAAGTTATAAATCAACCATAGAGGAGGGTCGTGCCGATTTATTCGGGCTTTATTATCTCATGGACCCAAAACTTCAAGAACTGGGGTTGGTTACTGACTGGGAGGCTACAGGTAAAGCCGCCTACGATGGTTATATCCGAAATGGATTGGTCACTCAGTTAATTCGTCTTAAACTAGGTGATGACGTTGAGGAGGCACATATGCGCAACCGTCAGTGGGTCAGCGCCTGGGTTTTTGAAAAAGGTGAGGATCAAGGCATAATTGAGCGCGTGGTTCGTGATGGTAAAACCTATTATGATGTCAAAGATTATCAGAAGTTACGCGAACTTTTTGGTCAGCTATTGCGCGAGACTCAGCGCATCACTAGCGAAGGGGATTACGAGGCTGCAAAGGCACTTGTAGAGGATTATGGGGTCAAAGTAGACCAGACCTTGCACGCTGAGGTACTCCAGCGTAACAGTCAATTCACCTCTGCGCCTTACAGCGGATTTGTGAATCCAGTATTGGTTCCTGAGCTGAATGAGCAACAAGAAATAATTGGATTTCAAATCGTTCAGCCTGAATCCTTCCAGGCACAGATGTTAGAGTACAGTAAGACTTATGGAAATTTATAGGTACTTAACAAAAGGTAAAAAGGCCCAATAGATTTGGAATAACTCGATTTATTGCTTCAGCCAAATTTTGGCCGAGAGGAGCAACAAGAAAAATGCGAGAAATCCAAGTAAAACCCAGCGTTTGCCTTTGAAATGTTTTTGGTGAATGGCCTTGTCTTTTTTGTAGCTTGATCGAATGATCCATACAAAGGCCACAATAAAGCAGATTGAGAAAATTATTTGTCCTGTGCTAAACATTTCCGTGATTTAGTTGATTAATGGTTAAAGGTCAAAACGGATTCACCTAATTCCTGTGAAATTCACAGGGAAACAAAAATAGAAATTATTAAGGTATTATTTATGAAACACTACACAGATGCGGTTCGGGATTTTCACCAAGCCTTTGGTCTTGGAATTGAAGAGCAACCCAAAGCAGATTTAGGCGAAAAAAAGCACCAATTGCGCTTTAATTTAATGAAAGAGGAAAATGAGGAGTACCTTGAAGCGGCCAATAATGGCGATTTAGTAGAGGTTGCCGATGCTCTAGGAGACATGCTTTATATCTTGTGCGGTACCATAATTGAACATGGCTTGCAAGATAAAATTGTTGCCGTATTTGATGAAATTCAACGCAGCAATATGTCCAAACTCGGTCAAGACGGTAAACCTATCTACCGTGAAGACGGCAAAGTTTTAAAAGGGCCAAATTATTTTAAACCCGACATTGCCTCTATTGTAAAGTGAATTAGACCTTCACGCGCCATCCAAAGGGATCGGCAGCACGATTGTATTGAATGTCCTGTAAGTCTTGTTTGAGCCTATCGGCAAATGAATCAGTCACCTCAGGCAAGGTATAGAGTTGTTCTTTATAGCCAAAGACACTTACTGCACTTATAGTTGCTGCAGTCCCTGAACCAAAAACCTCCTTTAGGTCCCCGCTATTGTATGCTTCCATAAGTTCTGTAATACTGAATTTGCGGATAGAAACATCTAGGTGCATTTCATGGGCCAAATCAATAATACTTTTTCGAGTGACCCCATCTAGAATTCGATCATTAGTTGGAGCTGTAATAAGGGTATTACCCACGCGAAAAAATACGTTCATGGTCCCGGCCTCTTCTAAAAACTCGTGGCTATTGGCATCGGTCCAAACAACTTGATGGTAACCCTTTTCACGTGCCAAATTAGTAGGGTAAAACTGGGCCGCATAGTTCCCTGCAGCCTTAGCAAATCCTACCCCGCCGTCTGCAGCACGGCTATAATGATCTGCGATCAAGACCTTTAGCTTTTCACTGTAATAAGCCGTTACAGGGGAAAGCACAATCATCAATTCGTATTGCGCAGAGGGAGAAGCGGCTACGCCATTTTCTGTGGCGATAACAAATGGCCGAATATAAAGAGCATGTCCGTGTCCCGATTTTACCCAATCTCGGTCTAGATCGACTAGTGATTTTAGGGCCTCTAAAAAAAGATCTTCAGGGAATTCCGGTATGGCCAGGCGCTCTGCAGATTTATTGAAGCGTTTGATATTTTGATCCGGGCGAAATAAAAAGACATTGTTATTATTGTCTTTAAAAGCCTTCATGCCCTCAAAGATGGCTTGACCATAATGAAAGACTTTGGCACTAGGGTCCAAGCTTATTGGGCCATAAGGAACGATTCTCGGATTTTGCCATTTACCTTGGTCATAAGTACAGCAAAACATATGGTCCGTAAATATCTTACCAAAAGTAAGCTGGTTAAAGTCTACCGAATCAATTCGGCTTTGGGAACGTCTGCTTACTTCAATCACTCGGTAAATGCTAAGGGGTGACTCATCGCGGCAAAATTAGGTAAAAAAAAGCCCAAAAGACCCCTAATTTTTCATAAAATTGCACTTATAATTTACCTTAAAAAAATACCCTAAACATGAATAAAATATTTCTTGTTGCCTTACTCGCTTTGACTTTTGGCGCATGTAAAGATTCAGGCAATCAATCAGAAAATCAACAAAACAAAGTAGCTGAGTTAACACAAGAATATGTGTCATTTGGTGCAGAGATCAATACTGATGAAGTTCTAGACGCCGCCGCGATGATAGCTTTGTATGATGACTTAAAAGAAGGGGATACCCTTGCAGCAAAATTTCAAGCACCGGTCAATAGTGTATGTAAGATGAAAGGATGTTGGATGCGTTTGGCTGTTGGCGACCAGGAGGCTTTTGTAAAGTTCAAAGACTACGGGTTTTTTGTACCTAAATATCTTTCTGAGGTAGAGGTAATCGTTTCTGGTAAAGCCTATGTATCGAAGACAAGCGTGGAAGATTTAAAACACTTTGCCCAAGATGCAGGAAAAACTCAAGAGGAAATCGATGCCATTACCGAGCCCGAACTCAGCCTTGATTTTATGGCTGATGGTGTACTAGTTCCTGCATCAGCGATTTTTGAAGAGTCAGAGCAGGAGCCCGCTGAGCAGGCCACTGATTCCACCCAGGATACTGCTACCTCAACTGAGGCCGCCGAGTAGGGTAATGCCTTTCAGTATAACGAGTCGCATCTCAGAAAACCGATACCCATGGCGCTTCAAATAATTCAAACGGGCGATGGGTCATCGAGTTTATATCACAGCGCGTTAGATGAGACCTATCATTCACGTCACGGTGCTATTGCCGAATCTAAATATGTTTTTATCCAAAATGGACTAAACCATAGACTCAACCAAGGGCAAATGCAACCAGACCAAGGGTCAAAGCAACAAAATACCCCTGAGATCTTATCGATTTTAGAGATGGGTTTTGGTACTGGTCTTAATGCCTTGCTGACTTTGTTATATCAGCAGGAGGTTCTAAAGAACAAACAGAGTGCAGTAGAGCCTTGTTCTGCGCCCATGATCTATTATCAAAGTCTAGAGGCATATCCCTTAAAGCCCGAGATTTATGAATCTTTAGACTACGACAGTCAATTGAGCTGTGATAAAGATGCTTTTTTAGCCTTGCACAGGGCCCCTTGGGAGCAGCCTGTTGTGGTTGGCTCTGGTTTTGAACTACTAAAAAAAGCCATGAGATTTGAGGATTTTAAGGCCCCGCCATCATTTGATCTGGTTTATTATGACGCCTTTGGGGCACGGGTGCAACCTGAGTTATGGGAAATAGAGCGCTTCTCCAGCCTTTACAAGGCCTTAAATCCGGGCGGAGTATTTGTGACTTATGCCGCAAAGGGCAGTGTACGTCGTGCATTGCAGGAGGTTGGGTTTGTAGTAGAACGACTTTCCGGTCCGCCAGGAAAACGCGAAATGCTCCGCGGCACTAAAAATTAATAGTTAAGTAATTTTTACGTTTGTGGCACCCCATTACAATTGGCTAAATGCTCGGGTTGTCTTAACTTCGCCAAAAAAAATAGATGAGGGTACTTATCGCTGGAGCTACAGGATTAATTGGCAGGCATTTAGTGACGGCTTTACTTGAGCGCGGCGATGAGGTTTATTATCTGACAACAAATCGAAGTAAGACCAGCAGTCTTGCTGGTGCAAAAGGATTTTATTGGGATCCAAAAAATCATTTTTGTCCCAAAGAGGCTGTAGAAGGTGTTTCTGTGGTCATTAATCTAGCCGGTGCATCGGTATCTTTACCTTGGACAAAAAAGCATAAAAAGGAAATTTTACAAAGTCGTTTAGACACAGCCAAAGCCCTTAAGTTAGCGCTCAAAAAACACGAGCAAAAAATTCATTACATAGGTGCCAGTGGTATCTCAGGTTACGCCTCCTCCTTTTCACTTAATTATAACGACCAAGATCAAACATTTGGCTCAGGATTTTTGGCCGAAGTGGTCCGTCAATGGGAAATGGCTACCCATAAGGGCCATGGAAAAAATGTGACAACCGCTGCCGTGCGCACCGGATTAGTTTTAGCCCGTGAAGCGGGTGTGCTCCGGCAAATCCTCAGACCTATAAAATGGGGAATGGGATCAGTCTTAGGCTCAGGAAAACAATATCAATCATGGATTCATATTGAGGATCTTGTCGGGGTGTATTTGTGGATTATCGATAATGAATTTGCGGGCAATATAAATGCCGTAGCACCCATAGCGGTAACTCAGAAAAAAATGACTCAGGTTTTGGCCCAGCATCTGAGACGTCCCCTTTGGTTACCTGCTGTACCTGCACAATTTTTACGATTAATACTTGGCGAGCGCAGCAGCTTAGTTCTAGACAGTCAGTGGGTCATTCCGGAAATTTTGACCCGAGCAAATTTTGGGTTTAAATTCTCTGATCTTCGTTATGCTGCTGCTGATTTGTTGTCAAAGTGACATTTTGACATTTTACCCATTGTGGCAATAAATTTGCTTCTTGCTAATAGCTAATAATTTTAAAGATAATGAGCAAAAAAAGTAAGAAAGCCCAAGAAGAAAATCCTGAATTGCAGTCAGAGGAGGTTCAAAAGGAGCAAACCCAGCAAAATGAGTCTCACTCTCAAACAGAGCCCTCAGCTGAAGAAGCTTTAGCCCAAGAAAAGGATCGATATCTTAGATTATTCGCTGAATTTGAGAATTATAAACGCCGCACCAGCAAGGAACGTATTGAATTATTCAAGACGGCGAGTCATGATGTCATGGTGGCATTACTGCCTGTGCTGGATGACTTTGACCGTGCATTAAAACAACTTGAAAAGGCAGACGATTCTATGTATGAAGGGGTGACCTTAATCCGTAACAAGTTTTTTGAGACCCTGAAACAAAAAGGTTTAGCATTGATTGAAACTGAGATCGGAACACCTTTTGACGCCGATCAGCATGAGGCTATTACCCAAATACCTGCACCGAACCAGGAGATGAAAGGTAAAATCATTGAGGTCATAGAAAAAGGATATTTGTTGGGTGAAAAAATTATACGCTATCCTAAGGTAGTAATCGGACAATAAGATGAAAGAAGATTTTTACGAAATATTGGGCGTCTCTAAAGGGGCTAGTGCCAGTGAAATAAAAAAGGCATATCGCAAGAAAGCCATCGAACATCACCCGGACAAAAATCCAGGAGACACTAAGGCAGAAGAAAACTTCAAAAAAGCGGCAGAGGCTTACGAGGTGCTGAGTGATCCAGATAAAAAGGCACGTTACGATCAATTTGGTCATCAAGCCTTTGAAGGTGGTGGCTTTGGTGGAGGTGGCATGAATATGGAAGATATATTCAGTCAGTTTGGTGATATTTTTGGTGGCGCCTTTGGCGGTGCTTTCGGCGGTGGATTTGGCGGAGGTCAACGACGTGCCAAGGGCAGTAATTTAAGAATACGCGTGAGTTTAAGTCTTGAGGAAATAGCTCAGGGTGTTGAGAAAAAAATCAAAGTAAAGCGTAAAATACAAGCTCCAGGAACCACTTATAAAACCTGTAGCACTTGTCAAGGCCAAGGACAGGTTACAAAAATTCAAAATACCATCCTGGGTCGCATGCAAACTGCAGCGACCTGTGGAAGTTGTCGTGGTGCCGGCCAAATTCTAGACCACAGACCAGCTGAGGCAGACCTTGAGGGGATGATTGTCAGTGAAGAAACTGTTTCTATAAAAATTCCAGCAGGGGTCGTGGACGGGATGCAGCTTAAAGTTTCCGGTAAAGGAAACGATGCCCCCGGTCAAGGAATTTCGGGAGATTTAATTGTGGCTATTTCTGAAGAAGAGCACCCAATGCTCCAGAGAGAAGGAGACAATTTACATTACGATTTATATGTGAGCATTTCCGATGCCGTTTTAGGAACTTCCAAAGAAATTGAGACGGTCACAGGAAAGGTGCGCATAAAAATTGAACCTGGGGCACAAAGCGGAAAAATACTGCGCTTACGTGGAAAAGGTATACCAAGTGTTCAAGGCTATGGAGTTGGTGATTTACTCGTGCACCTAAACGTTTGGACCCCAAAAACCCTGTCAAAAGAACAGCGTGATTTCTTTGAAAAGATGAAAAATGATGAGCATTTTATGCCCAAACCTGAAAAAGAAGACAAGTCCTTTTTTGAGAAGGTAAAAGATATGTTTTCGTAAATTCATGTTAAAAACATATTTTTTTGTTTATATTTGAGCGTCTCTTTTCCTATAAAGAGTCAATTTTTTCTTTTTCATAGCAATTTTTTTTCCCACCCTAAGTCAACCGATTTAGGGTGGGTTTTGTTTATAATCCATCCATTTTCCTTCCAGAAGAAGTACCTTTACGGTGTATTTGTGCCGGCTTTTTGGCCCGTATTATTTTTCAGTTATGGCATTATTAGATGTAAATGAAGTTTCGAAGTCTTTTGGCAGCTTTACCGCCTTGGATCGTGTGAGTCTATCTGTTCCTAAAGGTTCTATCTTTGGATTGCTCGGACCTAATGGTGCAGGAAAGACGACCTTGATTCGCATTGTGAATCAAATCACCATGCCCGACCAGGGAAATGTTTATTTAGACGGTGCCCCGCTCGCACCTCATCACATCAGCGATATCGGTTATTTGCCTGAAGAACGCGGGCTTTATAAATCGATGAAAGTAGGGGAGCAAGCCCTCTATCTAGCCCAATTAAAGGGTATGGCTAAATCTGAGGCTAAAGCCCAGCTCAAAATGTGGTTTGAGCGTCTTGATATAGGCCATTGGTGGGATAAAAAAATACAGGAGCTTTCCAAGGGAATGGCTCAGAAAATCCAGTTTGTGGTGACCGTATTACACCGACCTAAACTTTTAATTTTTGACGAGCCTTTTAGTGGCTTTGACCCCATAAATGCGCAAGTAATACAAAGTGAAATTTTGCGTCTACGCGACGAGGGTGCCACAGTGATATTTTCGACTCATCGCATGGAATCAGTTGAAGAATTATGCGATCATATAGCCCTGGTGCATCAGTCTAAAAAAATTCTTGATGGCAATTTAACCCAAATCAAGCGGGCCCACTTAAGCAATCGATTTAAAGTTGGTATCCAGTGTGAAAATCATGATCAGATATTTAAGGCTATTGGTGAAAAGTTTAGCATTACACCAACTGTATTTAAATCGGTCTATCAAGGGGTCCAATTCAGTCTACAGCTTTCATATCAGGATGCCCCAAACGCGGTGCTGACAGAATTAAGTCGTTACGGTATGGTCTATCACTTTGTGGCCGAAGTCCCCTCGGCAAACGATTTATTTGTACAAACCATAGCCCAAAACAGTAATAATAATTGAGCCTAACCACGGCAATCATAAATCTATAATCAAGAGATAATGAAACATCTAGGCCTTATCATTACCAGAGAATACCTAAATAAAATTCGCAATAAATCTTTTGTGGTGATGACTTTTTTAAGTCCCTTACTCATGGCGGCGCTCATCAGCGTGGTGGCTTATCTTTCGAGTGTCAATAATGATACTCTAAAAGACATAAAAGTTTTAGATAATAGCGGGTATTTCGGACATCTATTCGAAGATAACAATCAGTTGCGTTTTGAGATTTTGCCCGATATGGAGTTAGAGCAGGCCAAAACCTTGGCTGAGGCCACATCGGCTTATGGCTTGTTATACATCCCGAGCGTCGATTCTATTGCGGCATTGAAAAAAGGAATTACTTTTTATAGTGCAGATACCCCGGCCCTCGGAGTAACAGTGGCCATGGAACGATTGATACAACGGCAGGCTAATGCTCTGGTCTTGCGCGAAAACGGCATAGATGATAAAGCGATAGAGGCTTTGTACTTCAATGTATCCACTCAATTAGAAACCTTTGCCGGCCAGGAAACCTCTAAACTCGGTTCGGGCTTGAAATTAATTTTTGGGGGTGCCGCAGGATATCTACTGTTCATGTTTATTATTATTTACGGTAACATGATTATGCGTAGCGTTATTGAAGAAAAAACCAGCCGCATCATTGAGGTGATTATTTCCTCAGTAAAGCCTAGGGCGCTGATGCTAGGAAAGATTTTTGGAACAACCTTGGCGGGCATTACACAATTTGCGATTTGGGTCATTATTTTAGGGCTGTTCTCTGTTGTGGCGTCCAGCGTGCTCGGATTGGAAATAGGATCAGGGGCTAATTTAGCGCAAGAGGCGGCACAAATTGGTGATCAGGAATCTCAAGAAATAGCCGTAGCTGTGGCTCGAGAAATATGGCAATTGCCCTTGACAAATCTTGTGCTCATGTTCTTTTTATATTTCATTGGCGGTTATTTGCTTTACGCCTCACTTTATGCGGCAATTGGCGCCGCTGTAGACAGTGAGACCGATACACAACAATTTTTATTACCCATACTCATGCCGCTGATCATTGCCGTTTATGTTGGCGTATTTACTGTGATTGAAGATCCTCATGGGACTGTTTCACAAGTATTCAGTTTTATCCCCTTAACCTCGCCTGTGGTGATGCTCATGCGTATACCATTTGGCGTCCCGCTCTGGCAACAAATTTTCTCTGTGGTGCTTTTATTTACTACCTTTATGGGAACGGTCTGGTTGGCCGCCAAAATATACCGCGTAGGGATATTGATGTATGGCAAAAAGCCGAGTTATAAAGAGTTAATTAAATGGTTGAAATATTGATTCAAGATGCTGAACAGGAGTTAGCCCAAACTATAAAACGAAGTATTTGGGAAGCGATTTCTGAGGTATTGAATTGGGGTTTTCATTGGGGGGAAGGAGCCAATCATATTCAAATTACGGTGGGCACTTTGCTTCTGGTTACAATTTCATTTATTGCCACCAGTTATGTTTTAGGACTGGTTCGAAAAATTTACACTAGAAATCTTAGTGAAACAGATACCCTAAAGTTTATCAGTGTATTCAAATTCATTAAATATCTGGCTTATGTGATCGTTGTTTTTGCCGTTCTGAGTTTTTCAGGCGTTAATGTAACGCCTTTTTTAGCGGCTAGTGCGGCGCTATTGGTAGGTGTAGGTTTGGCCCTCCAAGAGCTATTCCAAGATGTATTAGGGGGTATATTTATCATGCTGGATAAGTCCCTTCAAGCAGGCGATATAATCGAAGTGGAGGGCAAGGTGGGCCGCGTAGTTGATATCCGCTTGAGAACAACTAGGGCGATTACACGGGATGACAAAATAGTGATCATTCCAAACCATAAATTTATTTCAGATACCGTATTTAACTACACTCAAAATCATAAGCAAACTCGGGAAACTGTTACCGTTGGAGTGGCCTATGGGAGTGATACGGCACTGGTCAAAGCACTATTGCTGAAAAGCTTGGAAAAAGACTCCAGGATTTTATTGAGGCCTAAGCCTTTTGTACTTTTCGAGGATTTTGGTGATTCCGCCCTTATTTTCAGTGTGAATTTTTTTGTTTCTGACAGTTTTACCGACCCTGTGGTGAAAAGTGATATACGTTTCAGGATAGACGATTTATTTCGCCAAAATAAAATCAGTATTCCATTTCCTCAGCGCGACGTACACTTGTATACCAAGCCCACTGGTGAATCCCAATAAACTCAGTAGTCATGCCAAAAATTTTGATTGTAGAAGACGAAGCCGCCATCCGGCGTGTGCTTTCGAAAATTCTCAAGGAAGAGGATGCTTCCTATGAAGTTTATGAAGCCGAAGATGGTCGTCAAGGTCTAGAAACGATCCAATCTCAGGTTTTTGATTTGGTATTTTGCGACATTAAAATGCCCGTAATGGATGGTATGGAACTCTTGAGCGTAATACAGGAACAATATGCCGAGATTCCTGTAGTCATGATTTCTGGCCATGGGGATATCGAGGTCGCTGTCGAGGCCATGCGCCTTGGAGCTTTTGATTATATCTCAAAACCTCCAGATTTGAATCGTCTACTCAATACAGTTCGTCTCGCATTAGATCGAAAACAGCTGTTGGTGGCCAACAATCGATTGACTAAAAAAGTAGCCAGAAAATACACCATGATTGGCTCTTCGCAGGCTTTGGCGCAAATCAAGTCCATGATTGATAAGGTTGCGCCCACTGATGCTAGGGTTTTAATTACGGGGCCCAATGGTTCCGGAAAAGAGTTAGTGGCCCATGCACTGCACAGTCAGAGTACCCGTGCCAAAGGACCGATGATTGAAGTGAATTGTGCAGCAATCCCCAGTGAACTCATAGAAAGCGAATTATTTGGACATGTTAAAGGGGCGTTTACCTCGGCGGTCAAGGACAAAGCCGGGCGTTTCGAAAGCGCCAATGGGGGTACCTTATTTCTGGATGAAATAGGCGATATGAGTCTTTCAGCCCAAGCCAAAGTTTTGCGAGCCCTACAAGAACAAAAAATACAGCGCGTGGGCAGTGATAAGGACATTAAAGTGGATGTGCGTGTTTTGGCGGCCACCAATAAAGATCTCCCTCAGGAAATCAAAGAAGGTCGTTTTCGTGAGGATCTCTATCATCGCCTAGCTGTTATTTTGATTGATGTTCCAGGGCTGAATTATCGCAAAGACGATATCGACGAACTAGTGGCCCACTTTTGTGAGCAAATTGCAAGCGAGCAAGGCGCTACAGTAAAAAACTTCGATAAAAAGGCTTTGAAATTACTCAAGTCGTTTGATTGGACGGGAAATATTCGTGAACTGCGCAATGTGGTAGAACGATTGATTATTTTGGGAGGCCCCCAAATAACCGAGGATGATGTGCATCTGTTTGCACAGAAAAAATAATCGCAATAGAAAAATAAGGGTATAAAATCTTAGAAATATGAATAAATCAACCTCCGTCTTAGTATTGTTTTTATGGGCTTTTGCCTTACAGGGACTTTGGGCGCAAAAGCAAACAAAGGTTAGTCAAACCCCAGATGAGCAAATGCTGCGCAGCATATATGATTTGGCCTTAACCGATGGACAGGCCTATGAATGGCTAGATTATTTATCTAATGAAATCGGGGGGCGTTTGTCAGGCTCATTAGAGGCAGAAAAGGCCGTGCAGTATACCAAAGAAGTCATGCAAGAAATCGGATTAGATTCGGTATGGTTGCAGCCTGTAATGGTCCCGAAATGGACCCGCGGTGTACCTGAGTACAGTTATATAGAAACAGCCCCAGGCATAAGTTCTGTGGTCAAAGTCTGCGCCCTAGGTGGATCTGTGGCTACTCCAGATGGAGGGTTGAAGGCTGAGGTAGTTGAGGTTAAAGGTATCGAGGAACTTGAAGCTCTTGGGCGCGAAGCTATAGAAGGAAAAATAGTGTTTTACAATCGGCCTATGCAGGCCAATTTAATCCACACCTTTGAAGCCTATGGTGGTTGTGTGGATCAGCGCTATTCTGGTGCCAAAGAAGCCGCAAAGTATGGTGCAGTTGGAGTGGTGGTGCGCTCTATGAATTTACGTCAGGATGACCTGCCGCACACAGGAGCCATGAGTTATGACGATTTACCCGCGAGTCAGCGCATTCCGGCTTGTGCCATAGCGACCAATGATGCTAATTATCTGAGTACGGCACTGAAACTTAAGCCCGATCTCTTGTTTTATTTTAACCAAACCTGTCGTGTTTTTCCGAACGTTCAGTCCTATAATGTGATTGGCGAAATCCGTGGTTCTGAGTTCCCCAATAACTATATGGTCGTAGGGGGTCATTTGGATTCATGGGATTTAGGGGATGGTTCTCACGATGATGGTGCAGGCTGTGTTCAGTCCATCGAAGTATTGCGTTTACTCAAAAAAATAGGTTATAAACCCCGCCATAGCGTAAGAGTGGTTATGTTCATGAATGAAGAAAATGGACTGCGCGGCGGCCGAAAATATGCCGAAGAGGCGCAAATCAAAAAAGAGAATCACGTCTTTGCCTTAGAGAGTGACTCTGGTGGTTTTACCCCTCGTGGTTTCTCTATTGATGCGGACAGTGAAAATATGGATCAAATTCAATCTTGGGTCCCTTTGTTTAAACCCTATTTGATTCATTATTTTGAACCCGGGGGTAGTGGTGCAGATATTGGTCCATTAAAGAAAGAGGGTATGGTATTGGCTGGATTACGGCCGGATTCTCAGCGCTATTTTGACCATCATCATGCCTCAAATGATACTTTTGATGCGGTGAATAAGCGTGAATTAGAGCTTGGGGCCGCCACAATGACTTCTTTGATTTATCTCATGGATAAATACGGAACAAAAACAGAATACACCAGCATCCCTAAGTAGGGCTTTTTAAATGTTGCTTGAGCGCTATACACGCGAATTTGGGTATAACCTGCGTCTGGCAGGACCTGTCATTTTGGGTATGCTCGGCCATACGCTTGTTGCCTTTGTAGACAATATTATGGTCGGCCAATTAGGGACGGCAGAGCTTGCCGCAGTCTCATTAGGCAATAGTTTTATGTTTGTGGCCATGTCACTCGGCATTGGTTTTAGCACAGCCATCACTCCACTTGTAGCTGAGGCCGACGGGGAGGGCAATTTTTCTCGCGGAAAAATAGCCTTCAAACACGGGCTGGTATTATGTACCTTGCTTGGCTTGGCACTTTTTACCTCTGTTTTTGTGGCCAAGCCTTTAATGCATTTGATGAAACAACCTGAAGAGGTGGTAACACTGGCAATGCCTTATTTGACCTATGTAGCGGTATCATTGGTACCACTCATTATTTTTCAGGCCATTAAACAATGCAGCGATGGTCTGTCATTGACGCGATATCCTATGTACGCCACCCTTGTAGCCAATGTGGTCAACGTGCTGCTGAATTACTGCTTTATTTTTGGTCATTTTGGTGCGCCCGCCATGGGAGTGGTTGGAGCGGCAATCGGGACTTTGGCCTCGCGTGTGATTATGGTGGTGGTCCTCTGGTGGTTTTTAGCCCATCATGAAAAAGCAAAATGGTATGTACGCCATTTACGTTTTAAATTATTGAGTTCAAGGGTATTTAAAAAGATTTTAAGACTGGGCTTTCCTTCGGCTTTACAAATGTTTTTTGAGGTCGTCTTTTTTACCGCGGCTATATGGTTGTCTGGTGTTTTGGGTAAAAACCCTCAAGCCGCGAACCAAATTGCTTTAAACTTATCTTCGATGACTTTTATGGTAGCCATGGGCTTTAGCGTGGTGGCTATGGTGCGTGTGGGCAATCAAAAGGGTAAAGCAGCATTCTCTGAGCTTCGGCGAATTGCTTTTTCAATTTTTCTTTTGGCGCTGATATGCTCCATACTTTTTGCTCTGGTGTTTTTGGCCTTCAATCATTGGCTGCCCACTATGTATTTAGATATGGACAATGTCGCTCAATGGGTGGACAATAATGAGGTACTTGAAATTGCCAAAACCCTCATAGTCATTGCGGCTTTATATCAAATCAGCGATGCGATACAAGTCGTCGCATTGGGGGCACTGCGGGGGCTTCAAGATGTATTTTATCCTACTATTTACACCTTTATTTCCTATTGGATCGTCGGTTTTCCCATATCCATTTATTTAGGTATGTATACTTCATTGGAGATCACTGGCATTTGGATAGGATTATTGGCTGGATTAGTGGCCGCAGCTGCGACTCTGTTGTGGCGATTTAATCGTCTCTCTAAGCGACTTATTGCTCAGGGACCTGCCTCATCGACTTAGAAAATTCTTGATTACCTTTACCCTCAAATAACAGACTCTATGGAACTGCCAAAATTCTTACTAGGAGACAATACTGATACCCCAGACGCGATTTATGTCATTCACACCGAATTTCCTCGCTTTATCATCAATCTAGTCGATGATCAAATCGAATGGTTTGAAGAATTTGACAGCGAAGATCTCAAAGAGCTAGAAGAAGAAATGACGCGATGTATCGATCAAGCCTCAGAATTTTACGATAGGGAGATGGCACGCTACGAAAATGACAATGATTGACACCTGGCTCACATATGACCAGACGCTTTTTATTTGGATCAATAGCGCGGGAACTCCTTCATGGGACCCGTTTTGGCTGATGGTGACCAATAAGTGGTCTTCAATTCCTCTTTATTTGCTTTTGCTTTGGCTTCTGCGTCAATACTATACTTGGCGTCAGGTTTTACAGACACTTTTTGTTATTGGGTTAATGATCTTGATGACGGATCAACTCGCCAATTTATTCAAATACGTTTTGGTACAGCGCCCACGGCCATGTAGAGAAGAGGCCCTACAGGATCAGCTTAGAATGGTGGTGGCTTATTGTGGTCGCTATGGCTATTTTTCGGCCCATGCATCTAGTGCCGCGGCTTTAGCGGCCTTTTTTGTCCGCTGGATAAGAAATCAGGGCATGAGTCCAGGTTTAGAGTCAAATGGGCCTTTGGCCAAAGTGAGGGGCTTTTTTTGCCCGAGATTTTGGATAATTCTATTGCCCATATGGGCATTCGCTCTGGGTTATAGCCGTATTTATCTTGGGGTCCATTACCCTTTAGACGTGATTACGGGCTGGATTGCGGGGATTGTTCTCGGCGGGTTTGTTTTTTACCCGCTTCATCTTATGTTGATCAAACGTTTTTCTTAATTCCCTTCCTCGACAACTGTATTTGAGCTGCGCACGATAAAAAAGTCACGCCATAGCCTTGGGCGGTGGGTTCTTTGTCCAGGACCTTGAGGATTCATGTCGTAGCGATCAATGAGCTCGATTTGATCCTGCTGAAATTGCTTTTTAAAGCCGTTTAAATTGTCTTCAGAAACAATCACGCCAAAGACCGAATCTTTAGGGCGGATCAGGACGCCATCTTTTAATAGACCCGGTATAGGTTTACCATAATCCCAGACCATTTCTGGGGTAAACCCGCCAAACTCATAAACTTTGATGTTGTGTTTTTGGGCCCAATCGGCGAGCAGGCTAAGAGATTTGTAATTGGGATTTTGGCTCACTACAGGAGCCATGGGCAAACCAAAAAGCACTACCACTAAAATCAGGGCTATACTGCCTCTAAATGACCATTGTATCCTGCTTTTAACCAAGCCGTAAAGTATAGCAGTGGCACTCAAAGCCAAACCCATTGAAGTCAAGACAAACCAAATGATATGGGGATTTAGACTGTCTCCAAAAAAAGCCCATGCGGCAGCAGGAAAGGCCAGACCTACAATCCCTAGTATTCCGAAATGTAGTTGCAAGGGCAGGCGCAGCCAAGGGCTCATATTTTTGAAATGTTTTATGGCGTAGAGCACAAAAAAACCAATATTAAATGCCAAAGGAATCAATACAGGCAGAAGGTAACGCGGCTTTTTCTCAGGAATTATTGAAAGTAAAAATACAGCGCAGATGGTCCACCAAAAGCTCAAGGCATAGGCCTTACCATTAAAGACTCTCGATTTAAGATAAGGATAGGCTAAACTGAGTACCGCAGGAATAGTCCACAGACCGGTTTGAATGAAAAAATTCCAATAATAATAAAGGGGCTTGACGTTATAATTAGTCCAATTTGCCGTTTCTTTCTCGGTTATCGCTTGTAGATTTTCAGGATCAGCTAAATTGATATAGGCATGCCACCAAAGCCCCGTGATCAGACCCACGACAAGCACCAAAAACAGGGGGCCAATATTTGATTTTAAACCGCTAAAACCTGAAACGATTCCTTGGGCCAAAACTAAAGGTAAAAACAGCGCATAAATCGAAACAGGACCTTTGCTCATAAACGAAGCGCCAAATAATAAACCTGTGAGTAAAGCATAAATCCAACGGGATTTTGGCCGCTCAATAAGTTGATACAAAGTGTAAATACCGCCTAGCATAAAGCTGTGGGTAAAAATATCCCACTGACCATTTCGTGCAGCAAAGACCATATAAAATGACGTGGTTAGAATCAATCCTGACCAAAAGGCATGAGATTTATTACGGGTGTATTTTAAGGCTAGGGCATAACTAATCATAACTGAGAAGAGTCCCATAATAGCGGCGGGTAATCTGAGTGCTGCAATATTTTTTAGACCAAAAACTAGGGCTGAAAATGCGGTAAGCCAAGTCGGTAGTGGTGGCTTTTGATAACGCGGTTCACCGTTAATGGTCGTTAAAAGCCAATTACCATCTACATTCATCTCGCGAGCCGTAATAAAATTTCGGGCTTCCATGATGTTGATCAGCAAGACCTCCAGATGCGCTACAAATACAATAAATGCAATGCCAAACAGTAGATAACCGACGTATTTACTCCCTTGATTCATTTTTACCAATAAATAAGTTGCGTATATAGATGATTAGTCCACTGCCGTGTCCTACAATAAGTACCGGGTCTTGCCGAAAAAGGGCATAGGTAATGATCATGGTAGCCCCCAAAGCGCTGAGTCGCCAAAATCCTTTGGGTAGATGTGATGTTTTGCGCTGTTCAGAGTAATACCATTGATAGATAAATCTGAAGGTGAAGATCAGTTGTGCACTCACGCCGAGCCAAAACAACCAATTCGGAATAGCCGCGTTATTTAGAAGTAATTCACGATCATAAGCCCCGTTGTTATAGCCGTACCATACAATCAGTAGAGGGAAAAAAAGCAAGAAATAGCGGATGATTGCTGGAGCCTTTCGCCACTGACCTTGAAAATGTAAGTTTCGGATATAGATATAGTAGGTTAGAGACTGTCCCAGCATAATGGCGAAATCTTGACGCAGATAGCCATAAACAAAAAGTAAAAATGAGGCTATAAGACTTAATTGCCAAAAGAGGCTTGGGGTGACCACGCGTTTTTGGCGCTCAGATAAAAACCATTGCACAAATAAGCGTGCCGAAAATAGAAGCTGGGCCAAAAATCCAATACTGTAAATCAGCACCTGACTCATCCTTGTTCTTTAATCTGGTAGTTGATATACTTTTTCTTCATCCAGAGGTAGGCAAAGCAATCCACCAAGGGCCCTAGGAGTCGATTCCAAAGACCAAACTTTGCTTGACCTGCAATTCTAGGGTAGTGGCGTACAGGAATTTGGATAACCGTCTCATTTTGAAGTAGGATCATCGCTGGTAAAAACCTATGCAGTCCTTTAAACATGGGTATTTTTTTGGCACAGTCGGTTCGGATAATCTTCAAGGGGCATCCAGTATCATCCATACCGTCATGAGTAAATGCTCTACGAATTCCGTTGGCGATTTTTGAGGATATATTTTTGACAAAATCGTCTTTTCGGTCGGCTCTTACTCCAGTGACCAAAGCATGATCATCGGTATACTCAAGCAGTTTATTAAAATCCTCAGGATCGGTTTGTAGGTCACTGTCTATATAACCCACTAGAGGGGTTTGAGCCGCATCAAAACCGGCTTTTATGGCTGCACTGAGTCCACAATTCTCGACAAAACTCAGATAGCTAAAGGCTGCATTGCGCTGACAGATGTCTTGAATCATGCCAAGACTATTGTCGCTAGAGCCGTCATTGACCAGAAGTACACAGCTCGGTTTTGCGGCGATTTCTAGATATTTCAACAATTCTTTTTCTAGGCGTTGTAGATTGTCCTGCTCGTTGTAGACGGGTACGATAATGGTCAGGGTGTAGTTCATTTATTTCAGGCCTTTGGTGCAAAAGTAATTCTTTATCAGGAATAAAAGGGAAACCTAAAAAAGTGGTTTCTTTGCAAAAGAATAAACACTTCATGAAAATACTCATCACCGGGGCCGCTGGTTTTATTGGTTCTCATACTGCAGAGCGTCTTCAATCTTTGGGGCATCAAGTGATTGGGTGGGATAATTTCTCGAATTACTACGATGTAGCTTTAAAGGAGCATACCGCAAAGCAGTTAGAAGCTCAAGGCGTTTTGATGCAGCGCGTAGATTTGGTAAAGAATGATTTGGCCTCAGTTTGGCCGGCGGATGTCGCTTTTGTTTTTCACTTTGCCGCCCAGCCAGGAATATCTGAGTCGAGTACTTTTGAAGCTTATTTGAATAATAATTTCATTGCGACTCAGCGTCTGCTAAGCGTTCTAGAAGCATTGGACCAGCCCCCTTATATAGTGAACATTGCGACCTCCTCGGTTTATGGTCTAGTGGCCACAAAGAATGAGTCTTCAGCCCCCGAACCAGCTTCTTGGTATGGAGTCACTAAATTGGCTGCTGAACAGCTAGTAATGGCCTATATTCGCCGTGGATTTTTAAAAGGAACCTCTTTGCGCCTTTATTCAGTTTATGGGCCGCGAGAGCGACCTGATAAACTTTATACTAGATTGATTGATTGTGGTCTCAATCAAAAGGAATTTACGCTTTTCCAGGGCAGTGAAGCGCACCGCCGGAGTTTTACCTATGTAGGAGATATAGTCTCAGGTATTGTGGCTGTGCTTCAGGCGACAGAGGGGTGTAATGGGGAGATCATTAATTTAGGATCAGACCTCGAGCATACCACCGCAGAGGGGATTGAAACCGTAGAGCGATTACTCGGTAGGGTCATAATTAAAAAGATAATGCCGCCACGCCCGGGAGATCAAGATCGTACCTTGGCCGTGATTGATAAGGCAAAGCGTCTATTGAATTATCAACCAAATACTTCGCTGGAGGTGGGATTGCGCGCTCAATTAGAATGGTTTAAGACTTTGCCTTAAGGGCTTTAGACAACAATATTTCTGCTGCCTCCACTGGGGTAATTTGCTCACTGCTCACTTGTTCTTTTAGTACATCCCATATGGCTAGAACCTCTGGATGGAGCAGTAAGCGCTCTCTTAGGGATTCGGTCACTGCTGTGTCGAGCCAATTTAAATTTTGGTTTCTGCGTTTTTGGGCGAAATAACCATTGGCTTTGGTCTGTGCGGTATATTCTTGGATCATTTCCCAAACGACATCAATACCGATATTATTTAGTGCAGAACAGGTGAGAGTCCTGGGCTGCCAGCCGCTGGACTTATGCGGAAAGAGTCCAAGTGCTCTCTGATATTCGACTTGTGCGGCTCTGGCTATTTTTAATTGAGCATCATTATCAGCTTTGTTAATGACAATAGCATCGGCCATTTCGATAATACCTCTTTTTATGCCCTGTAGCTCATCACCAGCTCCTGCGAGTTGCAACAATAGGAAAAAGTCACATAGCTGTGCAGCAGCAGTTTCACTTTGACCGACCCCGACGGTTTCCACTAAAATAACCTCATATCCTGCTGCTTCACAAAGCATGATACTCTCTCGAGTATGGCGTGCCACACCACCTAAAGTTAATTTACTCGGAGTAGGACGGATAAAAGCCAAAGTGGCTTGGGTAAGTTGTTGCATACGTGTTTTATCCCCGAGAATACTTCCTCCACTTAGACTGCTGCTGGGGTCTACTGCCAAAACCGCCACGCGATGCCCCTTTTCAGTAAGCATCATGCCTAATTGTTCAATAAAGGTACTTTTGCCTACACCAGGAATTCCTGTAATACCAATACGTATGCTCTCGCGAGGCCCAAAGGCGCGTTTTAGAATTTCTCTCGCTTGTATTTGATGTTTAGAGGAGGTACTCTCGATCAAAGTTATGGCTCTGCTCAGGGCAGTTTTATCTCCGTTTTTGAGGGCGTCTACAAGTTCTAGTGCGCTTTGTTGTGTTTGACGTGCCTGACGCACAGAAGCAATAGAAGCATCCCGAGCACCTTTTGTGCTCGGAGATGCTTCTGGCTTATTTGTATTTTGTTTTGGTTTTTTACTCATAAAAAAACCATTTACCGTGGATTATTGTTTTACCACAGCTACGGTATGTTTTGCTCCTTGAATTTCGGCAGTCACAAAGTAAACTCCAGGAGTCAAGTGCTGCACAGAAATAGATTGTTGCAGGCCAGCTTGCTCAACTACCAAAAGTCTTTGCCCCATGACATTACTCACCACCAAATGCTCGATAGGCGCAGCGTTGTGCACAGAAATAGTCTCTGTAGCTGGGTTTGGCGCAATGGCAAAATTTAAAAAGTTCTGTTGATCCACACTCATGATGTTTTCACAATCAATAGTGATTTCAAAATCACCAGAGTCGTTCGTACCTTCTACCATGATAAAATAACTGCTCACACCATCACTTTCAAAAGTTACGGCACTTTGGACACCACAAAAATCGTCGTTTGAGGCAATTTCGTTAGTTAAATCACAATTGTCGTATACGCGAATTACAGTATCAAAATTTGTGTTGGCACATAAAGAGGCCGTAACCATCTGTGCATCTCCATCCCCGACAAATTTGTAGAAAACGTCGTTAGTGCCGTTTCCGCCAGAATCCGTGGCATTTGTTGTCGAGCCTTGCTCCATTGAGTTACAGGACAAAAGAATAGCATTGCTACACTCATCATTAATGGCATAACTCTCAGCCAGTCGAATTAAAAATCCAGTCCCGTCATTAGCGATACCCACTACGGTGCTTCCATCACCTGAAACGGCCAAAGGTAGGGCTAAAGTGCGCCCTTGAGTGTCGATGCCCAAGTCAGTGGCCAACTGGTTTAAATCCGTTAGACCCACACCATCTTTGTAATAAAAGCCTTGGCCTTGAGTTGCTGGTGCTGGCCAGGGACGATAAAAGCCGACCAGTGTAGTGCCGTCGTCCGACATGCCTGTGGTTGCTCCTCTCCATCCGTTAACCGGCGCTGGCCCGATATCCTCGATCCCTGTATTGGGGCTGTATCGCCAAGCCTGGTAGTTGTTATTAGTGTTGCCGCCTCCACCAACGAAGGTTCCATCGAATGAAACACAGCCAGCCTCTGAGGCTAAACCACTATTAGGGTGCGTCAACAGTTGTTGTACGCCGTTGACCCAAATGGCTCCTTGACGAAATCCAGTGGTGGTGTCTTGCCATCCTACAACAATCGAACCATCACCATTACACGCATTGGCTCGTGAGCTGCTGCCTGATACGGTACTTCCTAAATCAACCATCCCAGTGGCTGCAGTCCATTGAATAGCATGCGCTGAGCCTGCATTGACCCAACCCAATCCAACTATAGAGGTTCCGTCATGTGAAATCCCCCAAGCCGAGCTGGTAGATGACCCTGATGACCCCCCTATGCCCCCAAGCGAAGTCCAAGATTCTGTATTCACATCAAAAACACTGAGTTCACCCAAGCCGGTGTTCGGATTAATTCGGGTACCAGAAATGATGGTTCCATCAGAACTGATGTCTGTTTGTCCACCGTATCCTTGAGGCGCTACTCCGCCTATCAGTACTATGCCCGTTTGTGCTTTCCACATAAAATGCTCGGCACCGTTATTGCCCACTACAGTGGTCCCGTTATAATTAATGGCCGATGGCGTGATGCCGCCGCCCAAATTTGTGTATTGTGCATTGGTGCAATGCAACCCAAAAATTCCTGTAATTAATCCGAGTAATAATGTCTTTTTCATTTGTTGTATTTGAGTATTTAATTTTCTGTTTGGATCACCCATTCCCCCTTTTGAATCAATGGAATGGCTTGTTTGTATTTAAGTGTTTTAGTTTGCCCGTTAAGCACATGCTTGATGGTCACCTTATCATTACGCCCGATTTTTGGTTGTTCGCGCACTACAGTTTCAACGGCTTGGGCTCTGTTTTGAGTTTGACCTGCAGCTCTGGCTTGAGCCGAGCGCTCGTCTAGATTTTGTATTTCTTCTTTTTGCTCGCTGTAGTTTTGTTTTTGACGCACTTGCTTCGCTTCACGAATTTGTTGCTGCTGTTCTTGAGGAAGTTCTCCTTTGAATAAGAAGGAGATGACGTCTTTATTGACAGTCTCAATCATTGATTTAAACAGCTCGAAGGCCTCAAACTTATAAATAAGCAGCGGGTCTTTTTGTTCATGTACAGCCAACTGAACACTTTGTTTTAGTTCATCCATTTTGCGCAGATGGGTTTTCCATGCATCATCAATAATGGCTAGTGAAATATTCTTTTCAAAGTCAGTAATCAAACCAGCTCCTTGGGTATTGTAGGCCTTTTCCAGATCGGTGGCCACGTTAAGGGTCTTGACTCCATCAGTAAAAGGCACCAAAATACGCTTGAACTTATCGCCTTGGGTTTCATAGACATTTTTAATAACCGGATAGGCGATGTCTGCATTGGCCGTCATCTTCTCTTGATAGTGCTTATAGGCGGCTTTGTATATCAAACCGATGATTTCCTTTTCACTCATCTTGTCAAAGCCATTGGCGTCGACCGGGGCACTCATGGAAAAATAGCGAATGAGTTCAAACTCAAAGTTTTTGTAGTCGCCCGCCATTTTATTGGCTTGAGTAATCACTTCTGCCGTGTCATAGATCATATTGGCAATATCTACACGCAGTCGCTCTCCAAAAAGCGCATTATAGCGTCTTTTGTAGACCACCTCGCGCTGGGCATTCATGACATCATCGTATTCTAAAAGGCGTTTTCTGATGCCAAAATTGTTTTCTTCGACTTTTTTCTGGGCGCGTTCAATGGATTTGGAGATCATGGAATGCTGAATCACTTCACCTTCTTGTAGTCCCAAACGGTCCATCATTTTGGCGATACGCTCACTTCCGAAAAGGCGCATGAGATTATCCTCAAGTGAAACATAGAATTGAGAACTTCCTGGGTCTCCCTGGCGGCCACTACGTCCGCGGAGCTGCCGGTCAACACGTCTTGAGTCGTGACGCTCTGTACCGATAATGGCCAAACCACCGGCTTTCTTTACTGTGTCGGTGAGTTTAATATCCGTACCACGGCCTGCCATATTGGTGGCAATAGTTACAATACCACTGTCTCCTGCTTCGGCGACAATATCGGCTTCCTTTTTGTGGAGTTTGGCATTAAGCACATTGTGTTTTATTCCTCTGATCCCAAGCATACGACTTAGAAGCTCTGATATCTCTACTGAAGTGGTTCCGATAAGTACCGGGCGACCTGCTTGTGAGAGTTGCATCACTTCGTCTATGACGGCATTGTATTTCTCCCGCTTGGTCTTGTAAATTTTATCGTCTCTATCATCACGAGCAATCGGTCGGTTCGTCGGGATTTCAACCACATCGAGTTTGTAAATTTCCCAAAGCTCACCAGCCTCCGTGACGGCGGTTCCGGTCATTCCTGAAAGCTTGCGGTACATGCGGAAGTAGTTCTGCAATGTAATGGTAGCAAAAGTCTGGGTCGCGGCCTCGATTTTTACATTTTCTTTGGCCTCAATGGCTTGATGTAATCCGTCGCTATAACGGCGACCGTCCATGATCCGCCCAGTCTGTTCATCAACAATCATAACACGATTGTCCATCACTACATACTGGGTGTCTTTTTCAAATAGGGTATAGGCTTTGAGTAACTGATTTAGGGTGTGAATGCGCTCACTCTTGATGCCAAATTCACGGAAAAGCGCTTCTTTTTCTTTGGCTTCATCTTCAAGGGCGAGTCCTTTGGCCTCAATTTTAGCGATTTCCATACCGATCTCTGGCATGACAAAAAAGTCTGGATCATCGCTTCCAGAAAGGTAATTCACCCCTTTATCGGTGAGTTCGATTTGATTGTTCTTTTCGTCTATCACAAAATACAATTCCGCGTCGACCTTCGGCATCTCGCGATTGTTGTCCTGCATGTAGAAGTTTTCAGTCTTTTGCAAGATTTGACGTACGCCTTCTTCAGAGAGGAACTTGATTAGCGTCTTATTTTTTGGAAGACCGCGATAGACGCGCAGCAGCTGAAAGCCTCCTTCTTTTTCGTCGCCACTGGCAATGAGTTTTTTGGCCTCGGCCAAAACTCCTGTAAGGTACTTGCGTTGTTCATCGACAATCGAACTAATTTTTGGTTTGAGTTCGTTAAACTCATGGCGATCACCCTGGGGTACAGCACCTGAAATAATCAGTGGGGTGCGGGCATCGTCAATAAGGACACTGTCCACCTCATCCACAATGGCGTAGTGGTGGGGTCTTTGGACCAAATCCTCCGGGGTATGGGACATATTATCCCGCAAATAATCAAAACCAAATTCATTGTTGGTTCCGTAAGTAATGTCTGCATTGTATGCTTTACGGCGTGCTGCAGAATTGGGTTGATGCAGGTCGATACAATCGACACTAAGGCCATGAAACTCAAAAATAGGAGCCATCCATGCGCTATCACGTTTGGCCAAGTAATCGTTTACGGTAACCAGATGAACCCCATGTCCCGCAAGGGCATTGAGGTAGACCGGTAGGGTAGCGACAAGTGTTTTTCCTTCCCCGGTTTGCATTTCGGCAACTTTGCCTAGATGCAGGGCGATCCCGCCAATCAGCTGAACATCATAATGGACCATATCCCAGGTCACTTGTTTTCCTGCGGCATCCCAGCTGTTGGACCAGTGGGCCTCATTCCCTGAAAGCGTAATGTAATTTTTAGTAGCCGAAAATTCACGGTCTTTGGCTGTGGCCGTGACCTTCAGGACCTCATTTTCCTTAAAGCGCTTTGCGGTTTCTTTGATTACGGCAAAAGCCTCCGGCAAAATTGCCTCCAAAGTCGTTTTTTCGATAGCATAGCGCTCGTCCTTGAGTCGGTCGATTTCGTTATAGAGGTCTTCTTTTTTATCGATATCAGCCTCCTCTTCAATGGCGGCATGCAATTCTTGAATTTTTTGTGCGACTTCGGCCTGATTGTCTTGGATACGCTTACGAAATACATCAGATTTTGCGCGTAATTCATCTAAAGTAAGGGTGGCAATGCTGGGCTCGAATTTCTTGATTTCATACACTAAAGGCTGAATTTGCCCTAAATCTTGTTTTGATTTATCCCCTACAAATATTTTTAAAACACTGTCTAATAGTCCCATTATTATTGGATTTCGGCCCTGAGCGGTTGAGGTTGAATACTCATGCGCTTAGCCCTACAAAAAAACGACAAAAACCCACAAATTCAAAGGGTTTGAGCCATTTAATTGGCTTTGGTTATTGTAAAAAAAAAGTCTCAGAACACACACGGGGCCTGAGACTTTGTTCAGCAGTAATGCCGCTGATTAATATTCATCTTCGTTCCACAGATAATCTTCGTCTGTGGGGTAATCTGGCCAAATTTCATCTATTGAGTCATAAGAATCACCTTCATCTTCAATAGATTGAAGGTTTTCAACGACCTCTAGAGGAGCTCCTGTACGGATCGCATAATCAATCAATTCGTCTTTGGTTGCCGGCCAAGGCGCATCGCTTAAATAGGATGCCAATTCTAATGTCCAGTACATAACAGAATTCCGTTTAGTTTTTTGCAAAAATAAATTTTTACCGCAGAAAGTCAAGTAAAAAGATATTTAATTCATCATTATTTAAAAGAACAGATTCAAAGTACTGAAAAACAGTGGGTTAAATAGTTGTTTATGGCTCCCACTTTACTTCTTCAATACCCAAATCAAAAGTCAATTTCCGTGCCAAGACAAAAAGGTAGTCAGAAAGGCGGTTTAAATATTGAATGACCTCAGAAGGTACGGCGTGATTTTCGGCCAAAAGTGTCACGCGGCGCTCGCCACGGCGGCAAACCGTGCGGGCGATGTGACAATATGACACTATGGTGTGGCCTCCTGGGAGGATGAAGTGGGTCATGGGGGGGAGCACTTCATTCATCTGGTCGATGGCTGTTTCCAGAGCGGTTATATGATTAGGTTGGATAGTGGGTGTTTTCCGCGATTTTACGGCCGATTCTTCTTGAGGATTTGCCAGTTGAGCTCCTAGAACGAAGAGTTCGTTTTGTATGGCCCCGAGTTGTTTTTTATATTCCTGAGCAATACCTTGACTCATTAAAAGACCGATATAGGAGTTGAGTTCGTCCAAAGTGCCATAAGCCTCAATACGCTGATGGTGTTTGGGTACCCGCGCTCCATCAAAAAGTGAAGTATTGCCTTGATCTCCGGTTTTGGTATATATTTTCATGATCTATTTATTTTTTTATTCGCGTTTTTCCCAGGCGCTTTTCTTTGAATGAAGTACGAAAGTTCCTCTGACCACGCTGACGTCGAGCCTTCTGAACGCGGAAATTGTTCCACACCACAACCACAAGCAGTAAAAAGGCGATTAAAGTCCAAGTGAGCATGATCGAAGATTTAGAGTTACTTGGTTTTGGTATCGCTTTCAATTACCCCATCACGCAGTCGGATCACCCTTTGAGCGCGGGCTGCGATGTCTTCTTCATGGGTCACCAGGATGACTGTATTGCCGGCTTTATGAATATCGTCAAAGAGTTGCATGATCTCTAACGAGGTTTTAGAGTCCAAATTTCCAGTGGGCTCATCGGCCAAAATAATTGAGGGTTTGTTTACCAAAGCGCGCCCTACCGCCACACGTTGTCTTTGTCCACCTGAAAGCTGATTCGGACGGTGATCCATTCGATCTGAAAGGCCTACGTCCGCGAGCACCTCACTAGCACGCTCATGCCTTTGCTGTTTGCCATAACCTGCGTAAACCATGGGGAGGGCAACATTGTCCAATGCCGTTGTTCGAGGCAGCAGGTTAAAGGTCTGGAAGACAAAGCCGATTTCTTTATTGCGAATTTCTGCCAGTTCATCGTCACTCATGCTGCTCACATCGATTCCGTTAAGTTCATAATTACCTGAGGTCGGCGTGTCGAGACAACCCAACAAATTCATTAAGGTAGATTTACCAGAACCCGATGGTCCCATCAGGGCGACGTATTCTCCTTTTTCAATGTCCAAGTCTATTCCTTTGAGCACTTTTACCACCTCTTGTCCCAGTGGGAAATCACGGGTAATCGAGCGGATTTTAATGACCTTACTCATGCAATTAATTTGAGTCCAAAGTTACTGATTTTATTCACAATCAAATTATGGTAATTTGCAATCAAATTTCATATGTTCAAGTCGTTCGCTCCACAATTTCTAATTGTTGTGACTTTGAATCGAATCACGAGATCACACCCGAATCTCGCAGGTCAAACCTGAATCTCGCAGGTTAAACCCGAATCACAAAATCTTCTTTGGCTTGGGTGGAGTGGAAAAATAAAAAGCCACAGAAAAAGCTGTCGATGGAAACACTCAACTTAGGGTCCTTGATAATTTGCTGCCAGGCGGCGCTCATGCCTGGGGACCAATGGATATCATCAATAATTAAAACCGTTTTGTCGTGGGTATACTTTTTAAGGCTTTCAAAATAATGCAGGGTGGCTGGTCCGTCGTGATGGCCATCGAGGTAAATTAGGTCAAAGGTTGCCTGGGTACCATGTGCGGTTTTTGAATCCGGGAAGTCCTGCAGGCCCTGAAATTCATTCAGTAAATCTTCAAACTTTTTGTTGATCAGTGCTATGGCATTGAGGTCAGGATTATTTGAGCCCCAGCGCACAAAATTATTTTGGGTGTATTGGGCGGTCTCTGGGCAGCCCTCTACGGTAATCAGACGCTTTGGTTTTGCGCCCATACAAAGGGCTGTAGCACCCATGCCCGAATGCGTACCTAGTTCCAGGATCTGCGCCGGCTTAAAATAAGCCCCGAGTCGATATAGCAATTGTTGTCTTTTTTTTGAGGCCCCTGCGTGACGTAACATGCTTTGGACTTTTTTAGAGGTCTTATTGAGCTGGCCCACCCGTGAACCTGAGCCCAAATCAGTGACCTCTAGTATGGTATCAGATTTTGCCAGCGCGCGGCGAAATTGCCCTAGCCGGTCATAGTCCTGATAATGCGCTGAATCGTAAAAACATTGGGTCACCAAGTCATATACAAAAGGGGAGTGTACCCCGTGCTGGTTTTTGGACCGAACGAGGAACTTTAGGTATTGTTTCAGACTGTAGCCCGCGGCCGGAAATGAAATCATTTTAGATACCACCCTTTGGTTCAGGACAAAATAAAGGGATTTATAGGACTTATGCCTTAATAAGATTTTGATTTTGCCCCCCTTCGATTATATTTGTGTTAAACAACCCGGATTTAATGATCAAGGCGCCTCAAATTTTTCTGCTTATTTTTTTGCTTTGCTTGGGCCAGAAAGAGCGCATAAAAAAGGCCTTCAGTTTTCTTTCTGGCGATCCGCGATACCTGGCTTCTGCCAACTCACTTTTTAACTTTTAACCTAGATTTCTATTTTAATGGCGCTTCGGCTATAGATAAACCGTATCAGAAGCCCTGCGATAAATGGCCATAACGTCGGGGCAAAAGATTGCACCCCAGTGAATTGATGCATTATCATCAGTACCAGCATCAAAATCAAAAATAGCTGGTAATTAGAGAGCCATCGCAAACTTGACTTGTTAAAACTCAATAGCCAAACCACTAGTGAAGTGGGCATAGCCCAAAGAAGGTTGTAATTCATTTTAGTCGCCAAATGATCTGTTCCAAACCAAAGCAGCACCAGTAAAATCCCTATAAATCCAGTGACCCCCCAAATAATGCGGTCGGTCAGTGCGCAGCGCTTTGCTCTTTTATAATCGCGCCAGCTAATGAGCACTAGGCTGAGCCCTATAAGGCTCATAAAAAATAAAGGTGAGGTTAAAAATCCAAGTACCCCCACATGAGATTCTACGGGTTCTTCCGTATCCGCACTGGCAGCCAAAGCTACACCATTAGACGACATTGTGTCATTACCGCCCACGCTTTCATGATTGCTCAAAGGATCAAACAACATCGACTCACTGCTAATCAAGGGCTGTGTGCCCTCAGAGTTTTCTATTGTTGCCGCACCGTGTGCTTGGGCCACATATTTAGGTAAAAATTGAAATTGCCATGGGGTTGCTGGGACATCAACTACAGCCCCGATGGCGATATCCATGCATAGGCTGCCCCAATCATTGTAAGGAACTTGGGATTGAATCAGCTGCCTAAAATTCATCGGCGCAGGATCAAAACCAGCCGTGTAATTTAGCTGATTTCCCAAATTACTGACCAGCACATCGCGAATGCGCGTGGCGCAGTTATCATAAAAAAAGTCGTAGCGATAATCTTTATTCTCCGGCCTTGCATTCCACATTAAAAATAAGAAAAGCCGTGCTTTTTGTTCTGAATCCAGATTTAAAACCTGCTGACGAACACTTCGATTTTGCTTTTTATAATAATTGATAAATCCCTGAAAATAGCCCGCACTGAGTGCATAGAGCAGTTGTCCTTGAACAAATTTTCCATAGAAATTAGGCGCATTAAAATCATAAGTCCCATAATTAAAGGTCCAGTCTATATTATTCACCGAATCCTTTACCCGAAATGCACTATGGCCAAATCGATCGTAAAGAGCAGTCCCTGGACCCACTGTCAATATGCTTATCTCAGCTTCTGGAGATAATTCATTTGGCGATGAGACTTGCCCAAATAATGAATTTATGCACCCGATGATTAAAACCAAAACGCCAATATACCGCCTTAACCGTCCTTTGAACTCCAAATCAAAACCTATTAAATTCATGAGTACTGTTTTTATCTAAAATAGGACCAATCCAAAGTTAAACTAAAAATGTTACTGTATAGGGCAGTACTTTGGTCCCCAATATCGGTTAGTGCATAATCCACCTTGATGCCTTTGTATTTAAAGCCAAGGCCCAGATTGGGCTGAAACTCTGTAGTGGTCTCCCCAAATATATCCACTCCATTTTGCAGATTTCCGGCGCCCAAGCGCGCATAGACGATATCCAAATACCCTAATTCGAGCCCCAGGGCAGGAGTCATACTGAATCCCTCAGTGGCAATGATATCATTCGTTTGGGTAAAGCGCATATTTAGATCAAGCTCTGCACGTAAACTCAAATCACTGCGGAATTCCCATCGCCTTGCGACGCCGAGTTGCGCTTTGGGCAGAGTGATTTCTGTGGTTTCTGGAGCCTCTTGATTTTGTCCAAAGACTGCTCCCGAAATATTGCTAAAGGCCTCTTGATTGACCTGCCAAGTATTAAAAGTGGTGGTCACATCGCGCAGCATGAGTCCAAATTGCCAAGTGTCGCGAATCTTGTATTGCATCCCTAGGTCAAAACCAAAGCCCCACGAACTGGCAAAATCTCCGATAATACGTCTGATGATTTTGGCATTGCCACCGACTTCAATTCCCGGTAGCTGCAGTCTTTTGGCAAAAGAAAAAGTAAGGGCATAATCGGCGGCACTAAATAGGGTAATGTTGTCGTAGTTGATATTACCTTGACTATCAATAAGCTGTGTGGTGTTTAAAATATTATCCACCCCAAAGCGGATAAGAGAAATCCCTATAGCTCGGTCCTGATCCAGGGGCATGGCAAATGCTGCATAATCGTAATTGGCGATATTGGCAAAATAGGAGGCGTGCATGAGTCCCATTTGCTGATACTCAAGGTTTAATAGACCCGCAGGATTCCAATAACCTGAATTTACATCGCCACTAGAAGCAACCACGGCATTGGCCATTCCCATAGCGGCAGCATCCACACCGATATTCAAGAATTCATTTGAATACTTACGACTTGTTTGGGCCAATAAAGCCAAACTCCAAATGGCGCAGGTCCAAAAAATAATGGGTCTCATCATAGCTCAAACAAATATCACACTATTTTTATGATTAATAAACTACATTTTATGAGCCTTATTGCAGTAGGCCAAAATATCTTAGTACTTTTATCAAAAGCAATACACCAATGTTAAAAAACCTGCCCAATACCATTACTGCGCTGAATTTAATCTGTGGAACTGTAGCATCTCTTTTTGCTATTTCTGGGGATTTGGTCATCGCGGTCTGGTTCATTGCGCTGGGGATGGTTTTTGATTTCTTAGATGGGTTGGTGGCCCGCGCTTTGGGCGTCCAAAGTCCATTGGGGGTGCAGCTGGACAGTCTAGGGGATTTGATTTCTTTCGGTCTGGCCCCAAGTTTGATTCTCTTGCAAATGATGCAACAAGCTTTTTATGGCCGCATGCGACCACTCACTGAGGTTTTTTCCGCGCGCGCCTGGGAGGTGGGCCTTGAGACGTACTATCCCTTTTTAGCCTTGTTAGTGCTCATCGCTTCGGCAGTGCGTTTGGCTCGATTTAATATCGATACGCGTCAGACAGAACAATTTATTGGTTTACCCACCCCAGCGAACGCTATGCTCATTTCGAGTTTACCGCTCATTTTTGAATATCATTATACCCCAATGATTGCTGAACTCTTGTTCAATCAGTGGTTTTTAATTGGGATAACTCTACTCAGTGTTTACGCCTTAAATGCGCCATGGCCCCTGATGTCGTTAAAACTAAAAAACACCTCTTGGCAAGATAACAAGCAGCGTTTTGTTTTGGTTCTGATGGCCCTTGTCGGATTTTTTACCTTGGGCTATTTGTCTATTCCGCTCGTTCTGTTGAGCTACGTGGGGATGTCTTTGTTATGGCCTATCTCAAAAGCGGAATAAAGGACCTGCTAAACCATTCGGACAATGCAGGATACAAGGGGCAAACTTAATCCAAAAGACCAGGTCCGGAATTAGGCTGTCAATAAATCGAAGTTGGTCCGGATTGTGCAGCCGGTGAGTAATCTAGAAATTTAATTTTTTTTTGCGCAATTCGAAGTTCTGCCCGAGGTAGACTTTGCGTACCATTTCATCGGCGGCTAGTTCTTCCGGGACACCGTGCTTTAAAATACTTCCTTCAAACATCAAATAGGTGCGGTCGGTAATAGCGAGTGTTTCCTGTACGTTGTGATCGGTTATAAGAATACCGATATTTTTATTTTTCAGCTGGGCCACAATGCGCTGAATATCTTCTACAGCCACAGGGTCTACACCCGCAAAAGGCTCGTCAAGCAAGATAAAATGAGGATCAGTAGCCAGGGCTCGGGCAATCTCCGTGCGGCGACGTTCACCACCACTCAGAAGGTCTCCACGATTGGTCCGGATGTGTTGCAAGCCAAATTCATCAATTAGGGATTCCATTTTAGCCTCTTGTTCCGCCTTACTGAGCTTAGTCAGCTGTAACACGCTTAAAATATTGTCTTCAATACTGAGTTTGCGAAATACAGAGGCTTCTTGAGCTAAATAACCAATACCATTTTGAGCGCGCTTGTACATAGGATAAGTGGTAATGTCCTGATTATTTAAAAAGATCCGACCACCATTGGGCTTGATGAGCCCTACAATCATATAAAATGAAGTTGTTTTTCCCGCACCATTGGGCCCGAGTAAACCTACTATTTCGCCTTGATTTACCTCTAGGGAAACTTTTTTAACCACCGATCGGCCACGGTAAATTTTATTGAGTTGTTCAGCGCGAAGTTTCATAGGGGTTCAGGTTTTCAACCAATTAAAGCTAAGGTAACAATAATTTTTCTAGGAGGTTGGTCCGCAAAGAGCATCCCAAAATTCCACAGCGCGTCGCAAATGGGGAATGACAATAGTGCCGCCTACAAGCAAAGAAATACTCATGGCTTCCATGACTTCTTCCTTGCTGACCCCTAGTTCAAAACAAGTTTGCAAATGATACTTCACACAGTCGTCACAGCGTAGCACTAGCGAATTTCCCAGACCTAGGAGTTCCTTGGTTTTCACAGAAAGATGACCCTCCATGTAGGCGTTTGTGTCTAAATTAAAAATGCGCTTGATAATTTTTTGATCTTCCTGCATCAGGCGATCGTTCATGCGCTCCCGATAAGCATTGAATTCATCGACAGTTTGCCCCATAGTATTATTTTTTCTTTTGTTGGATTTTGACCACGCGCTTAGCAATCAAAATACTGATTTCGTATAAAATAAGCACTGGAATCGACACAATGACCTGACTCGCAATATCCGGTGGAGTGATAATGGCTGAAATGATCAATACAATGACCAAAGCGTATTTGCGGTATTTCTTAAGCCACTCAGGAGTAACGAGACCAATTTTTGTCAAGAAATAGATGACAATTGGTAATTGAAAGATCAGTCCGGAAGATAGCGCGCAAGCTCTGACCAGAGCAATATAGCTACTCAAATCAAAGTCGTTAAAGACCTGATCACTTACTTGGTATGAGCCTAAAAAGTTAATTGATAGAGGCGTTACGACATAATACCCAAACAATACCCCTAGAAAAAACAAAACAGAAGCCACAAAAATAAATCCTTTGGCATTTCTGCGCTCATTTTCGTGCAAGCCAGGGCTTATAAACTTCCAGATTTCGTAAAGCACGTATGGAAAGGCAATGATAAATCCTGCGGTAATCGAGGTCCAAATGTGCGCCGAAAATTGACCTGACATTGTGCGGCTTTGAATGCGAAAAGGCAACTCTGTAAAACAAAAGCTGTCTAAACCCAAAGCTTGTGCAGAACTACATAAAAGTTGATAGGTTGGAAAACTCGCGCGTTTTGGGCCAAAAATTATGCCGTCAAAAATAAAGTCCTTCATCAGAAAGGCCACAAAACCCATAGAAACAACAGCGATGGTGGCACGAATCAAATGCCAACGCAATTCTTCCAGATGGTCCAAAAAGGACATGTCTTTTTCGGGGTTAGGAAGTGCCTTTGCCATTAGATGATGCCCTCTTTACTTAAATTGTGGATATGCACCACCCCCGTGTAACGTCCATTTTCATGGGCGAGGATCTGGGTTATGCCATGACGATCCATGAGTTCCATTGCTTCAATGGCCATAGCATCGTTATCGATGAGTTTTGGATTTTTTGTCATGATATCTTCGGCGGTGAGTCCAGCGATGTTATCTACCTTACTGAGCATACGCCTTAAATCTCCATCGGTGATGATGCCCACAATATTTCCTTGATCCACCACTGCAGTTACCCCTAAGAGATTCTCTGATATTTCTACGATTACCTTTTTCAAGTCAGTTTTGGGACTGACCTCTGGGCGAGAGTTTAGCGCGGTTAAATCACTTACTCGTAAATAGAGCTTTTTACCTAGAGATCCTCCCGGGTGCACCCGTGCAAAGTCTTTACTCGAGAATCCACGCAGATTAAGTAGGGCCATAGCAAAAGCATCGCCCATGACCAGTTGAGCCGTGGTGGAAGTCGTTGGGGCGAGGTTGTTCGGACAGGCCTCTTTAGCGACGTAAGCATTAAGCACAAAATCGCTTTGTTGCCCTAAATAAGATTCTATATGGGCCGTCAAGCCAATTAACTTATTACCACTGGCTTTGATTAGAGGAACCAAAACCTTGATCTCTGGTGTATTTCCACTTTTTGAAATACAAATTACAGTATCATTTTCTTGAATAATCCCTAAATCTCCATGGATGGCATCGGCTGCATGCATAAAAATTGCGGGTGTGCCTGTTGAGTTAAGTGTGGCCACTATCTTGGTGGCGATATTCGCACTTTTACCTACCCCTGTAACAATCACTCTACCTTTTGACTGGAAGATATAGGCTACGGCTTGAGCAAATTCTTCGTCGATCAGTGTCGAGAGATGTTGAATGGCCTTCGCCTCAGTCTCTATGGTCTCTCTAGCGACCTTTATTATGGGTTTTAAGTCAATCAAAATTTCACTTATTTAATTGGTACGCTGCTTAGATTTTGCTATCTTTAAGAGTGGTTCTTAGCTCATTAGGGCTATCCCTTTTTAGATACATCGCAGCTCTAATGGTTGCAAAATTACAATTGTTCTCGAGTTCCCGCAATTTATTGTGATAAACTCCAGGCATCAATAAAATGAATAAAGCATACAGCAAAGAAGAATTATCCGCTGCACTCAAGAATTATTTCGGTTTTTCAGGGTTTAAGGGTTTACAAGAGCCAGTCATTATGAATGTGCTGGCTGATGGGGACACTTTTGTAATCATGCCTACCGGTGGCGGAAAGTCTCTTTGCTATCAATTGCCAGCTTTGATTAGCAATGGCACCGCTATTGTGGTCTCTCCGCTGATTGCGCTCATGAAAAATCAGGTGGATTTTCTGCGATCTTTGTCCGAGACAGAAGGAATAGCCCATGTCCTTAATTCTTCGCTAACCAAAGCAGAGATAAAACAAGTGCGCTCTGATGTGCGCTCTGGGGTAACCAAATTACTCTATGTGGCCCCTGAGTCTTTGACCAAAGAAGAAAATATTGATTTTTTAAGTCGAGTCACCATTTCGTTCGTGGCCATCGACGAAGCGCATTGCATCTCTGAATGGGGCCATGACTTTAGACCTGAGTACAGAAACCTGCGCAAAATTATTCAGAGATTGGGTGGAGATATTCCCATCATTGGGCTTACTGCGACTGCAACGCCCAAAGTTCAAGAAGATATTTTAAAAAATCTCGGGATTCCAAAGGCCACTACTTTTAAAGCTTCGTTTAATCGGCCAAATCTCTATTACGAAATAAGGCCTAAGACGAAGTCTATCGATGCAGACATTACCCGATTTGTCAAAAATAATGAAGGCAAAAGTGGAATCATTTATTGTTTGAGTCGCAAACGCGTCGAGGAACTAGCCCAAACCCTTCAGGTTAATGGCATAAGGGCCATTCCTTATCATGCAGGACTTGATCCCAAAACACGGGTCAAAAATCAAGATATGTTTTTGATGGAAGACGCTGAGGTTGTGGTAGCCACTATTGCCTTTGGTATGGGCATCGACAAACCCGATGTTCGCTTTGTGATTCATAATGATATGCCTAAGAGTATCGAAAGTTATTACCAAGAGACGGGTAGAGCAGGTCGTGATGGGGGCGAAGGGCATTGTTTAGCCTTTTACAGCTATAAAGACATTGAAAAGCTCGAAAAATTTATGAGTGGCAAGCCTGTGGCGGAGCAAGAAATCGGTTTAGCACTGCTTCAAGACGTTGTGGCTTTTGCCGAAACATCGATATCACGACGCAAATTTATTCTCCATTATTTTGGAGAAGAATTTGACAATGAGACAGGTGAAGGTGGAGACATGGACGATAATATGCGTCATCCCAAGAAAAAGCATGAGGCTCAAGACGAGTTGGTTCGTCTGCTCAATGCCGTGCTGCAGACCCATCAAAAGTACAAGGCCAAAGAAGTTGTTCACGTGATGCGCGGTAAAGTTAACGCGCTAATTAAATCGCATAGAACCGATACCATATCTATTTTTGGTGCCGGTAGTGAGCATCCTTCGGAATATTGGATGGCCTTGATTCGTCAAGCATTGCTCGCTGGCTTACTGACAAAGGATATTGAGACCTACGGGGTCTTGAAAATTAGTGCAGCAGGTCAAGCATTTTTACAGGCCCCTAGCTCATTTATGATGACTGAAGATCATAGCTATAAGGACGCAAACGATGATGTAGTGGTGAGCAGTGGGACTCAGGTGGGTGCTGTAGCCGATCAAACCCTTTTTAAATTGCTCAAAGCCGAGCGAAAAACCATTGCAGATGAACTTGGTCTTCCACCATTTGTGATTTTTCAAGACCCATCTTTGGAAGATATGGCATTAAAGTACCCTATTACTATTGAAGAACTGTCTAATGTTCATGGGGTAGGTGAGGGAAAGGCTAAAAAATATGGTGCGAGCTTTGTCTCGCTGATTGACAAATATGTCACAGAGCATCAAATCTTGCGTCCTGATGATTTTGTGGTCAAGTCTACGGGCTCGAATAGCGCCCTTAAACTTTATATAATTCAAAGTGTGGATCGAAAATTACCTTTGAATGATATTGCCAAAGCTAAAGGCTTAGAGATGGATGACTTCATTAGAGAAATGGAAGCCATTGTTTATAGCGGAACCAAGCTCAATATTGATTATTATTTGGAAGACATACTGGATGAAGATTCCCAAGACGAATTGCACGATTATTTCATGGAGGCCCAAAGCGATCAAGTGGCGCCCGCTTTGGACGCTTTTGACGGAGATTACGAAGAAGAGGAAATTCGACTTTATCGCATCAAGTTCATCAGCGACGTGGCTAATTAAGACCACTGAAAAGATCCCAATTTTGACTTAATTCTGGGTAATTAAATGGTGCTGAAGCGTCCTGCCTTTGTGTGATGTCCACGCTTTTTGACACATTTATTGATTTTTTACGTAGCGGGGCTACAGTATGACAATCCAACTCAATTTCTTGGCTCCGACGCACAAATTTTTGGTTTAAACTTTGAAATTTTGAATTCCTTGAGGCACTTGAGTTAAATACCTCAGAATTGTGGCCTTCCGGTAAAAGCCATTGTTCCTCCATTTCAGGAGTTAAAATTAAGGGCATACGTGCCTGTTTGAGTCTCGGATTGTTGTGTATCCCACTCATTAGTTCATTGGCTTGAATGGTAACAATACTAAAACTGAGGGCTGCATCATTATCTAAATCGTTTTGCATGGGTTCAAAGATGCAGGCCAGGGCCATAGGCTTATGATCCAAACGATAAATAAAGTAAGGGTAAATTCCGGAAGAGCGATGTTGATGTTCATAAAATCCATCAATCATTAAAATCCCTCTATGGCGCTCAGCTGCCTTGGCAAAAGCGGCTTTTTCAAACATACTTTCAGCGCGTGCATTGAGGGTATTAAATTTCAGTTCTTGAGCTCGTTCTTGAAACCAATGCGAAATAAGCCCCCAGCGCCCTAATCTAATTGACCCTGGTAATTCATTCGTATAAATACCCAAAACCGGGTGATTAAATCCATTAATATGGGACTGAGGTAGGGTTGTATGTCTGCTTAAAAGGGCTTCAATTTCTTTAGCCGCATCGAGATTACCCGAGCGCTGGGCCCGTGATTTCTGAGCCTCCAGACTCGCTTTGATATCATAACACATAAGGACAAGTCATCTTAAGATTCATCTACGGCATTTTCGTTAAAAGCAGAGGGGAGGAGTTTTGGAATAAGTTTTACCATTATGGGCAATAGTAGAGATCCACCGGGAAGTAAAAACAAGGTAAGTGATGGGACAGTTTTACAGATATCCAGTAATTGTTCTTTAACTTTTTGCTTTTCTTTTTTGTTTAGATCACGTACTGTAGATAAGGTCAAAAGTTTAACCAGTTCGCCACTTTCGGCCAGCTCTCTAATCAATCTATTTTTATTGCGCAGAATTAGTGTTTTAACCATTGCGCTGGATTGCTTATACAATAATTTAACAGGATTGGCATGCTCAAATAGGCGTATAGATTGGGCATGGTTACGGGAAAACTCATCTAAATCACGAATTCCGGCTAGAGCGCTGCCTGACTGAAGGGCCAATGTATTCTCAAAATCTTGAAGAAAATGAAGTTCCGCCGCGTCCATAACCCGATCATCCCAAACGCCTAAACAACAAACATCTAGAATAAAATTCTTAAATAAAGGGCTTTGATTGGCCATTTGCGTCATGAGTTCTTGTGCTGAATCATCTTCTGCTTTCAATGGCTTTTTCAAAGCATTGTGCAGCATTTCAATAAACATATGATCATACTTATTGGGTTTGAGTTTGCTTTCTAAAGCCCAGGAACAAGCCTGAATACTTAAATATTCCATTCGGTCAAAAGCACTTTGTACATTCTTATTTCCTTTGAGATACTCTTGAAAAACCAATATGTCGATAAACAAAAGGACATAGGTAATGAGCGATGAGACCTCTGCACTACGCCCAAGATTATTTTCATGTAATCGAGCATTGATGATGCTCTCAAGATTATCGCTTGGGGTTTTTGAAAAACTTAACTTATGCAAAAGACCAGGCTGTCCCTTACCCATGAGCTCGTAAAATGAAACAATGCTGGCAATGCAATCTTCGTAGCTTCCTTTGGGCTTCCGCTTAAAATAAACATAACACAGTGCGTGCAGAAGGTTAATTTTTGTGTATTCCTCGACAGTTAATTTTAGAGTTGTTATGGCCTGAGGTTCCAAACCCACCAGTGACATTCCATAAATAAATCCTCCAGACTTGAGTCCCTGATATAGATCGATCAGGTCATTATAGCCACTGCTCAGGGCCTTTTGATCAATCTCTTTGATAAATTTTTTAATCCAACCAGCTGAAGACGGGTTCATTTGTTATTTTTGTATTGTTAGGCCCAATATTGGTTTAAAATTAAATAAAACATTTACCACATCAGAAGGATATGTCTAAAATTTATACCCTAATCTCAATTTTGAGTCTTGCTGTTCTGGGGCTTATCCTTTCTAGCTCGGAGCAGGGAGATGGCCCTGAAGTAGCCTATACCTCGGCAGATATTGCAGATTTTTATGCATTCAGAGGAGCGCAATCCGACAAGACTGTTTTTGTGGTGACCATACAAAGCCCACTGAGTATTGGTACTGTGTCCCAAAAAGCGCGATTTGACCCTGAGGTTTTGATTGAATTTAATATCGATAATGATGGTGATTTTAAAGAAGATTTGGTGATTCAAGCCATTCCGCGTGACAGCATCATGTATTTTTTTGGCCCTAGTCCAGTATCTGAGCAACAACAAGGTCGATCTTCAGAGATCAATGTGAGCGATTTAATAGGGTCAGTTCAAATTTCTAGTCTTGAACAAACTTATGTGACTCAGTTAGATTCCATTAGTCTGTTTGCAGGCCCAAGGCGCGATCCATTTTTCTTTGATCAGGACCGTTTTACCCTGATTCAAAATGGCACTGCGGCTCCGGAAGGATTCAATGCTGCTGCAGAGGCCTTAGATGCCTACGCCGATTCAAACGTCTTGTGTGTGGCTATAACCTTGCCGACTGAATTGCTTGGTGTAGCGCCAACACACGTTTTAAATAATTATGGAGCATTTAATCTACCCAATGCCTATAACGTATGGGTAAGTACCAAAAGAAAGTATTGAAATGGAGCGACTCTTGATACGTTTTAGTCTTGTATTGTCATTGACGGCGCTCACTTTTGTAGCTTGTGAGGATGCCGATGATTTTAACAATGTTATTGAACAAGTAAGCTGCAGTGACGGAATGCAAAATGGTGATGAAACAGGTGTGGATTGTGGTGGTATTTGTCCGGAATGTCTCGATGGGCTCGATTTTAGCGGTGTTTATGTGCAGCAAGATATCGCAGGACGCCCAGCGATTAATTCGGTATTGAATATTGCAGGTCCGTTCCAAGACGCTTTTAATCGTTCGATAGTTTCGGCGCGAGGCAACCAAGACTTTATCGATGGGGCAAACAATCAGACCTTTCCCGGTATATTTTCGGAAAACCTTCAGCAGTATTTTATTGGTTATACCATCAATGAACAGCCGGCTAGTTTTGATAATAATGTTCTTGGATTTGATATTGCCGGATTTGCAGAATTTTTGGCCACTACCGATGCCCTTCAACTAGCGGCAGAGGGAACTACTACGTATCGCAACACGGACCTTTGGTTTACGGGAAGGAATTTATCTGATGATGTCATGGACACGACCCTGCTATTGATGTTTGGGGGGCCAGAAGGGGATCGATTTAATGGGGTTAATGGCCCTATGCTTATCAGCGATGGTGTGGGCCCGGGTGATCGCCAATTTTTAACCGACTTTCCTTATTTAGAGGCTCCTTTGACTCAGTAGAGAGACCATTCGCAGGTTAAGGGTTCTGAAAGACGATATAGGCGTTAAGCGAAGTGGCAATTATCAGCCAAGTAATGTAGGGGGCTATCCACAGTGTCTTGAGTTGTAAAAATTGAGAAAATTTTGCGGCCATTGCCACGAGCAGGATCAACAATCCTGAAATTATTATCAGTGCAGCGCTCGTTTGATGAAAGTTAAAAAACACGGGATTCCATAGCACATTTAACCCCCAACTCAGTATAAATAGTTTTTTAGCGGTTCCGCGGACTGATTTTTCCTGCCACAATAGAGACATGTAGGCTGTATAACAAATCATAATTAGTGTCCAAGCCAATCCAAAAACATATCCTGGGGGGGTCCAGGGGGCTTGATTCAAATTAACATACCAGCTGCTATTGACTCCTGGAGTGGTACTAAGAGCCCCAAGGTACAGTCCTCCGAAATTAAGCAAGCCAAAAATTAAAGCCGCAGGTAGTTTGTGTTTCATGGACTTAATTTGAGGAAATCCTCTGATTTATATGATGTCCTACAAGCGCTACGGTAAGCAGCATCCCAAGGTTATACACTGTGTCCTCTAAAGGAATTGTTCCCAATCGAATACCAAAGTTTTGAGCGTCGTTATACCATACGACAGGTTCGGGTATGCCTGATCCTGTGAGCACGCCATTCACGATAAAAAATGGAATCAAAATAATGAGATAACTCATTAAAAATGTAGGCAGCAATTTCGGTGCTGTATTTAGAGCAAGGCCCAAAAGCAATAAGGCGTAAACGAAGGCAGTAGCGGTATACCATTGATTGATGCCATTCCAAAGGCCTAAAATCAAAACCACAGCGACTATTAGATAAACCCAATCTGTAGTTTTTTGGCTCAATGGCCACCAATGAATCAAAGTGCTCAAAACATGATGGGTAAACAGACAGGCATAAGGGATACAGAAGAAAAAAAGCCACTCTTCCAATGGAAGTCCGAGCCACTGAATTCCTGTAAGGTATTTTGGGTTAAATCCCCAAAAACCCTGAGCAGTAAAGTAAATGTCCCATGGAATGAACACCAGTGCCATCACCATAATTCCGGGGAGTACACTAGGCCAAAGTTTGTAAAATTTGATTTTAGGATGAAATGAAAAAAGCAGCGGCAAGGCCAGTGACCCTAAGTCGAGCCATAAATATAGCCGCTCCATAATTACTTTTTGAAATACTTAAGAGGTGGAACAAGCATCCCGAAGCATTCTCCTTTGTCTTTTCCTAAATGTTTATGGTGAATTTTATGCGCACGACGAATCCCACGGGCATACCAATTATTGGCATTGCGAAACATTTTAAATCTTTGGTGAATAAATATATCATGAACCGTAAAATAGGCCACGCCATAGGCAAAAATACCAAGGCCTATGGGAAGGCCAGCCCAAAATCCATAACTATCCCAGCTGATAAAACAAAGAATACTCACAATGGCGTAAAAGATAAAAAAGGCATCATTACGTTCCCACCAGCTCCCGTGATCTTTGTGATGATGGTCTTTATGCAGTACCCATAAAAATCCATGCATGATATATTTATGGGTAAACCAGGCCATAAATTCCATGACTGAAAAAGTGGTTAAAAAGACTAAAATCCAAAAAACAACTTTCATTTTATCGAACTAATTTTAATTGATATTTCACATAGCTTCTGGTCAAAAGCCCAAATTTTTCATAATTCGGCACGCGGATACGGGTATTGACAATATCGAGAGCGGGCGTATTATTGAGTTTTTTTAGCAGGCGGCGATAATAGCGATAAGCCATAAATACACCAAACTTTGCCTCACGGGGTAAGGCCACGATCCCAGCATAACCCTTTTTGAAATCTGCCTCGATATCCTGAATAATTTCAAGCTTTGCAGATTCGTCTAAGGCAGATAAGTTAGTATTTGGAAAATAGGTGCGGTTCAGTTCTTTAAAATCGGCTTTTAAATCCCTTAAAAAATTCACTTTTTGAAATGCAGAACCCAAAGCCATAGCAGGTTCTTTTAATTGATCAAATTGCTTCTGATTGCCTTGGACAAATATTTTTAAGCACATTAAGCCCACCACATCGGCAGACCCATATATGTAGGCCTGATATTCTTCGCGCGTTTTGTATTCATTTTTGGTGAGATCTAAACGCATGCTGTTCATGAATGCATCAATGAGCTCTTGATCTATACCATATTCATGGACCGTATACTGAAAGGCATTGAGGATAGGGTTTAAACTAATCTTTTCAGTCAATGCCTGCTCTAATGCTTCCTCGAAACGGGCAAAAAGTGCCACCTTATCGTAATCGTGAAATGAATCTACAATTTCGTCTGCCAAGCGCACAAAGCCATAAACATTATAGACGTGCTGCCTTATATTCGGGGCCAACATTTTCGTGGCCAACGAAAATGAAGTGCTGTAGGTTTTTGTTACATTTTTACTGCACGACTGTGAGATTACGTCGAATAATGCTTTCATGATTTTATACTTTGATCCATAAGTCCTGAGACAATTTTACCAGAGATCAGTGAAGGAGGTACTCCAGGTCCAGGAACCGTTAATTGTCCTGTAAAAAAGAGGCCATCAACTTTTTTACTCTTCAATTTAGGTCTCAAAAACGCCGTCTGCATTAGTGTATTCGCCAGACCATAAGCGTTTCCTTTGTAGGAATTATAGTCGTTGATAAAGTCGTTGAGACAAAAACTTTCCTTAAATATAATACTTTTTTTAACGCTCTGATTCGTTAGGTTTTCAAAGCGGGTCATGATTTTGTCAAAATATGCTTCGCGAAGCGCCTCTGTATCCTCGATTCCTACTGCTAGAGGAATTAAGAAAATACCTGCTTCTTTACCTTCGGGGGCCGCACTTTCGTCGGTCTTAGAAGGGAAACTTGCATAAAAAAGTGGTTCCTTTGGCCACTCAGGGTGATCATAAATACTTGCAGCGTGCTTTTCGAAGGGAACATCAAAAAACAAGGTATGGTGCTCCACATTTTCAATCTTTTTATCAAAGCCCACGTAAAAAAGCAGTGATGAAGGGGCAAAGGTTCTTTTGGCCCAGAAAGCCTCAGAATATTGACGATATTGCCCCGGTAAAAGGGTTTCGGTGTGGTGGTAATCTGCTCCACTGAGCACCTTGTCAAAAGACAAAGATTGACCATTCACTTTAATGCCGGTTGCCCGACCTTGATCGACTAAAATAGCCTCGACATTCTGATTGCTATTCATAACAACACCAAGTTCCCGAGCTAGATCAACCATACCTTGAACGACGCTGTACATTCCGTTTTTTGGATGAAAAGTTCCGAGACCAAAATCAGCGTAATTCATAAAGCTGTAAAACGCAGGGGTATTGGATGGTTTAGCGCCCAAAAAGAGCACGGGAAACTCAAGTATAGCCACCAACTGAGGATTTTTAAAGGCTGCGCGAACATCACGGGCGATAGTGCTAAAGAACTGTCCCACTTTAACAGCGGTTTTTGGGGTAATAAGTTCCAGCGGAGAACTACCGGGCCTGTACACTAAATCCTTAATAGCAATATTGTAATTATCTAAAGCGGCATCGATGAATTTTTGCAATTTAGCCGCACCACCTACTTCATGTTGCTCAAAAGTTTCTTTAATTTTCTCAAGGGAATCAGCAATGGTTATCGCCTGATTTTCTCCGAAATACACACTATAGGCTGGATTAAGTTTGATTAACTGGTAATAATCCTCGGGCTTCTTACCAAAATCGCCGAAAAAACGTTCAAAAACGTCAGGCATCCAATACCAAGTGGGGCCCATATCAAATACAAATCCGACTTTTTTTAGTTGTCTCGCTCGCCCACCAAAGGTTGCATTTTTTTCAAAAAGGCTAACGCTGTGACCAGCCTTGGCAAGGTAACTTGCGGCGGCTAGCGAGGAAAATCCGGAGCCAATTACGGCTATTGTGTCAGGCATGATTGGTTAAATACTTTGAACTTAAAACAGAATTAAATCAAACTTTTTGACTTTGCACAAAGCGTCGCAATTCCTTGAGATGATGAATGATCTGGATGTTTGTTCCGAGATCACCAACACCGATGTCTTTGAGCTTATAGCCCATAAGCCATAAAGGATATTTACTGGCTGGTTTTACTTGTTTGTAAAAATCTTTGACATAGTTTTCTACGCTCTGGTCATCAGGTTTGACTGTGAAATAAGAGAAGAAAGTAATGTCACTGTAGTGTTTAGTGAGGTGTTTTAAATTGTCCAGAGGAATATTACTCCCCAAATAAAGGGTTTGTAAACCCTCACTTAAAAGAATGTAATTGGCGTACAAAAGGCCAATCTCGTGAATTTCCTCATAGGGCAAAAAGAGAGCAAAAGCCGGTGAAACGTTTTGCGCCATCTCTTCCTGAGAATGGACAATATTTTCAATTATTTTTTGCTTGATTATTTCCGAAATAAACCGCTCGTGTACAGGATCAATGGTCCCGGTTTGCCATAATAAACCAATTTCGTTCAGTAAAGGCATAAAGAGATCGAAGAAAATAAAATCAAAAGTCTCTTTCTTAGCCAGTTTCTTGTAGGTTTTGTTAAATAGATGATGATCAAATTCAAACATAGACTGTTTGAATAAATGCAATGCATAATGATTGGTTTGATCGAGCTCAGATTCTGTAATCAGTCGTTCAATTTCATCTTGTTGTAACTCCGCTATTTTGGAAATCTTAAACCCTTGTCGGTATAAAAAAGTGGCATTGAGCAACTTTGTTAAATTGCTCATGTCATAATTACGGATGTTGGTATCCGTACGATTGGGTTCTAAAAGTGCGTAACGCTTTTCCCATATGCGAATGGTATGCGCCTTCACGCCACTAAGGTTTTCCAGATCTTTAATACTAAATTCTGTTTTAACCGCCATGCAAATTTTTTCGAAATATAACCAAAAATTACGGCACAATTAGGCATTTTGTTTAATTTTTTCACCAAAACTATAAACAAAGAAAAATCAGGGAGTTATGCTTGAGAAAATGGGGTTTAAAAAAAACGGCATTTTACCCACAAAAAAAGCCACCCCAAAGAGAGTGACTTTTGTACCGAGAATGGGAATCGAACCCACACGCCCTAATGGACACATGGCCCTCAACCATGCCTGTCTACCAGTTCCAGCACCTCGGTAAGTGCAGTTTGAAACCAAAAAGTCGATAAAAATATCGACTTTTTATGGTGACCTGGCTGGGGCTCGAACCCAGGACCACCTCCTTAAAAGGGAGGTGCTCTACCAACTGAGCTACCAGGTCATTAAAAAATTTGGCGGGTCAGATCACCCGCCAGTGCTCCGTACCATAAATGGCTTAGCGGCTGCAAATATAATATCATTATGTTTATAATTCAAACTAAATTCTTTTAAAAAATATCAGCCTTTTGAGGTCTTGAAAAATCTTTCCTCGATACAAAGAAAATATGTTTTTTATTGGGATGAATCCTACTGTCTTTTGCGATATTTGCTCTATGAATATAGTACTCATGGGATATATGGGCAGCGGAAAAACTGCTGTGGGTCGTCGACTAGCGGCACTCTTGCAACGGGAATTTATTGACCTTGACGCCCTTATTGAGCAACGTTTAGAAAGCACGATTTCGGAAATTTTTGAACAAAAAGGAGTCGTATATTTTAGAAAATACGAGTCTGAAATTTTGCGTGAAATTTGTGGTCGCCCGGGAAATGCGGTAATTGCCCTAGGTGGAGGAACCCCGATTTATGGGGATAATCTTAAGTGGATTAATGATTCTGACTTTAATTTGAGTATTTATCTCAAAATATCAATTCAACCCCTTGTAAAGCGTCTATGGCCAGAACGTCATCATCGTCCCATAATTGCCAGTCTATATACTCCTGAGGCACTTGAAGAATTTGTGCGCAAACATTTATTTGAGCGCACCTTTGCCTACATGCAAGCTCAATTAGTTGTTGATGTGAGCGATTTGAATGTGGACTCAGTAGCCAATGAGATTCTCAATGCGGTACAAAATAGAATAGGGGATTACTGAATAACTCAGGATTTAAGCCAATCGCGTCAGAATTTATGCCAAACGCGCACTATAGGCCCCTGGGCTTAAATCAACAACGACATTTTCATTTAATGAAGTGGATAATGAAATCCCTTTAAAGTCTGCTTTAACGGGGTATTTTTTGTGATTTCTGTCTACCAAGACTGCGGTCTTGAATTGCTTTAATGGAACTTGCAGGAAATAAGCTACTCCATAAATCAATGCGGTTCCCGAGTGTAAGACGTCGTCAACTAAAACCAGGGATTTTTCCTTTATGTCCTCTAAAGTGCAATCACATGTCACTTGGCCAATAGGAACTTCTTTATTCATTTGAACCCGACAAAGGTTTATATTAAAGGGGGCGATACTTTCAACTTCCTTTTTTAATAACTCTGCAAGTTGATACCCATTATCCGCGATACCTGCAATGACAATTTCTGACTCGTACACATTGGCTTCATAAATCTGATAAGCCATGCGCCTGATTTTATGCAAAATTTCTTGATGATTGAGAATCATAGTATTCCTGTTAGGTCAAAGTTATTAAAAATCTTCTTCGGGATTGATGCTGAAGTCGTCTAAATCGCGGCGTTCTTTTTTTGTGGGGCGACCAGTTCCGCGATCCCTTTGACCGTCTCGAACACCCCGAACAAGACCGATTTGTTCTTGAACATCTTTTGGGGTATGATCTAGGCGATATAACGCGACAAGTTTGGCGCCCAGGCGAGAATTTGGTATCTCAACGACTTCAATACTATGGGTAATTTGATTTAGCCTATAGGTAATTTGATCTCCAGGGAAAACGTCTTTGGCTGGTTTTGCAATCGTTCCATTTATGCGGACAGCCCCTTTTTTTACTGCCGCACTCGCTTGGTTGCGTGTTTTATAACAGCGAATACTCCACAAATATTTGTCAATCCTCATTTCTACGGCTTAAAAGACCGTTAAAGTCCTTACAAAAATAAGGGAAAAATGGTATCTTGCGCCATCAAAATTCAGGCAATGACTTATCGGCTAAGACCAGTAAAATATTTAATTTTAGGACTACTCACTATCATCGCGTGCAACAAAGAGGATGATGGTTTTACTTTTGTTCCAGCCAGAGACAGAGGTGAGGAGGTGCCTGTCTCTACCGAAATTATTGAGACTTATCTATACACCCACTTTTATAATTACGAAGAATTTCAAAATCCCCCTGCGGACTTTGATTTTAAAATTCGATTCGATACCATAGCCGGAGATAATGCCGATAAAATTCCGCTCATGGATCAGGTCCAATATAAAATGGTCCCTGACCGTGTGGATGAAGGTGTTGAATATAAGCTATATTATTTATCTGTTTTAGAAGGGGGAGGGAGTACGCCTATGTATCCTGATGTGGTAACCTTGACTTATGAAGGGCGTTACCTGAATACCGAATTTACAGCTTCTGAATACACTAAGTTATTCGATAGTGCAGCGACCCCTGTAAGCTTTGATTTGACCAGTGTGGTTAACGGCTTTCAAGATGGAATTATTACGGCCAAAACCTCACCATATCCGGCGATTGAAGCCCCAGATGGTTCTGTTTCATTTGAAGAATACGGTGTTGGTGCTGTTTTTATCCCTGCAGGTCTAGGTTACTATGTTAGCCCACCCAATGGCTCGATTATTCCATTTTATGCCCAACTTATATTTACTTTTCAGTTGTATTCCTCACGCATTGGAGACCAAGATGAAGATGGAATTCCCACCATATTTGAGGATTTGAATGGGAATAATCTAGAAGAAGATGACGATACGGACTCGGATGGTTTACCAAACTTTTTTGATGCCGATGATGACGGCGATGGGAGGCCTACTTCAGAGGAAATAATCGTGCGCACTTATGTATATCTCGATGGCGAGCCAGAGCCAACTTGGCCAGATTCCGAAGTGGAGGTAAAACGTGAGTATGATGCTCAGACCATGGAGACTACTATCTACACCATCGAATACACAGATGAGGATAATGATGGAGTGGTGGATTATCTCGATTCCGACAGTTAAAAAGAAGGATAAACAAAAAGAAATAAAAAAAGGCTTTAACCTCGGTTAAAGCCTTTTTTGTGCTTTTTCCATAACCAGATATAAAGTTTATTTCTGAACTTAAATTAGCCGTAATTATTTACGAGAGATAACTTTGAGTGCTTTAGCCACGATTGCTGCAGCATTAAGACCGTATTTTTCCATCAATTGGGCTGGGGTGCCTGACTCGCCAAAAGTATCTTCTGTGGCAACAAACTCTTGAGGCGCGGGGTGATTCTGACTCAATTCACGAGCCACAGATTCACCTAAACCACCCAAATAATTGTGTTCTTCGGCTGTAACTACACAGCCTGTTTTGGTGACACTTTTCAGTAAACACTCGGAATCCAGTGGCTTAATGGTGTGCATATTGATGACCTCTGCACTTATGCCTTGAGCTGACAGAGTCTTGGCGGCCTCTAAAGCCTCCCAAACCAAATGCCCCGTTGCCACAATGGTAACATCCTCACCTGAGGTAAGTGTTATGGCTTTTCCAATGACAAAAGGTTCATCGGATGGCGTAAAATTAGGGACGGATGGGCGTCCAAAACGCAAATAAACTGGACCTTGATGATCGGCAATCGCAATAGTGGCTGCTTTGGTTTGATTATAATCACAAGGATTAATGACGGTCATGCCTGGAAGCATTTTCATAAGACCGATGTCTTCTAAAATTTGATGCGTGGCACCATCTTCACCTAAAGTAAGTCCTGCATGGGAAGCACAAATTTTTACGTTTTTATGACTGTAAGCCACGCTTTGACGGATTTGATCATAGACACGTCCTGTGGAGAAATTGGCAAAAGTCCCCGTAAATGGAATCTTGCCTCCGATCGTAAGACCCGCAGCAAGACCAATCATATTAGCCTCAGCAATCCCCACCTGAAAAAAGCGTTCAGGGTGATTGGCTTTAAATTCATCCATTTTTAGGGAGCCAGTAAGGTCAGCACAAAGGGCGACAACATCAGGATGGCTTTTTCCGAGCTCGGTAAGTCCTGCACCAAAACCCGATCGCGTATCTTTTTTTCCAGTATCGATATATTCTTTCATAATGGTTGGCTTTATTAGTAGTCTCCTAGGGTTTCAGGATTTTGCGCTAATGCTAGAGTGAGTTGATCGTCATTTGGCGCTTTTCCATGCCACGCATGGGTGTGCATCATAAAGTCAACACCGTTACCCATGACTGTGTGCATGAGTACACATATGGGCTTTCCTTTTCCAGTATGTTCTTTGGCGCTTTTTAGGCCTGAAATAACACTGTTTAGATCATTTCCGTCTTGAATTTCGATTACAAGCCATCCAAAAGCTTCAAATTTCGCACGTAAATTACCAAGGCTTAATACGTCATCCAATGAGCCATCTATCTGCTGGCCATTGTAATCGACCGTTACGATTAAATTGTCGACTTGGTTACTGGCGGCATACATAATGGCTTCCCAGTTTTGCCCTTCTTGCAATTCCCCATCACCACAAAGAGTATAGACCAAATGCGGGTCTTGGTTCAATTTTTTTACTAAGGCTGCTCCAGTGGCTACGGAGATTCCTTGTCCGAGGGAGCCTGAGGCGACGCGCACCCCGGGAAGTCCTTCATGGGTAGTTGGGTGACCTTGTAATCTAGAATTTAACAGACGAAAAGTACTGAGTTCTTCAATCGGGAAATATCCGGAGCGTGCAAGCACACTGTAAAAAACGGGCGAAATATGACCATTGGAAAGAAAAAATAAATCTTCACCATGACCATTCATGTCAAAGCCATCATTGCGTTGCATGACTTGTTGAAAGAGGGCAACAAAAAATTCGGCACAGCCTAGAGAGCCCCCTGGATGTCCCGAATTTACTTTGTGTACCTGACGTAAAATATCTCGTCGGACCTGAATTACTAGATCCTCAAGAGCGTTGATGTTAGGCATATTGGTAGTTATTAATAAAACAAAAGTAGTGCTTTGAGCCCCCTGAGCCAAGGCCTAAAAAATGCACTTATCAACGATTTGGTGTTTTTAGTTAACACTCAAACCAGGGTAAAGACAGTTCCTGATAAATCAATTACCTTTGGCCACAACAATTTTAGACCAAAACCTTTTCATTAAAGAGGCGTTCATGAAATTTACCCTAGAGGCAACAGATCCAAATTCAAAGGCGCGTGCGGCTACTATGGAATTAGCCCACGGACCGGTTCACACGCCGATTTTCATGCCCGTAGGCACAGCTGCTACTGTCAAAGGGGTGCATCAGCGCGAACTCGAATTGGAGATAAAGCCTGATATTATTTTGGGCAACACTTATCATCTCTACCTGCGGCCGCAAACCGCTATTTTACAAAAGGCTGGAGGGTTGCACAAATTCATGAATTGGTCCGGAAATATTTTGACAGATAGCGGTGGGTATCAAGTGTATTCATTGTCCGGAAATAGGAAGATTAAGGAAGAAGGGGTGAAATTTAAATCACATATTGATGGAAGTCTGCATTTGTTTACGCCTGAAAACGTCATGGATATCCAACGCCAAATCGGGGCAGATATAATTATGGCCTTTGACGAGTGTACGCCTTATCCATGCGATAAACAATATGCGCGAGACTCAATGCATATGACCCATCGATGGCTTGAACGTTGTTTGACACAGTTAAAAAAATCACCTGAATTATACGGCTTTGAACAAGTCTTTTTTCCTATAGTCCAGGGCAGTACTTATACTGATTTAAGACGTGAATCGGCAGAATATATTGCTTCAGTCGGCGCACAAGGCAATGCCATAGGAGGCTTAAGCGTGGGGGAGCCAGCAGAGGAAATGTACGCTATGACCCAAGAGGTAACGGCTATTTTACCTCAGGATAAGCCCCGTTATTTAATGGGTGTTGGGACGCCGATTAATATTTTAGAGAACATTGCGCATGGAATCGACATGTTTGATTGTGTCATGCCCACCAGAAACGCGCGCAATGGTATGTTGTTTACAGCCATTGGAACGATCAATATTAAAAACAAAAAGTGGGCTCATGATTTTGACCCAATTGATCCAATGAACATTACTTGGGTTGATACAGCCTACAGTAAAGCCTATTTGCGTCATTTGTTTACGGTAAATGAAATGCTGGGCAAACAAATTGCCACAATCCACAACTTAGGTTTTTATCTGTGGTTGGTTCGTGAAGCCAGAAAACATATCTTAGCAGGTGACTTTGCTACATGGAAAAACACCATGGTACGTCAAATGGACAGCAGATTATAATGTCAGAAAATTGACCCTAATGCCTCATCAGTGAGTATACTCGATCGTTATATTATTGGCAAATATCTGGGAACTTTTGGGTTGCTTCTTCTGCTGTTCGTGCCCATTGGTATATTGGTGAATCTAGCCGACAAGATTGATAAAATATTGGCCAATGAGGTTCCATTTATAGAGGTGGCTAAGTATTACGCACATTTTACCGTGTATTTTGCCAATCTATTATTCCCTTTGTTTTTGTTTTTATCCACCATATGGTTTACCTCTAAGTTAGCAAACAACACAGAGGTCATTGCCTTTTTGAGTAGTGGCGTCTCCTATACACGTTTTTTACGCCCTTATCTCGTGGGGTCAACCATCGTTTGCATTTTGGCCTTTTTCTTGGCGAATTATCTCGCGCCATACTCGAGTAAAAAGTACAATGAATTCAGTTACGAATACCTGAATAAACGACGTGGAAAAGATCGAGAGAAGGCCAATGTATTTAGACAAGTTAGCGACAAAGACTACATTTATGTGAGTTATTTTAACATCAAAGAAAAATCGGGCAACAACTTTACTCTAGAGCATTTTGAGGACACCCAAATGACTTATAAAATAGCGGCGAGTCGTATTGTCTACAATGAGGATAAGGATAACTATTCTATGTACAATTACAAAAAACGCTATATCGGGACTACCGGGGATTCACTGGAATATTTCACTAAAAAAGATACTATTTTCCCTTTTGAAATGGAGGATTTGACTCCTGTGGAATACATTGCAGAAACTCTTGATTTCTCTGCTCTGAATAAATTTATTGCGCGTGAAAAGGCCAAAGGGTCGAACTTTATTAATCGCTATGAAGTCGTGCGTTACAAAAGATGGAGCCTACCTGTTTCTGCCTACATTTTGACCATAATTGCGGTCGCGGTTTCCTCAATAAAAAGAAGGGGTGGCATGGGGGTGAATCTTGCCATCGGGATTGGCGTCGGGATGATTTACGTCTTTTTTGATAAGATTTTTGGCACCATGGCCGAGCAAAGTACGTTCTCCCCATTTTTGGCGACTTGGTTTCCAAACGTTGTTTTTGGCGTTTTAGCTTACTTTTTATTGCGCAATGCAAAACGATAACCTCAAACATCATTTGCATTTGCACTTTATTGTGCTGATTTGGGGCTTTACTGCGGTTCTGGGCGCACTTATTTCTTTGGAGGCTATTCCCCTTGTTTGGTTCCGTATGTCCCTTGCAGCAATGGCAGTCCTTTTATTTATGATGGTCAGCGGTCGATGGCGTCGTCCTACACTAAAGTCACTCGGTAAAATGTTTGCCTTAGGCTTAGCACTCGCTTTGCATTGGCTTACTTTTTTTGGGGCCATTAAAGTATCCAATGTTTCGGTCACCCTTTCCGTTATGGCGACAGGAGCTTTTTTTGCGGCTTTTTTAGAGCCCTTAATCTTCTCAAGGCCCATGAATTGGAGAGAGGTTATTTTAGGACTTTTTGCGGTGTTGGGACTCGGAATTATTTTTCATGCCTCCACCCAATATGTTTTAGGGATTGTTCTAGCCTTAATCTCGGCTTTTTTAAGTGCCCTTTTTTCTGTTTTTAACGGTCGTTTAGTCAAGGAAAACTCTGCCACCACCATCTCATTTTTTGAATTAACCTTTGGTGTATTAGGCATCAGTATTTACTTGTTGTTCACCCAAGGATTTTCAGGAGCATTTTTTGATCTCAGTGGGAGCGATTGGATTTATCTTATAATACTTTCAACTATCTGTACGGCTTATGCATTTATTGCCTCTGTAAACTTGATGAAGTGGTTGACACCTTTTACCTTGATGCTGACCATAAATCTTGAACCAGTCTACGGGATAATATTAGCGCTACTTGTTTTTGGTAATGCTGAGTACATGTCTGGAGGATTTTACTTCGGTGCTGCCATTATTTTGGGGACCGTTTTGATTAACGCATACTTTAAGTCAAAGGGACGCAGAAATTCTCTAAAATAGGTAAAACAGCTGCGGTCAAATCCCTATATTTGCTTTCACTTTTGGTCATAAAAAGCAGAGTATTATGGAGTATCTTGATTTTGAATTACCCATCAAAGAATTGCAGGAACAATACAATAAAGCCTGTCAAATCGGTGCCGATAGCGATGTCGACGTGAGCAATACATGCAAGCAGATCGAAAAGAAGTTGACGGCGATGAAAAAAGAGATCTACAAGAATCTTACGCCTTGGCAACGTGTCCAATTATCCCGACATCCTGATAGACCTTATACCATGGATTACATTCGTGCAATTTGCGGGGATAGTTTTCTAGAATTACATGGTGATCGCGGTTTTAAGGATGATAAGGCAATGGTTGGGGGTCTCGGTAAAATTGGGGACCAAAGTTTTATGATCATTGGTCAACAAAAGGGATACAATACCAAAACAAGACAATATAGAAATTTCGGAATGGCTAACCCTGAAGGCTATCGAAAGGCTTTACGCCTTATGAAGTCTGCAGAGAAATTCAATTTACCTGTTGTGGCCCTTATTGACACCCCTGGAGCTTATCCTGGTCTAGAGGCTGAAGAACGTGGCCAGGGAGAAGCGATTGCCCGAAATATTCTGGAAATGACCCGACTTCAAGTCCCTATTATTGTCGTAATCATCGGAGAGGGGGCCAGCGGTGGCGCTTTAGGAATTGGCGTAGGTGACCGTGTACTGATGTTAGAGAATACTTGGTACTCTGTAATTTCACCAGAAAGCTGTTCTTCAATTTTATGGCGTAGTTGGGAATTTAAAGAGCAAGCGGCAGAAGCCCTAAAGCTTACAGCCACAGACATGAAAAAGCTCACCTTAATCGATGAAATCGTCAAGGAACCTCTCGGTGGAGCACACATGGATCGTCAGACTACTTTCGAAACCGTGACTGCCACAATTTTAAAACATTATGAGGTCCTTAAGAACTTATCCCCAAAAGAACTCGTTGCTCAGCGTATGGATAAATATGCCGCCATGGGTGAGTTTGAAGGCTAAGTCCAAGACTTACAAGGCCTTTGGGAAATTGGCTGAATACTTGAACGGCTCTTTTTTGAGTTATTAACTATTTTTTTGACTTATTAACACTCATTGTGTTAATGACCCGTGAATATACTCGCCGTAAGTCCTGATTGGAAAAAGCGGTAAATTATTATTTTCGTCCTGCATGGAACCACTAACCAAATCATCTTCATTTCCAACGAGAGTTGGGCAAGTAATAGCTCTAGAGAAAGGTAAATTACCTCCTCAAGCTGTTGATTTAGAGGAAGTTGTGATTGGAGCGATGATGATTGACAAAAAGGGGGTGGATGAGGTCATCGATATTCTTAATCCAGATGTCTTTTACAAAGAAGCGCATCAACTCATATTTGAAGCGATCGTGACTTTGTTTCAGTCCAGTCAGCCGGTCGACTTATTAACCGTTTCTGCGGAACTCAAGAAAGCCAAGCGTCTGGAGCGCGTAGGAGGTGAGTTCTACTTGATTCAATTGACTCAAAAAGTTTCTTCTTCCGCTCATATAGAGTTCCATGCGCGTATCATTTTACAAAAGTATATTCAACGCAGTTTAATCAAGATTTCAAGCGAAATAATAGAGGAAGCTTACGATGAGGGAACTGATGTATTTGACCTTCTGGACAATGCAGAATCCAAATTATATGAGGTTACACAGGGTAATCTAAAACGCAGTTCAGAGACGGCTCAAAATCTTGTAATTCAAGCCAAAAAACGCATTGAAGAAATTGCCAATCGGGAGGGGCTCTCTGGGATCCCCTCTGGATTTACTCGTGTGGACAAACTCACCTCGGGTTGGCAGCCCAGTGATTTGATCATTATAGCGGCCCGCCCTGGTATGGGAAAAACCGCTTTGACCTTATCAATGGCGCGTAATATTGCTGTGGAATATGAAATCCCAGTGGCCTTTTTTTCACTCGAGATGAGTTCTGTACAGCTGATTACGCGTTTGATATCTTCGGAAACGGGTCTTTCCTCTGAAAAATTAAGAACTGGTAAGCTCGAAAAACACGAATGGGAACAGCTTAATGTCAAAGTCAAGAGTCTTGAAAAGGCCCCACTATATATCGATGATACCCCCGCTTTATCCATTTTTGATTTACGGGCAAAAGCACGCCGATTGGCGTCTCAGCGCGATATAAAATTGATCATGGTGGATTACTTACAGCTAATGACTGCAGGAGGCTCGCAAAAAGGAGGGAATCGTGAACAGGAGATTTCGACCATTTCAAGAAACCTCAAAGCATTAGCGAAAGAATTAAACGTTCCGGTAATTGCTCTATCCCAGCTTTCTCGTGCAGTTGAGACACGCGGGGGGAGTAAACGACCTATTTTGAGTGACCTTCGAGAGTCTGGAGCTATCGAACAGGATGCCGATATTGTTTCTTTTATCTATCGTCCTGAATATTACAAAATTGATGAGTGGGATGATGAAGAGCGTTCTCCGACAGATGGACAGGCCGAATTTATAGTCGCAAAGCACAGAAATGGCGGTTTGGATGAAATTCGCCTAAAGTTTGTGGGTCATCTAGGACGTTTTGAAAATCTAGAGTTATTTGATTATCCCACGGAGATTCATTCGCGTATGAATGATGCCGCCAATGACGACACCTATAAACCCTCACAGTATCCATCGGCAGATGAAGCCTTTGGTAGCGCCCTAAATGAAGGCCCCGAAGACGACATTCCATTTTAAACTCTTAATGCCAAAAAGGTAATAATTATCATGCTGCAAGGCTAATCTAGACCTGAAATTCGTACCTTCAAGCCTATGTTTTTGCGCGTTTTTTTTGTGTTATTGATAAGTGTTGCTACACAGGTCCATGCCAGCTTTATCTTGGTGCCTATGGGCCCTGAGGAACAAGCACAACATCTCAAGGCCTATGGAATTACATACTGGGTTTTAGCGCAAAATATTAAAGCACAGTGGCTCCTGAATTATCGCGGGGGTTCCTTTCTTATTCCCGATAATGAAGCCGTACGTCGTGAGTGTCTCATTCGGGGTGTTGATTTTGAATTGATTTCAGATCAAGAGGCGGCTCAGATATTGACTTACATCGGCAGCCCTTCTCAAAATATGGAAGCAGTACAATTAGAAAAAGCCCCTAAAGTTGCGGTTTATGCTCCACCAGGAATGCAGCCTTGGGACGATGCGGTGACTATGGTACTCACATATGCCGAAATTCCATTTACCACCATTTATGATAAAGAGGTATTAGGGGATGAATTGCTCCTCTATGACTGGCTTCATTTGCATCATGAAGATTTTACGGGTCAGTACGGTAAATTTTACCGGGCTTATCGAATGGCTCCATGGTATCTGCAGCAGAAGCAAGATGCTGAGCTTCTGGCTCAATCCTTGGGCTATCAAAAGGTGTCTGAGGAAAAAAGAGATGTCGCCTTAAAAATAAGAGACTATGTGATCGGTGGCGGCTTTATGTTTGCCATGTGTAGCGCAACAGATAGTTTTGATATCGCTTTAGCGGCTCAGATGGTCGATATTTGTGAACCTATGTTTGACGGAGATCCCAGTGCTCCAAACTATCAAGGGCAATTGGATTTTGCACAGAGTTTTGCTTTTACTGATTTTTTACTTGAAAAAGATCCGATGGTTTATGAATTCTCCAGTATTGATATGACCGCAAAGCGCCAAGTCGATCGTGAAAAAGACTATTTTACCCTGATGGATTTTAGTGCAAAATGGGACCCAATCCCCTGTATGCTGGTTCAAAATCATACCGCTCTGGTAAAAGGATTTATGGGCCAAACTACAGCCTTTGATCCCGCGATAGTAAAGCCAAATGTGCTGGTGATGGGGCGCAATGAAATCAACGCCGAAGCCCGCTATATTCACGGAATCCGGGGCAAAGGCTTTTTTACTTTTTATTCCGGACATGATCCAGAAGACTACCAGCATAGGGTAGGAGACCCTAAAACAGAGCTCGCTTTGCATCCCAACTCTCCGGGTTATCGCTTGATATTGAATAATATTCTATTTCCAGCAGCCAAGAAGAGAAAACAAAAGACATAAAAACGCCTCCTAATTGGAGGCGTTTTTTTAAAGCGAAATATGTTAGTATTTACCCGAGGGCTTATTTTACTTTATCAACTATAGCGGCGAATGCCTCTGGATGATTCATAGCAAGGTCCGCGAGTACTTTACGGTTCAATTCAATATCATGGGCTTTTAGTTTTCCCATAAATTGTGAATAAGACATACCGTGTTGACGCGCTCCTGCGTTTATTCTCGTAATCCAAAGCGCACGGAAGGTGCGTTTTTTCGCACGACGGTCTCTGTAGGCATACTGCATTGCTTTCTCTACAGCATTTTTTGCTACCGTCCATACGTTTTTACGACGACCAAAGAATCCTTTGGCTTGCTTGAGCACTTTTTTGCGCCGTGCTCTTTTAGCGACTGAGTTTACTGATCTTGGCATAATTTTTAATTTTTTGTAGCAGGCGGTTTTTAATAAAACTCTTTTTTGTGCCTGACTCCAGGGTTATTAATTGATTTAACCGACGTTGGCTTACTTCATGCGAAGCATTTGCTTAACGTTGCTCTCATCACTTTTGTCTACGACAGTATCGTGCGTGAGGGCTAGCTTGCGTTTGGTCGACTTCTTGGTCAAGATGTGACTTTTAAACGCATGCTTTCTTTTGATTTTACCAGTACCGGTTAGCTTAAAACGCTTCTTGGCACTGGATTTTGTCTTTTGTTTAGGCATCGTTTCCTAGATTTATTACTATTTCGCTTTATTATTTACTCTTTTTAGGCGCAATGAACATCGTCATGCGCTTTCCTTCTAATTTTGGCATTTGTTCTACTTTGCCAAATTCTTCAAGTTCCTGGGCCAATTTCAAAAGCAATATTTCCCCTTGGTCCTTGTATATGATTGAACGTCCTTTAAAGAATACATAGGCCTTTAATTTTGCCCCTTCTTTTAGAAACTTTTCACCGTGTTTCTTTTTGAACTCATAGTCGTGATCGTCGGTATTAGGTCCAAAGCGTATTTCTTTAATCACCACTTTTGTGGCTTTGGCTTTCATCGCTTTTTCTCTCTTTTTTTGCTCGTAAACAAATTTCTTATACTCCATTACCTTACACACTGGGGGTTCGGCATTTGGCGAAATTTCAACGAGGTCAAGTCCGAGATCCTCAGCGATGGCTAAGGCTTGCTTCAGTGAGTAAACGGCGACCTCCACATTGTCTCCGACTAAACGCACTTCTTGAGCACGAATTTTATCATTGATGCGGTGCTGATCTTCTTTTATAATCCGAGCAGGTCCTTTACTCCTTTTACGACGTATTGCTATGGCTTTAAAATTTTAATTAAACTTCCTTGAATTCCTTTACTTCTTCACGAACTGATTGGTTGATTTTTTCGATGAATACCTCGACTTTCATACTGCCTAAATCACCGACTCCGTGCTGTCTTACAGCAACAGAGCCCTCCAGTTCTTCTTGCTCTCCAACAATCAACATGAACGGAATTTTGTTCATTTCAGACTCTCGGATTTTTTTGCCAATAGTCTCGTTGCGATTATCTACAAGGGCGCGAATGTCGTGATTTTCGAGCAAATTTAAAACATTTTGCGCGTATTTTTCGTATTTCTCACTCAGGGATAAAATACTTACTTGTTCCGGCATTAGCCAAAGTGGGAAGTTGCCTCCTGTGTGTTCTAGAAGAATGGCAAGAAAGCGCTCCATGCTGCCAAAAGGAGCACGGTGGATCATTACTGGGCGATGGTGTTCGTTATCACTGCCTTTATAGCTAAGCTCAAAACGCTCAGGTAAATTGTAATCGACTTGTATCGTTCCCAATTGCCAGCTACGTCCTAAGGCATCTTTGACCATAAAATCTAGTTTTGGCCCGTAAAATGCAGCTTCACCCTCTTCAATGACGTAATCAAGACCTTTGGCTTGGGCAGCGTTAAGAATTGCTGCTTCAGCTTTTTCCCAATTCTCAAGACTTCCGATATACTTATCTGGATTTTTAGGATCGCGGATTGAGACTTGTGCCGTAAAATTTTCAAAGCCCAAAGAACCAAAGACATAAAGAACTAGGTCAATGACATTCATGAATTCTTGGTCGAGTTGATCAGGAGTGCAGAAAATATGGGCGTCATCTTGAGTAAATCCGCGTACCCGTAATAGACCATGTAATTCTCCGCTTTGTTCGTAACGGTATACAGTGCCAAATTCTGCAAAGCGCTTGGGTAAATCTTTATAAGACCAAGGTTTACTTTTATACATTTCACAGTGATGCGGACAATTCATTGGTTTGAGCATGAATTCTTCCCCCTCATTTGGTGTTTTAATAGACTGAAAACTGTCTGCGCCATATTTGGCAAAATGACCTGAGGTTACGTACAATTCCTTATTCCCAATATGGGGTGAGATGACCATTTCGTATCCCGCTTTTTTTTGAGCGGCTTTCAGGAAGTTTTCTAATCGCTCTCTAAGGGCAGCACCCTTAGGCAACCAGAGTGGTAATCCTTGACCTACCTTTTGTGAAAAAGTAAATAGCTCTAGTTCGCGTCCTAATTTACGATGATCACGTTTTTTGGCTTCTTCTAACAGTGCTAGATATTCAGTGAGTTCTTTTTGTTTTGGAAAACTAATCCCATAAACTCGAGTCAACTGTTTGTTGTTTTCATCTCCTTTGTAATAGGCGCCGGCAACACTTAAGATTTTTACTGCCTTTACAAGACTGGTATTGGGAATATGTCCTCCACGACATAAGTCAGTAAAGTTATCGTGATCACAAAATGTAATGGTACCGTCTTCTAAGTTGGAAATTAAATCAACTTTATATGGGTTTTTGTCTTTATAATAGGAGAGCGCCTCTTGTTTGGAAACCGAGCGCATGGAAAAATCATGTTTTCCGCGGGCAATTTCGAGCATCTTATCCTCGATCGCCTTAAAGTCTTTTTCTGAAATACTCTCTTCTCCCAAATCGACGTCGTAGTAAAAGCCTCGCTCAATTGCGGGTCCTACCCACAATTTGACTCCAGGATACAATTCCTCTAAGGCCTGTGCCAGAATATGAGCAGAGGAATGCCAAAAGGCTTCTTTCCCTTCATCATCGCGCCAGGTGTGCAGTGTCAAAGCACCATCTTGATCTAATGGGGTAATACTTTCCACAACACGATCGTTAAAAGTGGCAGAAATAACATTACGGGCCAATCCCTCGCTAATGCTCATGGCCACATCCATAGGGGTTGTGCCTGGATTAAAGTTTTTAATACTGCCATCGGGCAGAGTAATTGCAATCATTGCATTGAGTTTAAGCGGCAAAGATAAGATTCATTCTAGCGTTTTACAATAGTCCTCGGTATATAAGGAGCGTTTGTTTTAACCAAGTCTTTTACTAGCTAAAGGCAAGCTTAATTTTGACCTTACAAAAAGGTGATTAGAAAACATACATTTATATAGGTATAAACTTTTTTAGGTCTTTTTTTAGCTAAGTCAATAGTCCTGAGTCTCTTGGTGAAAAACATGATTTTTATTGCTTAAAAACTAAATACTTTTGTTTGCGAATGTCGAAATTACATTTATCTTTGCCACCGCTTTGAAAATGAAATACCCCCAGTAAAATGGGTTGTTAGAAGCACTAATAAAAAAGTTCTAATTTTTTTTTGAAATAAAATTGCGGAGTAGAATTTTAGTTCTATATTTGCAGCCGCTTAGCGAAACAGTGTCGCTAAACGGACGAGATGAAAAGAGAAAAAAGCGGTGCAATTCCGCGCCATCTCACTAAATAAGTTCATTGATATATTGAGAATAATAATTGACAGCGCGTTCATAATTTATCCTTGTTTTTAAGGACAGATGAATGAAACAAACAAACACAAAAACACCTGAGATATAACCTTTGAAGAACATCTTTATTGGCATGAATTTTTTTATGATTCTACGATGAAGAGTTTGATCCTGGCTCAGGATGAACGCTAGCGGCAGGCTTAACACATGC
>JAYPSJ010000011.1:0-83965 GCA_038132955.1 Flavobacteriaceae bacterium
CTGCAAAGGGGCCACTAACTCGCTCAAATCAAAATCAGCAAAACCATCGTTGTCACTGTCGCATACCACAAAAGTGTCTATAGAACCAGGGGTTGGGGGCGGAATTAAGAATATTGTAAAATTCTCGGCTGTATCAAAACAAGTCGGATCTTGTCTATTTTCTAAACGAACAAAAATCTGCTGACTTGGTCCTGTCACAATATGAGGCGTGGGCAGCGCATTTTGACTCAGATCTGCATCGAGTTGACTGCTGTGATAAGTGATGAAATAATCACCGAGTGGCTGTCCATCAAGTACCTGTGTATTGAAAGTTACGGGTAAATTAATTGGCTCGTCACCACTACCGTCTAGATCGCATAAATTATAGTCCTCTACCTCTCCTGATAGAGCTTGAGTATAGATGATCTCGAAAGTTGCTTCTACAAAACAATCTCCTAAGATGTCATCTAATCGTATGGTAATAGTTTCTGAAATCCCAGTTATAGTATAAGCCCCAGGGAAAAGAATCTGAGACCCAAGAGCGTCGTAATAGGTAATCACGATATTCGCTGGATCCTGGGATCCAAGCACTATAGGCTCGTTCACGGTTAAATCAAAAATACCAGGGATGGTGACATCTGCAGAACATTGCGCCAAGTCTAACGGCGGTGAAGCAATTACCGGTGGCGTGGTAATATTGATAATAAAATTTTGATTGGTATCTGAACAATCAGGATCTATGGTGCTCGTAAAGCGCACAAAGATATTCTCAAAAGGTGCCGAGGCGTTGTATGGAGAGCTCAAGGGGTTTGCTCCTGAATTTGCTTCGGCTTGAGTATTGTGGTAAGTGACGGTAAAATCGCTGGCAGGCTGTCCATTAAGGACCTGAGCGTCAAACTCTGCGACTAGGTTTATAGGCTCACTGCCGTTGCCATCATTGTCACAAACCACAAAATTATTAACCGGTCCAGCGATTACTGTAGTGTAAATAATTTCAAAGGTCTCCTCCGCAAAACACAAACCTGTTAGCTCTTCAAGACGAATGGTTATCGTCTCTGAAGTCCCTGTTATGTTGTGAGCCGTGGGGTCCGCAATTAGATTTCCAGCACCATCGATATAAAACACATTAAGTTCTGCTGGATCTTGACTTCCTATTGCAGGGGCTTGGTTTACCGTAAGATCAAAAATACCGAGTGTCAGCCCATTGTTGTTGCAAACGTAAAGATCATCGGGAGCCGTCTCTATAACAGGCTGGGGTAAAAATATCGCCTCAAAAAATAAAATTTCTGGGTTATTGTTGACTTGGGATAGAGAAATATCGTCAATGACCAAATCATTACCACAGCCTCCTGGGGCGTTGTTGATTAAGACTAAATCTATATTTGAATTTGGCCCTGTGTTGAATGAGATAAAATATTCTTGCCAATCCGGATCTGGTCCGTTAGGGATATTACCGGTTATCGTTTCCTGAATGGTTCCCCCGGCCATGTTTTCGATGCGAAAACGCACATTTGAAGGCACACTATTACCCCCGCAAATACCGCTATCAGTATCGTAAACAGTAGAAATCCAAGCACTGAAGGAATAATCGGTGTTAGGGTCTAATGCGATAGTTCGGCGATAGAATTCTCCCACTGGAATATCGGCATTGACAAAAAGCATGCGGCCATTTGTATCCCCGACAGTATGGTCCTGCATATTTTGATGCCAGCCTCCGTTTAAACCAGTGGACGTATTAGTCACAACATACTCTCCATCCTCCATAACACCCCCTGTATAACAGCTGTAGGTTGTGCTCGCACCGTTTAAATTACACGAATTTCCTGTTCCAGTGTTAAAAGTCTCTTGAAATTCCAACGCCGCGGTCAAAGTAACCTCACAACGATAACTTCCAGATACTGTCACATCCAAAGTTGGATTTGTTTCAGCCGGCACAAATTGCACGTAATTTCCCGAACCTGCCGGTGATTCGTAGGTCCAATCATAAGCAACCGCCCCTGTTGTGGTGGCATCAAAAGTGATGATATCCCCATCACAAGCAGTATCGTTAGCTAGAATGGAACAGTCTGTACTCCCCGCCCCTTGCTGACCTGCATTGGTTTGTTCTAATTTGATGAAACCCGGGGATTGATTGAAGTTGGTAATGACCAACACATAAATCTCTCCGGATTGTGCTCCATTTATACTAAACGATTCCACCGGTGCCGCAGAATAGCTACAGGCGACTTCATTCTGAGACTGTAATTGAGAATAGTCGCACAGATCGGCTCCTTGAGGGAAAGGACCCCAGCAAATAAAGTCCACATCAAGACCAGTTCCTGTGGGGTTACCATTTACATCAAAACTAGTATTCTGGGTAATTGTAAAGTTTAAATTTCCCGATTCGTCGATTTGTAAATAAAACCAAGCCGGATAAGGCTCCGACCCCAAACAACCATAATCTGGACCTACTTCAGCAGTGGTAACACAATCAGGGTCCTGATTGTTACAATTGGCAAAAATTAAAGCTTGATTCCCAGCACAAAAAGGCTCAATGCTTGAACATGTGCCACCTTGGCCAAAAGCCTGTGCTAGAGGAAATAAAACAAGAAATAAAACCGTATATAAACGCCTCGGGGTAAATATTCTCATAATAGGGCTGCTATTAAGCGCGAAAAGTAAGGAAATTTTTGCGATTAATGCCATTTTCAGGCATCTAAGCACATATTTTTGACGTAATTCAGATTCATATTTTTTAGCATGATCAACCCTCAATAATCCCAACGAGTTCTGCAGGATGATTTTTCAGGAATCACTATTTTTGCCAAAGAAAAAATTGCAGCCTGTCCATGTCTTATACCATAACTCCAAAACCTACCTCAAACGACAAGATTTACAAGTTCGAGGCGAACGCCTTTTTAGTCCAAGGTACCTCATATGAATTTGGCAATATTGATGAAGCCAAAACTTCCCCTCTCGCTCAAGAACTTTTTCATCTGCCCTTTGTCAAAACGATTTTTTTAGCACAAAATTTTATTGCATTGGAAAAATATGACATAGTAAGTTGGGATATGATTTTAAACGAGCTTTCCAATTCCATTGAAGAATATCTGAACAGCGGTCGACCATTAATCAGTGAGCCGAGCCCAAAACCTCAAGGCATTTCAGTTTACGCCGAGAGTACGCCAAATCCAAACACCATGAAATTTGTGGCCAATAGAACTTTAGTGCCCAGAAGATTTGAATTTAATAGCATTTTAGAGGCTGAGCATGCTCCATTGGCACAAGAACTATTTAAAATACAGGGCGTAAGTGAGGTTTTCATGCATCAAAACTATATCTCGGTATCAAAAACACCGGCGCATTCTTGGACTGAATTAATTGATGTACTAAAAAATCTGATTCAAGATTTTGTGACCCTAGGAAAGGCGGTTTTAAATGATGCCGCGCTGCAAGAATTGCCCAAGCAATCTGATGTTCAGCCGTCAAAACCTTTGGCCGAGCGCAACGAACAAGATAAAGAAATCATTGCTTTGCTCGAGGAATTTGTGACTCCAGCTGTGGCCGGTGATGGTGGTTATATCGCCTTTGATTCTTTTGACCCTGAGTCTAAAACCGTGCGTGTTTTATTGCAAGGAGCATGCAGTGGTTGTCCCTCATCAACCATGACCCTTAAAAATGGTATTCAATCGCTATTGATGGAAATGACCCAAGGAAGAGTGCAGCAAGTCGAAGCAATTAATGGGTAATTTTCGAAATTTTTAACACATCCTTTAAAGTGGTGTTTTTATATTCGCACCTTTAATAAATTTTTGACATGAATAAATTCACTGCACTCCTCATTTTTTCCATGTTTACGAGTATAGCATGGGCTCAACCTTCGGGTTTAGAACTTAGCTTTCAAACTGTGCGCAGTGGAGATCGATTTGTATCTGACGGAAACACCACCGGATCCCCTTATTATCACAACCAGTACCACAGCGGCTCAATTTATTTAAATGATGAACTAGCCGCCTCTGGCATACTTCTAAAATATAATGCCTATCGCGATATTTTCTTTGCGGTATCTGACCTCATTACCCCTGATGAAGACGCAAAGATTGTGACCAAAACACAAGGGATGAAAATTCTTGTAAACAACGAAGAATTCATCACATTACCCAGTGTGAACAATCGCTATGAAATGCAGAATTACCAAGTGGTCGTGCGGGGTGAAAAAATTACTTTATTGAAGAAAAACTATAAACTCTTCGTTGAAGGATCAAGAGCTACTACTAGCTTAACACGCGATGTACCCTCTACCTACTCTGACCGCAGTGATTTTTATTTCCTAAGTCCTTCAGGAGATTTTACAGAAGTCCCGTCTTCGACCAGAAAAATTTTAGCGCTCTTTCCAGAAGACAAAAAAGCCCTTTCTGCTGCTGTTAAAAAATACAGTCTAAACCTGAAAAAAGAAATTGATCTTATTCGATTTATCGGATACTACAACAGACTTTAATCTGCCACGGCAAATGAGCCAATAACGACAATCAGGGTTCAGGCGCAACTCTTTTATAACTTTAAAAACGCCCTAGTTCTTCAATGTAAAATTGGAGCTACTGGCCGTTAAATGTCTGGAAATCTTTGAGGTAATACGGCTCGAAATAGGCCACATCGACAAATTCATTTTTTAAGAATAATTCTTTGGCCAAAATACCCATGTCTTGCGCGCTTGGCAGTATTCCAGATTTGAATGTAGCGTTAGTATGGGCGCCGATTTTTTGCCATTTTTCGACTCCATTACCAATAAAGGTGACCTTGCCTTTATTTAAAAATTTGGCATAAGAGTCCTCCGAAAGAACTTCGGCCCTAGTTGGCTCAATTAAGTGTCCATCACGATCAAAAACACAGGTATAAACCTCCATTCTTCTGGCGTCGATCATTGGGATAATAAATTCTGTTTTGTGCTGTGCAGCTTGGGCTAAAATCAACAGTGTGTCGATAGCGATTAAAGGAATAGACAAGGCAAAGCAAAGTCCTTTGGCAGCAGAGACACCAATGCGCAAACCCGTGTAAGACCCTGGACCTTTGCTCACAGCAACAGCCTTTAATTTACTTAAGTCTATACCAGCTTGTAAACAAACTTCTTTGACAAATACATGAAGTTGTTCGTTATGGCTATAACCGGATGAGGAATCTTCTTTACATGCAACACACTCCGTACCGTTGAAGATGGCTACTGAACAATTCGTGGTTGCCGTTTCAATGCAAAGAATCATCTTGCCCCTTATTGCTGTTCCTCCCCTTTTTCTTCGGCATCTAAAGCCACGCGATCCCCTGGATCTAAAAGTTTGGTAACTGTGTTATAGGGACCTATTATGACCATATCACCAGTGTCCAGGCCTGATGTTATTTCAATACGGCTATCGTCCTGAATGCCTGTTTCTATTACGCGTAGGGAGGCAATATTGTCTTTCATGATAAAGACGCACTCAAATCGTTCAGCATCTATATCCAACTGAGGCGATGTTGATCCCGGTTTACGCGCTGTTGTATCGGTTTTAATGACAACTGCACTAATTGGTATGGCCACAATATTATTGCGCCTTTCTGTTTGTATGTCTACTGTAGCGGTCATTCCGGGACGAAATGGGGCATAATATTCGGGCTTACCTTCCATTAAATCTTTATACGATTCAGGAAGTATGCGCACTTTCACCTTGAAGTTTGTGACCTGATCTACCGATAGTGTCGTCTCAGCAGAATTGGCAATTTCAGTAACAACACCTTTAAAAATCCTTTTAAGATAAGCATCAACCTCGACCTCAGTCGTATCGCCAATAGATACTTTGACAATATCATTTTCATTGACATCTACCTCAACTTCCATATTCGAGAGATCGGCCACACGCACAATTTCTGTACCAGCCATCTGAGCAGTTCCTACAACACGCTCACCGATTTCTACGGCCAACTTTGAAATAGTCCCAGACATAGGGGCAAAAATTGAGGTTCGATTTAAGTTGTCTTGTCCTTGCTGTACATTAGATCGAGCACTTTCCACCGAGTAAAAGGCCGAATTTCGTGTGGCCTCAGCCATTTCAAAATCGGCAACCGTGCGGTCCCACTCGCTCTTGGAGATAACGCCTTTGGCAAACAAAGTTTTATTACGGTCATAGTTCAACTGGGCATTGCGCAAGGAAGCTTCGGCCTGAGCAAGACCTGCTTTAGCGTTTTGCAAGCCCGCCTCTGCTTGACGCAGGGCAGACTGGATTAAATCAGGATTAATCCGAACCAACAAATCGCCTTTTTGGACCTGATCGCCCTCACTGATAGGCAATTCGATAATCTCACCGGAAACCTCAGACGACAGCATTACTTCTATTTCCGGTTGAATCTTACCAGTAGCCGCCACAGTCTGGATCAAATCGCGGGCCACAACTTCTTCCACATCGACAAGTCTTTGATTTTCATCCTTGCCAAAGAACTTCTTTCCTGCAACCAGAACAACAATAAGGACAACGATTGCAATAGCAATCCAAAGGCGTTTTTTCGAGGTCATAGTTAAAATTTTAATTCGGAAACCGGTACACCAAAATACAATTCTAAAACTTTCAATTTAAAAATATAATCATATTTCGCGCGATTCACATCAATCACCGCGTTGTCATAGCGGGTTTTTGATTGACTAAAATCAAAGGCATTAATAAGGCCCACATCATAACGCTGCTGGGCGTATTGGTAGGCCAATTGCTGCGAATTCATAGCCTTCAAAGCTGCATCGTATGACTTTAATGCCCCTTTGGCATCCACAAATGCCTGATAAACGGTGCTTTCTAAATCCATTTTGGCTTGTTCCAAAAGTAATTCACGACGCATCAAATTTAACTTAGTGCGCTTAACATTATTTCGGGTGCTATTTCCATTAAAAATTGGGATGTTCATTTGAACCCCATAGGAAATTCCATCATTAAGATAAAGTTGCTCCTCAAAGGGCTTAGCCGCTACTTCCTGGTAACCAATGATGTTTGGCGCAAATCCATATACAGCAGCGCCGCTTCCATCCACAAAGCCTATTGGATCTGGAGTGCTGACCACTGGATTATCCGAATCGATTAATGTGGTTATACCACTAAAACGGTCGGACTCCCGTGTATTATAATTAAAAAATGCACCGATCGAGGGCAGATAAGCACTGCGTGCAATTTGTAAGTCTTTTTGTGCCAGAGCCACATTGTTTTCTGCTATCAATACTTCTTTTCGATACTCTTGAGCAGCCGCCACCAGCTCCTGTGGTGTTTTGTCTAAAATCTCTGTACCCAAAATATCATAGCCCTGATCCACAATATCAAAACTATCGTAATCCCTGATTTGTAGTAACTGAGCCAAATTAATGAGCGATAGGGTCACTCCATTTTGGGCAGCGACGATATTTTGTTTTTCTGTGGCATCAGCGGCCTGAATCTCAAGCAGATCGCCTTCCGGTAATACGCCAGCATTAACGAGCTCTTGAGTACGCTCTATTTGCCCCACAGTCACAGCATTTTGCGCTTTTAATACAGCAACATTTGCTTTGTTTGTTAAGACTTGCAAAAAGGCATTAGCCACAAAAAGGGCAATATCATCCTGCATTTTCTCTAATCCATACTGCGCTGCAAGAGTATTGATTTTAGCGCGCTGTAGACTTCTTAAATTTCTAAGACCTTGAAAAATAGAAATACTCGCAGTAACACTATATGAGGAGTTTCTTGAGGTCTGGTTTTCTAAAACACCCGTAGTGACGTTTTGGGTAAGTCCTGTATTCCAAGCATTGGAAACAGACCCATTGAGGTTCGGCAAATAAGCCCCAATCGCGTCTGCTTTGTCCAGGCGTGCGAGCTCCTGATCCAAAACACTTTGTTTGAGTGAAATATTATTGGACATGGCGTATTCTACGCACTCCTGCAGGGTCCATTTTTTTGTTTGCGCTCCAGCGGACACCGTGGCCACTAAAGCAATAACAATAGCAAATCGTTTCATAATTTTTATTAGCCCAAAAAGGGCGTTTTTACGTATTGCAACACAAAGGTAAGATTCTTCAGCTTAGCTTAAGGCCTTTGGTCGGGTTGTTTGAGTTGATTCCACACTTTTATTTTGTCATCAGAAGTTACTCCGGATAAAACTTCGACGATTAAACCATCGCTAATTCCCAGGGTTACATCTCTTCTTTCAAACTCTTGATTGCCCATTTCTACTTCGACATAGGCCTGCTGGGTTTCTCGATCATATTGAATTAAAGATTCTTTTAAGGTCAAGACACTGTCGGCGCGTGCCAAAATAATTGAGGCATTAGCACTTAAGCCAGCACGAATAAAAGTGGTGTCCTTTTTACTTAAACTACCTTTAATCTCAAATTGTACGGCCCCGTTTTCTTCAACTCCTTTTGGCGCAATATAATCCAGTACAGCATCAAATGATTTGTCCTCTATGGCTCCAACTGTAATCTCCAAAGCCAGGTTTTCTCTGATTTTACCCACTTCACTTTCGTCTACTTTTCCCTCAAAAATCATTTTGTTGACATCGGCTAGGGTGGCTATAGTGGTTCCGTCATTGAAATTATTGGCCTCGATAACTTGATTCCCAACCTTTACCGGAACATCGAGTATCATACCCGAAACTGTTGCGCGAATTTCTGTATTGGCTATTGCACCTAAGCCTTGTGTTGAGCCTGTTTTTACAATATCAAACGTCTGCTCAGCAGCGCGCACATTGACTTGTTCTTGATTATAACGCTGTGTGGCCTGATCAAAGGATAAACGAGCCGTGTCAAATTCGTTAGCCGAAATTACCCCACGATCGAAGAGCAGTTGTTGTCGCTCATAAATATTTGTTTGTCGATCTAAAGCCAATCGAGCAGTTTCTAATTGGGTCCTGGCCGCCTTGATGTTATTTTGCGCACTATTAAGCGCATTGATGTTAGGAACTACACGAACTTTGGCAATCAAATCTCCGGTAACGACCGTTTGACCCGCCTCGACAAAAATGGCGTCTATAATTCCTGAAATATTAGGCTTTATAAGGACCTCTTCTTTTGGGACGATACTTCCTGTAGCCACAGTTTTTTTCACTACGCTACCGATGGTCGCTTGCTCATACTGATAAACAATAGGGTCTTGCTGATCCTTTAGCCAGATGTAACGCACGCCCAAAATAAATAGGACACCTATGATTATTAACGTGATTAAAGTTCCTCTTCTTTTCATTTTATGGTTGTATTAATACTTTTTAATTTCTTTTTATTAGTCCATGCGCAGAGCATCTACAGGTTTCATTTGAGTGGCACGTGTAGCAGGAATCATTCCTGCCAGTAGTCCCGACAAAACTAAGATTGCTAAGGCAATAAATATTACCCCTATACTCACTGAGGGGTTAGCAAAATTTTCTACACTGCCCGCGGAATCGAGTAAGGTATTCATGACCCAAATTAGCCCGGCTGCAAAGCTTATACCTGCCATTCCCGAAATAAGGGTCAAAAACATTGACTCTTGTAAAACTTGACCACGAATCTCCCTTGGCGTGGCGCCTAGTGCGCGTCGAATTCCTATCTCTTTGGTGCGTTCCTTGACCACAATCAGCATGATATTGCTGATCCCGATCACACCGGACATAAGCACCAATGCCCCAACGAAATAGCCAACAAAACTTAAAATGGCGAACAAACCAGTCACCTTATCAAATTGTTCGGCAAGGTCAAAATGGCCAATAGCACGCTCATCGTCAGGATGTACTTTATGGGCAGCGCGCATTTCTTTCATGATTTGAGGTTTAATTTGTGTAATTGGTACTTCATCTATAGCCGTTATGGCCATCCAGCCCACAATATCTCCGTAATTAAAGGCTTTCCCAAAAGTCGAAAATGGAATGAAAATCGTATTGGCATCTTCTTGATTATCGCCTTGACTTGTGGTTTTTTTGACCACGCCAATGACCATAAAATTAATGCCGTTTATTTTGATATAGGTCCCTATGGGATCTTCGCCGAAATCGTAAAGACTTTTAATGACATCGGTTCCGACGACAGCTACCTTGCGTTCATCTTGAATATCGGAGTAAGAAATAAAGCGTCCATTTAAAACGTCTAAAGGCTCTTGGTTGATGTACTCAGGGTTATCTCCATAGATATTGAACGCCCCTGTTTTATCGCCACGTGTAACGTTATTAGACCCGCGAAATCCACCTAGTTGATTTCGCGGCGAGACAAATCGTAATTCAGGAAATTTCTCTTTGAGTAGGGCCACATCAGATTGCTTGAAGTTAAAGCTTCGGCCATTTGTAAAACCCTGATAAGGCATTGACGTACGCTGGGTCCACATGAAGATTGTATTGGTAGCAAAATTGCCAAAATCAGCCTGAACCCCGTTTTTCAGACCGTTAGTCAAGGCCAGTAAAATAACCAATATAAAAATACCCCAGAACACCCCAAAAGCGGTCATGATCGTTCTAAAACGATTAGCATTTAGCGCTTCTAATATTTCGTCCCAGCGTTCTTTTTGCAGCATTATTCGTCTCTTAAAGCTTCAATGGGTTTGATATGTGCTGCTCTTTGAGCGGGGATGAAGCCAGCCAAAGTCCCGGCAGCGATCAAAATAAAAACTGTAGTCATGGCGGTGGTGAAATCCACTTGTGGGTATTTTATGAAGGCTGAATCAACCATAGGCCCTACTAGCTCCAGTAGCCCCACCCCTAAAAACAAACCAACAAATCCAGCCAAGGCTGTAATAAAAATGGCTTCTTGAAGAATCATGCCAATAATGGACCATGGTAAAGCCCCTAGAGCTTTTCTGATTCCAATTTCTTTGGTGCGCTCCTTAACCACTATGAGCATAATATTACTCACCCCAACAATACCGGCGATTATAGTCCCTATACCGATGAACCAAAAAACAGCGCGAATAGTATCAATCAAACCGTAAATCTTTTTTGCTTCATCCAAAGTGCTGTTTACACGTATCGCCGATCGATCGTCTGGAGCAACACTATATTTCTGGCGCAGGTCTTGATCGATTTTTTGGGAAAGCGCAGCGGATAAAGCGACTGCTTGATCAAAATCATCGCTCATTTTTACGGTGTAGGCCAGAGAGCGCAGGCGGTCCTGAGCATTAAAAACCTTTTGTGCTGTATTAAGTGGAACAAAAATGCGATTCTCCTCGCGATTACCACCAGGATCGCTGTAAACCCCAACAACCACAAAATTAATGCCTTGTATATCGATTTGTTCCCCTATAGGATCTATGTTTTTAAACAAGTCCTTTTTCATTTGATGGCCGATTACGGCCACTTTGGAAGACTGCATTAAATCATTTTGATTGATAAATCGCCCTGAAACCATGGTTTCATTTTCGATAAACTGCTGATCTGGATACGCCCCTTCCACGCGATAATTTCCATTTTGATCTTTATAAGTCACGGAGCCTCCCCAAATGGAAAATATCGGGGTTCGGAACTCTAAATATTCGTCGTAATTCGACTCAATCAGATGGTGGTCCTCATTTTTTAACTGTACATATCGTCCTGGATTCAGACCCTTGTATTCTTTGGTAGTGACCCCGGTCCAAACAGAAATTCTATTAGTGGCATCTTGCTCGAATTCAGACTGGACTCCTTTTTGTATGCCGGTGCTTACCCCGAGCAGAATAACCAAAATAAAAATACCTGAGGCCACAGAAAGAGCAGTAAGAAAAGTCCGTAGCCTGTTTTTATTCAGGGTTTCAAAAATCTCATGCCAGCGCTCTAGACTAAACATTTAGTGCATTTTTAGCGCGGACTTGCTCCACCTGTTCATCTTTGACAATAAGTCCATCTTTTAAGTGCACAACACGTTTACACATATGGGCAATGTCCATTTCGTGCGTCACACAAAGAATGGTTTTGCCTTCATCATTAATTTCTTGAATGAGGTCCATTACCTCATATGAAGTTGTAGAGTCTAGGGCTCCAGTGGGTTCATCGGCTAAAAGTACTTTAGGGTCACTAGCCAGAGCCCTGGCAATAGCTACGCGTTGTTTTTGCCCCCCCGAAAGTTCGTTAGGTAAATGCTCTGCCCAATTAGCTAGACCTACTTTTTCTAAATAATACATGGCCCGCTCTGTTCGTTGCTGCCGCTTCATCCCTTGATAGTAAAGGGGCATGGCCACATTGTCCAAAGCTGATTTGTAAGAAATCAAATTAAAAGATTGAAAAATAAACCCCAAAAACTGATTGCGATAACGCGCTGCGAGAGTTTCGTTCAAATTTTTTATTGATGTTCCATCCAATACATAACGCCCGGTATCTGCCTCATCGAGCATGCCCAAAATATTTAAAAAGGTTGATTTTCCCGAGCCAGAGGACCCCATAATGGCAACCATCTCTCCTGAGTTAACAGAAAAATTTATGCCTTTGAGTACATGAAGTTGGTTTTGCCCTACGGCGTAGGATTTGTGTAGGTTGTCAATTTGAATCATTACAGCTGCTAAAGGCCCAAAAATAAGCCCTACTGGGAATTATTGTGTGAAATCTTTGTTAAGACTTTGAACGTCTTATTTTATAAACGGCATAACCCACTGCACCAACGAGCAAATAAGGGAAAATCATTAAATAAACTATACCGTTATTAATACCTTTTGCAGCTTGACCTGAGGCATCGCTCTCAAGTACCGCACGACACATAGCACATTGTCCAAATGCGGGCGATAGTTGAGCCGAGGCCAAAAATATTAGCAAGGTCAGCAATCCCCATTTAGCACAGTATCTAAGCATAGTAAGGTGAAATCATTAAATAAACGATGACCCCGGTAACGGCAACATAGAGCCAAATAGGAAAAGTAATTTTGGCTATTTTCTTATGTCTTATAAAATCCTCGATACTCGCGTAATAATAAGCGAAGAGCACCAAAGGAATCACGGTTATTGATAAAACAATATGACTAACCAGAATGAAATAATATAGCCCCTTTATGAATCCTTCACCACCAAAAGGTGTAGGGTCAGAAGTCATGTGATAGGCCACATACATCACCAGAAATGCAACAGAACACAAAATAGCAATAGACATCAGGCGCTCATGTATTGCACGATTCCCTTTTTTAATTTGAACCACGGCAGCTATAAGAAGAATTGCCGTCAGAGCATTGATTCCCGCATAGATTGGGGGTAAGAACATAAGCGGTTCCACATCAGGAAGGCGCACGCGAAACAATATCGCCACCACCACTGGAATTAATACTGAGAGGGACCAAATGAAAAATTTATATCGCGATTGCAAAAACTGTTTCATGATTTTTCCTTTAATAGCACGCTAATATCGTTAATTAATTCGGAAACTTGACCTACCTCCAGTCCATCGTAATAGATAATTGGATTTCCATATTGATCATGGCGTGACCGAATCATCCCTTCTTGATCCACAAGAGCAAAAAACCCAGAGTGCTCAAACCCTCCGTCAATTTCAGACCCTTCTCCTACATAAAGATTGAAGCCTTTATTTGCTATGTCATATATTACATTCTGCGCACCAGTAAGCAAGTGCCAGTTTGGATGAGTTATTCCATACTTCTGGGCATAATCAGCCAAAACCTCAGGTGAATCATAGTTTGGATTAATACTTATAGAGATCAAGCTAATCCCAATATCGTCCGCAAAGGCAGATTGTACCTTAAGCAAATTTTGGGTCATGATTGGACAAATTGACGGACAGGTCGTAAAAAAAAACTCAACAACATAAATCTGTCCCCTGAGTTGGGTACTCGAAATTACTGCCCCGGTCTGATCCGTAAGCGAAAACTCAGGAGCGGGACCAATTTTAGCCATATCCACATTACTTTGTGCGGAGTGCGCGAGATTATGTCGGTCGCGGTCAACAATTTGCTCGCCTTTCACACGGGAAATTATTTTTGGAATAAAAATGATTCCAAAAACAAGCAGTACAAATGTGATACCCACATAAGAGTAATTTTGCTTTTTCATGACTACTTTTTACGAGACGATTTATACTTTTTCAGTGCCAATCGATATTCTGCCAGGATAATCTTGATGTCGTCATTCATCTCGTTATTGATAATGGCATAATTTGCTGCGTTATAACCAATACCAAATTCCTGATAGTCACTTTCTTTTCGTCCTCTGAGATGGCTGTCTTTATCCAGTACATATACATAAGACGACGCCCCTTTTTCATTTAAAGGATAAGGCGTGTCTAGGTGCCCATGAAGCAATGCAATGCCCTCTAAATCCCCATAGGCGACTTTGAAATTTATTGGGTCGGCGATTTGAGCAAATTCCTTCTTTAGAGCATTCACTGCTGAATCTTGATCCTGAGTGGTTAAAAACAACATTTGAAAATCTTCAAATTGATAATTCTTCTTGTAAATCTTGTGGGCGAGGTTAAAAACTTCGGCTTTATGACCCATTACATCTTCTCCAAAAAATCCAAGTATAGAGATTTTTCCTTGGGTAGTTACCGCCGCTCCAGATTCATCTAAAAAATCATCAAGCGAAATTACTTGCTCACTCAATTTTGGCAATTTTGCAAATTGATTCACTCCACTGGCGAAAAACAAATAAACCGTTATCGGCAAAACAAATAAAATCCCGAGAACCAAATACTTTTTCCAGCTCATAAAACAAGTTTTATACAAAAATACGTTGCCAAGGGCAGATGCAGAAATATATTCAATAAAAAAGGCCCCTTAACGGGGCCCTATGCTTTAAGCCAAAAACTTAGTGATGACAGCTAACAGATTAAAAGTTGAACTTGATAAAGTTATTTTTATAGACCTCAAAAATATAATCTGCCTCAACCAATAAGATTGCAATCAAATAACAAATCAAGAAAACGCCTGTCCAAACTACAGCACGACGCAGTCCAGTTTTCTCATCGCGCATGTGCATGAAGTCCCAAGTAATATAATAGGCTTTTACAAGGGTCAGAATAATGAAAATCCAATTAAGGTATTTCATGGTCAAGAAGCGACCTTGAACCAACACCTCTGGTTTGACAATACCTAAACCAACCTCTACGGCAGTAACTACGCACAGAAAAGCAAAAACACCCCAAATCTTCTGAATGTTCGAGCTAAACTTTACTAATCCTCTAAAAATCTCTAATTTATGTTCGTGTCCCATGGTATACTATAGAATTAAACCAGATAAAAGAATGTGAAAACAAAGACCCAAACCAAATCTACAAAGTGCCAGTAAAGACCAACCTTTTCCACCATTTCGTAACTTTTACGACGCTCATAGGTCCCGATAATTACATTAAAAAATATAATAATATTGATGACGACTCCAGAAAATACGTGGAATCCGTGGAAGCCAGTAATAAAGAAAAAGAAATCCGCAAAAAGTGGATGACCATATTCATTATGCTTGAGATTAGCTCCTTCGACAACCATCTTTCCATCTTTCATCAATTTATCAATCGACGCCTCCCGTGACAATACAATAGGATGTCCATTTTCGCCGAGGTATTGAGTACGGATCAACAGATTTTCATTGGCCAAGAAACCTTTTTGTACTTCGGCCAAATCAAATGTAGATCGTGTTACTGGTTCGTCATAGTGCCAAATACCATTTTTGCGCTCGTGGGTAAGTCTGTCTCCAGGAATGTCAACAGCAAAATCACCAATAGCCACACGGTCACCGTTGGTATCTAAGAATTGAAGAATGCGTCCGCCGTTGGTTTCAACAGCACCGTAATCACCTTTGATAAAAGTCGCCCATTCCCAGGCCTGAGAACCTACGAAAATTCCCCCACCAATGATGGTAAAAAACATATACCAGGCAACTTTAGTCTGTTGCATTTTATGTCCCGCATCTACAGCAAGTACCATCGTTACAGAAGAGAAAATCAGCACTAAGGTCATGAAAGCCACATAATACATTGGCGCAGGAACGCCATGTAAAAAAGGAACGTGGGTAAAGACCTCATCTGCTATTGGCCATGCATCAATAAATTTAAATCTCGAAAATCCATAAGAGGCAATAAATCCAGAAAAAGTCAAGGCATCGGAAAGGATGAAAAACCACATCATCATCTTTCCGTAACTCACACTAAAGGGTTGAGTTCCTCCACCCCATGACTTTCCTTCTGTACCTGTTTTGGCTACGGTAGCTTCCATAAATTATTGGTGTATTTAGAGTGCAAAAATAGGCATTATTTTTATCTGACGAAATAGAAAAACAAAAAGAGGTAAAGCCACAATCCATCGACAAAATGCCAGAAAAGTGCAGCCAGTTCTACCCCCAAGGTTTTCCCTAAAATATAGCGCTGTTTATAATGATTATAAATTACCACACTTAAGACAATTAACGCTGCAAAAACATGACACAAATGCAAAACCACAATCAAAAAAATAAAGGTGTAGGCAATGCTGCTTGTGGGCCCTGTAAAAGCATAGCCAAAGTCGTTATAGATTTGACTAAAACCCATGTATTGAAGCGCCATAAACCCTAGGCCCAAAATCCAAGTAATCCAAAGCAGTAAAGTTCCCTCTTGATTTTCCTGCCTCTTTAGTGCTCTCTTTGCCCATTCAAACGTCAAACTGCTCAGTAAAATGACTACTAAGCTCCAGCCAAATGCCGAAGGCAAGACTAAGTTTTCTAACCAATCCGCGCGCTCCTTACTTACTACATAGGCACTAGTTAAGCCCGCAAAACTCATGGCCAATGAGATCATTGAAAACCAAAGAAGCATTTTTTTTGCTTTTTCACGCTGCACGAATTCTGTTTGTTCAGTTAAACTCATTGTATTAAGAATTTATCGATGATAAATATAATTTGTATTAGTGTTAAATAGGCCACGCTCACTAACATCAATTTTTTTGCGGCCTGAGTGGTGCGTAATTTATACAATCGCACTGCCGCCCAAATAAGCCATATCCCAAGAATGGCCAGAATAAAACCTGAATAAAGACTTACATGAAAATCGCCAGTCTTGTGTGCCACAGGTATTAGAGCTGTCAGTGCCGTCCAAATACTGTAAAGGACAATTTGCAATGCCGTTCCTTTATCGCGTTTACCTGTAGGTAACATTTGAAAACCGGCTCTTTTATAATCCTCATCCAAAAACCAACCAATGGCCCAAAAATGAGGAAATTGCCAAAAAAATTGAATCATAAACAAAGTTCCCGGTTCAATTCCAAAAGACCCTGTAGCGGCAACCCAACCTAACATAAAAGGTATTGCGCCCGGAAAAGCTCCCACAAATACTGAAAGCGGAGTTTTTGTTTTGAGTGGGGTATATACACTGATGTATAAAAAGATAGAAATAGCGCCAAACATTGCTGTTTTTGGGTTGACCCAATATAATGAGGTGAGGCCAATAGCGGTTAAAAGAATCCCCAATGTCATGGCTTGATTTACTCTCATATGACCGGCAGGCAAAGGCCTCGATTTAGTACGCTCCATGAGTGCGTCTAAATCACGTTCAATAATTTGATTGAATACATTAGAAGCACCAACCATACAATAACCGCCAAGAATCAAAAGGCCGAGCAAGTCAAATCGAATAAAATCTACACCAAGAAAAAATCCAGCAACAGAGGAAAAAAGAACACTTATGGATAATCTAAACTTGGTTATTTCTCTAAAAAGAACCCAAGAAGATGGTTGCTCAGATATGATATTGGCTTGAGACAATAGTGCAGTTTAAAACTCGTGGTAAATATAAGTGATGCCTCGCTTTTTTCACAACTATTGAATCATAATATTGGGGCAATAAACATACTTTTATTACCTTCGAAATCTTAAACTTATTTCTGATGAAGAAGCCACAATTACTTTTCTGTTTTTTAATGATTTTTTCGGCTAATTTGATTCATGCTCAAGAGAAAACTGAAACTTCAAGTGATTCTCAAAAGGGAAGCACTGGTGTTTTCGTCGCTGCCAAAAAAATAAAAGACAGTCTTTATTATTTGAGTTATCGCACCAACAATGTGGTTGCCTTTTTAGGCAGGGAATACACCGTTTTAATAGATGGATTTGATGCCAAAGCCGCTCCACAGGCTTTGACAGTGGCTGGCAGACTTTCCTTAAATCCAGTGCGCTTTTTAGTCAATACACATCACCACAAAGACCACACTGGTGGTAATGCCTATTACAGCGATTCTGGCGTGACAATTTTGTGTAACGAACAAACCTATAATAACATTTGGGCAGATACGAATGCAGAACTGATTCAAGATCTCAAAAAGCAGAAAGGAGAATTGGCAGAAGCGATGAAATCTGCCGGCAAAAATGAACTGGGAAAAGAACTTGGTGCGAAATTAAATAAACTTTCAGAACAAAGTTTAGACATGGCTTTGGACTATCCAAGCATGACCTTTTTGGACCAATTCAAAATGAATTTAGGTAATGAAACAGTCACCTTTCATCAAGTTCTAACGGCCCATTCCGGTTCAGACCTATTTGCCTATTTTGAAAACAATAATGTTTTGGCCACAGGGGACTTGTTTTTCAATGGTAAATACCCTTTCATTGATGAAGACTTTAATGGGAGTATCGATGGCTATATAGATGGCGTAAATAAGCTCATTCATTATTGTAACAATGATACGGTTATCGTTCCTGGTCATGGCCCCATCGCCTCAAAAAGTGACTTAGAAAGTTATAAGCGCATGCTTGAATATACGCAAAAAGGTGTACAGATGGATTACTTATTGGGCAAAACACTCCAAGAAGTTATCGCAAACAAATCGATTACGGCTAATTTTGATGCCCAAGGCTATGGTAATGGATATATAAAAACCGAGGAGTATGTCAGCATGCTCTATCGGGCAGCCGAAAGGCGTTATCCGAGAAGAAATTAGTTTGTTCTAAGTAATATTGGTGGCTCAACCCAGCAATTAAAAGTCGCGGTACCAATTGAAAAAATCGGCGCGTAGGCCAACACTCCACCAAGTGGTATTGCCCTTTTGATTGGGCCCTTCAGAGACTTCTGGCAAGAAAGAGCGCAATATGATTCGAGTAAAGATTTTCAATTGTGATGTAGGATTGATCACATAGCCCGCATCCAATTCAAGATGTCTGAAATCTACAGAATTGCCTCGCTCTTTTTAACCCTTTTGTTGGTATATGTTGGTGTTTTGGTTCTGTCCTATCTCGTGATTCAGGTCGTCTTCTCTGAAATCCTCGCCGCCTTAGATAGAACCCCCCTTAAATACATCCGAGTCAGGGTCTAAAAACTCAAGACCCCTTTTGGCATGAACAAACTTCGCGCTCGCCTATAATCTTTGGTGTCGATAGCGCGCAATGGCAATGAACTCGGAGAAATTCGCTTCAGGCGGCAAAACGAGGGTAATGCATAAGCGGATCATTCCATTGCTGAGCATGCACTTCAACTGCACAGAGCAACAACAGGACTAGACCGAATCTTAAGTGCTTTGTGACAGAATTAAATAACCTCATTTATATAAATTTTTACTTTCGGCATTTAAACACAAACGCCCACATGACTGTATGGAGGCGATGCAAAGAGATTATATTAATTTCTTAATTTTCTACTTGGAATAATATTGGCAAGGCATATAGCACACCTACTGGCTGACCTCGCTGTTTTCCCGGAGTCATCTTCGGCAAAGCCTTTACTACGTCGATGGCCTCTTGCTCGAGTCTCGGGTGTGGTGCTCGTGCACGAACATCCACAACATTTCCATTTTTATCGATCTTAAACTGAACGGAAATTCTCTGACGCCCTTCTAGCCCTAGGTCGTTAGCTAGGTCTGTGTCAAACTTGCGTTGTACAAATTTTTGAACTTTATCGGACATACAAGCTTTCTTGGCATCATTATTCCCGGCCCCCTCGCATCCTGGAAAAACAGGAACGTTTTCAATAACCGCGAAAGGAACATCGTCGATCTCTTCTTCAACCTCTTCAATCTCTTCAATTTCTATAACTTCTTCAGCATCTGTCTCAGTTGACTCAATAATGGTTTCTTCTACCTCTTCGTCATCTTCAACTACCTCAATAACTTCAGGAGCCGGAGGTGGTGGCGGAGGTGGTGGGGGGGGTGTTAAAATCTGCGTAACAGGGACATCTTCTAAAAGATCATCTCCTACATCGAGCATATCACGGCCCAAGTTGTCGCGATCATAAGTTTTCCATTCCACAGCTTGCCATGCCACAAAGAGCATAAAAACCAAGCCAGCGAGCAAATAAATCGTACTCCATTGGTTTAAATCTGCTTTTGGATTTTTTTTCGGTTCCATACTGAATAGTTTATAGCGTTGCTAAAATAGATAAAAAAAATGGGGTTTAAAAAACCTTATTTGTCCTTTTTATTGGTATAATTTTTCCTTGATATTAAAGACGATTAATCCTAGTAAAATTCCGACACTATTGGCCAAAACATCCAGCAAATCTCCTGTTCGTGAAACATAAAAATACTCTTGAATAACTTCAATAATAATGCCATAACACAACAGGGCAAAAATAAGGAGCAAGCTTTGACTTAATACACGTGAATTTTGTAAAGCCGAGGCCCACAAAAAATAGAGCAACCCAAAAACAAGAAAATGCGCCCATTTATCAGCCATAGGTACATCTATATCTGGCAGATCAGGTGCGGGCCAAAGCATAGCGACGGTGGCCGAAATTTGGGCCACTAAAGCCAGGGCCATGCTTGACTTATCCCCCAATAATCGCGGCATAATCCTCTGCTGAGAGTAGTCCATCAAGCTCAGAAGGATCGCTCATCTTTACTTTAATCATCCAACCTTGACCATAAGGGTCTGAATTCACCAATTCCGGTTCGCCTTCTAACGCTTCATTAAAACCGACTATCTCTCCTGAAACCGGTAAGAATAAATCAGAAACTGTTTTCACCGCCTCAACGGTACCAAAAACAGCTTCCATTTCTAGGGTTTCATCCAAAGTTTCCACTTCGACATAAACAATGTCGCCGAGCTCACCTTGAGCAAAATCGGTAATACCCACAGTGGCAATATCACCGTCAACAGAAACCCATTCATGGTCCTTGGTGTACTTTAATTCGGCTGGTATATTCATAACTTAAAAGGTTAAAATGTTAGTTGATTTATCGTTAGTTACCAAAATTGTAGCGCAGGGTAAATCCACTGCGAATAGTCGTTTGAGGAAAAGCTGTGCTGATGGCATATTCCGAAAAAGTATGATCGTAGAAAAATAAGGCCGTCAGATTTTTTGTCAGCGCATAATCACTAGAGAACTGCAGGCCATAAATCGTTTGTCCTGCCGTAGTTTGGTTATTATCAACGTCTAAATAACGGATGATCGTTTTATTGTCTCGCACTGAAAAGTCTAGCTTAAAGTTTAAATCACTTTGCATGACCGATCTCTTACCGCCAAAATTTGTCCCGATGCGCAAATCTTTGATGCGATAACCCAAACCAAGAATTAATTCTTGTCCTTGAATTTCGGTCATTAAATTATTAGCAAAGCTCAATGATAGGGCTCGGTCTTTTCTAATTTCTGCTAAGATTTTAATCGAATTCATCATCTCGAAATCAACCTTTACCAGTGGCGAAAATTGTTCGGTTAAGTTTACGTTATTCAAGATAATTTCCGGTTTAAAATTGCCTGACTGATCCTTTTCAAAAGGGTCTAATCGATTGTAATCTAAGTTAGTTTGAAATTGATTCAATGTATACGCGGCGCGGTAACCATGTTGTATGGAGAATCGTTTAAATCGTTTTTTAAACCAGTCCATTTTCATGAAGCCGGTATACTTAAGATCCCAATTGGGCATAGGAATATCCCTGAAAATACCAGAGCGCTCTTTACTGGCATCACTGCCGCGATAGGCCGATACAAAAGCAGGTAAAAGTACTTGTTGAGTGTTTTTTCCAAACCCTTCTGGATAGCCTTCTTCATCTACAGGATAAGCCGCAGAGCCATAAAAACGCTCTGCCAATCGCTGAGCAATAGTCAAGCGATTTGTCTTAAATGCCTCAAATGCTTCTGAACCAAATTCATCGCTAGGACTAAAAGCAGTGCCAATCAATACGGTTGAAATATTAAAATTACCAAAAGTGTTCGGTGTCAAAGAGCGATAAAGACCGTCTTCTACAATATAATTTTCGGCAAAATTCTCAGAATAAAGACGGGAAGCGTTAAAATCAATTTTTAAGTCATCAAATAGTTCTGAATTGACTTGCATATCGAGTTGACGACTTTCTACTTCCGTATATTGCTGGTTGAACTCCGGAAAAATAGTAAGCCATCCGTTGCGCGCTGCAAGTTCTCTTACCTCTGCTTGCGATCCAAATATAAAGCCCGCGGTAGGACGCAAAGTCCCTCCAAATCCTACTGAGGGGAGGTAACCCGGCAAGAAAATACCATTATTCTCTAAATAATTCACCTGAGCTTTTTTCACCGAGGTTAACAGGCCAATCATTGAATTGATTACTTTCTGTCCAGGACTTAGCTTACGCGTCGGTGCTGAGGGACTTCGGCCACCATTGCGCATGGCCATTATTTGCTCTCGTTTATTGAGATTCTCACCTTCGCTGCCTTTACCTCCAGCGCCGCCCAATAAAGACTTTCCTCCTTGATCTCCTTCTTCACCGCCCCCTTCTGAACCCGTAAGCTTTTTCAGTCCGATATATCGGTATAAACTAGTTAAATCGAGATTGGAATTGATTCGATGAGTACTAGCATTCTGCACAAAATTACCCAGATCATAAAAAACGGATGAACCATCTTCTGAAGTAATTTCCACATTGCTGAATAAATCACTGCCGTCTTGCCACTGGTAATCCCCCTGATAGGAATATGTCGCCCGAATCCACTTCAAAAATGGAAATTTTGAGGTTGGCAAGTCATAATTAATCTGCAAGGATTGAACATGTTGGTTTGGATCTCCGATTTCAAAAAACCCATCCCAAATACCGATGGAGTTGTCGACTATTCCTCCGTCTATATAATTATTTACGATTCGATTATTCGCTGCATTGAAATTAAAGCGCAAAGAATTAGTCAAATTGTAATTTACGGTGTACTGCCAATCAAACATAAAATTACGCTGATATAAGGTCGGCAATCCGATTTGGCCTGGCAGCAAATTAAGTTCTCGGAATTTTTGCTGATTGAAATTCCTCAGGATATTACTGCTCACAGATACATTACTAGGCAATGGATTAAAATTAAAATCCTTGAGCCACTGCCAGTAGCGCCCCATAAATAAACTGTCATTTTTCTTGAAGGGTTCTATAGGCTTATTGTTAAAACTGTAATCGTAAGTACCCCCTAATCGAACGCTTTGATCCAGTGCCGACTCTACCTCAAAGTCGTGATGTTCTTCCTCATTATAGGAGTAGGAAAAAGTGAAGTTCTCTACGTCATAAGGCATTGGAGTGGATTCACTCTCCTGTGAACGATTCTTACGCACCCCGATAAAATTGATGCTCTGACGCTTGGTATAATTGATGGATTGTTCCTCAATTGCATCACGCGCAGCGGCATCTTCAGCGTTATCCAGACGTTCTTGCAAGACAATATCATCAAATTCTGGGTCGTACTTAGGTGTGATTAATTCCTCTTGTATGCCATAATTAAATGGTAATTGGATGCCCCACTTCTTAGGCAGTAACTGACCAAGGTTAATGTTAGTCACAATATCATATTGCTGTAGATCTTCCAAACTGCGTTGATTGGGCCCTTGTTCTATTGAACCAAAGCCAATAGTGCTCGTTCGCCCAGTTGCACTGATATCAGCAAAATCAGCGATATTGGCGTCCATGTTAGCTACAGCGGCCCAACCCCCTTTGTTTTCCAATTCGCTCATGCGCAATTCATTGAACCAAACCTCACCACAGACATTGGCGTTATTTTTATTGCGCAATCCTACCATGATTACACGAACATTACCAAAACTCGGATTTCCCTTTATCCCAATGCGCAGTGGATTCGAGGATCCGATAAAGCTCGGGTCTAATTCTGATTGATCATAATACACCACTTGGGTGGGATCTGCGGTCCCCTCAGCCAGAACTTTTGTTTTTATGGCCTGCAATAAAGCCAAAGGCATGTTCAAACGGTTTTCCTCGGGCCAAACAATTGAAGCATCGGCATCAGTGGGTTGCTCCAGATAAGGCGAAACGTTTAGGGGCATTTCAATTTCATAGAAACTCGTGTTTAAGTCATTTCCTAAACGGATAAAAGCCGCGAGATCACCATCTGTTAATAAAGTAGCAGGTGCTGGTAAAGACTCCGCATGAATAAACATTTCTAAATTTTTATACTGACGCATGTCGACATTAAAATTCTTGTAGACCGCACGACCATCTTCAGGTTCCAAATCACAGACACGCAAGGCCAGTGATTGCTCATCCTGACGAATGATGTTATTATTGTTGTTGAGTTCCTCGCGATATACCCCCGGTGGAATAACATAATTGCTATTTTGGATGACCCCCACGGCTTCGTTTTCGAAGGTGGTATTGTCTAATTCATTAGGGCTGTTATCCGCGTCGAGCGACTCCGTGTAGCGGCGATAATCTCCACGATAAAGTTCCATAGTTCCGAAACGCAATACGGTTTCCTGCTCAAAGCCCGTTAAGTACATACGCATAAAGCGAATGGAACGAAAATCTGCAATTCCATTTACTGCATCTGTGTACTCACTCAGCGGAATTCTAAATTGAATCCAACGTACTGGCAAGTCTTGATTTGCCGGAGTAGGTACTGTAATTTCTTTAATATCTGTTACATATGGAGACTCTAAATTCATCCCCGGACGAATGTCGATGGCGTACTCAAAATAACTGTCCACCGTATTCATGGTGTTGTCACGGTTGATATCCTCGACATCAGGCTGCGCCGTGGAGCCGCGATTGGTATTGCTCAATGTTTCTGGACTGTTACCTTGGGTCCCGTTATAGTAATCATAGCGCTCGAGTAAGGATCCATCGGCCTGTAAGAAGTAAGTGTAATTATCCCGAGCCGGATCCGCTTGACCGGCAAAACTCGGAAAAAATGCCGCCTCGTCGGCATCATTCAATCCATCTAGACCAACGTCCTGATTATCACGGTTTGGACCAGTGCTACTAAAGGTATAGACCAGTGATTGATTGCTGGGCACACGACCCCAATTGGTCTGAATGGTGTTAAAGGTTGAACCATCTTCAGGCAGACCATTTTCGTATTGTTTGCGTCCGTCTTTCAAAACATCCTCAGAAATATTCCCCAGGTTGAAGACCAATCGACCTCCTTGATTCGAGGTATACTCTTCATAAATAAAAGGATCCATGAGCCAAAACTGAATATACTCTACATTGGATCGTTCAAAATCAGTAGTTGACAGCTGTCTTGAAATCCCAGCAAAACGGGTCTCTGGATTTGGCAATACGTTATCCGTTGCGGCTGGGTTGAAGTTATAGGGCCCACGCTCAGCCGGTTTATAATTCAGGTCTAAACTAAAAAGTGCCTGAGTTTGTCCTTGTACAATATCTTGATCAGGAAAAATCTCATTGCGGAACAAACGTCGGGTAAAGGGTGAGGATAAATCCTGTTCCCCTATTCCAGATGGTCTCTGTGCGCTATAGAAAATGGGGTCAATGGTATACCAATTCAGTTTAGCACGATTATAATTTGAGACCAAATTATTGTTCTCTAGGCTTCCCCCGAGCCCTATAGGGGTACTCGACAAAAACCACGTAAGAGGGGCAGAAATATCAATCGCGGTTTGGGCCGCTTCAAAATCATCAATATAAGCTGTCGCTTTACCGCCAAAATCAGAAACTTTGGGAGCTCCTGGCAAAAGATAGGCAAACTCCCCACGGACTGAAACTTGAGAAGGCACATCCGTATCAATATTTGGCAACTTGTTGACCATCCGTGTTAAAAATGGCACTTCTGTGGAGTAATTCATGTTGACCCCGAACATCGTATTGTTAATGGGTTCGTTTTGAAAAGCTGCCTTTTGCGTAAGCGGACGCTCATTTAGATTAAGCAAGGTCCCACCTACTTGGAAATCATCACTAAACTTATGTTGAATATCGATACCCGAGAATCGCTTGGTCTGCTGACCAAACATAGTATTATTCTCCACACTAATGTTGATTGGAGTATTTGAATTCTGCAATGAAGGATCTAAAATTTGAACCCGTCCCAATTGATAATTTACAGTATAATCAACTCCTTCGACTAAGGTTCTACCTCCTGAGGTAACTGTAACTGATCCCTGCGGGATATTGAAAGCACCAATCGGAATACCGTCGCTTCCTGTAGACTTATAAGTTCCTTTAAGTTGGAATTTATTTTTCTGACTTTCCTGCTGCTCGGCTTGTATTTTAGTGGTGCGATAAAGCGAACGAAAAACGTATTTAGCTTGGTTGGCGTTATAAGTTTCCGGTAAATCATAATACTGCGATCCTTCTGTGGAGAGTTTTTCAAAGAGATAATCTCCAAAAGGTTCTACGCTGGTAAAAATGATGGCCCCATTTTGTCGGTCTACGGTTATCCCGGGGTAAAAGTCAAAAAATCCATCCCCACCTTGTTGTGGATCATTGTTATAATTCAATCGGTCCAAATTAAATACCCGCAATAAGGTGGCGTCGTTCAGATCTACAGCATTTACATCAGAGATATCCGGTTCGGGGAAACTCGTTCCTGCTACAGGCTTTATGTAATTCAAAGGACTTGGATCCAAATACAAAATATTCATGCGAAAATCTTCCTGCTCCAGCTGATAAGCACCGATCGGATAAATATTCTTCATCATCAAATCCCAAACTGGTTCTTGAACATTTGTGATGTTACTTTTAAGCAGTTTTACGACAAGGTTTTGCGGAATGGCTTGAACAGTGCCAGGGTCTCCTGATCCTGGATCTCCTCCTGGATCGCCTCCGGGGTCTCCTCCAGGATTTTGGCCGGGGATTTGCCCTGTGGCCTGAACCCCATCAGTCGAAAATTCACCGACTTGATAGACTTTACCATTCACGGTATACTGGAAGGCAACCGCCAGAACCTCATCGTTATTGAGGCGCTGATTCAATGAAATATAGCCCAGTTGTCGATTCAGATTATACTCATTAGGCTGAAGCTTACGCGCATTTTCCAGACTCACATAATCAATACCATCATTAACCCCAACTCCGCCAAATCCACCCGAGGCCGTTGCAACATCGCGAATTGCCGGCGATAAAATACTTTGAATTGCTGGATTGTCAATACCAAAAGGGTTAAAGTCATTGTTCTTGTTATCTGGAAAAGCTGTACCCGGAGCATTGATGAAGCCCCCAGGAATTGCATTTAAACCAATATTTTCGCTTTTGGATTCACCGATGTCTTGTAAGGCAATAATGTTGCGCACATCATTGGTAGTATTGTTTCTATTGGTGATCCAAACCTCTGCCCGCGTAATTTGGACATTAGAATTGATGAAGGGATAATTCTTTAAGACACGGTCATAGCTATCTCGAAAATAATGGGCTAGGAAAAAGTGACGGTTCTCGTCATAATCCAAAGCAAAAAGCTCAAAATCTGTTACTGTCGCCCCACCTTCAGCCACCACAGATCTTGTTTCAGATCGCTGCTCAGAGAATATTCCTGTAATGGTCGTACGGCCAAATTGAAGTTGAGTTTTAACTCCAAATAGACTCTGTGCCCCTTGAATCAAACTACTATTAAGTGGCATACTAACATTACCTACCTCAATTTTTCGGATAATGTCATCCTCGGTCGGGGTATATTCTAATTTGATCGAATTTTGAAAATCAAAAGTAGACTGAGTATCATAATTTGCGGTAATCTGGAGTCGCTCCCCAATTTTACCCAACAAACTCAGGCTGATACGCTGATCAAAATCAAAAGAAAGATTGCTGCGGTTTCGCGGAGAAAACTGAGGATTGTCTTGTTTGGTGTACAAGAGTCCCAAATCCATTTCAACGGATCCCTGTGGAATAATCTCGATGGTGTTACCGCCAAATACGGATTCAAAGAAATTGGAATTGACATAAAAAGTCGGCAGTAGGTTACGCTGCGCTTCTTCTGCGCCTTCCTTGCGACCATCGGCTGCATATATCTTTTCTTTGAAATAAGATTTAATTTGTTCGTTGCGCACGCGCTCTTCGTACTCCTCAGGAGTGAGGATAACTGGGTATGAAATATCAAAATCCCCAAGCATTCGGCTTAAAATATAGCGATCCGTTATGGGATCATAGCTATACATATTTTCAATACTGTTAGGATCAGGCAAGTCCATACGCCCCATAACCGAACCCGTTACAAGTGTATCTTCCTGGGCCTTAAGGTCCGCCCCAAAAAGCAAAAATGCACAGAGCAAGGCTCCAGGCACGTATGATTTCCATTGCTTTAGTAATGCTCCCCCCAAACGTTACAAATGTTTAAATGCCATTTTGATAATTTCCTCTACCGATGCCGATGGTGAATTTTTGAGTACTGCATCGCAAGCCTTTTCTGCAATTTTGCGCGCGTAACCCAAAGTTTCTAATGCAGATAACGCTTCATTTCGATTGGTATTGCTTGAAACTACCCCGGAAGTTTCTTCTCCGTACAACTTGATGATTTTATCTTTCAAATCCAAGATAACGCGCTGGGCTGTTTTGGCTCCAATACCCTTTACGCCTTGAATAACATGAAGGTCTTCAGATACTATTGCGTCGCGCACTTGAACGGGTGTTAAAGAAGAAAGCATGGTGCGTGCTGTGCTTGCCCCAACCCCAGAAACAGAAAGCAAAAGATTAAACACAGAGCGCTCCTCTTTTGATGCAAAACCATAAAGAGTCATAGCATCTTCTCTTACCAGTAATTGGGTATACAATCGAATGTTTTCTTGATCGGGAATCTGAGAATAGGTGTGCAGTGAAATATTCAAAAAATAGCCCACACCTTGGCAATCAACCACTACATCAGTCGGATTTTTCTCAATGAGCCTTCCCTGTACTTGAGCAATCATTATTCGCGCCGGGTTAAAGGCTCAAATATAGTATAAATAATTGGCATAGATTGGCGCAAAACCCTCGAAAAAATGAGCATTACACCCTTAATTGCCTGATCGTTTTGATCTCGCTCGCTTTTCTTTTTGCTGAGCATCAACTACGGCAATTGCGGTCATATTTACCATCTCCTCAACACTGGCTCCTAGCTGGAAAATATGTACAGCACGACGCATCCCTAACATAATTGGCCCGATAGAGTCCACTTCTTTTTGCTCTTTGAGCAATTTATAGTTACTGTTTGCGGCGTCCAGATTGGGAAAAATCAAGGCGTTTACCTTTTTGCCCGCCAATTTTGAAAAAGGGAATTTATTTTTGAGCATCTCGCTGTTTAAGGCAAAATCGACCTGTATCTCCCCATCGAGGATCATGTCTGGATTAGACTCGTGCAACATAGCTACGGCCTGACGCACCTTGAGGGCATGAGGGTCATCAGATGAGCCAAAATTTGCATAGGAAATCATGGCAATAACAGGATTGACTCCAAACATTTTCATGGTATGGTTCGTCATTTGAGCGATATTGGCCAATTCTTGAGCTGTCGGGTTAATATTTACTGAAGTATCAGAAATAAAAATGGGCCCCTTCGGGGTCAACATCAAGTTGGTGGCGGCGACCTTATTTACTCCTTCAAATTTGCCAACGGTCTCCAAAATTGGTCTCAAGGCAGTAGGATAAGATCTAGCATAGCCCGATACCATTGCATCTGCTTCGCCTAAATTAAGCATCATAGCCCCAAAATAATTGCGCTCTCGCATTAATCTACGCGCATCAAATCGAGTTATCCCCTTGCGCTTGCGCTGAGCCCAAAACTCCTCGGCATAGGCATTGCGGCGCTCCTCTTCATCATCGCATTTTGGGTCAATAATCAGAACATCTTCATCAAAATCAATCTCCTGTTTTAGTTCCAAAACAACCTCTTTACGGCCCAATAAAATGGGAATAGCAAAGCCCTCCTCGTAAACGATTTGTGCTGCTTTAATCACATCGAGATGATCAGCCTCAGCAAAAACCACACGTTTAGGATTGCTGCGTGCTCGGTCAAATAGTAATTTGAGCATTTTATGATCATTCCCCATGCGCTCAAGTAATTCATCCTCATAGCGCTCCCAATCCGTAATTGGGGCTAAAGCCACGCCACTATCCATAGCGGCCTTAGCCACTGCTGGTGGCACCGCGGCGATAAGTCTGGGATCGAATGGTTTTGGTATAATATACTCACGCCCAAATTGTAATTTGGTCTCGCCATAAGCCACATTGACCTGCTCAGGTACTGGCTCTTTGGCTAAATCTGCCAAAGCCTTTACCGCAGCCATTTTCATGGCTTCATTAATCTTGGTGGCTCGCACATCGAGGGCTCCTCTAAAAATAAAAGGAAAGCCCAAAACATTATTGACCTGATTAGGATGATCACTCCGCCCTGTGGCCATAATAATGTCCTTTCTCGCCCGCATGGCCAAGTCGTATTTTATTTCTGGATCTGGATTGGCCATGGCAAAAACTATGGGGGATGCAGCCATGGATTTGACCATTTTTTGAGTAACGATATCGGCAATAGAAAGCCCCACAAAAACATCTGCCCCCACCAAAGCCTCAGCTAAAGTGTCAATTTTACGATCCGTGGCAAATTCCAATTTCTCGGCACTCAAGTCCTGGCGATCACTGCAGATGATACCTCGGCTATCTGCCATAACGATATTTTCTGCTTTAGCACCGAAAGCCTTATAAAGCCTTGTGCAAGATACCGCGGCCGCGCCGGCACCACTGATGACGATTTTTACCTGGTCAATTTTTTTCTCAGCTAATTCTAAGGCATTGAGCAGCGCGGCCGCGGAGATAATGGCCGTGCCATGCTGATCATCATGCATCACTGGTATGTCTAATTCCTCTTTAAGGCGTCGCTCTATTTCAAAAGCTTCAGGAGCCTTTATGTCTTCGAGATTGATGCCACCAAAGGTCGGCGCCATGTGCTTGACGGTTTGCACAAAGGAATCTACATCTGTGGCATCAAGCTCTATATCGTAGACGTCAATATCCGCAAATATTTTAAACAGTAGACCTTTGCCCTCCATGACCGGCTTTGAAGCCTCTGGTCCAATATTACCTAGACCTAATACAGCGGTTCCGTTGCTGATTACTGCTACAAGGTTCCCCTTGTTCGTGTACTTATAGACATTATCCGTACTCTTTTCTATTTCCAAACAAGGTTCGGCAACTCCCGGAGAGTAGGCGAGAGATAAATCTCTTTGACTGGCGTATTTCTTTGTAGGAACCACTTGGATTTTACCCGGGCGTGGTTTAGCATGATATAAAAGGGCTTCCCTTCTTTTGCTTTGCTTGCTCATAGGTTCAAACTATAAATACAAAGGTAGCAGACCTTTGAACATGAAAAAAATTTCAAGATTTAATCTTCAAGGAATTTGATATTGCGCATTAGACCCTCAAATCGGGTGCGTTGTACCGGACTTTTTTCAAAAAGTTGACCGAAAACTTCCTGGGTTAATTCACGCCATTGGGCCTTATCTTTTTGCAAAAGCTCAGGCTTAGGTTTGAATCTCGGCTCATTGTGTGGCTTCGAAAATCGATTCCAAGGACATACATCTTGACAAACATCACAACCAAACATCCAGTCGTCTATCTTTCCAGAAAAATCCGTAGGTATTTCTGATTTTAGCTCTATAGTAAAATGAGAAATACACCTACTGCCATCTACTACATAGGGAGCGATGATGGCCTGAGTGGGGCAAGCCTCTATACAAGCCGTGCATTGACCGCAATGATCTGTGACCGCACCATCCTGTGGTAAATCCAAATCAATAATGAGCTCGGCCAAAAAGAAAAAAGACCCCACCTGTTTGCTGATCAGGTTAGTGTTTTTGCCCAACCAACCGAGCCCGCTTTTTGCGGCCCAGGCTTTTTCTAGCACTGGCGCAGAATCCACAAAAACTCTTCCTTGAACATCCCCGATTTGCTCCTTGATATAAGCCATCAATTCCTTTAACTTATCCCGCACCACAAAGTGATAGTCCTCCCCGTAAGCATATTTTGAAATCTTATAGGTCCCCTCACTTTGAGCTTGCTCCGGGAAATAATTGTACAGAAGTGAAATTACTGATTTGGCTCCAGGCACCAACTTCCGCGGATCGAGTCGTTTGTCAAAGTGACCCTCCATATACGCCATTGAGCCATGATGCCCACTGTTGAGCCAGGCTTCAAGACGCGGCGCCTCGTCTTCTAAAAATTCAGCCTTACTCATGCCGCAAGACAAAAAGCCAAGACGCTGAGCCTCGATTTTAATCATACGAGCATGTTTGTGTGTAAGGTCCATCGATAACTCTCAATGTTTTACTAAAGATGCTGTAAGTTAGTCAAACAGCAGGGATTTAGCAGGGGCACTTTAGTTTAATTTAGCTGCCGAATAGACCTTGTTGATCTGCAGGTTTGTGTCGGCCCAAATGACGGTATGCAAAATCTGTGACTGCTCTTCCTCGGGGGGTACGCACAATAAATCCTTGTTGAATTAAAAAAGGCTCGTAAACTTCTTCAATGGTCTCCGCACTCTCAGAAACTGCAGTAGCCAAAGTCGTTATCCCTACTGGGCCCCCTTTAAATTTTTCAATAATAGTGGTCAAAATTTTGTTGTCCATATCGTCCAGGCCATAAGCGTCCACATTGAGCTGTTTTAGGGCAAACTTTGCGATCTCAATATCAATACGACCGTCCCCTTTTATTTGGGCAAAATCCCGAACACGGCGCAATAAAGCGTTGGCAATTCGCGGTGTCCCACGACTACGACCAGCGATTTCGATTGCCGCCTCCATACTGATCCCAACATTTAAAATTCCAGCGCTGCGCTGTACGATGGTTGTCAAAAGTTCGGTACTGTAATATTCTAAGCGTGAGGCGATGCCAAAACGCGCCCGCATGGGCGCGGTGAGCAGTCCAGAACGTGTTGTGGCCCCGACTAAAGTAAATGGATTGAGTGTGATCTGAACAGTTCGTGCATTCGGCCCAGACTCAATCATTATGTCGATTTTATAGTCCTCCATCGCACTGTACAAATACTCCTCCACTACGGGACTAAGTCGATGAATCTCATCAATAAATAAAACGTCGCGCTCTTCAAGATTAGTCAATAAACCGGCTAGGTCTCCTGGCTTATCCAAGACTGGACCTGAAGTTACCTTAATGCCGACATTAAGTTCACTGGCCAAAATATGCGCCAGTGTTGTCTTTCCTAGGCCAGGAGGTCCATGAAAAAGAGTGTGATCCAAAGCCTCATCCCGCTGATTAGCAGCGGCCACAAATATTTTTAGATTCTCCAATGCCTGATCTTGGCCCGTAAAATCATCAAAGCTAAGAGGCCTTAATTGCTTTTCGATATCAAGGTCTTGTGGGCTAAGATTTTGGTCGGTGGGATCTAAATGCTCGTTCATAAAAACAAATATACAAAGTGTTATTCATGCGCTGCCATAAAAAAACCCCCACACGAGGTAGGGGTTTTAAAAATTTTAAACACTAATGAAAATAAATCGTAGTTAGTGGTCCATTTCCTCCTCCTTATCCTGTAAAGGGAGTACTTGAGGAACAAAATCTTGCCCTGGAACGACATAGTCACTATCGTCCTCATTACGCTTGCTGTAATCATAGGCCCATCGATGTACAGATGGTATTGGTCCATCCCAGTTTCCGTGAATATGCTTGACTTCAGCAGTCCATTCAAGAGTTGTAGATTTCCAAGGGTTTTTTGGTCCAATTTTACCAAAGTACATGGAAGAAATAAAATTATAAAGGAACACCACTTGAGCTGCCGCTGCGGTAAAAGCAAAAATGGTAATGATCACATTCACATCAGCTAAATCATCAAAGTATGGGAAAGCGGTATTCGTGTAATAACGCCGAGGTAAACCAGCCATCCCGATAAAATGCATTGGGAAAAAGACACCATAGGCCCCAATTGCAGTGACCCAAAAGTGAACGTAACCTAAATTTTTATTCATCATACGACCTTCAAACATTTTTGGGAACCAATGATAGACACCCGCAAAAAGACCATAAAGTGCAGAGATACCCATTACCAAGTGGAAGTGCGCCACAACAAAGTAAGTATCATGCACATTTATATCCAAGGCGCTATCTCCAAGAATAATTCCTGTTAGACCTCCTGTAATAAAGGTAGATACCAAACCAATGGAGAATAGCATAGCAGGATTTAACTGTAAGTTTCCTTTCCACAAGGTGGTGATATAATTAAAGGCCTTGACCGCCGATGGAATGGCGATAAGCAAAGTTGTGAAAGTAAATACTGATCCTAAGAATGGATTCATTCCGGATATAAACATATGGTGCCCCCAAACTATAGTCGATAAAAAGGCGATGGCAATAATCGATGCCACCATCGCACGATAACCGAAAATCGGTTTACGCGCATTAGTCGCAATGACCTCAGAAGTAATCCCTAATGCTGGTAAAAGTACGATGTATACCTCTGGGTGTCCTAAGAACCAAAACAGGTGTTCGTAAAGCACAGGAGAACCACCTTGATGATGCAAAACTTCACCCGCAATGTAAATATCACTCAAGAAGAATGAGGTTCCAAAGCTACGGTCCATGATCAACATTAAAGCGGCAGATAATAATACAGGGAAAGAAACAACCCCAATGATTGCCGTTACAAAGAAAGCCCAAATGGTCAACGGCAAGCGCGTCATTGACATCCCTTTTGTACGCAAGTTGATTACCGTAACAATATAGTTTAGCGATCCTAATAAAGAAGACGCAATGAATATAGCCATAGATACCAACCAAAGTGTCATCCCTGCCCCAGAGCCAGGAATAGCCTGCGGTAATGCACTGAGGGGCGGATAAATGGTCCATCCTGCAGAAGCAGGTCCTGCCTCAACAAACAAAGACATAACCATGATAAGGCTAGACAAGAAAAACAACCAGAATGACACCATATTTAAGAAACCTGAAGCCATATCACGGGCCCCAATCTGCAATGGAATGAGTAAGTTACTGAAGGTTCCACTTAGCCCTGCGGTGAGCACAAAAAATACCATTATGGTACCATGTATGGTAACTAAGGCGAGGTAAACGCTTGGATCCATAACACCGTCTAATCCCCATTTTCCTAGCAATACCTCGTAAATAGGAAATTGTTTGTCTGGCCAAGCCAACTGCAATCTAAAAATTAAAGACATCGCAATGCCAATGATTCCCATGAACAAACCTGTAATCAAGTATTGTTTCGAGATCATTTTATGATCTTGGCTAAAGATGTATTTGGTGACAAAAGTCTCCTTGTGATGATGTCCGTGATCCTCGTGCTGCTCTGCTGCTAAATCGTGTGCGTGTGCTGACATATCTTTTTTGATGTTTTTGTTATTGTACTACTAGACTATTGGCTACAGATTTTTGCTCTGCTAACCAAGCCTCAAATTCCTCTTGAGTTTCCACTACAATCTTCATCTGCATGTTATAGTGGTTATTTCCACAAATCTTGTTACACAACAATAGGTAGTCAAATTCATAAGGCGCTAAGGCTTCGTCGCCTTTGGCCTCGAGAACTTTACTTTTCTCTCTTCTAATATTATTGATGTCCTGAACTTTGGCCACCATGTCTTCATTCATGCGCATTTCCTGGGTGGTCATGGTCGGCGTGAAAGCAAACTGTGTCACCATTCCAGGAACACAGTTCATTTGTGCTCTAAAGTGTGGCATGTAGGCTGAGTGCAATACATCCTGTGAGCGCATTTTAAAAAGTACTTTTTTACCTACCGGAAGATGCAATTCTGAAACGACGATATCATCTTGACTATTTGGGTCGGCCAAATCAACCCCGAGTACGTTCGCTCCTTCTATCAAGCGAATATTAGCCTGTCCTAAAACATTATCTGTACCACTGTATCGAGCACGCCAATCAAATTGATAAGCGTATAATTCTACCACCATAGGATCCTCGTCTGGCTCAAGATTCATGATGTCTGACCACGTAAATAGCCCGTATATGATGAGACCCGCCAATACGATTACTGGAATGATCGTCCAAATAAATTCTAATTTGTCATTATCGGCATAAAAGGTAGCTTTTTGACCTTGTCGACCATGGTATTTGAAAGCAAAATAGTGTAATAACCATTGGGTAATGATACCGACTACAAAAATCAATACCATAGAGATCAACCACAATTGATCGATATCCACACCATGCTCAGATGCTGCTTGAGGCAAGAATACCTTACTCCATTTGTAATGCGAAATAAAGGCCAATACATAAATGAATCCGACAAACATCAACATCAATTTTCCGTTGATTCGGTTGTCTTGGTCATTGGCAATTTCGTCTGAAGTATCCGACTTTGGTTTAGAGAGTTCGAATATTTTGGCCATTTGCCAAAGCGCAACACCAAAAAGAACGATTACTAATACTACTAAAAATGCGGTCATCGTATGTCTACTTTATACGTTTAATTAATAATGAAAATGCTTACTCTCCTTTATAAATGGATTGTTTTTTGGTACCATAGGCGCTTTAGTTAGCGTTGTAAATACTACGTACACAAAAAGTCCAAAAAAGAACATTAATGATCCTATTTCAGGCACACCAACGGTCCAACTTTCCCCCACTGTGGCCGGCATCACCATATTGAATACATCCAAATAGTGCCCTGCTAAAATCACGATACCCGCCATAACTACGAACCAGTTTACTCGTTTGTAGTCACTATTCATGAGTAACAATAATGGGAAGACAAAATTCATGGCAATCATACCAAAGAATGGAAGTTTATACTGCTCAATTCTGGTCACGAAATAAGTCACCTCTTCTGGAATATCGGCATACCAAATCAGCATGAACTGAGAGAACCACAAATAGGTCCAGAAAATACTAAAGGCAAACATAAACTTGGCCAAATCGTGAATGTGGCTGTCGTTTACTTCCTCGAGATAACCCTGAGATTTCAGATAAATTGTTACTAGGGCAATGACCGTTATAGCACATACCATCATTCCGGCAAATACGTACCATCCAAACAAAGTACTAAACCAGTGTGGATCAAAACTCATGATCCAGTCCCATGACATGATGGATTCGGTTACAATAAAGAACACTAAGAATCCAGCAGATAGTTTAAAGTTTTTCTTGAAGAAACTGTGGTCCTGAGCATTATCATCGGCGATTGAATTTTTACGCGATATCCAACGATAGGCGTTCCAGCCCACTAGGAAGAATACAGCACGAATCAAGAAAAAAGGCACGTTTAAATAGCCACTTTTCCCAGCAATGATTTTATCATAATGATCACTTTCAGGATTCACTAATTCAGGATCCATCCAATGAAAAATATGGTTAATATGAAAAGCAGAAGCCAGAAGTAATACTAAAATCACTACTGACGCTACCGGTAAGTAACCGGTAACTCCTTCCATAACGCGAAATAAAATTGGAGACCAGCCTGCTTGTGCCGCGTATTGAATTGCATAAAAGGCTAAAGCGCCAAGGGCAATCATGAAAAAGAAAAAGGAAGCGATGTAAAGTGCTGACCAAGGACGATTTTGCATTTGATGCATTACATGCTCTAGGTGTTCTTGATGAGGATCCGCTTGGGTATGCTCAGCATGATCTTGTGCTGCCTCAGCATGGCTGCCATCATGTTCCTGCATGTCGTGATTGCCCATAGCGTGCTGATCATGAGCACCGGCATGTCCTACCTGAGCTGAATCATGACCCTCTCCGTGATGCGCCTCAGCCATCATGGCCGCCACATCCTCTGTGGTTTTAGGTGCAGACAAAAATCCAGCAACGATTCCTGCGGCTCCTAAAACCATAAAAACCAGTGCAAATACTTTTAATTTATTGGGTAGCGTGTACATATCTTTTGCGATTCTCTTTGTCCTATTATTTTTCTTCAGTTTCAGGCTGGAGCAAAGGCGTCCCCTCCAGTGTCGCTTTGAGGTTCATTACGTGTTGCGTAATGGCCCAGCGTTCCTCTTGGTTAGTTTGTGAGGCATAAGATCCCATAGAGTTTAACCCATACATTTGCACGTGATAAACCCCTCCCTCTGTTATCAAACGACCTGGGTCTGCATAACTGGGAATACCCAAGAGCTTTTTGCGCTTGACCAAGATACCTTGACCATCTCCTTTTTCGCCATGGCAAACAGCACAATAAATATCATAGATGGCCTTACCTTTTTCGAGGCTCTCCTGGGTCACAGCTAAAGGATTTCTTAGGCTCGCTTTTGCCTGATTTAATCCTTCAGTGGTGTTGGGATAGTCATATGGCTCCCACCCTCTAGGAACAGTTCCATCTACTGGCAACATGGCCTCTTGACCTGAAGGAAATATGTCGTAAGCACCATAAGTCTCATAACCAACAGGGCGATACATATTTGGCATGTACTGATAATTCGGCTTGGCAGAATCAAAACACGAGGTCATGATCAACGCCGCTAAGGTCATAATCGAGAAATTAATCGTATGCTTCATATTAATGGACTTGCTCTTGTTCAACTATATTTAATTCAATTGCACCGGTAGCTTCCAAAACTTTCATCATGGCGTCAACATCACCATGTCCTGCATCTATTGCCATTAAAAAATGATCGTCAGTGGTGCGTGGGTCCGGGTTTTCGGCTTTTTTGAAAGGCCAAAGTTTGCTGCGCATGTAAAAGGTAATAACCATAAGGTGAGCAGCAAAAAACACGGTCATCTCAAACATAATCGGAACGAATGCCGGCATGTTCTCTATGTAACTAAAACTTGGTTTTCCGCCGATGTCTTGAGGCCAGTCTTTAATCATGATGAAGTTCATCATCAAGATGGCCACAGTCAATCCCATAACACCGTACATAAAAGAGGTAATAGCAATACGTGTTCCCTCAAGACCCATGGCCTTATCGAGGCCGTGTACGGGAAATGGCGTATAAATTTCCTCAATGTGATAGTGCTCTGCACGGACAGTCTTGACCGCATTCATCAGAATGTCGTCGTCATTGTAAAGCGCGTGAATTACTTTCGAGGCCATAATTAACTTTTTTTAGAGTTTTTGCCTTTGGCTTTGGTCGCATTAGGCATCACATAATGTTTTGCATCGTCCCCTTCATTCTCGCGAAGTATTTTAAAAGTACTTCCTGAGGTCTTTAAAATAGACTTAACCTCAGCTTGAGCAATCACAGGGAAAGTTCTGGAGTACAATAGAAACAGGACAAAGAAGAATCCAATGGTTCCGATAAAAATTCCTATATCCACAAAGGTTGGAGAAAACATCGTCCAAGATGAGGTCAAATAATCACGGTGCAATGAAGTCACAATGATCACAAAACGCTCAAACCACATACCGATGTTTACCACAATAGAAATGAAGAAAGAGAACATGATGCTGGTACGTAGTTTTTTGAACCACATAAATTGAGGCGAAAAGACATTACAAGTCATCATCGACCAATAAGCCCACCAGTAAGGACCAGTAGCCCGATTCAAGAAGGCGTATTGTTCATACTCAACTCCTGAATACCAAGCGATGAACAACTCAGTGATATAGGCCACACCCACAATCGAACCAGTAATCATAATTACAATGTTCATTAATTCAATGTGTTGAATGGTGATGTAATTTTCTAAATGAGATACCTTTCGCATTATAATCAGCAAGGTATTTACCATAGCAAATCCCGAGAAAATAGCCCCCGCAACAAAATAAGGCGGGAAAATCGTGGTGTGCCATCCTGGAATTACCGAAGTGGCAAAGTCAAAGGATACAATGGTGTGTACCGAAAGTACAAGAGGGGTTGCCAAACCGGCAAGTACCAAAGAAACTTCCTCAAAGCGCTGCCAATCCTTGGCACGTCCGCTCCATCCAAAAGAAAGAATGCTATACACTCTTTTAGTAAACGGTGTGATGGCGCGATCGCGTATCATCGCAAAATCAGGCAGCAAACCAGTCCACCAGAATACAAGAGAAACTGATAAATAGGTTGAAATCGCAAAAACGTCCCACAAGAGTGGTGAGTTAAAGTTCACCCAAAGGGATCCAAACTGGTTTGGAATAGGTAAAACCCAATAAGCTAGCCAAGGACGACCCATGTGAATAATTGGGAACAGACCCGCCTGTATTACTGAGAAAATTGTCATAGCCTCGGCAGAGCGGTTGATCGCCATACGCCACTTTTGACGGAACAACAGAAGAACCGCCGAAATCAGCGTTCCTGCGTGACCGATACCAACCCACCAAACGAAGTTGGTGATGTCCCATGCCCAGTTAACCGTCTTGTTGAGTCCCCATACCCCAATTCCATTGGAAATGGTGTAAATGATACACCCTAGGCCCCATAAAAATGCGGTAAGAGCGATGGTAAAGACTATCCACCAAGACTTATTGGCCTTGCCCTCTACAGGAGCCGCTACATCGACAGTCACGTCGTGGTAGGTCTTGTCTCCCGTAACTAGGGGTCTTCTAATAGGTGCTTCGTAATGCGACGCCATATCTATAATTGAATTTCTTTAATTTATGCTTCGTTTGTGTTTCTCACTTTGGTCTGATAAAAGACATTAGGCTTAGTGCCAACTGCCTCCAGTAAGTGATACATTCTATCGTCTTCTTTCAGCGCTGCCACAACACTTTGCTCATCATTGATGTCACCAAATTGGATGGCACCTGTTTCACAAGCTGCTGAACAAGCGGTTTTGAACTCTCCATCTTTGATCGCACGTCCGTCACGCTTAGCATCCAAAATGGTTTTCTGTGTCATTTGGATACACATTGAGCACTTCTCCATAACCCCGCGAGAACGCACTACGACATCTGGATTTAAGACCATACGGCCCAAATCATTGTTCATGTGATAATCGAACTCTTCGTTTTCAGCGTACAAGAACCAGTTGAAACGACGAACTTTATACGGACAGTTGTTCGCACAATAACGAGTTCCAACGCAACGGTTGTAAGCCATATGGTTTTGACCCTGGCGTCCGTGTGAAGTCGCGGCCACAGGACACACGGTCTCACATGGTGCATGGTTACAGTGCTGACACATAACAGGCTGGAAAGCTACTTGCGGATTGTCCGCTGCTTGCTCCATTTCCGCAAATTCTGAAAGTGAGCTGCCGAGCCCAGAGATGTTGTCTTTTTTGTCCGCGTCTGCGGCAAAGCTTTCTTCACTTGAGTAATAGCGGTCGATGCGCAACCAGTGCATATCACGGCTGCGACGCATTTCACTTTTTCCCACTACTGGAACATTGTTCTCAGCATGACAGGCAATCACACAAGCCCCACATCCAGTACAGGCATTGAGGTCTATTGACAAGTTGAAATGATGCCCGATGGAACGGTCAAAAGAATCCCATAAATCGGCCTCCGGTGAAGTCACCGGGATTTCTTTGTGATCTTTCGATACGGTAGGCACCGCATTCCAACTTTCTTTGTCTTTGGTATTGAATATTTCGAGGGTGGTTTCGCGAATAATGTCGCGTCCCATCATGGTATTGTGTAACTGAATACAAGCGAATTCGTGAGTACCAGCCACTTTTTCAATACTAACAGATTGAACATTGCTGAAATCTTTGTAAAGTGCATAGGCATTTACTCCGGTTTGCATTTCAGACTGGATGGAAGCCTTTTGACCATAACCCAAAGCCAAACCTACGGTACCCGAAGCTTGACCAGGTTGAATCAATACAGGTACTTTGTCTAAGACAGTCTCACCCACACTAAGGCGAACATAATCACCGTTTAACGCACCATTAGCCACATGAGTATTAGTCAACCCTAAGCGCGCAGCATCGACTGCTGAAACTGTGAGATAGTTATCCCAAGTTGCTCTTGAAATCGGATCTGGAAGCTCTTGAAGCCAAGGGTTATTGGCTTGACGACCGTCTCCTAAGCCAGTTTTGGTGTACAAGCAAAGCTCCATGGCATCGCCTGTATCAAAATGTCTTGCTGGTGTTGCCGTTTCAGGCAGCACTCCGTAATCTGCGCTAAAATCACTGGTAAATACCCCGTCGTGTAAAGCTTTACTCCAAGAGGCACCGCCCAAGACATTACTTGTCCAATAAGCTCTAATATAATCGTGATAACTAGAGGCTGAACTTCCGGTCCAAGCCAAAAGACAATCTTGGAATTGACGTGTATCAAAAAGTGGACGAATAGTCGGTTGTACTAAAGAGAAATGACCTTTTTTCAACTCGGCATCACCCCAAGCTTCTAAATAATGAGGTGTGGCGGCCACTAGTTTCGCATTTGATGCGGTTTCGTCGGCACGCATGGCAAAGGCCAAGGTGAATTCTAAATTTGTATAAGCCGCACTAAAGTCGGCGTCAGGGAAGGCATAAAGTGGATTAACTCCAGCGGTAATCAAACCTTTGATGCTGCCATTTTTAACCCCATTGATAACTTTTTGCACCTCAGTACTGGAACCTGAAAACTTCATGATTGGACGGGTAACGTCCATCACTACCGATCCGATTGATGTGTTATAATCCAATACTTTTTTCTGCGCTTTTGGGCATGGCAAGCCACAAACAAGTACACCACGGTCTCCCGCTTTCTCGAGCTGTTTTTTAGCTTGCTCAGCAGCTGGACGCAGGGCTTCGGGAACATCGGCTAGAGCCTTTGTACCAGTAATGTACCCTAAAACTGCTGCTTGTTGGGCTGGGGAGGCAGGAACGCGCTTGTCGGCATTTGCACCACTCAGACTCATATTCGCTTCAAATTGAATATGGCGTGACATGCGACCATTTTTCGGGACTCGGCTCTGTGCGTATCCAGCTTCAAAACCGCCACCTTGCCAATCACCAAGGAAATCCGCTCCGATAGAAACGATAGTTCCTGCATTACTGAAATCGTAATCGGCTAATGCGCGTAATCCAAAAGTTTTTTGGAAGGCATCAAGCGCTTCACTGGACGAAACCATATCGTAAGATACATGCTTAACGTTAGGATATTTTTTAGTGAACGATTGAATTAATGCAGCTGTACTCGGACTGGCAAAACTCTGCGTAAGCAATACAATCTCAGCACCACTTAGCGCATCAAGCCCAGAGGCTACAGCACGATCCAAATCAGCCCAAGTGGCATTCTGACCATTCACTTGAGGGCCCATCAAACGGTTTTTATCGTACATCGACAACACAGAAGCATGAACGCGGGCATTCACGCCACCTAATTCACTTCCCAAATCGTTGCGCTCGATTTTGATCGGTCGCCCTTCGCGGGTTTTAACGAGGACTGAAGCAAAATCGAATCCATCCGAAATGGTGGTCGCATAGTAATTGGCTACCCCTGGAACAATCTCGTCAGGCGCTACTACATAAGGAATAGATTTAATCACTGGGCCTTCACAAGCCGCTAGCGAAGCCGCCGCGGTAGAGAAGCCTACGTACTTGAGGAAGTCTCGACGCGTGGTCGAAGAACGCTCAAGAACATCCTTATCTCCTAAAAACTGATCGGTAGGAATGGGCTGTGCAAACTCGTTTTGCTTTAGGGATTCGACCACAGTACTTTCCGGGTTTAACTCCTCGATACTTTTCCAATATTTCTTATTTGATGCCATAATATGCGCTCTGAAAATTCTGATCTAAATTAGTAGTGACATTTACCACATTCTAGGCCGCCCATTTGCGCTGCCGTCAATTTAACTACTCCGTATTTCTTGGATAATTCCTCATGAATATGCTCGTAGTACTCATTATCATTTACCTGAATATTAGTTTCGCGGTGGCAATTGATACACCAGCCCATAGTGAGCGGAGCATATTGATACATTATTTCCATTTCCTCTACCGGACCGTGACAAGTCTGACACTCAACACCAGCTACGGTAACGTGTTGTGAGTGATTGAAATAAGCGAAATCAGGTAGATTATGGATACGAATCCATTGAACAGGTTGAGTTTCTCCCGTGTAAGACTGGGTATTTTCATCCCAGCCCACCGCGGCGTAAAGTTTTTTGATCTCCGCATTGTAATCCACGCCGTATTCGTTTTTGCCCTCAGCTAAAGTCTCCTCAGCCACTTCGCCGATGTTTTTATGACAATTCATACAGACATTGAGTGAAGGAATACCAGAATGCTTGCTCTTGCGGGCAGAACTGTGGCAATAATTACAGTCAATTTGATTATCACCAGCGTGTATGCGGTGAGAGTAGTGTATTGGTTGTACTGGTTCGTATCCTTGATCAATCCCTACTTGCATCAAATAACCGTAAGCAAAATAGCCTGAAGCGAGTAGGAAAAAGATGGCCGTTACCAAAACCAAGAATTGATTCTCTATAAACAATTTCCAAACCGGAGTACGTTCTGGCTTTTCTTCATAAACCACACCATTGGCCTCAGCAATTCGGCGTAAGGTCTTGTTGACCAAAAACAACATTACAACCAAAAGAAGGAACACTAAGGCTAGAACAGCCAAAATAATATCGTTAGAAACCCCACCCGAATTTGCTGCCGTAGTCGCCGTGGTCACTGCTGCAACGGCCGGTGCTTTTTTGGGGGTGTAAGTGTAGGCAATGATATTGTCAATATCGGCATTGCTCAAGGCCGGAAAGGAGGTCATCACCGCACCATTATATTCGTTGTAAATGGCATTGGCCTTGGCATCTCCCGACTTCACCATTTCTTGGCTATTTTTGACCCAAGAATAAAGCCACTCGCGATCGTATTTATCTCCGACCTGAAACAAGGCAGGTCCTGTCGCTTTTTTATACAATTTGTGACATGCAGCACAGTTGGCATTAAACAAGTCTTCACCAGCCACTGTATCCGCTGCCTGAGGGATTGGCAAAGTAATTGATGCGTATGCATTGGGGGTGAAAGAGAAGGCCAAAACCCTGAAGAGCAATAAAAACAACACCTTCGCAGTTACGATTCGGTAAGATACCTGTTCCATAGAATCAGTTAAATTATGTTCCATACAATTGAGGCGCAATAAGTTGTGAAAATCTGTGTTAAAACTACACTAATTGCCACCCAAAAATAACTGTGCAAAAGTACACTATAAAGTCGATTTTGAAAATTATGTACTTCCTCTTAAAACTAATTTATAATTATTCTAAATAAAGAAAATATCAGACCAGGCATTTAAAGTTTTACTTTTGTCATTCAAGGCTCAAACTATGTTGATTTTTTTCACAAAAAACCCGATTACAACTCTCTGTTTTATCAGTTTTATTTTTTGTTTTAATCTCCAGGCACAGCAAGAAAATGTGCAGCGCGATCCCCGTGTAGATTCTCTATTGGCCATTAAAATTGATATGCAAAAAAAGCATTTGATTGGCGATAATTATACCATTCAAATTCATTCGGGGACCCTGGCGGACGGCCAATCTGTTATGACTGAATTTAAAAGTGCCTTTCCTCAATGGCCCGCTGTGGTCCATTACGAGACACCAAATTACAAAGTGTGGGCGGGTAATTTCAGTGTTAGACTCGGAGCAGATCAGGCCTTAAAAGCAATACAACGTAAATTTCCTTCGGCATTTATCTTTAAGCCCTCACTGCTGCGCAAAGAAATACAAAACACAGAAGATGAAGATTCAGAGGATCAAAATCCTCAAGCTTCAAAAAACCAAAAAAACAAGGTGGAACAATAAAGGAATTGAGTCAGCTCCTTATTTAAGTTTCTTTTTGACCTCTACCTCTTGGAATGCTTCTATAACATCACCTTCATTGATGTCGTTATAATTTTTAATCTGCATACCGCAATCGTATCCTTTGGAAACTTCTTTGACGTCATCTTTAAAACGCTTCAAGGAATCTAATACTCCGGTGTAAACCACCACTCCTTCTCGAATAAGACGCACCCCTGAGTTGCGGAAAATCTTTCCACTAAGAACCATACATCCAGCGACAGTACCGACTTTAGAAATCTTAAAGGTTTCACGAATTTCTGCTGTTCCGGTGACTTCTTCACGAAGTTCAGGAGACAACATACCTTCCATGGCGTCTTTCAAATCATTAATTGCATCATAAATAATCGAGTAGCTTCGGATATCGATTTCCTCTTTGTCCGCTAATTGACGGGCGTTACCCATTGGACGAACATTGAAGCCGATAATAATTGCATCTGACGCTGAGGCTAGTAGGACATCGCTTTCGGTTATGGCCCCCACACCTTTGTGTATGATATTCACTTGAATTTCCTCCGTCGATAATTTCAAGAAGGAATCGGTTAAGGCCTCCACAGAACCATCCACATCCCCTTTCAGGATGATGTTCAGCTCTTTGAAATCTCCAAGGGCGATACGACGACCGATTTCATCCAGAGTAATGTGTCGTTGGGTGCGTACAGACTGCTCACGTTGCAACTGAGTACGTTTTGTAGCGATCGCTTTGGCTTCACGCTCATCTTCAAAGACATTAAATTTATCCCCAGCCTGTGGCGCTCCATCCAAACCAAGAATTGACACCGGAGTAGCTGGTCCGGCCTCTTTGACCACATGGCCTCGCTCATCCTGCATGGCTTTTACTTTTCCACTATGCTGGCCTGCCAAAACAAAATCACCAACACGAAGTGTACCCCCTTGTACAAGGATTGTAGAAACATATCCACGACCTTTATCCAAGAATGCCTCAACCACGGTTCCATTGGCCAATCTTGATGGGTTGGCTTTAAGCTCCAATAACTCGGCTTCTAGTAAAACTTTTTCAAGTAGTTCAGAAACACCCTGTCCTGTTTTAGCAGAAATATCTTGCGATTGCACTTTACCTCCCCAGTCTTCTACAAGCAGATTCATATTTGCCAATCCTTCTTTGATTTTATCCGGATTTGCATTGGGTCGATCTATTTTATTTATGGCAAAGACAATTGGCACCCCAGCGGCTTGAGCGTGGGCTATAGCCTCTTTGGTCTGTGGCATGATATCATCATCAGCGGCAATGACAATAATGGCTAAGTCTGTTACTTGAGCCCCTCGGGCACGCATGGCTGTAAACGCCTCGTGTCCCGGAGTATCAAGGAAAGTGATTTTTTGACCTTCTGTTAAAGTAACCCCATAGGCGCCAATGTGCTGGGTAATTCCCCCTGATTCTCCCGCGATTACATTCTCTTCTCGAATGTAATCCAAAAGCGAAGTCTTACCGTGATCCACGTGTCCCATTACGGTGACAATTGGAGCACGCTCCTTCAAATCTTCAGGAGCATCAGCTTCTTCTTGAATAGCCTCTTCGATGTCAGCAGTCACAAATTCTACATCAAATCCGAATTCTTCAGCAACAATTGATAAAGTTTCAGCATCCAAACGCTGATTCATGGTCACCATCATTCCCAAGGACATACACGCAGAAATAATCTGTGTGACCTGAATATTCATCATGGTTGCCAATTCACTCACGGTAACAAACTCGGTGACCTTGAGCAGTTTACTATCGGCTTCGAGTTGTGCCAATTCTTCCTCAGATTTCTGACGATGGCTGTCTCTTTTTTCACGTCGATATTTGGCCCCTTTCCCTTTAGAAGACTTCCCTTGAAGTTTTTCTAAAGTTTCTCTTACTTGTCTTTGGACTTCTTCTTCACTTGGCTCCTCTTTGGTAATCGGGGTGCGTCCTCGACCTTGTTTTTGAGTTGATTTGGCTCCTTGAGCCTCTTTACTGATACGACGACGCTTGCCACGTTTTTCACGGTTGTCATTGGATTTTTCCTCAGGCTTGCGCTCAGGCTTCTTAAACTGAGTTAAATCGATAGTTTCCCCAGTAAAATTTGGCCCGTCGAGCTTTTTATATTGTGTCTTTACTGGGGCCTCGTCGGCCACATTCTCAGCCTCCTTTGGCACCTCTTTAACAACAGGCTTTTGTTCTTTGATCGGCTCTTGCTTTTGCTCAACAACTTTTTCTTCAACTTCAGCAACAGCCTTTTCAACTTTTTCAGGTTCAGCGGCAACCTTTTTCTTGGGCTCCAGGTCAATCTTACCAAGCATTTTTGGACCAGAAAGTTTTGATTCGGCCTTCACCGCCTCTGGGGCCGGGACAGGCTTTTCTTCGTGCTCTTTTTCGAACTCTTGGCGCAGTTCTTCTTTTTCCTTGCGCTTTTCTTCACCGACTTCTTTGGCCTCTACTTTTTTGGACTTATCCGTCTGAAATTCAGCTAACAACAACTGATATTCTTCGTCCGAAATTTTGGCCGTAGGACGTGCTTCTACCACATGTCCTTTGGCACCCAAAAATTCCACAGCACGGTCCAGTGAAATATTGAATTCTCTTAAAACCTTATTTATTCGAATCGTTTTACCTTCAGCCATAAAATGCTTTTCCTATTTATTTTTCTCGAATTCTCCTGTAAAAGTAGTCAACCTTAGCCTACTCTTCAAATTCTTCTTTTAATATATTGACCACCTCGATGATTGTTTCCTCTTCGAGATCGGTACTGTTTACCAAAAATGACAGATCTTTCTCTAAGACACTTTTGGCCGTATCCAAACCGATTTTCTTGAATTCATTAATGATCCAAGTTTCGATTTCATCTGAGAACTCAGTTAGTTCTACATCTTCTTCTGCCCCTTCACGCAATACGTCAATTTCATATCCAGTGAGCTGACCAGCTAAACGGATATTGTGCCCACCACGACCAATGGCCTTAGAAACTTCCTCTGGCTTCAAAATGACCTCTACACGCTTGCGCTCCTCGTCTATAGTCAAAGACGTCACTTTAGCCGGACTCAGTGCGCGTGTGATAAATAAATTTGTATTGTTCGTGAAATTAATAACATCGATATTTTCGTTGCCTAATTCGCGGACGATACCATGTATACGTGATCCTTTCATTCCCACACAGGCGCCCACTGGATCGATACGATCATCGTAAGAATCGACAGCTACTTTTGCTTTTTCTCCTGGGATGCGCACTACTTTTTTCACAGTGATCAAGCCGTCAAATACCTCTGGAATTTCTTGCTCGAACAATTTTTCTAGGAACAAAGGATTGGCGCGAGACATAATAATGGCCGGTTTATTTCCTTTGAGTTCTACGCTCTCGATTATACCGCGCACATTATCCCCTTTGCGGAAGAAATCCGAGGGAATCTGCTTGTCCTTTGGCAAAATAATTTCATGCCCCTCATCGTCAAGCAAAATCACAGCACGATGTCTGATATGGTGGACCTCGGCGGTATAAATTTCCCCTTCAAGATCCTTGAACTGCTTGTAGATGTTAGTGTTATCGTGCTCGTGTATTTTGGCGATCAAATTTTGACGCAAGGCCAAGATGGAGCGACGACCTAAATCCATGAGTTTTACTTCTTCAGATACGTCCTCGCCAATTTCAAAATCCTCCTCGATTCTTCGGGCCTCGCTCAAAGAAATCTCCTCATTGGGATCTTCAACTTCACCGTCGGCCACAACCACGCGGTTGCGCCAGATTTCCATATCTCCTTTGTCTGGGTTTATGATGATGTCAAAGTTATCATCACTTCCGTACTTTTTCTTTAAGGCACCTCGAAAAACATCTTCCAAAATAGCCATCAGCGTAACGCGATCAATTAGTTTGTCGTCCTTAAACTCTGAAAACGATTCAATTAACGCTAAATTTTCCATAATAAATTCATTAAAATTTAATCATAACTGTGGCGCGGACTACCGCATCAAAAGCAATTTCTTGCTCTTTTTGAATTTTGATATAACCCTTTCCAACGGGTTTTTTTTCACGCACTTGGTAACTCAGAGTAAAGGCCTGATCTGCGATTGAAATCAATTCCCCCTCAACCTCTTGGTCTTGTAATTTGACTTTGAGTACACGACCAATATTTTTTTGATACTGTCGCTTTTGCTCTAAAGGTTCTGTTACCCCGGCAGATAAGACTTCAATTGAAAAGTCCCAGGCTTCACGATCTAGGTTGTGTTCCACCGCCCGTGAAATATCAATACAATCTTGAACACGCACGCCTTGATCACCATCAATAATGATTTTAATGTGATTTTCACTGCTGATTTCCCAATTGATCAAAAATAAATCGAGGCGCTCGGCAAGTGCATCGGTCAATAAAGTTTCTACCTGTGCTTTCATAAAATTCAGTCTATAAAAAGAGGGGACTCCCGTCCCCTCTCATTTGTACTGCGATAAATGCGATGCAAATATACTTTATATTTTTTTGACGACCAAAAAAAAACACTGTTAGCATCTCCATTAAAAAACCCCAACAAAATTGCTGGGGTTTTGTTGGCCTACTAGGGCTCGAACCTAGACTCTTCTGAACCAAAATCAGACGTGTTGCCAGTTACACCATAGGCCAATAGCGTAATGTGGCGGCAAATTTATAACAAACTTTGGGTTGCACAAATAAAATTTTTTAAATTTTTAACGCTCAAACTAAGGCTGGCTGGCCGACCCCTTCACGAATTATTGCTAAATTCGCAACATCATCAAATCGCCTGAATTATGCGCGTCTTTAACTTTCAAAAATGGAATCAAATTGTCGGCTGGAGCGTTTTTGTTGTGGCACTCACAACCTATTGGCTCACGGTCGAACCCACTGTTAGTTTTTGGGACGCAGGAGAGTATATCACCACGGCGAGTAACCTTGAAGTTGGGCATCCTCCAGGGGCACCACTCTATCAAATCCTTGGGGCGTTTTTCTCAATTTTTGCTTTAGGGGCAGAAAACGTGGCCCTAACGATCAACTTGATGTCCGTCTTTGCCAGTGCCTTTACCATCCTTTTTTTGTTTTGGTCTTTAACGCTTTTATTACGCGCATTTCGTGATGATAAGGATCTCCAAGATCCTGATAATGGCTGGACAATAATCGGTAGTGCTGCGGTGGGTGCCTTGGCCTTTACCTTTACTGATAGCTTTTGGTTCTCGGCAGTTGAAGCAGAAGTTTATGCTGCAGCTGCTTGTATCATGTCTATATTATTTTACTGCGGGTTGCGCTGGCAAGCCGATATGTACACCCCGAGAGGAAATCGTTGGTTAATTTTAATCGCTTTTATCGTGGGACTATCATTTGGGATTCACTTTATGGGGCTTTTAACCATTCCCGCGATCGGATTCTTGTATTTCTTCAGAACCACCCCTCAGGTTACCCCAAAAAACTTTATCGTCGCCAATATAGTCGTGGTGGCAGTGCTCCTATTTATCTTCAAACTCTTGCTGCCATGGACCTTGAAATTTTTCAGTGCCATGGAGTTGTTTTTTGTCAATACACTGCGCTTACCTTTTAATTCAGGGACCATCTTTGCCGCTCTATTATTTATCGGTCTTTTTTATTGGGGCCTCAAAACAACTCGAGCCAAAGGTCAAGTTTGGGGCAACACATTACTGCTATGTGTCTTATTTATTTTTATCGGGTTTTCTAGCTGGCTCATGCTGCCTATTCGGGCCAATGCCGGTACAGTGATCAATGAAAACAACCCAAACAATGCCCGAGAGCTCTTGGCTTATTACAACCGAGAACAGTACCCAGAAACTCATTTGTTTTATGGACCACAGTTTACCGAAATCTATGCTGGTCTTGATCCAGACAATCCTTATAAAGACGACAAACCGAAATACGAAAAAGAACCTGTTCAAAAGAAGTACATCATAGTGAATGAGTGGGAGAACGCCTCTCAAAATACCGACGATGCTCACAAAGCACTACTCCCTCGCATGTGGAGTTCGGAACACGCAGCAAATTATATGCAGTACACGGGCGGTTTGGAATTTGCCATAAAACGGGCATATCGCTCTGAACAACGTTTGGTACAAGAAGTAGATAAGTTTAAGGAAGCCCAACAGCAGGGCTTGGTTTCTATTAAGGAATACCATGAATTCCTCAATAGATTCAGTCCTTTCTTGGACATAGAAAAACCCAGCTTTTTCGACAACATCAAATTCATGTTTGTCCATCAGTTTGGCTATATGTACTGGCGCTATTTTATGTGGAATTTTGTTGGTCGTCAAAACGATATCCAAGGACAGGGTGACAGCCTTCATGGAAATTGGCTTAGTGGTATTGATGCTATTGATCAGATGCGTTTAGGCAACCATGAAGCACTGCCTTCGGATTTAAAAAACAATAAAGCGCGAAATACTTACTATTTTTTACCGCTACTTCTGGGGGCCTTGGGATTAGCCTTTCACTACCGCAAAGACAAAAAGAGTTTTTGGGTGCTGATGGTCTTCTTTTTGTTCACGGGTCTGGCCCTAAAAATCTATCTCAATGAGCGGCCTTATGAGCCTCGGGAGCGCGATTATGCCATTGTGGGGTCTTTTTATGTATTTGCCCTTTGGATGGGCTACGGCGCATACGCCCTTGTGGATTGGCTGCAACAAAAATCCTTGAAAAAATTAAGCCTACCCCTAGGTATAGGTCTTGCTATGCTTGCTGGACCAGTATTATTGGCGACCCAAAACTGGGACGATCACGATCGATCTGGCCGCTATACAGCAAACGCTATGGGTAAAATGTACTTAGATTCCTGTGACCCCAACGCATTGCTTTTCACCATCGGAGACAACGATACTTTTGCGCTTTGGTATCAACAAAATGTCGAGCACTACCGTCAAGATGTGCGCATTATCAACACCAGTCTATTCCAAACAGATTGGTACATTGATGACATGAAAAAACAAGCCTTCACCAGCGCACCGATACCCTCACAACTCAAACACGAGCAATACCGCTATGGAGTTAGAGATGTAATTGCTTATCAAGAAACACTGCGCGATACGGTAGACATCAAGACATGGATGAATTTTGTCGCTAGTGAGGACTTGCGCTTTAAGGTGGAGCTCAACAGCGGCCAATTTATCAATGCTTTCCCGGCCAAGGTGGTGCGCATTCCTGTAGATAAGGAGGCTGTGCTGCGCAACGGCATTGTTACCGCAAAGGATGCTGATTTGATTGTGCCCTATATTGATATTCAACTGAAAGGTGATTTTATTTATAAAAATCGCTTGCTCATGCTGGATATCATCGCCAACAATAATTGGGAACGGCCGATTTATTTTAGCGGCGGGGCCTTTGGAGATGATGACTACCTCTGGATGAAGGATTATTTGCAACTCGATGGGATGGTTTACAAGCTGGTTCCCATTAAAACACCTATCGACCCAAGAAATCCTTATGAAATGGGCCGTGTGGACGCCGAAAAAATGTACGATATCGTTATGTCTTGGGATTGGGGCAATAGTGGTAATCCAGAGATTTACCACGACACTGAAACGCGTAGAAATGGCATTACTTATCGGAGTAATCTGGCACGTTTGGCCGATGAACTGGTCCGTCAAAAAGATTACGAAAAGGCTGAGCAGGTATTAGATCTCGCCATGGAAAAAATGCCTGTAGACCTCTTTGAATATTATTCCCTATTGGATCCTTTTGTCTGGAATTATTACGTCATTGGCAAAGAGGAAAAAGCGCGAAAGGTCTATGAACAAACGGCGCAAATACATCGTGAGTACCTTGATTATTACGCCTCTTTAGACATCACTAATCAAATAGGTAACTTGGAGGAAATCTATAGTAAGATGAATCAATACGAAGGGCTTGTCCTTTTTGTATATGCCTACGATGAGCCCGCATATTATATGGAGCAACGTCAAAAATTCATGAACGATGTTGCTCAATTTAAGGCCTTGTTTGAGCGGGTAGGTGTCGATATTGAAAAGGAATTTTTACAGACGGAAACTCGAGATCGCTCAGAGAATTTTGATTCTGAAATGAATTCCATTTTTCAGGACGATTTGACCGACGAGTCCAGTTAATCAATGGGGCCCAAATACGCCATATCCAAAAAGACTAATGCGCTGGTTTAAGACCCCATTTTGGGTATCATGGCTCATGCCCAATCGAATTTGGCGTGGTCCTAGGCATGATTCCCAAGGCCGTTCCTGTGTTTACTTGACTTTTGATGATGGACCCATCCCAGAAGTGACCCCATGGGTGCTCGACCAACTCGAGGCTTATGGGGCTAAAGCAACCTTTTTTTCGATCGGTGACAACGCCATGCGCTATCCTGAAATTCTACAGGATATTTTAAAGCGAGGACATACCGTAGGCAATCACACACAATCACACTGCAAGGGTGGCGAGACCTCAAGAGAAAAGTACCTTGAGCAGGTTCAAGCCTTTTACAATGCGACACAGTTAAAAACCAATTTATTTCGCCCACCCTATGGCAGAATAACTTCCAGGCAAGCCTCTAGTTTATCAAATCTCGGGTATCGCATTGTAATGTGGGATTTATTGAGCTATGATTGGGAAAAAGAATTGTCTGCTCATACTATTTATAGTCAGCTCAAGAAGCATATAAGTCCTGGCAGTATTATAGTTTTCCATGACAGCCTCAAGGCTGAAAAGAATTTACGTGCTGTATTGCCCCAAATATTGGAGTACTGCAAAAATCAAGAAATGGTTATGGTTTCTTTGAGTCAAAACTAAAGATACTCTTTGACCAAGCCAATCAAAGTATTGGCATCTTGTTCTCCGCTTTTGCGCCATTTCATTTCCCCATTTTTGTAGATCATTAGGGTAGGCAAACCTTTAACGCGAAGGGCTTCTGAGAGTTCTTCGTTTTTTTCCACATCAATTTTGATGACTTTGGCCTTATCACCTAGAGCCGCGGCAACGTCTCTCAAGACGGCGTGCATTTCTTGACAGGCTTGGTCCCAATCTGCGTAAAAGTCGAGCAATACAGGAACCGGAGTCTCTATTATTTCACCAAATTTTGACATAATCGTTAGTGATAAATTTGATACAAAGATAGCATTTCCAGTGAATTAGGTGATTTTTGAGCCTTTTTTCAATTGAATAACACTAACCTCAGGTTTGATCCCCACGCGTCCTGGATAACCAATAAATCCAAAACCGCGGTTAACATTCAAAAATTTGTCGTTGCGTTTATAAATTCCCGCCCAGAATGGATAACGATATTGCACCGGACTCCATTTGAATAGGCCAGGAATATCCACACCAAATTGCATGCCATGGGTATGGCCAGAAAGGGTCAAATGAACTTTCATTGGGTGGTCTTTGATTTGATGTTCCCAATGGGATGGATCATGGGACATAAGGATTTTAAATGCTTCTGGATCAATACCCTGTGTCGCGGCATGAAAATCACCCAACTTTTTAAAACCACCGGCGCCCCAATTCTCTACACCGATCAACTTGAGTTGCTGTCCGTCGCGCTCGAGGGTGATGTGCTCATTGAGCAATAACTGCCATCCCATTTGTCCTTGACGTACTTTAAGGTCATTTAAGTTTGCCACTTTTTCCTTCTGACTAGACCAAGGAACATAATCCCCGTAATCGTGATTTCCTAAAATTGAATAAACACCATCGGGCGCAGAAAGTCCTTTGAAGATATCCTGCCAGCGATCCAGCTCATCGGCGCGATTATTGACCAAATCACCTGTGAATAAAATTAGATCGGGATTTTGTTCTTGAATAAGTGAAATACCATAGGCCACCTTTTCGCCGTCGTCAAAACTACCACAGTGAATATCACTGATATGCACTAAAGTATAGCCATCAAAGGCCTCAGGTAAGTCATCAAAAGTCAGGGCATAGGAAAGCACTTGATATTGATATTTCCCTCTAAACATACCATAGAGCAGCGCCCCAAATGGAAGTGCGGCTGTAATTAGGGCTATATTACTCACAAATCGCCTCCTGCTGGGTAAAAATGCCTGAGGGGAAGAAGAAAATTGGCGCACTATACCCCAAATTATGCGCACTAAGTCTTCGGCCAATAAGAAGGTCCCTACCAAAAGTTTTGGGACAAAAAAAGCCAAAAACAAACCGAAGAAATAAAGTCCCCCCGGATTTGTATGGCGCCCTGGACCCATAGAAAGTAGTTGACTCAAAAATAACCCGAGAACAATCAAGGAGGTGCCAAAATACACCCATGGGGCCCATGGATGTTTGGTAAGGGTTTTAATTCCCTGGTAAGCGTAAATATCAACCAAGAAATAAAACAATATAAAGATTATCCAGCGCATTTTTTTGACAAATATAATCCGGCTTGCAGAAGTGCCCACTTACTTTACTTTTTTTTAACGTCTTTTTGTAACTTGAACCTATCAACTTAATCCATGAAAAAATTTATTTGTCTGCTGCCCCTTCTGGTTATCAGCGCTTGTAATTTTGAAAAGCCTAGTGTATTTAAAGCGGATTTCGATCCTTTAAGCTATGTAGACCCTTTTATTGGCACTGGCGGCCACGGCCATACTTTTCCTGGAGCCACCACTCCTTTTGGGATGGTCCAATTGAGCCCAGATACCAGACTCGAAGGCTGGGATGGCTGTAGTGGCTATCACTATAGTGATCGATATATTTATGGCTTCTCTCATACCCACCTCAGCGGAACGGGGGTGAGTGACTATGGCGATATACTTTTGATGCCGGCCAGAACTAAGTCCTGGCATAACGGCGCTACTGAACCTGGTGGGTATCGCCAGTATTTTGACCACAAAAACGAAAGCGCCTCTCCTGGCTTTTATCAAGTCTATTTGGACAGTTTAGACCTGTTAGCCTCCATGACTGCCAGTCCGAGAACAGGAGCCCACAAATACCAGTATTCACTGCAACATCCGCAGTATTTAGCCATTGACTTAGCACATAGGGATGAGCTAATTTCTGCAAATATTGAACTCGTGGACCGCTACACACTCAGGGGGCATCGTCATTCCAAAGAATGGGCCCAAGACCAACGATTATTTTTTTACATTAAATTTTCTCATCCCATTAAGATCATCAAGCAAGGGCAAGGTCTGTCGCTTGAAGAGTCGCTGGATTATGAATATCGCGATGATTTACAAATGGTCTACCTACAATTTGACAATCTGGGAAATAGCCCGGTCGAAATTAAGGTTGGCATTTCAGCGGTAGATATGAATGGGGCATTTCAAAATTATCTCGCTGAAGCCGATGGTAAAAGCTTTGATCAAATGCACTTTGAAGCCCAAAAATTATGGCGAGATCAATTGCTCAAAATCAAAGTCGCCTCAGAAGAAGAAAATGTTTTAACTAATTTTTACAGCAGTCTCTACCATACTATGATTGCGCCAAACCTCTATCGAGATGTTGATGGGCGCTATCGTGGCATGGACCTGAAAATTCACAGAGATACTACCTTTAATTACTATACCGTATTTTCTCTTTGGGACACTTTTCGTGCCGCGCATCCACTCTATACGATCATTGAGCCTGAGCGTAGTTTAGATTTTGTTAAAACATTGTTGGCGAAATACGATGAAGGCGGCATTATGCCTATTTGGGATTTGGCCTCAAACTATACGGGCTGTATGATCGGTTATCACGGGGTTTCTGTAATTGCAGACGCCTATCTCAAAGGGCTCGATGGATTCGACGCTCACAAAGCGCTTGAGGCCATGAAGCACAGCGCACTTCAAGATCATTTGGGCTTAGAATCCTACAAGAACATGTCGTATATTCCTTTAGAATTGGAGAGCGAAAGTGTATCCAAAACTTTAGAGTACGCCTATGATGATTGGACCATTGCACAAATGGCCAAAGCCATGGGGCAAACACAAGATTATCATCATTTTATTCAGAGAGCGCAAAATTATAAAAGCGTCTTTGATCCCCAGACTGGATTTATGCGTGCACGACAATATAATGGATGGTTCTCCCCTTTTGACCCCTATGAAGTTAATTTTAATTATACCGAAGCCAATGCATGGCAATATCGATTTTTTGTCCCTCATGATGTCGAAGGGCTTATTGAACTTATGGGCGGAAAAAATATTTTTGAGGGCGAGCTCGATAAACTCTTTTCCACTGGATCAGCGACTACAGGACGTGACCAGGTGGATATCACGGGTTTGATTGGACAATATGCCCATGGCAATGAACCCAGTCACCATATGGCATATCTCTATCACTATGTGCAGAAGCCCCAAAAAAGTCAAAAACGCATTCGCCAAATCCTGACTCAGCTTTACAAGCCTACTCCAGATGGTATTTCGGGGAATGAAGACTGTGGCCAAATGAGTGCTTGGTATATTCTCAGTAGCCTTGGGCTCTACCCCATGGCTCCCGGTAATCCGGAGTACCTATTGGGAAGCCCAATAGTGGATCGCGCCGAGATCCAGGTTGGTGATCAAGCTTTCAACATAGTGGTCCATGATAATAAGCTTGATTATCCTTATGTGCAGTCCGTAAAACTTAACGGAGAAAACTGGGATAAAACTTATTTAGCGCATACTGACCTTACTGAGGGAGGAACTCTTGAATTCTTCATGGGGCCTGAGCCAAGTCAATGGGGGCAATCCCTGGAGCAAAGTCCGCGTTCGCGCCTAGAATTGTCGCCAAGTGAGACCCTAGTCGTACCTCCATTTATCAAGTCGGGCGCTACGGCTATAAAAGAAAGCACCACAGTGGTCCTTGATCAAGTCAATGATTCAGCACAAATTTATTACCGACTTAATGATGCCCCAATTACAAAATATACAGAGCCCATTTCGATTTCAGAAAATGCATTATTGAGCATTTATACCGAAACCGCTCAAGGCAGAAGAAGCCCAGAAATTTCTACTCAATTTATAAAGATAGATCCTTTGCGCAGTATCACTCCGGGAACAGCCTTTGCGAATCAATACAGTGCTGGCGGCACCAATGCTTTAATAGATGGTTACTTTGGCACAAATGATTTTAGAACGGGGACCTGGCAAGGTTATGAAGGTGTAGATATTGATGTTGTTATTGACCTGGGTCGAGTTCAATCCGTCAGTGAAGTCTCTATAAACTTTTTAGAAGACCAGCGCAGTTGGATTTTCTTGCCTACATCTGTAGAACTCGCAGTGGGCTTAGATGAGCAGACGAGAATCATTGACCAGGTCGATCTGCCAGAAATAATACCTAGACAAAGTCCTATGAAAAAAACCATCACTTTTTCTTTAGACGGAAGTCTACAACGTTATATCCACATCACCGCTAAAAATTTTGGGGCACTCCCGCCTTGGCACCTCGGTTATGGAGGTGAGGCTTGGCTCTTTGCCGATGAAATAACCATCAAATAACTTATGAAACGCAGAAATTTTATTCAAAACACGGCCTTAGGTAGTCTTGGGGTTGTCGCTGGGACCAAAGCCCTAGCAAACCCAAAAGTTAATAATGAAACAGAGGTTCAATCAACAAATTCGACAAACCAAAATAAACTACCCCTTGTTATTGCTACATGGAATGTACCCAATGCCACAGATGCCGCATACAAGGTACTCAAAAATGGTGGTTCCGCACTCGATGCTGTAGAACAAGGTTGTCGTGTGGAAGAAGCAAACGCCGAAGGGCAAAGTGTGGGTATCGGGGGGCTGCCAGATCGCGATGGTAATGTTACTTTAGATGCCTGCATTATGAGCCCTCAAGGAGACTACGGAGCCGTTGTTTATCTCCAAAATATCAAACATCCTATTTCTGTGGCTAGGAAAGTAATGGAAGAAACCCCTCATGTAATTATGGCTGGTAGTGGGGCTGAAAAATTTGCCGTTAGCCAGGGATTCCTCCGGGAAAATTTGCTCACCGAGGCCTCAGAAAAAGCTTGGAAAGAGTGGCTTGTAGAAGCCCAATATAAACCCATAATCAATATCGAAAATCACGATACTATAGGCATGTTGACCATAGATCAAAATGGTGATATAGCCGGGGGCTGCACCACAAGTGGGCTCGCCTATAAAATGGCAGGGCGTGTCGGGGATTCACCGATTATAGGTTCGGGGCTTTTTATTGACAATGAAATAGGTGGCGCCACTGCAACAGGACTTGGCGAAGAAGTCCTGAAGACTGTGGGGAGTTTTTTAATTGTAGAACTCATGCGTCAAGGACGCAGTCCTCAGCAGGCCTGTGAAGAGGCCATTGGTAGAATAGTGTCGAAAAATAAAAATTACAAAGATTTTCAGGTTGGGTATATCGCCGTAAACAAAAAAGGAGAAGTCGGTTATTTCAGTATCCATGAAGGCTTTTCAGCCACCTGTTACGCAGAAGGCAAGAATGAAAATTTCTCGAGTGATTATTTCAATAAATAATAGGCTAGAATTAATTAAATATCATTGTGACTTTTGGGTATGGGTCATAAAAAAAGACACTACTAAACATAATTTGACTCAAAATGTGAGCCTTAATTTGCTAAAAAATGATTTTTATCAATATTAAGTTGTTTTTTTTCTCTAGTTTTGTAGCTTATAAGTAGGTTGACCCTCTCGGGGTTAATCAAATTTGGGGCGAAAAGTCATCACTCTTGTGGTGACTTTTCATTTTATACCCCCTCAAGTTGCAGGTTAGATTTTCTTACAATAAATCCTGCTCAGAATTAAGTCAGTCCCTATAAGTTTCGTAGTTTTAAACTCACTTAAACTTGTCCATGACCCAGAACAAAAGACTTTTTTTGATCGACGCCTATGCCCTAATATTTCGTGGCTATTACGCCTTTATTAAAAATCCGCGCATCAACAGTCAAGGATTGGACACCTCGGCTATTTTAGGGTTTACAAATTCACTTTTGGACGTAATTAAAAGAGAACGCCCTGAATACTTAGCTGTGTGCTTTGACAAAGGGGGTAGTGCACTTCGCCAAGAACTTTTTACTGAATACAAAGCAAATCGGGATGAAACACCAGAGGCTATAAAAGTCGCTGTGCCTTATATAGAACAGCTACTCGAGGCCATGCATATTCCGGTCATTGTCAAGTCAGGTTTTGAGGCGGATGATATCATCGGAACTTTGGCTAAAAAAGCCGAGAGACAGGGGTTTGACACTTATATGGTCACTCCCGACAAGGACTTTGCTCAGTTGGTCAGCGATCACATTTTCATGTATCGCCCAGTTTTTGGTGGGGGTTATGAAACCTGGGGCATACCCGAGGTAAAAGAAAAGTTTGAAGTGGAGCGCCCAGAGCAGGTTATCGATTTATTGGGAATGATGGGCGATAGCGCTGATAACATTCCCGGACTCCCTGGTGTTGGAGAAAAAACAGCAAAAAAGTTTATTCAAGCTTATGGTTCTCTAGAAGGCTTATTGGCTCATACGCACGAGCTTAAAGGAAAAATGAAGGAGCGCGTTGAGGAACATGCTCAGCTCGGTCGCTTAAGCAAAGAACTCGCTACAATTTTACTCGATGTTCCCGTAGATTTTGAGCCGGATAAATTAATAATGGAGGCCCCAAACGTGCCGGCCGTTACTGCACTATTTGAAACCCTTGAGTTCCGACGACTTACCCAAAATTTCATCAACACTTTTGCCCAGAACGACACCTCTTCCCAAGCCAGTCATCAGCCAGATGCATCGAACTCTGTGAACATTGAAGGGTCCGAGGCAAACCGTGTGGAACAAGTATCCAAAACTGAAGTCACGGCCGGAGCAGGTCAATTTTCCCTTTTTGACACCCTGCAAGATGAGGTAAGCTCTGCTTCGAGTAGACAAAATTTAGAAAGTACCAGCCATCATTATCAAGTTTTAAGTCCTGGTCTCTCCATGAATTTATTCATAAGTGCCTTATTAAAACAAGAAAAGGTGGCCCTTCATTTACTCACTGATTCAGAAGACGCCATGACCTGCAGTCTTGTCGCCATTGGATTTAGTTACCAGGCTCATAGTGGCTATGTTTTACCTATTCCTCAAGATAAAAATTCGGCAATAACCCTACTCCAAGGTCTTGAATCTTTTTTCCAAAACTTGGATATTGAAAAAGTGGGGCAAAACTTAAAGGCCAGCATAAAGATCTTGTCGCGCTACGGCGTTCGATTAAAAGGGCCTTTGTTTGATACCATGTTAGCCCATTATTTGATTAATCCTGACATGCGCCATGATCCAGTGGTTCTGGCCGAAAATTATTTGAATTACAGACCCATTAACCCTATAGACTTATTAGGTAGAGGGGGTAAAAATCAAAAATCTTATTGGGATCTCGACCAAGAAGATGTAGCCAATTGTACGGCTGAAATGGCTGATGTCACGATACGGCTCAGAAACCATTTTTTGGATGAATTGAGCCAAGCTGAAACCCTTAAACTTTATCAGGAAATTGAAATTCCTTTATTAAGAGTTTTGGCAGACATGGAACTTGAAGGTATAAACCTCGATGCCCCATATTTAAATGGACTTTCAAAGACTCTCGACACAGACATAAGCCGCCTTCAAGAGTCAATTTACACGCAGGCCGGAACGGAATTTAACATAGCTTCTCCCAAGCAACTTGGCGAGGTATTGTTTGAGCAGATGAAACTTGTAGATAAGCCAAAAAAGACCAAAACCGGTCAGTATTCAACCGCTGAAGATGTTTTGTCTTATCTGGCAAAAGACCATCAAATAATTCGTGAAATCCTTGAATACAGAGGATTGTCTAAGCTCAAAAGTACTTATGTTGATGCCCTGCCTAATGTGGTAAACCCTCAGACTGGACGGGTGCATACCGATTATATGCAAACTGTTGCAGCGACTGGACGTTTGTCTAGTAATAATCCCAATCTTCAAAACATCCCGATTCGAACCGAGCGGGGTCGTGCGGTGCGTAAAGCATTTATTCCGAGAAACGAAGATTATTTATTGATGGCTGCAGATTACTCTCAAATTGAATTGCGCATCATCGCAGCGCTCTCTGAGGAAAGTACCATGATCGAGGCGTTTAACCGTGGAGAAGATATCCACGCAGCGACAGCTGCTCAAGTTTTTGGCGTACCCCTTGAAGAGGTGACTCGTGAACAACGTAGCCATGCCAAAACGGTTAACTTTGGTATTATCTATGGGGTTTCAGCTTTTGGTCTGAGTAATCAAACTGATTTGAGCCGTTCCGAATCAAAAGAACTCATAGATACCTATTACGCCACCTATCCCAAGCTTAAAGCATTCATCGGGGCTCAGGTGAATTTTGCCCGAAATCATGGATACGTTCAAACGATCTCTGGCCGTCGTCGATATCTCAATGACATCAATAGCCGTAACGCTGTAGTTCGCGGGGCAGCCGAACGCAACGCAGTGAATGCCCCAATTCAAGGGAGCGCCGCCGACATCATTAAAATTGCCATGATTGATATACACAAGGCTCTTGAGGAAGGTGTCTATAAAAGTAAAATGCTGCTGCAAGTCCATGATGAACTTGTATTCGATGTTTATCGCCCAGAATTAGAACAGATCAAAGAATTGGTGCGGTTAAAAATGCAACAAGCTTACACACTTGCCGTTCCTCTTGTAGTAGATGTCGGTCAAGGGGTTAACTGGCTTGAGGCCCATTGATTTAGCCTACAAATCCGGGGCATAAAACTTTTGCCTATTTCCGGTTTGTAATTACAATTATTACCCTTACATTTGCGGCCCTCAAAGGAGGGAAATTCAATGATTATTAACAATTTGACAAAAAACTGAATGGACACATTAAGTTACAAAACAGTATCTGCCAACAAAAACACTGTGAACAAAGAGTGGGTTTTGGTAGATGCGGACGGCCAGGCATTGGGTCGTCTTGCCAGTGAAGTTGCTAAATTACTTCGCGGAAAACACAAACCAAACTACACCCCTCACGTAGACTGTGGAGACAATGTAGTGGTCACTAATGCAGCCAAGGTAAGTCTATCTGGCAAAAAATGGGAGTCTAAAACTTACATTCGCCACACAGGTTACCCTGGAGGTCAGCGATCGTTGTCGGCAAAAGAATTGCTCGCTAAAGATCCTGCTCGTGTTGTAGAAAAAGCCGTTAAAGGCATGTTGCCAAAAAACAAACTAGGTGCTGATTTATTCCGTAACCTAAAAGTTTATTCTGGTGAAGAACACGGACAAGAAGCGCAAAAACCAAGAGTAATTAACCTTAACGACAACAAGTAATGGAAACGATTCACAAAATTGGACGTAGAAAAACCGCGGTAGCACGTGTGTACGTTTCTAAAGGAAAAGGAAACATCACGGTTAACAATCGCGCATTTGATAACTATTTTACAACACCAACGCTGCGCTATAAAGTAGAGCAGCCGCTAAGCCTTACTGGCAATGAGAAATCATTTGACATCAAGGTGAACGTAAGTGGTGGTGGTATCACTGGACAAGCAGAAGCAGTACGCTTAGCTATTGCTCGCGCTATGTGTGCCGTAAATGAGGAGCACAGATTAGTTCTTAAGCCAGAAGGTTTATTAACTCGTGACCCGAGAATGGTGGAACGCAAGAAATTCGGTCAGAAGAAAGCCCGTAAGAAATTCCAGTTCTCTAAACGTTAATATATTTCATTTCCGGTTCTGGACTTTTGGTCCAGAACCGCGAAGTGGTTATGTTCATATATTTATTAATTCAGCTGTTAACACGCTTTAAAGCCAAATTTCGATTAAGGCGTGTGTTAGTTTAGCATCTAAACCACAAGAATTCTTGGGTTGCTATCTAAACAGAACGTAAACTAAAACAAAATGGCAAACAACGAACAAGTCAAGGCATTACTTGACGCTGGTGTACACTTTGGACACCTTACCCGCAAATGGAACCCAAACATGGCGCCTTACATTTACATGGAGCGCAACGGGATCCACATTATCAACCTTTACAAGACTGCTGCTAAAATCGAGGAAGCCAATGCTGCCCTGAAAAAAATTGCCGCAAGTGGTCGTAAAGTTCTTTTTGTAGCGACTAAAAAACAGGCAAAAGACATTGTTGCTGATAAAGCAAAAAATGCGAATATGCCTTATATCACAGAGCGTTGGCCTGGTGGTATGTTGACCAACTTCGTAACCATTCGTAAGGCGGTTAAGAAAATGGCTTCTATCGATCGTATGAAGCAAGACGGAACCTTTAACACCCTTTCTAAAAAGGAGCGTTTGGCGGTAGATCGTCTTCGTGCTAAACTCGAGAAAAACCTCGGGTCTATCTCTGATATGAGCCGTCTTCCTGGAGCATTATTTATCGTAGACACTACCCGTGAGCACATCGCGGTTAAAGAAGCTCAAAAATTGAATATTCCAATTTTTGCTATGGTGGATACCAATAGTGACCCACGTCCTATCGACTATGTAATTCCATCTAACGATGACGCTTCTAAATCAATAGAGAGCATCATGACAAGCGTTACAAATGCCATCATCGAAGGATTGGCAGAGCGTAAAGCCGGTGGTGCCCAAGATGAAGAGGATGATACGGAGGATGTTGTAGTAGAAGCTAAAGCTCCACGTAAGCGTGCAGCTGTAGCCCCTGCTTCAGCGAGCTCAGAAGAAGAATAAATTTAACTCATTATAGTTTTTAATCATAATATGCCTTTGGGTTTGAAACCTCAAGGCAACTATAAAATTCAAAAAAAATGGCACAAATTACAGCCGCTCAGGTAAACGAACTAAGACAAAAAACTGGTGCAGGAATGATGGATTGCAAAAAAGCTTTGGTTGAAGCCGAAGGAGATTTTGATCAAGCCATTGCCGTATTGCGTAAAAAAGGACAAAAAATCGCCGAGAAGCGCGCAGATCGTGATTCAAGCGAAGGCGCTGTTATCGCTAAGGTTAACGAGCAAGCGAACAAAGGAGTAATTGTTTCTTTGAACTGTGAAACTGATTTCGTAGCCAAAAATGACGATTTCGTGGCTTTGGCAAATGCATTAGCCGAGGTTGCCTTAGGCACTAGCAGCTTAGAAGAATTTTTGGCTTCTTCTTTTGAAGGAATGACTGTTCAAGATAAATTGACTGAGCAAACCGGTGTAATCGGAGAAAAAATCGAAATTGGTGGATATAAAACACTTGAAGCTCCATTTGTAGGTTCTTACATCCATGGAAATAAAATCGGTGCTTTGGTCGGATTGTCAAACGCTATTGACGGTGCTGCTGACCTTGGAAAAAGTGTTTCAATGCAAGTTGCTTCTATGGGGGCAACCACGCTTTCGTACAAGGATTTTGATCCTGCATTTGTCGCTTCAGAAACTGAAGCACGTATTGCAGCTATCGAAAAAGATAACATCGAATTGGCTCGTTTGGGCAAGACATTGAAAAATGTTCCTAAATACATCTCACGTGCTCAACTAAGCGATGCTGTTTTGGCTGAAGCTGAACAAGCCATCAAAGATGAACTTAAAGCTGAAGGTAAACCAGAACAAATTTGGGATAAAATCGTTCCTGGAAAATTGGAGCGCTATATCGCAGACAACACAACTTTGGATCAGGAGAAATGTCTTTTAGACCAAAACTTCATCATGGATGACAAAATGAATGTAGCTCAATACGTGGCCAGCAAAGGAGACGTAACTGTGGTTTCATTCGAGCGTGTGTCTTTGGTGTAAGCCCTGTTAGATTTTAAATTAAAACCGCCTAAAGACAACTTTAGGCGGTTTTTTTACGCCCCTTTGATCCACAATTTTTAATTACTTTTGTGAGTGAAAATTACCACTATGACCTACAAACGCATCTTATTAAAACTCTCTGGTGAGGCCCTTATGGGTGATCAGCAATACGGAATTGACCCGAGTCGTCTTAAAACCTATGCCCAAGACATTAAAGCAGCGGTTGATTCTGGAGTCCAAGTAGCTTTGGTTATTGGTGGGGGTAATATTTTTAGAGGTGTTTCAGGTGTGAGCGATGGCATGGACCGCGTGCAAGGTGATTATATGGGCATGCTTGCCACTGTCATTAATGGACTGGCTTTGCAAAGTGCCTTGGAGAATGAAGGCATTCAAACCCGACTACAAAGTGCCATAAAAATGAATGAAATTGCCGAACCCTTTATCCGTCGTCGTGCTGTTCGTCATCTTGAAAAAGGACGTGTTGTGATATTTGGCGGAGGCACAGGTAATCCCTATTTTACCACTGATTCAGCAGCGGTGTTGCGTGCTATTGAAATAGAAGCTGATGTAATTCTCAAAGGGACTCGTGTGGATGGCATCTATACCAGTGATCCAGAAAAAGACACTTCAGCAACTAAATTTGATCATATCTCCTTTGCAGACGTACTCAAACGTGGGTTAAATGTCATGGACACTACGGCCTTTACCTTGAGTCAAGAAAACAAATTACCTATTGTTGTTTTCGACATGAATACTGTCGGAAACCTGCAGCGTTTGCTCTCTGGAGAACAAATAGGAACAACTGTTCGTTAAGTACTTTAAAGCGTTATTTATCATGGAAGAAGAGATAGAATTTATCATTGATGCAGCCCAAGAAGCGATGGGCAAAGTATTGGTTCACTTAGAGAAAAAATTTACAACCATACGCGCGGGTAAGGCCTCTCCAGCGATGCTCACCGGGGTTATGGTCGAATATTATGGGAGCCCAACTCCTTTGAACCAAGTATCAAACATCAATACACCCGATGGAATGACCATTTCGGTGCAACCCTTTGAAAAATCTTTAATCCAGGAAATTGAAAAAGGCATCATGATGGCCAACTTGGGATTCAACCCTATGAACAATGGAGAAAGCGTAATCATAAACGTACCGCCACTCACTGAAGAACGCCGTCGCGAATTGGCCAAACAGGCCAAGGCAGAAGCCGAAGACGCTAAAGTACGTGTGCGCAATGAGCGGAAAAGTGCCAATAATGAAATAAAAGGACTGGACATCTCTGATGACCTAAAGAAAAATCTTGAGGTGGACATCCAAGAACTTACCGACAAGCACATCCAAAAAATCGATCAGATCTTCAGCAATAAAGAAGCTGAAATCATGAAGGTTTAGATAGAGTCAACTTATCAAAGCATGCAAGGCAGCAATTTCACAGGAGGTTACAGCGACCATTTTCTTGTTTACATAACCCTAGGGCTTTAAATTAAAGCTTCTTATAATTTTAGGACCTGTCGTTGCACCCGTCCAAAGCTGCCTTCAAATTGAACCCACAACACACCCTGCCAGCTGGGGTTTAATTCTAATCGATAATTACCATGGCCTTGTGGAATCATTCCGCGATAAAGTTCTTGACCCAAAACGTTATAAATACTAACCTGAACCGAATCGTGAATCTGGTTAAGTCTGAACTCCACAGCTCCTGTAGTTGGGTTCGGCACGGCAGCAGAAATAAAGTGCATTGATGCAAAATCTTCTATTGATAAATTCCCCACATTAATGGTCCAATAACCATCTGGCGCCACCAAAGGTCGCGTGAGGGTTTTCCCAGAATTCGCCTTGGCTTCTATGTAGTAATCCACTAGACCTACCGTACTGGACATCGTAAGATCGGCACTCCAAACCTCATTCCCGATAAAAGTCATCGGCGTTGCTACAAAATCTCCTGAGGCCTCGCGCGAGTAAACTATTGCCTCTTGAATACCTGAACTATGCTCGATTCGGGCGTCGATAGTAACTGTCGCACCTTGAGCAGCCTCATCTACGGGCTGATGTACGATCCAAAGCGGCTCGTCTACTCCTATGGTATGGGTGATACAATGTATTGCTCCAAGTAATGAGATTAAATTCTCTCCAGAATTATCAACATCAATACCTACAATATTGTAGCCTGGTAAGAGTTCTTGCCAACGGGCCAATGCAGGCTCGTCTACCTCAGGGCGATAGGTTGGGATAATCACTGTCTTGTTTATGAAAACCGCATTTGTAAAAGTGCGATAATATCCCCCGTTATCAGGATACAAACCGGAACTGCTCGGTGGCGCTGGAATCCACTCTACCTTGTAGGGGGTCCCAAAAACTGAAGGATAATTCGCCACAACTTCCTGTATATTGGCTTCTATTTGAGGACCATCCGCCACCCCAGGTGGATATTCACTCACCAGCAGGGTCTCCTCATCCAACAACTTCATATGCATATCAATATGATGAATCACATCATAGGGCAGAGTCGGCATTTTTATATAACGATCAATACCCATATAAGCATTCATAATGGCATCAATTTCAGCCTCTGTTTTTGCGCTAACCCCATATGGATTACCTGGAGCGTTCTCATCGAGTATTAGATCTGAGGCAAAAGCGGTCCCCAAGCCATCACTCATAAAATTACCCCCTGTATTGACCAAATCATTGGTTCCGGTATTGGTAATATAAATGGGTAAATTTAGTAATGATGCGTGCGCCGAAGGCATAACATCATCATTAGGGCGAGGACGATTATAAATCCAATCCGTTATGGCCCGCTCTCCAACATCATTGCTGTATACGGTATTCCCTGCATAATCGCGAATCCAAATGGAGTCCCAATTTTCGTTCATGAAAATCACCTGGCTCAAATCAATCCCTGCACCGGACAAATAATTCGACACTGAAGACTGGTTCTGCGTGGTGATAATAACTTTACATTCGTTAACCGCCACAGCAACAATTTGGCGCAATATATTTTGGAAGTTCGGCTCCCAGGTGATGACTAAATACTCAACTTCTTCCCACTCAGCCATAGTTCGAACGGGCTCTGTAGGAGGATCGGTTACCTTATTTTGGGCAAAAGAAACACTCCCTAAGTTTATTTGTTCAGTTTGTGTTAAGCCTTTGGGCAGGGGGTTTTGACTCCAAACCAATGAGGTAATAAAAACCCCGATAACCAGAGCAATCTTAGAGAAGTGATTCATAGAATTATATTTTCAACAAGATAATTAAAATGTGCGTGATATGCACAGCAGGTCCATGACCATTCAACGAACCTAAACTAATGCTTAAAAAAGCTTGGCAATTTTGTCTGCCAATGCTCCGAATTCATCTGGACTTAAAGAAACCTTTTGAACAAACCTAATGTCTTCCATGTGATTCAATGGAATCAAATGCACGTGCACGTGTGGCACCTCGAGGCCAATGACCGACATGCCAATTCGTTTACTAGGCACCGCTTTTTCTAGAGCCAAAGCAACCTTTCTAGAAAATTCCATAAGCCCCGCATAGGTTTCAGGATCGAGATCAAAGAGTTTGTTTACCTCTTTTTTGGGTATGCATAAGGTATGCCCTGTTGCATTAGGGTTTATGTCTAAAAAAGCCAAAAAATCATCCGTTTCTGCAACTTTGTAACAGGGAATACTGCCTTGGATAATTTTTGTGAAAATACTGGCCATGACTACTCTCTGGTGATTTGAATGACTTCAAAGTTCATCACTCCATTGGGCACTTGAATCGCGGCGATCTCACCAACCTTTTTACCCAATAAGCCTTTGCCTATGGGAGAATCAACAGAGATTTTTCCAGACTTCAAGTCAGCCTCGCTTTGGGCTACTAATTTATAGGTCATCTCCATATTGTTGGTGGTGTTTTTAATTTTTACAGTGGAATGCACCAATACCTTTGAGGTATCCAACTGGGATTCATCAATAAGGCGTGCGCCCGCTAAGGTCTCTTCGAGTTTAGCAATGCGCAATTCGAGAAGGCCTTGGGCTTCTTTGGCCGCGTCGTATTCAGCATTCTCGCTCAAGTCCCCTTTGTCCCGAGCATCAGCAATGGCCTGAGAGGCCTTTGGTCGTTCTACATCGCGCAAACGGTCCAGTTCGTCACGCAATTTTTTTAATCCTTCTGCAGTGTAATAAGATACTTTACTCATATCGTCTCGTTTAAAAAAAATATCCCCAAACATCAGGTTTTGTTACTTTGGTCGGCCTATGTTGTTGGGAATAAAAAGATCCCATACGTGATGGGATCTCTTACAAAGATATAAAAATTTTATTCTGATAACTTTATCGTACATTTCACCATTAAAACAAAATTGCGCTTTTGACCCTATCGAATAATAAATTGAGTGGACTGTCCTTTAGCCTTGTGCTCATGGTTCTTCTATTGGGTTGTAGTGGCGAAGACGACAACAGACTGATCAACAATCCTTATTTGAATCATGTTCCTGTCTCGCTGAATTTAAACCTTAACCTACCTCAATACAACGCCTTGAAATACCCAGGTAATTTTGTGGTATTGAGCAATCAAGGCATCCGTGGTGTGGTTATTTACAATGTCAATAACAGTCTTTATACGGCCTTTGATTTGAGTGACCCAAACCACAGCCCAAACAATTGCTCTACCATGACCCTACTAGGGGTGGTGGCCAGTTGTCAATGTTCAGACAACAATAGTTACGACCTGGTTACCGGACAACATCAAACCGAGACCCAGGCCTACCCAATGTTGCCCTATCGGGCCCAACGCAACGGTGATGTACTTGTCATCACCAATTAAAATCCAAGGGTAACCCCAACCAAAATTTTAAATAGTGCCTGAGGATAATACCCCGTACCTTCTACAGTGGTTATCGTTCCTGGTACTGAGAAATCATCGTCGTAGGTGTAGTAATAACCATTACTACTAAAGGCTGCACCAAAAACATTATTGGCCAAGACTTCTAAAGACATGGACTTTCCTAAAAGCGGTTTTGGCCATGAATAACTTACCGAAATATCATGAACAGTATAAGCCGGTAACAATGAAACTGGGCTCTGGGTATTGCTCATAAACTGATCGCCCACATGTCGTGTGGTCCAAGCAAAACGTCCCCCTTGAAATGGAGTATAAACCAGAGTTCCACTGGCAATCAAGCTCGGTGCAAAAGAGATATCTGTAGTACCCAAGTTTTGTAATGCCCCATCAAATGAGCTAATAAAATCTACATTTTTGTTACGACTTAAAGCCACCGCAGTTTGTACAGCCCATGCATCGGAAAGGGACCAAGACCCTTCAGCTTCGAATCCTGTGCGATAACTGCGCCCACTGGTGGCGCGAATAGGAGCGCCGCTATTGTCAATAGCCCCAGTAAGGACCAGTTGATTTTGATAATCCATATAATAAGCCACCAGGCTATATTGATAATTTTGACCCTGAGCACTGCGCCCTTTTGCACGCCAACCCAATTCAAAGTCATCCAGTCTTTCAGGGGTAAATACCCCTTGCTCAAAATCACTGCGCCGCGGTTCTCTATGCGAACGGCCAAATGAGGCATAAAGTAGCTGGCCTTTACCAAAATTTTTCGTGACCCCAATCTTTGGATTAAAAAATGCATACTGCTGCTCTATGTTTAAGGGAACTAAATCGGAAGTAATTCCTGAGGTGCGGTAACTGATCCAGCGCTCTTGAAGATCAGCGTAAACAGACCAATTGTTGTCCAAACGCCAGTTTACCTTTGAAAAAAGACTGGTTTCATTCTTATCGCCATTGCCTGAGTAATAACGCTGTCTTGGATCGGCCTCGGGCGCATAACGGGCCCAAATCAGTTCTCCAAAATGGTCGCCCCCGTAATAACTGGTGTAGACTCCAGAGGTCCATTCGACCTTATCAGCGGTGTAATTTAAGTGGGCGTTTAAGGCGTAAAAATTATTGTTCAACCAGCGGCGACGCACCAAATCCGTGGCTGAAATATTTTGGCCATCAACCACCACAGGGCTTAATCCATAGGTCGCTAAATCAGCGTCACTACTGTAAAGAATATTTTGACTGTACCAAGCATCCACATACTCTTCGAAGAAACCTCTCCCGTGGGTATAATTCAGCGAAACTTGACTGTCCCATCGTTCGGACAGGTCCTGACTCCAAAGAAATTGTACATGATCTTGCTTGTAATTATCTACCTGCTGATCGTAAAATCCCTCTAGATTTCCCTGGTCGTCAAATTGTGCCCCCGCAGGATTAAAGCGCCGGTTTTCATCCAGAGTGGCTTGATCCACACCATACCATGACTGATAAGTGATCTCACGTCCTCCAAATCCAATTAAACTAATTTTACTGCGCTGTGACTCATAATCCGCCTGAAGCCAATAGGCGGTCAAATCACTTGAGGCCCGCTCGATATAGCCATCACTATCAATTTTGGATAGGCGGCCCGAAAAGGAAAACCCATCACTAAGGGGGCCAGAGGAGAATTTTAGATTGTGCCTTTGAGTGTTAAAAGAACCGCCGCTGCTCTGAATTTGTAAGCTAGGTTCGTTTTGAGCTTTAAAGGTAGATAAGTTTAAACTAGCCCCAAAGGCTCCTGGACCAAAAGCCGTACTGCCCACCCCACGCTGGAGCTGCAAGTCCTCTACAGAGGAGCCTAAATCGGGCAAATTAACCCAAAAAACCCCTTGACTTTCGGCATCGTTATATGGAATTCCATTGATACTCACATTCACACGGGTGGCGTCACTCCCCCTTACGCGCAGACCGGTATATCCTATTCCTGCACCTGCATCACTAGTGGCCACAACCCCAGGTAAATTTTGAATAAGATAAGGCAAATCTTGCCCCAAGTTCAGGGGGGCCAATTCCTGGGCGGTAAGATTAGATTGAGTAATTGGGTCCTGAACTTTAGCTTTGGTGGCCTTAAGTAGGACTTCGCCAAGAGTTTGTACTTGTGTGGAGTCTTTAGGTTGAGGCTCTTGAGCCAAAAGACTGCCGCACAGACTCCCTAATGTCAAGGTTAAAAATAAAGGTTTCATTCGTAAATGATTTACGAATAAAAGGGGCCATTATTCTTTGGTTAATGATAAAATGTTGTCGCAATTACGACTGTATTCCCAGAAGCTACTCCGGTTTGTTTCCTAAACAGCATTACCTGTTCAAGGTTCTATGGGTATAATCTCAGCCGGCCTTTTTCCATTAGGATATCGAGCCAGCACCCCTTTGAGATGTGACACAAAATTACATATTGGGCTTGAGGTACCCAAGATTATGATTGTATTTTGTGCGGAAATTTTAAGGAGTCTTCATATTTGGGCATTACGCGCACTACTAGCGCGATTACCCTCTGGATCACAATGTGTAAAACGGTATTGCGTCAAAAACCACAGTAAGCTAACTCAATGGTCTATGAGCCTTATCCAGAAGATCGTTTACTGTTTTGACCGGATTGAAAGTCTCGAGGGGGACTGCAACAAAAACTGTATGCCATTTGGCCATTGCCCCATTCCATAATCCTGGAAGTTCAAGCGCTTTTATTGGCTGACCCTGATAGTTCTTTCGGGCTATAAAACTCATCCCTTGATCGCAATAATTCATCAAATCGTAGGGCTGGCCTTCATGATCCCGCAAACCGCAAACTAAATCCACAGGATTAAAATGTGTCGCTTGAGCAAAGACATCCATATGTCTTTTATTGTCTTTATCAAACTGAGCCCCCTCCAAAATTTGAAGGCTGGTTCCTTCAAGCTCCTCCTTAATCCAAAAAGGACCACCGCCAGGAGCCCCTGTATTAGCCACTACGCCACACACCCGAATGGGGCGATAAAGGAGCTCATAAGCCTGCTGCGGTGTTTTGGGTAAGGCGCGCGTACCGAAAGTCTTCCATAATAAAGCATTAATCTGTTCAAATGAAACTTCATCAGGTTTATTCGATAATTCTTTAAGAAAGGCGTGGACCTGAGACTGTATATCCATCAGTATTCCTGCAAGTCCTTTTTTGTACAAAGCCATAACAGGCACCTCGTCCTGGGCCATTACATTATCTATATTCTTAATAAATACGACATCGGCATTAATCTCATTTAAGTTTTCGAGCAATGCCCCATGTCCAGAGGGACGAAAGACCAGGCGACCCTGTTCATCGCGAAAAGGCTTATTGTCTAAATCGACCGCAATGGTTTTAGTGTGCTCCTTTTGAAAAGAATAGGAGATATGAAAGTTCTTTTTTGTTTGTCGTTCCAAACGCGATTGAATACGCGAAAACTCATTTTTAAAGTCCTCCAAATGCTCTGGAGAAAAGGTGAAATGTGTATAAACTTCATCGTGTAATCCGGCATAAAAAGACCCTTCGTACAGCTGTTCTTCAAAAGCAGACAATATGTTTTTATTATAGCGATGGAAGGGAATGAGCCCTTTGGGTAAACTGCCAAAATTAAGCCCTGGCTCCTGGATTAAAACAGAGACCATAGTTGCAAACCGCTTTTCTTTAGTCCAATTTTTAAACTCTGGATAATGCTGACGCACCTGTTGTCTGATAAGTTCTATAAAGGGAAACTCTTTGATGTTAGCATAAAATTTGGCAATCGCCTGGTGACCAGGCTGGGCTAAATAATCATTGAGCCGATCGTGTTCAGGGTCAAATGAATTTAAAAAATCAAAAAGAAATCCGAACATCCGGGTAGCTGCGCCCGAAGCAGGGACAAATCTTACAACTTCCAGTGATTTCGATTGCTGCTCAAAGGACTTAGCCCAAACGCGCCATTGGTCATTATTAAAGTCAATTATCCCATCACCCAAAGTAGCAGGGCGTAAAACATCGAGCCAAGGAATCCCGCGCTTAAAGACCTCAACTTGCCCTAGCACTTGATCCTGGTCAATTCCTAATTCTTGAATATCCTTTAAATCTCGTTCGTTAAACATGCAGATTTGGCCAGGTTTTGTTGATGAATTTACAGGCTTGATTCATTCGTTGTTTATGAGATCCACAAACAACTTCATAGCAGAGACCTTTATTGTCTAAATATGCCCTAAAGATACTGAATAAGGCTTCGCGCTCCAAGGGTCGATCGCGCAAGTCATCTGCCTGCCAGGGAATATCCGGCTGGGTCAGTATATAAATTACTCGGTCCGATTGCGCATACATATGTGTGGGTATTTTACCCCAATTAGTGCCAAAATAATAGTCAAAATATACCTCGAGTTGCTCAATGTTCGTGTCCATGAAAACTGGTGCGACCGACTTGTTAGTCCCATTCTCCCCAGCCAAGTCCAGAGCCTTTTGCTGCTCGCCAAACTGACCACTAATTAATAAGTCAATATCTTCATTGTCCACAGGGCGTTTTTGAGTATCCCAAATCTTTTGAGCAAAAGTCCTTAAATACTCCGTAACCATGATGCCGTTATATTGCTCTGTCAAAGCCGCTGCAAGCGTAGATTTGCCGCTACACTCCGGGCCGAACAGGACAATTTGAGGCGGCGTTAATTGGGTTGTTATTGAATTAATTGAGGCGATAATACTGAGGTTTTTGGGCGATTAATAGGCTTTTAAAGATTTCCTCCAGGCCAACAATCCTTGAATTGCCAGAATCGTAAATATAAGATATTGCAGCGATAGCATTCCCAAACCGCGGTAGGCATAGAGTGGTACTGTTATGACATCAGCAATGATCCAAAGGGTCCAATGCTCAATTTTTTTATTGGCCATATACCACATTGCGGTAAAGAAAATGCCCGAGGTCACAACATCCACATAACTATACCATTGCATGTCGTAGTCAAAGGCTTGATAAACCGCGTAAGTCACCCCTACAGTGATTAAAAAAAACGCAAAGCCTATGTAGCGTTCTTTTGCATTAGTCACACTTATATTGTATTTGGGCTGCGCGTCTTGATAGCGCGTCCATTGGTACCAGCCATATAAACTCATGAGGCTGTAATATACATTCATCATCATGTCGCCAAAATACTGGGCCTGATACAATAAATATACGGTCAATGCTGTGCCGATAAGGCCGGTAGGATAAACCAAAATATGGGCTTTCTTGGCGTACCATACACTGAGGATCCCACAAATAAAGGCAATGGACTCTATGACTATTTGTAATGCCCCTGCTGCTCGATAAGGACCAATAATAAATTCAATGAGGGTCTCCATAGGTCTTTTAGGCTTTCAAAGATAAAACTTCCTCAATTGCTGTACCCACCACAACCATGTCGGCTCCAGCGCTCCAAGCCGCATGAATTTGGTCCCTTTGACGCAGGCCTCCGCCTACAATCAAAGGTAAGGATGTGGCCTCTTTGACGCTTTGAATAATTTCTGATGGAACCGGGTTTTGTGCTCCACTGCCTGCCTCTAAATAAACAGCTTTAGCGCCCATGTAGTAGGAAGCCATAGCGCGGTTTATAATCATATCAGGCGCATTTATACTCAATGGTTCGGTCTGTGTAACGCGCGCTACGGCACTATGTGTCCCTCCATCGATGAGTAAATAGGCCGTCGCTATGGTAGGTAAGTCCAAAGTTCTAAGCATAGCAGCGGCCCGAGCCTGTTGTCCAATTAAATATTCCGGATTGTCTCCTGATACGAGTGACAAAAACAAAAGGGCATCGGCCTGTGCACTAATTTGTTCTGCATCACCAGGAAATATCCAAACAGGTAATTGAGATTGATTTTTAATCACTTGGATCAGATCACCAGTTTTTCCAGGAGCTACAGTACTGCCCCATACAAAAATATGAGTGGTTTCGGCGGGTAAATACAATAATAATGACGCAACCATTTCAACGTTGCACTTATCAGGATCGACTAAAACGCTGAGCTGCTTTTGACCTTGCTCAATTTGGGATAACCACTGAGTCAGGGGATCGATTTGTTTTTCAGCCCTTGTCGCCTTGTCGGAAATCTCGGCCTTACTAGGGTTATTCATCATGATCCATAAGTTTTCTATCCTTTGTCATGCCACAGATATAATCTCCTATTTCAAATCCTTTGTAATCAAAAATCGGCCCCTTAGATTGTGTGATTTTTCCTTTAGCCTGAATGAAAGAATTTGATGCTGGTTGCCAATCACTGAGTGCAATCCCATTTAAAAAGCTCAATCCTGGGATTGAGGCCATTTTATATATGCTCTCTTTGGCCGTCCAGACATAAGTGTACTGTTCCACTGGCTGGGGGACCATCGATTGTAATTCATAAGAGATTCCTGAACAAAACTTATGAGCGATGCGCATGATATTGGGGCGCCGTAATTCTATATCAATTCCTACATTATAGGGCGCTACAATTATGGCTGATCGCGTATGTGAATGTGTTATTGAAATGTATTGTCCGCTGCGCAAAAAAGGCTTACCGTTGTCGTTGTAAAATAACTCCATATCGGACAAACCCGCACATTGGAGCAAAGAGCGCACACTGAGAAACCCCCTGCGGTGTAATTGGCTTTTCATCGAATTATGTCGCTGCAAACTGCCAGCAGTCAGGACATTCAAAGCCAATAATTCATCCTCGGATTCTGAAATATCCCAGATGTAAACACTGGCCTCTGGCCAAGGGTTAATCGTTGTTAAAAGTGGCATTGAGTTTAAAAAATGTTCCGTACTTTTGTCGGCGAATTCGAATCCATCAAATATAACAATATGCCCACAAACACAGTGCCTTACGTACCGTATAAAGTGAAAGATATATCCCTAGCTGCATGGGGGCGTAAAGAAATTGAACTTGCCGAAGCAGAGATGCCTGGTCTTATGGCCTTACGCGCTGAATACGGCGACAGCAAACCTCTTGCTGGAGCCCGAATCGCAGGTTGTTTGCACATGACCATACAGACCGCTGTGCTCATTGAGACTCTTCAGGCTCTGGGTGCTGAGGTTACTTGGAGCTCATGTAACATCTTCTCGACTCAGGACCAAGCTGCTGCGGCCATCGCTGATGCAGGTACTGCGGTTTACGCCTGGAAAGGCATGAATGAAGAAGAATTTGATTGGTGTATCGAACAAACCCTATTTTTCGGGGAAGACCGCCAGCCACTGAATATGATTCTAGACGATGGGGGTGACCTTACCAATATGGTTCTGGACCGCTATCCAGAGTTAGTGGCCGGGATTAAAGGTCTTAGTGAAGAAACCACCACAGGAGTACACCGTCTTTATGAGCGTATGGAAAATGGCACCTTGCCGCTTCCTGCTATCAATGTAAACGACAGTGTGACCAAAAGTAAATTTGACAACAAATACGGTTGTAAAGAAAGTGCAGTAGATGCTATACGTCGTGCTACAGATATTATGCTGGCTGGAAAGCGCGTAGTAATTTGTGGTTATGGTGATGTAGGTAAAGGAACTGCGTCTTCATTCCGCGGAGCTGGTGCCATCGTTACAGTCACTGAAATCGATCCTATTTGCGCATTACAAGCCGCTATGGACGGTTATGCCGTAAAGAAACTGGAAACCGTAATCGAAACAGCCGATATCGTAGTGACCGCTACTGGAAATAAAGACATTGTTCAAGGCACGCACTTTACTAAGATGAAAGACAAAACCATAGTGTGTAATATCGGTCACTTCGACAATGAAATCGATGTGGCTTGGCTCAAGGCCAATGCCGATGGACCAAAAGTAGAGATCAAGCCTCAGGTGGATAAGTATACATTAAACGAAAAAGATATTATTCTATTGGCCGAGGGTCGCTTAGTTAACCTGGGTTGTGCCACGGGGCACCCAAGTTTTGTGATGAGTAATTCATTTACCAATCAAACACTTGCCCAGATCGAGCTTTGGAACCACACCGAGAAATACGAAAACAAAGTCTATATGCTCCCTAAGCACCTCGATGAGAAGGTCGCGGCTTTACACCTGGAAAAAATCGGGGTGGAGCTCACCGAGCTACGTGATGATCAGGCTAAATACATTGGGGTCACCACAAAGGGACCTTTCAAGCCAGAGTACTACAGATACTAGGGAAACCACGAATTATGCAAAAAAAAGCCCCGTCGCATGACGGGGCTTTTTGATTTATGGAATGAAAGTTCTAGGCTTCCCCTTGAGGAACGATGGAAACAAATGATTTTCCGCCTTTTTTCTTTTCAAACTTAACAGTACCGTCCACTTTCGCGTGTAATGTATGGTCTTTTCCAAGGTATACATTATCTCCAGGATGATGTTGGGTACCACGTTGTCTTACGATGATATTTCCAGCGATAGCCGCTTGACCACCAAAAATCTTAACCCCTAGGCGTTTCGATTCTGATTCGCGACCGTTTTTAGAACTACCAACTCCTTTTTTGTGAGCCATTTTCTTTCGGTTTTATAGGTTAAACATTTTTGATTGCTTCGATAAGCTCGCCCTTCTTCATTGAAGAAATTCCGGTAACGCCTTTATCCTTAGCAATATCTTTTAGTTGAGCAACTGTCATTGAATCATAATCAGCAGCTTGATCAGCTTTTGGTGCTTCAGCAGCAGCTTTTGGCGCTGATTCCACCTTAGGCGCAGCAGCTTTTGCTTTTGGCTCTGCCTTCTTAGCGCCACTGGCTACGATTCCTTCGATTAGGATTTCAGTGAGTGATTGACGATGCCCGTTCTTTTTACGGTATCCTTTTCTGCGTTTCTTTTTAAACACAATAACTTTGTCACCTTTAAGGTGCTTCAAGACTTTTGCGCCAACTTGAGCGCCGTCTATAGCCGGGGCGCCAACAGTTACTTTGTCTCCTTCACCAATCAAAAGAACGTTGTCAAATGACACTTTTGCGCCCTCCTGTTCTGGCAAACGATGGACAAAAACCTTTTGGTCTTTCGCAACTTTAAATTGCTGCCCTGCTATCTCTACAATTGCATACATAGCGTATCGATTAATTTATTGTTTTTATAATTCCTCAAGCCATGACACAAAGTCTCTGAGCCTAAGGCGGGTGCAAATATAATCGTAATATTTAATACCACAAAGGTATTTTTACCTTAAAGTAATGCGGTCTGATAAAGCTTAAATTAGAAACTTAAATCCCGAATTAGCCTATTGTTTCTGGCCTTTACTTTGATTGGCTAGATAGACGCCCCCCAAAATTATAATCGCTGCAACTACTTGACTCCATCCAAATCGCTCTCCATCAAAAACACCCCACATCACAGCAACCACAGGCATAGTATAGGTTACAGATGAAGCAAAAACAGGACTCGAAATTTGAATCATTTTATTGAATAAAATTTTTGCCAATGCTGTGCCAAACAAAGCAAGTATGGCAATATAACCGGTGGAAATCTGTATTTCGGGCGCAGTCCAGACCTCATTGAAATAACCAGTACTGATTAAAATCAGTAAAGCGGGGATTACGATCACTACAAAATTCCCCGTGGCAATGGCTAATGGAGATAATTCATTAAGATACTTTTTTATAATATTGACATTCAAGGCGTAGCCTACGGAGGCGATCAAAACCAAAATGCCATACCAGTGATTTTGATGAGGATTTATCTGAGCCCCGGCCATAATGAGCATCACCGACCCAATCAGCCCGATAAATACCCCCATCATTTGACGGCGTGTAGTGTAAATACTAAACACTAGATACCCCAAGACTGCCGTAGCCAATGGTGTCAAGCTATTGAGAATTGAGGCCACAGCACTATCAATATGTTTTTGTGCGAAAGCAAATAAAAAAGCTGGAAAAAATGTACCACACAAGGCAGACAATGCGATCCACTTCCAATGAGGACCTTTAATTTGTTTGAGTGTAGGTAAGCCCACGGAAAACAAAATAATGGCTGTCAATACTGTTCTTAATGATCCTAATTGAATTTGGGTCAGCCCAACTAAACCCTTTTTTATAAGGATAAAAGATGTTCCCCAAATAAGGGATAGGACGATTAAATACAGCCACTTTTTATCCATGAATCAATATTTTACTCCCAGCGCAGGGATTCCATTGCCCGCCGAATATCCTGACGCACATAATCAATTGCGGGATATAAGGAATCGAAGTTTGGCTTTGTATTAAAATATAGTGCCCCTGTCAAAAAATGGCGTGTACTGTCTGTGAGATAAAACTGGGCATGGGAGGCCGCTGGACCGTCTATTTGATAGTACATTCCGTATACCTTATGCTCTGGGTCCAACCTTGGTTGCTCCAGAATTTCACTCGCCTTTATGGTATGGTCATAAACGAGTTTTTGCGCATCGCTCAAAAGTTGTGGCAAATCATTATTAACGCCTTGATAGGTTAAATATACCGTCGCCCCCATAAAAGGATACTGTATATTCAATGCACAACGCTCCTTGAGTAAAGGCTCAGCGTTTTGATTGATATCAAAATTAAAAGGACAATCCGGCGAAAATTCGGTATAACTCGGCTCGGGGAAATCCAAACGCAGAAAGGCTGCAGGTTTCACCACGACCGGCTCTTGACACCCCACAAGGATGGTTCCAAGTAGCCCCAAAAATAAAACGATTTCAAAGGACACAATGAAAATGTTTCGGAGCGCAAATTGGCGAATCACCTCAATCATGTATGGTCAGCTTTATTTGATTGATCCGTTTCCCTTGAAAGGATTCTATGACAAAATGATAACGTCCAAAAACCACGGTTTCGTCTTTTTTTGGAAAGCCCTTTGTGAGTTCTAATATAAATCCCGCTAAAGATTCTGCTTCTCCTTTAGCTTCCTCGAATTCTTTGGGATCCTGTAATTGGATCACGCGGTAAAAGTCTTTAAGGGGCGTTTTTCCTTCAAAAACAAAATTTCGATCATCTAACTTTGAAAAAACCAAATCTTCATCGTCAAATTCATCGGTAATTTCCCCGACAATCTCCTCTATGATATCTTCTAAAGTAATCAGTCCACTGGTTCCTCCATACTCATCCACAACAATAGCCAAATGCATTTTCATTTGCTTAAACTCATTGAGCAAGTCATCCAGTTTTTTATTTTCAGGGACAAAATAGGGTCCCCTTAAAAGTGTGGACCAATTGAATTCCTTTTTATCAAAATGAGGTAATAAGTCTTTGACGTACAAAATTCCCTCAATTTGATCAATGGACTCCTTGTATACCGGGATACGCGAATAACCATGTTTTAAAATGTCAGCGAGCACTTCTTTATATGAAGACGCAATATCAAGAGCAAACATATCTATTCGAGGACGCATGACATTTTTGGTGTCCGTTGTGCCGAAGGTCACAATACCTTGAAGAATTTTTTGCTCATCGTGTGAAGTTTCCTCATCAGAGGTAAGTTCTAATGCTTGACTAAGCTGGTCTACGCTAATGCTGAGCTTTTGCTTAGAAAACCTACGCTCTAAATAAACTGTAGCATTACGCATAGGACGACTCAATGGGGTAAATAAACCAAACATAAACTGAATTGGATATGCCATTGAGGTGGCAAAACGCAATTTGTTACGACTGGCATAGACCTTTGGTAAAATCTCGCCAAATAATAGAATTAAAAAAGTGACTAGCCCAACCTCGATTAAAAACTTGAGCCAATAAGGGTTTATCGAAGAGAAAAATGGCGCCGCTACAGCATCAAACACCAGAACAATGGCAATATTGATTAGATTATTGGCAATCAAGATCGTAGCGAGTAATCGCTTTGGCGTCTCTAAAAGTTTGGCGACAATTGCTCTTGATTTAGAGCGTTGCTCCCCTTCTTCAGGCTCAAGATCTGCCGGTGTTAATGAAAAAAAGGCGATTTCGGCACCAGAAATTAGGGCAGAACAAAATAAAAGGAACAATATCCCCCCAAACCCTATAAGCTCGGGAAAAGCGAGTGATGCGATAAATAAACTCGGGGGTTCTGGTTCCACAAATTAAAATTTAAACAAGCTTAAAACGGCAGATCATCGTCTATATCATCATCCTGACTTGTCTGAGCATAGCTGTTACTGGACTCATTGACATTCATTCCTGGGTTATTAGTTGACATAGTGTTGGGCTGAACATGGCCTGAATTTGTATTGGCTTCCATATTTGACCCCCCCATTGATTCACTGTTCTTTGGCGTTAAAAATGTGAAATCAGTGCACTGAATTTCAGTACTGTAACGATCATTTCCTTGATCATCAGTCCATTTACGGGTTTTTAGGCGACCTTCAATATAAATTTTGTCCCCCTTTTTAAGGTACTTTTCACAAACTTCTGCCCCCTTATTGCGCACCACGATATTGTGCCATTCAGTATTCGTAACCCGCTCTCCAGTGGTTCTATTGTTATAGGTTTCATTTGTGGCCAAAGGAAATCTTCCGATACATCCTCCTCCTTCAAAATAGGTCATTTTTATGGCGTCTCCCGTATGACCAATCAGCATTACTTTATTCAGCGTTCCACTCATCTCTTTACTTTTTTACAAAATTAACTAAGGCCATCTAATATAACTAATTTTGACGTCCAAAAGGGAGGGCTTTGGCAATAAAACGTGCAATGATTGCCGGTACAGGTAAGGCCGCGACCTCCTCAAAGCTATAACTACTAGTCAATGGATTTTTGAGACGTCCTTGCCAAAATACAATCATTAACTTTTTATGGGTCAACCGATGTACCCATGGCGATGGGTCGAAGCACTCTAAATCCTGAATAGAATTATTCAAGCCCTTACAAATTATGTTGGCTTCTTCTTGAATTTGCTCTTGGTTCAACGGGGCCTTGGAGGCGATCAATGGAAATTCATAAAGATTGGGCCAAATCCCTTGAGCTGGGCGCTGGCGCATCCAAAGTCGACCATCTGTATCTTTTAGGACCAAAAAATTGTAATACTCTGTTTTAACCTTTATTTTCTTTATCGAAACGGGCAATCGAGAGACCGACCCAGTAGCTAAAGCCACACAATGTTCTGAGAGTGGGCACTGGGCACAATCGGGATTTTTTGGAACACATTGCAGGGCGCCAAATTCCATGATCGCCTGGTTATAGGTTCCAGGGTCTTTAAGGGATAATTGTT
>JAYPSJ010000012.1:0-1906 GCA_038132955.1 Flavobacteriaceae bacterium
GTGACCTTCGGGTTATGAGCCCGACGAGCTACCTACTGCTCTATCCCGCGATATGAAGCAAAAGTACAAACAAAAGATGATACCTTGCAAGTATATTCTACTTTAATTCTGGCTTACCCTCGGGTGCCCAAAAACCAAAAAAAATAGATAAAAAAAAGCCGCTCAAATGAGCGGCTTTTCATAATCATATCGACGCTTAGGCTTCGTTTTGCTTGGCTACGGCAAGACCGTAAACAATCAATCCAAATCCAATTTTGTTCACGGCATCACCAATGTTATAAATAACATCTAGGTTCAAACCTCCAAAGATACCTTCGTACCATCCTGGGGTACCAGCCATGTATCCGATCGGATAAATTGCCCAACCCACAAGAACAAACCAGCTAAGCATTTTGTGTGCAGAAAGAGTTGCCCCTCCAGCGGCCTCAGCAAGTTTTTTGGCAGCACCCATCCAAATGTCATATACAATGACAAAGTAAGCGATCCCTGAAATTAGACCCCATACTTGGGCATTAGCCTGATCAACAGCTTCACCGAAGTATCCTGTTACGAGCATCACTACTGAAAGGAAAATCATACGCCACATTAGTGACTTTTTCGCTCCAGCGACTCTAAGGATTAGGTAAAACTCTACGCACATTAATGGTACGGTCAGTACCCAGTCTACGTAGCGGAAAAATGTTGGGGATTCTCCAAAAGAAGCCCAGTAATCACGCATGTACCAATAGTGTACTGCAGCGATAAATGTGATTAAACCCGAAACAAGGATTGAAGTCCTCCATTTTGAGTCAAATCCATTCATCGAAAGGAAAAAGAAGGCAGAAGCTGCCATCATGGCCATACATCCTACAAAGAATGTAAAACCAACATAATCATCCGGCGCCATTTTGGACGCCATCGTTAATGTAGTTAATAATGCTGTCATGGTTAATTAAATTTGTTTAACATAATTTGACTAAAGTTAAACATTTATTTTGGTCTGACAAATAAAAATTACATTTTTCGTAATTTAGCCCTAATTGAAATATCAATGAATAAAAATTTTAACATAATAATTACAGCATTTGTAATTTGGATTTCACTTTATACAAATTCCCAAATCGAACTTTTTGCTTCGGGCATTTTTGTCCTCTCATTGGGTTTAATGCACGGGGCAAACGACATTAACCTACTTCAAGAACTCCTAAAAAAGAACAAAACCAAAAAATGGCAGTTGATCACTGTTTACGTAGGCCTTGGTGCTTTAATCTTTACCTTGGCTTTTTATTGGCGTATTTTGGGTTTAATTGTTTTTATGCTCTTTAGTAGTTATCATTTTGGAGAACAACATTTACACAGTAGACTATTGAATTCAAAAAACAGAGCCTGGGATTATACTTTATATGGTCTGGTAATTTTCTCGATGTTATTCAGCACACATCAAGCGGATGCCCAATATCTTATTTTCCATATGACTGGATGGAATATTAGTCATGTTCCCTTAAACATGATCACTATTGCATTGTTAGCCACCCTAATTATTTCATGGGTTTTTCAACTGCGCTACTTTAAAAAGGGAATCTTTGAAGAATTATTTTATCTACTGATGTTCTACGTTGTATTTTTTAACACAGAACTCTCCTTATCCTTCGCCGTATATTTCGTGATATGGCATGCACTACCTTCAATTAAAGATCAAATTCTGATTGAAGGACAATCCCTGGGCTATAAATCAGCTTTGCGTTATTTCAAACAAAGTTACCGCTACTGGCTGGTATCTGTTTTTGGTATTTTACTTATGGCCAAAGGCTATGATTATTTGGGCACAGCACTATTCCCTATTTTATTTGCAGCGCTGGTGGCCATAACCTTTCCTCATATATTATTGATTACAGGTCTTTTTCAAAAAATGGGGCAATCTACAAGT
>JAYPSJ010000012.1:2006-67402 GCA_038132955.1 Flavobacteriaceae bacterium
CGCTGAACTTGTGCCTTAATTTCTTCCAAAGCCAATTCTTGATTTTCAAGATTTATTCTTGAATTCTTAAAGGCAGTTCGATTTGATCCACCATCAAAAATATTCCAACTCAGCTCAAGACCCGCAGAAAATCCAGAACTGATATTTTTAGTGGCAAAACCTGTGGCGGGAAAAATGCCCTCATTCCACCCATAGGCCCCAGTTAGTCCTAATCTAGGCAATTCAAGAGAGCGTTGAAATTTCACACCAAACACACTGAGTTGCTTGTTCGATTCGGCGATGAGTACACGAACATTGTCTGTACTTGCCTGGTTTTGCATATTCGCCAAGGATAATTCATCTAAGAATGTAACAGACGTATCAACAGCAAATATTCTATTCAAATCATCATTGAGTAAAACTGCTAAATCCCGTCTGGTATTGGCCAGTTGTTGCGCATTATTATTCAATGCTATGCTGTCGTTAACCATGTCCACCTCTGCATTAAGCACGTCAAGTTTTGTGTTTTGACCATAGTCAAAACCAAAATTTGCCCGAGTCAATCGATCTTGGGTGTTATTCAAGACTTCCTTTAAAACCGTTTGATTCTCCGTCAAACGAGCCAGTTCAAAATATACGGTAAACAACTGCAATAGTGTTGACTCCACCGTGGCCCGGACTTGCAAACCACTCAGCTTTTCAGATTGCTTGAGTCGCTGATAATTATAATAGCGGCCCATACCATCAAAAATCTTATAATTAATATTCAAAGCTACATTAAGCCTTTTGGTTTCGGCACCATCCACCACATTGAGCGAACCATCGCGGAAGGTCACCTCTTGATCTTGAAGGTCATAACTCGCCCGTGAAGTAACAGCAACACCAGGAAGATATCCTGAATTTAAAACTGAGGTATTATTTTCGGCTTGTAATTTTTCATTTTGGGCCATCTGAATCCCAAAGTTTTCCGAGAGCATTTTAGCCATGGCTTGATCTTTGGTTAAGACTTCATATTCTTGACCGTAAACCGAACTTAAACCCATTAGCACAAAAACTAATAGACCCCTTAATTTTATTCTGTTAGGCTTCATCTTCTTTAATTTGATTAACAGAGGCGGGCTCCTGAGACCATTGATCCACAAATTCACGCTCCTTTATAACGCGCTCAAATCGTTCACTCGGCAGAAGCTCTCCATGAATCAGCCAATGTACTCTTCTTTTGATATCATTGGTAAAGGACAATAAAATAGGTAACATAATTAAGGTTAACACAGTAGCAATTGCAATACCATAAGCAATAGAAATAGCCATTGGAATTAAAAATTGGGCTTGTCGACTTTTTTCTAGCAATAATGGCGCAATACCCGCAATTGTAGTTAAGGAGGTTAAAAATATTGCGCGGAAACGCATGCGTCCCGCCTTTGTCAAACCCTCATTTAAACTCAATCCATCGCGCAAATAGCTATTAAATTTACCAATAAGCACTAGCCCGTCATTAACCATAATACCGATAAGTGCAATAATTCCCAGTGCCGAGAGAATATTTATGGGTAAATCATGGATCCAATGCCCCCAAGCTACGGCGATAAAACTAAAAGGAATCATAAACAATAGTAAAAGCGGTTGACTGTAGCTTCGGAAGGTAAAAGCAATGGTCATATAGATCAGGAGTATGATTATAGGTACAACTGTTTGGGCAGAGCGCGTCAATTTATTGGCCTCTCTATTTTGACCCTCATAAGAAACACTAACAGAAGGATATTTAGACAATATGCTCGGCATAATGTTTTCTTGTAAATCCAATAGTATATCCGTAGCGCTGCCTTTTGGGTTTTTTAGATCCGCCGTTATTTGTATTTCACGTAACCCATTGAGGTGACTGATACTTTCATCACCCCTGCGAATGCTATAATTGGCAATTTCTCCAAATGGAACGCGACTTCCGCTTGGGGTAATGAGTCGCATTTGATCGAGATCGTTTATGGATTCACGATTTGAGCGATCATAACGAACCCAAACCCGAATTTCATCTTGACCTCTTTGAAAACGCTGTGCCTGAAGTCCAAAAAATCCTGCACGCACTTGGCTCATCACATCCTGTAAGGTCAAGCCTAAGGCATAGGCTGATTCATTGAGTTGTATGTTTATTTCCTTAATGCCTTCAGGGTCAGTGTCTGCCACATCAACCAAAAGAGGATTCTGCAACATAATTTCTAGAAGTTCATCTTTAGCTGACTTTAATTCGGCAGTATTGGCCCCTAACAAAGAAACCGAAACCGGGCTGCCTCCAAAGTTTCCTCCAGAGCCAAAAGTCAATCGTTCAACACCAAAAACCGGACCCGTAGCCTCACGAATGGCGTTATTAATTTCAGGAGCACCAAAATCACGCTGTTCCCCGGGCAATAAATTTATATCTAATGATGCCTTGTTATTTCCTGGGCCCACATTTTTAATAATGTTCTGAACTACCTGTAATCCACCTGATTGTTTGGCCGTGAAGCGCTCATTAACTTCCCAAGCGGCAACTTCAATTCGACTAATGATCGAATCGGTAATCATTGGGTTAGTGCCCTCTGGCATTAAGAGGTTTATCTGCACTTGATCACTGGCGATCATCGGGAAAAATGCCCCTCTTATAATCCCACCGCGCACCGAACCAATAGTTATAATGAGCAAGGCCAAGAATATTGAAAAAGTAATAAAACGCTGACGCAAAGCAAAGGCTAAAACAGGAGCATATAACTTATCGCGCAAATAGCTCATGAAACGATCGCCATAGCTATTGAACTCCCGCAATTTCAAAAATATCCGTCCTAAAATCGACTTCTTTACTTCTGTCGGAAGAGTTTTAACAAGGGCCTTCGAATGGGCGATATGAGCCGGAAGTATAATTAAAGCCTCTATTAAAGAAACGGTCAAAGTCAAAATTACAATGATGCTTACCTCTCCAAAGAAGGCACCAATGCGTCCATCGAGAAATAAAAAAGTAGAAAAGGCAAGTACCGTCGTGATAATTGCCGAGAGAATTGGCGGGAGTACCTCCATGGTCCCATCGATAGCGGCCTGTATTCGAGATTTGCCACGCTCATACTGCTGATAAATATTTTCACTTATCACAATACCGTCATCAACCAAAATACCAATGACGATGATCATGCCAAATAAACTCAAAACGTTTATAGTCACCCCAAATTGATTGGCAAATATGAACATACCCAAGAATGAAATCGGCAGACCAAAAGCCACCCAAAAGGCCAATCGAGTATTGAGAAATAGAGATAAGAAAAACAAGACTAAAAAGATTCCCATCGTTCCATTTTCCAAAAGTAACTCTGTTCTTTGTTCTAAAGTCACTGCTGCATCGCTGATTACATCGAGCTGCACACCGGTATGAGTTTGGTTATATTGCTCAATATAATCTTTGACTTTAGTTGAAGTACTGATCAAATCCTCATTATTGGTATTTGTAATTTCAATGATCACAGCCTTATTCCCATCAAAATACGTGGCATTCGGTGATTCAGAGAAACGATCTCTAACCTCGGCAACATCTTGTAAGCGTACCAAACTACCATCATTTTTGGAACGAACAATAAGACCATTTAGAGCAACCCCATAATACGCGCGATTATTGGCACGGATTAGATAGTCTTCTGCCTGGGTTTTAATATTACCCCCAGTACTGAGAATGTTAGCCCGGGCCACAGCTGAAGCAACTTCAGTAAAACTCAAACCATAAGCTAAAAGGTCGGCCTCGCGCACTGCAATTTCTATCTCTTGCTCTGGGTAACCACTTACTGCAACTTGGGATATTCCATCAATACGTCTTAAGTCATTTTCAATTTGACGGCCAATTTCTTTCAAGGCAGTAAGCTCGACGTCCTGTCCAGAAATCGCAAATTCAATGGTACGCCGCACGTTTTCTTGTTTCGCTACCACCAAAGGTTCCATACCAGTTGGAAAATTTGGTACACGGTCTACCGCATTTTTTACCTCTGCCAAAAGCACATCAATATCGCGTCCGGTCTCAATTTCTACGGTAATACTTCCGCCGTTTTCTCGTGATACAGAGGTGACCCGATCGATACCAATGAGCCCTTTGAGGTTATCTTCTATTTTCAAAACAATCCCCTCTTCTATTTCCTGTGGAGCAGCTCCTGGATAGGCGATATTGATATTGATTATTTCAGGGTCTTGTAACGGGAAAAAAGAAGATTTCAATTGCTTGGCTCCAGCAATACCGAGCACAATAAAGGCCAAAATAATGACATTAACCGCGACTTCGTAACGAATAAAATAAGTAATGAGTTTACGCATGATCTCTGTTAAGCCAGTCGATTATTTTTGTGCAGCAGTATCTTGCCCCTGCGTCTTTGTTTGATCTATATCATCGCTTTGATTCTGACCAAAAATTTTAACCATCATACCCGAGTGTGCTCCAGCGACTGGCTGAGTTAATATCAAACTTCCGTCCGGAACTCCTCGTACCACCATTTTATTCGGCATAAAATATACAGGCTGCACCGGTACAAGTACCAGTGTTCCATCTTTTACAGCGTATATTGCCGATTCATCAACCAGTAATTTGCGGGACATCAAAAGTGCGTTGTCCACCGAGCCTCCACTGATTTCCGCTTCAAGATACATGCCCTCTTTTAGCGCTGAGTCTCTTGTTTCCACAAAGACTTGTACCGTCTGCGTAGTAGGGTCTACACGTTTATTGATCCGAGTAATCTGGCCTTTAAAATCCTTTTCGCCTGAACGAGTATGCAATACCACCTCATCACCTAATGTTAAATAATCACTGGCATCAGGGGCAATACTTAGGGCTAGTTCGTAAGCATCTGTTGCGATAAACTCTCCCAAATTTTGTCCCGGACGCACTAGAGTGCCTTCTGTAACAGCGGCACTGGCCAAAACACCATCATAAGGTGCTCTTATACTGTACTTACCTAAGCGCTCTTCTAAATTTTTAATCGCATAATAAGCAGAGATTACGCCGCGACCTGCTATGAAAAACTCAGCCTTTTTATCGTTGATTAGTGGCAAGTCAGGCAAAGGTTTTTGTAAGTCAAAACGATCGAGAAATTCATTCCATTGATCATATGCTAACGGATAATCTAACTTTAAATCAGCCATCATGCCGGCAATCGTGTTTTGAAAGTTACTGCGTGAAGAAACTAATGAAGCTCTAAATTCTTGTGCATCGATATTGATCAATACCGCCCCCTTTTTAAAAATCTGACCGGGCTTAAAAACACCGTCCCCTTTTTTAAGAACCCCCTGAACTTCTGCGAATAATTCAAATCGATTTTTGGCCATAAGCAGGCCATTAGTTGTGATGGTGATAGGGACTTGAGCATTCTGCGCCGATTCTGCAAAGACTGTTTTGACAACTTTTTTCGCAGGGGGTTTGACGCGGCTGTTACTGCTGACCAAATGATCGGCATAAAATACAGCTCCTAAAATGATCACAATGGCAATAACGGTATTAATTATTTTGCGCACGGAAGGTAAAAGTTTAGTTATTCTGAGTTAGTTAGTCTTAAAATTAAGGGGTTTAACCCATGATATAGTTAAACATATCATAAAAAATCAATACTGTTCCAGGGAATCGCTTACCTCTTCCCAATGGCTCATCAAGGCATCAAGCTTTGATTTTTTAAGCGCATAATTCTGGTAAAAGTCCTCATCTGTACTCAAGAATTCGGACCTTTCTGCCAAATCCTGATCGAGTTGCTCAATTTCAGTCTCCAAAAGCTGTATATCACGTTCAATTTGGCTGAGTTTATTGACCAAAGACTTTTTCTTTTTTTGCTGCTGAAAACTAAGACCAGACTCACTTTTTTTCGCAGAACTCACCTGAGGACTATCAGCAATTGTTCTCTTTTCGGCATCGCGTAAATTGCCTAAATTTCTTTGTTCGAGGAAAAAGTCAATATCGCCTAAATATTCTTTGAGTTGCCCTTCCTTAAACTCGTACACAACTTGAGTTAGGCCCTGAAGAAAGTCCCTGTCGTGCGACACCAATATCAATGTGCCTTGAAAACGCATTAGCGCTTCTTTTAAAACATTTTTTGACTTTATATCTAAGTGATTGGTCGGTTCATCCATGACCAAAACGTTGAGCGGTTGAAGTAAAAGTTTGGCTAAGGCCAAACGATTACGTTCTCCACCCGAAAGCACTCTGACATATTTATCGACCTCTTCTCCGCGAAATAAAAAGGCCCCAAGAATATCCCGCACTTTAGGGCGTGTATTTTGATCTGCGGCGTCAATCATGGTTTCTTCAACAGTTTTATTGCCGTCCAAATACTCCGCCTGGTTCTGAGCAAAATAACCGATATCGACATTGTGACCCAAGGTCAGTGCCCCTTGATATTTAATGGCATCCACCATGATTTTAGCCAGGGTAGATTTACCCTGACCATTTTGTCCTACGAAAGCTATTTTATCTCCTCGGGAAATTCTCAAATTGACCCCGGAGAGAACGGATTTGTCCCCATAGTTTTTAGCGATTTCCTCCAAAATAAAAACAACTTTACCTGGGTCTCTAGAGACAGGAAAATTTAGGCTCATCACTGCATTATCATCCTCATCAACCTCGATTAAATCCATACGATCGAGTTTCTTGATTAAGGACTGCGCCATAGAAGCTTTAGATGCCTTAGCGCGAAATTTTTCAATCAATCGCTCGGTTTGCTCAATTTGTTTTTGCTGATTCTTTTGAATCGACAACTGTTGTGTTCTTCTCTCCTCTCTCGCCACGAGATACTTCGAATAGGGTAATTTCATGTCGTACATGCGCCCAGTCGATAACTCGATTGTTCTATTGGTGACATGATCTAAAAACATCTTATCGTGACTCACTAACACCACGGCACCAGGATAACTGTTGAGAAAATCCTCTAACCAAAGAATTGACTCAATATCCAAATGATTCGTTGGCTCGTCTAGAAGTAAAATATCGTGCTGCTGCAGCAATAGTTTGGCCAGTTCAATGCGCATGCGCCAACCTCCAGAAAAGGTATCGGTCATTTGATCAAAATCCCCGCGCGTGAATCCCAAGCCAAGTAAAATACGCTCGGTTTCCCCCTGATAGAGGTAACCTCCATGTATTTCATACTGATGCTGAACATCGCTTAGGGCCTCGATTAAATCAGCATAAGCCTGACTTTCATAATCAGTCCTATGGGCCAATTCTGTATTGATCTTTTCGAGTTTTTGCTCAAAGCCTTGTAAGATTTTAAAGGCGAGATAAGCCTCTTGAAGAACTGAACGGCCTTGTTCAAAATCAATATCCTGTCTCAAGTATCCCACTGAGATTTCCTTGTCTGTAGCAATTTGCCCAGTGTCGTACTCTTGAGCTCCAGCAATAATTTTCAGAAGGGTCGATTTGCCGGCACCATTTTTTCCAATAAGGCCCACACGATCTCCTCCTTTTAATTGCAGTGTGACCCCTTCAAACAATGGGGTTCCCTGAAAGGATACCGATAAATTATGAATATTTAGCATTCGGGTAACAAAGGTAACATTTGAGTGGTGCAAAGATGATTAAATTTGGCTTGGCAAAAAAACAGAAAATGAATCTATTCAAAGGCACAAAACTCTACAGTATATACTCAGGAAGCTGCCCGGTATGTCACCATGGACCGATGTACCAAAGCCCAAAAGCGTATTACCCATCCAAAACCTTATTAATGCATGAACATTGTCCTCATTGCGGGGTTAAATACAAAATTGAACCCTCATTTTTCTACGGGGCTATGTATGTAAGCTATGCTGTGGGTGTAGCCTTTGCCATAACCACTTTCATTATTAGTTATTTTTGGCTCTCAATGGACCGGCTACAAACTTTTTTCGCCATAACGGCTGTTCTCGTGCTGTGTTTACCCATTATTCTGCGACTGTCGCGCAATATATGGATCAACTTTTTCTTCAGCTACGATCCCACAAAGGTCAAAAAAAACGATTAACAGAAACCTCGCTGGGTAGCGCTTTCCCCTCAAGTATAAAATCTGCTAACCAATTCGCTAATAAAGGTGCCATTAGCAGGCCTCTTGAGTTCAGACCATTAAATACGTAGATCTTCTTTTTTGACATTAACGCCCCCAGTATTGGTCGGCGATCTTTTGTCCCTGGCCGTATCCCTGTCCAATAATCAATGATGCGATAAGGTGATTTCAGGAGCCGCTCTAAATCAGCCAAAATGCCTTTTTGTGCTTCTTCAATAGCATTTTGATCGCAGTCTCTAGGATAAGTTGCACCGACTTGATAACGATCCCCGCCCAAGGGAATTATAAAAAATTTAGACTTCAACACTTCGGTCAATTGAAGCCCAGGACATTTTATTATGAGGTATTGCCCCTGTTTTGAGACAATTGGATTTACCTTGGCAGAGTCGGACCAGAATTCTTGCTGATAACCCTGTGCCAAAATCACACGGTCCGTTATATATCCTAAATTATTTATTTGACTAAATAAAGATTCCTCAGAATCAAAAGTCAATTCTACCCGTCTATATTGGCTGGTTTCTATTAATTTTTGCCGATAGGTGTTCAGCAAAAATGTAGGGTCAAATCGCCAAAAATCGTCAGACTTTCCATATCCATAAGGCGCATTGATACAGGGTAATGAAACAGACTCATCCTGATTAAGTGGATTTAAATATTCATGCCAAAAAGGATCTTTTCGCTTTTCCCGCCATTGAGTTGGCTCATCTTGGGTAGCGAAGATCCGCAATAATCCTTTAGTTTGAATCAGTGGAACTTGCCATTCATCCTCCAAACTTTTATAAAATGATTTCGCCTTTGGCCAAAACTCATCGGCCCGCCAAACCTTGTTATAGTAGCGCAACACCGTAGGATGCAATGTACCTCCTGCAACAGCGGTAGCAGTATTCAATCCAGAGTCAATAACAAGCACGCTAAGACCTCGAAGCGTTAACTCTCGGGCAATAGTGGCTCCTGCAATACCAAAACCAATTATGATAAAATCAAATTGTTTCATATAAAAAACCCTCCTGTTTGGGCAGGAGGGTTATTGTTTTATTCAATACCTTTTAGTAATTCCAAAGGTCTATTTCTATATTGCGAATTTGATCTTTGATGCGATCAGATTCTAAGAGTTGCATCAGCGCATTGTCGTTGATGTAATCGGCCACACCGCGGTCGCCTTGAACATTATCCTCTTTATAAATCAAAGCATTGAATCTACGCGAATTCAACAGATGATCAAATGAAATGGGTTGTGAGGTGTTCTTACGATTAAATGCTTTGGATTTATTTAAAATTTCACGGGCACCCGGATACCACACCCAAAACAACTCAACTTTAGCATCAACTCCATCATCAGGAAATGCCTTAGAACGCGCTTCATTGGCTACAGGACAAATCGCCAATAAACGATAGCGCAATTCTCCCTGACGTTTGTCTAAATACCATACACCACGAATGCGCCATTCTTCAATATCTCCTGCATCCAAAGTAAATCTTCTTACGTATTCAGGGTCTACACTACCGACAGCATTAAATTGCTCAATACCTAAGTCAGTCGTATCACTATACACTAAAGATCCTTCAATGTCTCTAAGGGTTCTTTTTTCAGAGAAATAAGAGTCCGCATAAACCTCTGAAATATTCCCATTTTTAATATTTTTTACCAATACATCATACAATGAGCGGCGCTCTGAACCAATATTATTGGTGTCAATGGGATAATAAAGCGGAAAATTCACACGCTCATCTAGGTCGATAATTTCCCAAGTAGTTTTTGACCAGAGAATATCTCGATCATCAACATAGCCATAAGGCAGTGGATTATCATTGTCATAAGCGATTTGAGCTTCTGTCTTCAGCCCAATTTCATCTGGAGATTTTGCATTGAGAATATTGAGCTGCGCCTGCAGACTGGGGCTAAGCAACATCAATGCAATACCAAGAAATACCTGTGTTAAACGCATGATATATGTTTAATTTGTTAATTCAATACAAACAGGAGAAATCTTCTTCAATTTGTACGAAGAGTTACCAACTATGTTGGCGTTAATATCAAAGATCTGAACAGTCTCTCCGCGGCGCGCACGATTTAAGGCACTTTTTGCGGCACCATTTAATTTATTGCCCTGCACCATTACGGTCGGCTGGCCAGAAACTTTAAAACTAAATCCTGTAACTTTTAATCCTAAATCAAAATCAAAATCTTCTAAGGCTGCCCCAACGCTTGCAATCTCTAAGCCTTGACGTTGCATACGCACGCACGCGCCATCACCTGTTTCACCGCGAATGGATCCAACGGGGCGCGGAATATCTTTAATACGAAATTCTGCAGGGGTATTTACTTTTTGGCCATCTGGCAATACCCCAGAGGCGTTTATAGTAACCTTTGTTCCTGAACTTGGCTCAAATAAATAATTGGTCCCAGAAATTTTTTTCCAGTTACCACTTGAAGCGGAAGCAGTCACTTTGTTATCAGGGATACCTGGAATAGAAACTGTCATAGGGTTTTCAACACCACGATAAACGACATTCATTTTATCTGCCGCAATAACTGCTGAATTAGGCTTGGTAATTGTAGCAAATGACACATCTACTGGAATTTCTACTTCCTTCCCATCTTGTAAGAAAATTAAATTACCTTCTACTTTATGGTCACCTGCGGCACCAGCATTGATGTTCAATTTAACCTTACCACTCTCGATGGTGTACTGAGATTCACCGAGCGGCTTGCCATCTAGGGTCAACTCCACACGGTTTGGCTTAGTGTTCGGATCTTTGCGTCCTAATACAATACCGCCGTCAAAGGCCTCACCTGCATAAAATGCAGATTTTGATTGTTCCAAAAGCGTATTATACTGGGTAAAAGATAAAGCAGCTTCTTGTTGACTTCCCAACATTTTTGACAGAATCTCGCTCTGTGTGGTTTTGACATCCGCTTGAATTTGGCTCATTTTAGTTTTTGAGGCAATCATTGGAAATCCTTCAAATTGATAATTCAACCAAGGTTTCTTGACATTATCACTTCGCTGACGGACATCTTCAGTTGAGAATTTCTTTTGGATATCGGCTGATATACTTGGATAGTCATCACCTATTAATCCTACAACACCCTCACGAAAGGCATCCATCTTTGCCAAGAACTCCTTCCCAACCGGAGAAATATTATCGCCGTTGAATAAGGTTTGGTCCAGAAAGTCTGGTTTATCTTGCACCTCGTAGTTATCCTGTTCATCAGGTTTAACCGTGGCCATCATTTGTCCCTTAAGGTTTTCGATGAAGTCTGTTAAATCAGTAGCCAAGGCATTGATTTGATCAGCTTTTTCCTTTACCGCTGAATATTGTTCTGGTTGCTCAGATGCTTTGGTGGCCAAATTCTCCATGAAAGCACTGTTACGGGCCGTTGATGCCTCATTGGCATCAATAAGACGTTCGTCCATTACCCCAAAGGCCGTTAAAACTTCTTTTGACATATTGAGTGCAAGCATCGCGATGAACACCAGATACATCAGGTTAATCATCTTTTGTCTTGCAGATTGTTTTCCTCCTGCCATGCTAATACTTTTTAATTGAGTTTGAGATTACAGTTGAAAAACAAATTATTTTTTATTCATTGCAGACAACATACCGCCGTATACACTATTTAATGAGGCGAGACTGTTAGCCATTTCTTCCATTTGGATTTTCAATTGTTCAGCATTAGCTGCTACTTTTTCATTTAAGGCTGATTGACGATTCACTGCCTCCATCTGAATTTGGTACATACCATTTAAGGTCTCCATTTGAGCAGCTGCATTGGCAATTTGCTCTCCGTATTTTTTAGTCGATTCAAGCGCGTCTGCAGTAGGGGTCATGCTCTGCGCAGCTGCACCAAAAGAACGAATGCTGTCACCGAGATTGCTCATAAGATCAGAATCTAATTTTGCCTCACGCAAAATATTGTCCAATTTTTTTGAAAGTAAGCCTTCAGGATCTTGATTTTTTGACTCTCCACCCGCTAATTCTGGATAAACCAAGGACCAATCTGGACCACTATCTACTTTCTCAAAAGCTGATATTGCAAAAATTATTGCCTCTGTGATCAAACCAACTGCCAATAACACACTACCATTTAGAGGGCCTAATTCCCAGTGAAGGATTTTAAAAAGTGCACCAAGGATAACAATAGATGCCCCTAGCCCATAGGCCAAGTTTAGGTTTTGTGGAGTCAATAAAGATTTTTTGTTGGTTTTAGACTTTGCTGCCATGATAAATTAGAATTTCGTTAAGTAGAACAGAATTAATTTGATTGTGGTGAAGTACCGGGTTTAGCGTGCATCACCGAAATTGTTGTTTAGGATAATATTAGTACCCATATAGTCTTGTACGGTTCTGAAGCCGATATAACTGCGGGCAGAATCAGCATACTCATAGTCTCGTGTGCTGACTTGAAGGAAATAAGCAACATCCTTCCATGAACCACCGCGAACTACCTTGCGCTTGTTAGCGGGATCATTTACACTTGGGTTCATTGTTGAAGAATACTCGTAAGATCCTGGATCATACGAAGAATCAATCCATTCGCTCACGTTACCGGCCATGTTGTACAAATTGTAGTCGTTCGGCTCGTAAGAATCCGCCTCAACAGTATACAAGGACTGATCCGCGGCATAGTCCCCGCGCAACGGCTTGAAGTTTGCCATAAAACATCCACGATCATTTTTGGCGTATGGACCTCCCCATGGATAAGTCGCAGATTCTAGGCCACCTCTCGCGGCATACTCCCATTCAGCCTCGCTGGGTAATCTAAAAGTATTCACATAAGGTTTACCCTTAGATTTTTGGTAGGCATTCTTATAGAGAGTTCTCCAAGCACAAAATGCCTTGGCTTGTTTCCAATTTACACCAACTACCGGATAATCTCCATAAGCCTCGTGCCAAAAATAATCGTTGTGCATTGGCTCATTGTATGAATAGTTGAAGTCTTTTATCCAAACAGTAGTATCAGGATAAATGTTAATGTCTTCTTTGATAATGAAATCTTTACGACGCTTACCCTTCGCACGGGCAGCTGCTTGAATATCCATATAAGTGTATTGGAAATTCAATTTACTGACATCGATGGTACGCTGACCATTGTAAGCCTCTTCGGCAGGAATATACATGGTATCCATGACCTCAGAATAGTATTCGTCTGGGTACTCAGCGGGTTCCCAAATGAGATCGACATCATTATTGATTTTGCGACCAGCATAGAAATCATCCCCCATTCCGTAATAATTGTCGTAATTATATTGCTCCCATGGAGTCATCTCCTGATTCTCTTGGTCAACAAATGCAAATTCACCAATACCACCATCTCCTGGCACAGCCCCAGTTTCGTCCGCGAGGATCGCTAACCTAAGACGCACCGTAGAGTCCTTCACCCAATTCACAAACTGACGGTATTCTGCATTAGTAATTTCAGTCTCATCCATGTAAAATGAGCGAACGGTGACAGTTCGTGTCGGCGCATCGTTCACCGCGACGAAATCGTCATCAGATTTACCCATTAAAAAAGAACCACCAGGAACAAGGGTCATTCCATAGGGTTTTTCAGGGTACCATTTTTTGCCTTTTGCGCCAACCAATTCGCCGCGATCTCGATTTGAGCTACAGCTTGCAACAAGGGCGGTTATCGCAAAAATTGCAATTAACTTTTTCATAGATGATTCGGTTAAGAAATTACTCAGATTTAAGGGCGTAAACCTATCCATAAATTTTCAGAAAAGCAACAAATTTATCGAAAAAACCCCTAAATCAAATACACACTTTTATAGTTAAACTTTGTTTCTCAAACGGGCTTTTAACCAGCGCTCAGGAATATTTTGTTCTGTTGTACTTAAATAATCTTCATAAGTGCAGGGTAATAACGCAGCAGATGACATATTATTATTCAAATTATTATTATTTGGCAATTCAATCCACCAACGACCCGAACGATTACTTTTTTTGAACACCAAAACCATATCGTCAACGGGTACGGAGTAAATAGTAAAGTTATCAGGATTCATTAAATCCCCTTCATTGACGCGAAAAGACACGCCTTCAATAAAGTACCATAGAATTTGTGCCACTAAGTTAGGGGCGCTTTCATACTTTTCAAAAGACTTTAACTCATAAATGCCAAAAGATTTCACCCCATTACTGATCCCGGCATAACGCGATAAAGCACAAATCTCCCGACTGTCAAATCCGTTTGGACTCTTGTGATATCGAAAACTCATGGCACTGCTTTTAACACTAGATACATCGAGAGCCACTAATTGGGCCTGACGCATAATTGGTTCAGCAATAGTTATGTCTTCAATAAGATTGCCTAAGCGATAAGCCTCAAAATGCAGTTTGTCCATCAAGGCAATCTCCTGTGGCGGATTCAAATAAGATTGATACCCTAAAACCGCATAATTCATCATGTTATAGGGCTTATCAACTACCATTTTTCCAACATAGGCCTTGTTAGACATTGGCTTTTGATGATCCCCTAAATCAAACCGGTGATCTATGTTGACCACATTTATCATATCCTGTACCCCATCAAAGGCTCTGTAATGGGCATAAAGTAAATCTTGACTCCCTCCCAAAACAATAGGCATTACACCCACCTTTAGAAGTACGTTGAGCACCTCGCGAAGGGCAAAATCAGTATCCACTATTGTGCTACCTGGTATAATGTCTCCAAGATCGACCATGGACCAATCCCAATTTCCAGGAAACAGACCATAAAAAGCCATACGCACAGCATCGAAATCAATGGCCTCTCCCATATAATCTTCATCACGACGATGCTCAGGCACCCCAAGTAAGGCATACTTAAAAGTAGAAATATCGGGAAATTCATCCTCGCTCAGATGTAAGTATATTTGCTTGCCCAAGACTCCTTGGGGAAGGACTTCTCTGTGGGCGCAAACCGCCTTAGAAACCGGCCTAAGGTATTCTAACATTACTTTTTGTTTGCTTTATTTCGGCCTTTGGGTTTTTTAGCTACTTGTGCAGCCACCATTTCTTGGGCTTGAACCAAAGTAATTTTATCTGCTTTGGTTGTTTTTGGTAATTCTATCTTGAGTTTACCCTTGATTAGGTTAAATCTGCCCCAACGTGCCTTTTCAATGCGTATATTTTCTTCTGGCCAATAAGCGATAAGCTTGTCTTTTTCTTTTTGTTTTTTGTCTTCAATAAGACTGACAATATCCGCTTCACTTAAATTATCAAAATCATATTTCTTATTGACGTTGATGAACATTTCATTCCACTTTATAAAAGGACCAAAACGCCCTTTTCCTTTTTGAACCGGGAGGTTTTCATAAACGTGTACATGGGCTTCAGCCTGTTTTTTGACCTGAATTAATTCACCAGCGACGGCCATATCGACGTCGAGCGGATCCATTGCAGCAGGCAGCGAAATAAATTGTTTACCCCAGCGAACATAAGGCCCAAAACGTCCATTGGCAACTTCAACCTCTTGTCCTTCATAATTACCTAAGGTTTTGGGGAGCTTGAACAGATCCAAAGCCTGTTCAAAATCAATTAAATGTAACTGCTGATCTGGACGAAGACTCGCAAATTTCTTATCCGGGTCATCAGCATCCCCTATTTGTGCAATGGGTCCAAACTTGCCTAGGCGCACCAAAACAGTCTTTCCAGTACTCGGATCATTCCCGAGAATACGTTCACCGCTTTCGCGATCTGCATTTTCATTAACCTGTTCTACGTTCAGATGGAATTTTCCGTAAAACCCCTTGAGCATTTCTCGCCATTGTTCCTTTCCTTCAGCAATGCCATCAAAATCAGCTTCCACTTTGGCCGTGAAATTCAAATCGACTATGTCGGGAAAATGAGCGACTAAGAAATCGGTAACAATAATACCAATGTCTGTAGGAACCAGCTTCCCTTTATCACTGCCCACTTGCTCACTTAATGACTTCTGGGTAATCTGATCGTTTTTTAACTTCATCCACTGATAAGATCGTGGCTGCCCTTCGACCGTTCCTTTTTCTACATATTTACGCTGAATAATCGTGGAAATGGTTGGGGCATATGTCGACGGACGACCGATACCTAATTCTTCGAGTTGCTTCACCAAAGAAGCCTCGGTAAATCGATATGGAGGTCTGGTGAAGCGCTCAGTAGCTGTTATTTGTTCACGCTCGAGAGACTCGCCTTGAGTCAGTGGCGGCAACATACCTTCTTGCTCCTCCTCGTCAAAATCAGTTCCTTCTAAATATACCTTTAAAAATCCATCAAAGGTCAAGATTTCTCCACTAGCCACAAAGGCATGTTCCACAGGGTTATTAGCCTTTATATCAATTTTTACTTGAGTTCGTTCGAGTTTGGCCTCGCTCATTTGAGAGGCAATGGTGCGCTTCCAAATTAATTCGTAAAGGCGCATCTGATCACGGTCGCCCTCAATTTGTGAACGCCCTAGGTCCGTAGGGCGAATAGCTTCGTGCGCCTCCTGAGCCCCTTTAGATTTACCTTTGAATTGTCGGGGTTTACAATATTGCGCCCCGTAATTTTGAGTGATTGACTCTTGGGCCGCTTTTTGCGCCTCCTGAGAAAGATTCACACTATCCGTTCTCATATAGGTAATCAATCCCGATTCATAAAGACGCTGAGCAATAGTCATGGTGCGACTGACCGAAAAATATAATTTTCGGGCGGCTTCTTGCTGAAGGGTTGATGTGGTAAATGGAGGTGCCGGCGATTTTGTGGCAGGCTTTTTATTGAGTTCTGAGATGACATACTGAGCCTGTTTATTGGCCTCAAGAAAAGCCATAGCGGACTGCGCGTTCTCTAAATTCTTGGCTAATTTGGCCTTAAATCTCGAACCACCACTGGTCAAAAATTCCGCGTCCACACGATATGAGGCTTCGGGAATAAATGACTCGATTTCACGCTCTCGATCGACAATTAATCTTACGGCAACACTCTGAACGCGCCCTGCTGAAAGGCCACCTTTGACTTTTTTCCACAGCACAGGGGAAAGTTCATAACCCACTAGACGATCGAGCACGCGTCTGGCTTGTTGTGCATTGACTAAATTATAATCAATACCTCTTGGATTCTCAATAGCTTTAAGTATCGCAGACTTTGTAATTTCGTGAAAAACGATGCGCTTGGTTTTATTCTGAGGCAATTCCAAAGACTCAGACAAGTGCCAGGCGATGGCTTCTCCTTCTCGATCCTCATCACTGGCTAACCACACCATTTGCGCTTTGCTAGCCATAGACTTCAGGTCGTTGACTAAAGCTTTTTTGTCTTTCGAGACTCGATATTTAGGACTAAAATCTCCTGCAACATCTACCCCTAATTCTTTGGAGGGTAAATCGGCAATATGCCCAAAACTTGAGGCTACCTTGAAATCTTTTCCTAAAAATTTTTCTATGGTTTTTGCCTTTGCCGGAGACTCAACTATCACTAAATTCTTTGCCATAAGCGCCATATTTTGGTGTACAAAAGTAGACGAATTTTTTAATTCACCCTCGCGTAGTTAAATTTTGAGAGGACGCAAAGCTCTATTAACCTAAAGGTTAAAAAAAATCTTTTTGATCAATACTATTAAATAAGGGGCAATCTTAAAGTCTAAATTCCATGAAGAACTTTGAGATTGATTCTATCTTACATATGGCCTATAGAACTAAAAATTCCTGTAGGTGTATAAGAGTTCATTATTGCTGACATTTTGGCAGATTATTGTATCTTTGACCCCATGAATTTTCGAGGCATTGATTTTGTTGTCCCAAGAATAAAGGTTCTATGAGCATGGAAAAAATAATTGATGAGCAACTTCAAGGGACTACCCTTGAGCGTCCTGAAAGAATTGGCAATACCAAAAAACTCTTTATTGAGAGCTACGGATGTCAAATGAATTTCAGTGATAGTGAAATTGTGGCCTCAATACTCGCAAAAGAGGGCTACGATACCACCAATGACCTGAATCAAGCTGATTTAGTTTTGGTCAATACCTGCTCTATTCGTGAAAAGGCTGAACAGACAGTAAGAAAGCGCCTCGAAACTTATAATGCTGTAAAAAAAACAAACCCCTCGATGAAAGTAGGGGTATTAGGGTGCATGGCCGAGCGCCTTAAAAGCAAGTTTCTGGAAGAAGAGAAAATTGTTGATCTAGTTGTAGGTCCTGATGCCTACAAAGACTTGCCAAATTTATTGGATGAGGTAGATGCAGGACGCGAGGCTGTTAATGTTATCCTTTCAAAAGATGAAACATATGGAGATGTCGCTCCAGTGCGCTTAGGGGGCAATGGAGTAACCGCTTTCGTAAGCATAACCCGTGGCTGTGATAATATGTGCACTTTTTGCGTGGTACCTTTTACTCGCGGACGAGAGCGCTCAAGAGATCCACAAAGCATTATAGAAGAAATCAACGACCTCGCAGAAAAAGGCTATAAAGAAGTTACTCTTTTAGGGCAAAACGTAGACAGTTATCTCTGGTATGGCGGTGGGTTAAAGAAGGACTTTAAAAACGCCTCTGAAATGGCTCAAGCTACAGCGGTAGATTTTGCTCAACTTTTGGATATGGTAGCGATTGCCCAACCCCAGATACGCTTCAGATTCTCTACGAGTAATCCCCAAGACATGACACGTGATGTGCTCCATGTGATGGCCAAGCATAAAAACATTTGCAATTATATTCATTTACCGGTGCAAAGTGGTAGCACGAGGATTCTCGAGGCCATGAACCGTCAGCATACGCGCCAAGAGTACATGGCATTGATTGACGATATTAGAAGAATTATTCCTGATTGTGGTATATCCCAAGACATGATTGCTGGATTTCCTACAGAAACAGAAGAAGATCATCAGGACACTTTGAGCCTTATGGAGTACGTGCAATATGACTTTGGATTTATGTTTATGTACTCAGAACGGCCGGGGACAATGGCTGCCAGAAAAATGAAAGACGATGTGCCAGAGGAAATCAAAAAAAGACGACTCACTGAAATCATAGATCTTCAGCAAAAGCACAGTGCGTTGCGTACCAAAAACTTTGTCGGAAAAACAGTCGAGGTATTGATTGAAAAAGAAAGTAAAAAAGACCCCAATTATTGGAGTGGACGAACACCACAAAATACGGTAGCGGTTTTCCCAAAAGAAACTCATAAACCTGGTGATTTTGTCATGGTGCATGTCGAAGACTGCACGAGTGCCACTTTGATCGGAAAGGCGGTTGTCCGCGAACACGTATAAATGAGATAAACCATGGAAACCATTCAATCGGTAAAACAACGCTTCGAGATCATCGGCAACGATGCTAAGCTCAATCGCGCATTAGAAAAAGCCATTCAGGTGGCCCCAACTGATATCTCTGTGTTAGTGACCGGAGAAAGTGGTGTTGGTAAAGAAAATATTCCCAGGATTATCCATGCGCTTTCGCATAGAAAGCATAATAAATACATCGCGGTGAACTGCGGTGCAATTCCTGAAGGAACTATTGATAGTGAACTTTTTGGCCACGAAAAAGGAGCATTTACAGGGGCTACCACCACTAGAAGTGGGTATTTTGAGGTTGCCGATGGTGGAACTATTTTTTTGGATGAAGTCGGAGAACTCCCACTACCTACTCAGGTACGCCTATTACGTGTTCTAGAAAATGGCGAATTCATGAAAGTAGGATCCTCTCAAATTCAAAAAACCAATGTGAGGATTGTAGCGGCGACCAATGTCAATATGGCTACAGCCATAGAAAAAGGAAGATTTAGAGAAGATTTATACTATCGACTCAGTACCGTGGAGATCGGTTTGCCCGCGCTCAGAGAGCGCGGCGAAGATATCCACTTACTTTTTCGCAAATTTGCCTCGGACTTTGCTCAGAAATACAAAATGCCGACCATACGTTTAGATGAACAAGCTATTAGTTTACTGCTCAAATACCATTGGGGTGGAAATATTCGTCAACTGCGCAATATCACTGAACAACTCTCGGTTTTGGAGCAAAAACGTGAGATTAGTTATCAAAAACTGAAGGAGTATTTGCCTCATGTTGGGAGTAATTTACCAGCCATAATCCCAGCGCGGAAGGAGCATTCTGATTTTAGCAGCGAACGAGAAATACTGTACAAGGTTCTTTTTGATATGCAAAAAGACCTCAACGACTTGAAAAAACTCACCCTAGAGCTGATGAATTCTGGCAATACCTCCAAAGTCAAAACTGAGCAAGCACAGCTGATCAAACAAATTTATGCCTCCGAGGAGCCCAGTACTGCCCTGACAACAATCACAAATGAATTCGATTCTGATGAGCAGGCCCATGATGTGGAATTGATCGACCTAGATGATCCATTGGAAAACACCACCGATAAGTATCATTTTGCTGAGGATATAGAGGAAGAAGAGAGTTTGTCTCTGCACGATAAAGAATTAGAACTCATTCGTAGGTCCTTAGAAAAATATGACGGAAAGCGCAAAGAAGCCGCCCAAGAATTAGGGATTAGCGAACGTACTTTATATCGAAAAATAAAACAATTTAATCTTTAATCATCCATGGCGAAGCTAGCCCAGCGCGTTGTTCTATTGAGTTTCTTAGCTACGGCCTTGTCTTGTGGCGTTTATTCATTTACTGGAGCAGACATTGACTACAGTACAACGAAAACATTTCAAGTCAATAACTTTGCCAATAATGCTCCCATAGTAGAACCAAAAGTTGCGAGAAATTTTAGCCTAGCCCTTCAGGACATTTTACTCAATCAAACCAATCTTAGCCTAACCAATAATAATGGTGATCTGATTTACGAAGGAGAAATAGTGGATTATTACATCGCTCCAATCACTGCCACTTCGAGAAATACAGCAGCAGAAAACCGTCTCACAATCGGTGTCAATGTCCGCTTTACCAACACTAAGTCTCCCGAAAAAGACTTCGAACAAAAATTTAGCTTTTACTACGATTATTCTGGTAGCGCTCAATTAATTGGCGGTCAACTCGATACGGCATTATCGATTATCTTTGAACGATTGACCCAAGATATTTTCAACAAATCCCTGGCCAATTGGTAAGCCTATGACTTTGGAACAATTCAATACACTATTAACCCAGCCGCAATACCTCACTTCCGGGGATCATGCTGGTTTGGATACCTTAATAGATCAATTTCCTTTTTTTCAAAGTGCCCAAGCCCTGAGGCTTAAGATGCTCAAACAACAAGAATCTCTTAGCTACAATCAGGCCTTAAAGAAAACCGCAGCCATTACCACTGATCGAGATGTTCTCTTTGATTATATCACCTCAGTAGAATTCTCCCAACAAACAATTTCAGAGACCCTTGTTGGACATCAGGATCACGTCAAACAAATTGAGGTAAAAATAGATCCTCAAGAACAGCAGGCAGAGATTACAAACCAGGAAATAATCACCGATCATTCCAGTAATGCTGAAAAAAGTGTCGCTGTAAAATCAAAATCAATCGCAGCGCTCGAAAAAAAACCATTCGAATTTGATAAATCCGAGCGTCATAGTTTTGAACAATGGCTTAAGCTCACGGCCGCCAAACCGATTGACCGCAGTAAAGAAAATTACACAGAGACAAATATTGATAAGAACAGATCATTGACTGGGACTGAATCTTTGGAGAAATGGGAAAAAATCGATCGTTTTTTAGCCCAAAAAACAATCATCAAACCGCAGGATTCCCATGCGGGTCAAAACAGAGCGCAGGCCTATTTGCAGCCTAATGAGGAACTAATGACTGAAACGCTTGCCCGCGTTTATGCCCAGCAAAAAAACTATCAAAAGGCAATTCAGGCTTATAAAATTTTAATTTTGAAATATCCCGAAAAAAGTGGTTTCTTTGCAGACCAAATTCAGGAATTAAAACGTTTGTTAAACGCATAGATATGAGCACATTCTCAATTTTTTTAATCTTGATCATCTTTATTGCTTTTTTACTGGTGGTGGTCATTATGGTACAAAATCCAAAAGGAGGCGGTTTAGCGTCATCATTTGGTGGTGGCGGCACTCAGCAATTAGGTGGCGTTAAAAAAACTACGGATTTTCTAGATAAGAGTACATGGACCCTAGGGGCTATTTTGCTCGGGCTGATCTTACTCTCAAATATGTCTTTATTTGAAGGCACAAATAGTGGTGAGTTCATGCAAGATGAAATCGAAAGCATAAGCTTACCGGATGCCACCGAATTGCCTGTTACTCCTGCACCAGAGCAAGAATAATGTTTAGTCCATTGCGGACGATTTAAATCAAAAACCTCACAAAACGGCACTCAATGAGTGCCGTTTTTTTATGCATACAATTCATAAATAGTAACCATCATTAAATCATACGGCTCATTTTTTTGCGTTAGTCTTGTGTTACGCGGTGTTTGAGAGCATCCAAAAATTGAACTTTATAAAACAAATAGCTTTTCTTTTTGTCCTCTGGTGTACAGCACAAGTTTATAGTCAAAACCAAACTCCATCATGGGGTGCCCCCGGAACAATTACGCTCTATGGATTGAATAATGCCCAAAATGATTCAAATAGTTTTGAAACCGACAGACTTGACATAGGTGAAATCGGATTCACCTTTGGACAAGACTTTGTGAGCGGAGATAAGGCACATATGTATCTAGAGGGTCGCCTCGGGATGAGCTACGGCAATAATCTTTGGACGCTGTCTTATGGATTGAGCAACCCCTGGGATTTTAGTATCGATGGATCTCCTAATTCAGGAAATACTAATATTCTTTCTTGCGCATATGGCCAAAGTCTCAATCTATTTCAAGGAATTGAGACAGAAGTTTATTTGGGACTCAGTTAATTAAATATGAAGTCAGAGGGGGGCAATGAAACCTTTTTGGGCTTGCCGCTAACTGTCGTATTGGATAAACCCATTTTTAACGACTTTTCACTAGGACTTGTCGGTCAGCTGCAACCTACCACAAAAAAAGAGCGCGCCCTTATTGGTCTCAAACTCAGTTATGGCTTAAATCCATGAGATCCTTGTAGCCCGATTCACTACCCGTCTATAAACGGGTTGCGAATAAAAAATGTCAATTTGACACGTATGACAGAGCTGAAGCTGTCAAAAATGCTATGGCACAGTTTATGTCTGTAAGTTGTCACAAACTTTAAATTAACTTAAATCACTTACATATGGCTTTAAACATTCAACCACTTTCAGATCGCGTGGTGGTCGAGCCGCAAGCGGCAGAGACCAAAACAGCTTCAGGAATCTATATTCCAGATTCAGCGAAAGAAAAACCACAACAAGGAACTGTTGTTGCTGTAGGCAAAGGCAAAAAAGATCATGAAATGACCGTAGCTGTGGGCGATACAGTTTTATATGGCAAATATGCAGGAAATGAATTAAAACTTGATGGCAAGGATTATCTCATCATGCGTGAGGACGATATTCTCGCCATCATTTAATATTTAAAATTTACAACTATGGCAAAAGACATAAAATTTGATATCGAAGCAAGAGACGCCATCAAACGTGGTGTTGACGCATTGGCAAACGCAGTAAAAGTTACTCTAGGTCCAAAGGGCCGTAATGTAATTATCAGTAAATCATTCGGAGGACCACAAGTCACTAAGGATGGGGTAACTGTGGCCAAAGAAATAGAATTAGAGGATGCTCTTGAGAATATGGGCGCCCAAATGGTGAAAGAAGTTGCTTCTAAAACCAATGACTTAGCTGGAGATGGAACCACTACCGCCACGGTATTGGCACAAGCCATTGTCAAAGAAGGCTTGAAAAACGTTGCTGCTGGGGCGAACCCCATGGATCTTAAAAGAGGGATCGATAAGGCGGTTGCTGCTTTGGTAGCCGATCTAGAAAAACAATCGACCAAAGTGGGTAACTCTTCTGAAAAAATTCAGCAAGTCGCGTCAATTTCTGCAAACAATGACGATGCTATTGGTAGTTTAATTGCTGAGGCTTTTGGTAAAGTCGGAAAAGAAGGTGTCATTACCGTGGAAGAAGCAAAAGGAACGGAAACTTATGTGGACGTCGTTGAAGGGATGCAGTTCGATCGCGGTTATCTTTCTCCATATTTCGTGACCAATAGCGAAAAAATGCAAACCGAATTGGACAACCCAATGATTTTGTTGTACGACAAGAAAATCAGCAATATGAAAGATTTGTTGCCGGTCCTTGAGCCAGTTGCTCAGCAAGGAAAATCGCTTTTGATCATCGCTGAAGATGTAGAAGGAGAAGCCTTGGCCACCCTAGTGGTGAACAAGTTACGTGGTTCACTAAAAATCGCTGCGGTTAAAGCACCAGGTTTTGGGGATCGCCGTAAAGCTATGCTAGAGGATATCGCCATCTTAACTGGTGGAACTGTTATTGCTGAAGAGCGCGGATTTACTCTGGACAATGCAACGATCGATATGTTGGGTACAGCAGAAACCGTTACTATTGATAAAGACAATACTACCATTGTTAACGGTGCCGGTAAAAAAGCTGACATCAATGCCCGTGTGGGTCAAATTAAATCACAGATTGAAACCACCACCAGTGATTACGACAAAGAAAAACTGCAAGAACGCTTAGCGAAACTTGCAGGAGGAGTAGCAGTGCTTTACGTTGGTGCCGCCAGTGAAGTCGAAATGAAAGAGAAGAAAGACCGTGTAGACGATGCGCTTCACGCTACTCGTGCTGCCGTGGAAGAAGGCATTGTGGCCGGAGGTGGTGTCGCTTTAGTACGCGCCAAGTCTGTACTGGCCAAAATGACCAGCGACTCTCTAGACGAAACTACAGGAATTCAAATTGTGGCAAGAGCCATTGAGGCACCTCTGCGCACCATCGTAGAAAACGCCGGAGGCGAAGGCTCTGTAGTGATTAACAAAGTCATGGAAGGCAATAAGTCTTTTGGTTATGACGCCAAAAACGACGCTTATGTTGACATGCTTAAAGCAGGAATCATCGATCCTAAAAAAGTAACTCGTGTTGCTCTGGAAAATGCTGCCTCAGTAGCAGGGATGATTTTAACCACAGAATGTGCGCTAGTAGACATCAAAGAGGATGCCCCAGCGATGCCTCCAATGGGTGGCGGTGGCATGCCAGGAATGATGTAATTATACATCGTGAATTAAAAAAAATCCCGCGGCCGTTGGCCGCGGGATTTTTTTATTGATGGGCCTTGACAACTTCCTCGTCGCGATACTTACAACAAGGACTAACAGCATTATATGCTTTATCCGGTGCTGTGAATTTCTTGGTGTCATGACCAGCATTGGCCACATACTTAGCCACAGTGTCGATACTCGTTTTTCTTGCATCGTAAATCACATTGAGCTCATGCGTATCGACATTCCACTTAACAGATTTTACACCAGTTACTTTAATTGCTGCTTTTTCAATGCGAGCCTTACACATGCCGCACACACCATCTACTTCAAGGCTACCGTTGGCATTTTTGTCTTGAGCGTAAAGGCTCGTGGCCATTAAAAGAACCACTAGGGTCATTAATTTTCTCATCTTTCTTGTTTTATTAATTATTAATCATTGTTCATTATTCAGGTATTTTATAGCGGATCCCCGTATACCACATTCGACCAAAAATTGGTCCATAGACAATACTACTATCAAAATCATTGGAAAAGGGCTGATCTCCATTTATTATCGGGTCCTGTTGTCTGAGGTCTACAATATTTTCTATCCCAAAATACCAATCAAAAACTGAGCCCCACTGTTTTGTAATTTGTCCATTTATGGTCGTTATATAAGGCGTCTTGGGTTGACCCCACAACACAGCCGACTGAGGTAACTCTGGCAATCGTTGATTACCCAACCAATTAAATGTCAAATCGAACTTCAGGGGATGATTTTCTCGTCTACCCTCGAGTGTATAGGCAAGATTGGCAAATACTCGATGATCAGGAATTAAAATAGGACGCTTATCCCCCGAATCAAAAGCGGTACTCAAATTATAGTATTTGTAAGCCAATTGCAAATCGAAAAGGCCCCAAGGGCTGTAGGCCAAATCAAATTGAAAGGACTCAACCCAACTCGGTCTTGACTTATTGTAGAATCTAATAGCACCTACTTCTTCCCAGTCTACAACCACTTGACTGGTAAAATCAGTTCTATAATAATCCAATCCTAGGGTCATAGAACGTGTACCTAGGGAAAATTTTTGTTGTAACGACAGACCAAAATTCCATGCAATTTCTGGATCTAAACCATAAAAATTTCCTGGGGTTTCATCAGAATTATTCGAAGACTGGGTTCCAGGGGTTTCAATGGTTATTTCGCGACCGGTAGCGAATATATTTAAATGCTCTGAAAAAATATTTGGAATACGCTTGCCGCGCCCCACAGAACCGCGTAGTGTGGTTTTGGGCAGTACTTGATATTTTAGATGTAATCTAGGGGTAAAAAACAAGCCTAATAGATTATGTTGATCTAAGCGTAAACCTAGTGTTACCCCTAATTTATCCATGTCATTATAAGCATACTCTGTAAATAATCCCAAGCCCTGTTCGGTACGACCAAATAGTTGTAGATTAGTTGCAAGCGCATCAAAAGATAAACGCTCATCATAACGATCATAAGTGCCATTCAGGCCTAATTTTATTTTATGACGCGTATCCCCAATAATTGAATTGTAAAGCAAAGTCATATAGGCACTTTGATGCTCTATGTCATAGGGTCTCAATCCAAAGTTGCTTTTTTGATTATGCAAACTCCATGCGCCCTGAATACCAATTGTTTGCCAAGTGATTTCTGGATTAACATAACCGAGTTTAGCCGATAAATCAATGCGATCTGTATCAATTAAACTACCCCAGGAGTTTTGTGATTGTTGGGCTAAGTCGGCGCGAAAACCTCGCTGTCCAGATACTTTGTGATCACGAAGAACGCGTGCATTGATAAAACTAACTAAGCCCCTCTCGGTATCAGTGTATTGCCAACGATTTAAAAAATTAAATTGCTCTGCCATGGGTGTATCTAAAAAACCGTCATTATTGCGATCTACCACACGCTGTCTTTGATTACCGTGGACATATAAACCCGTATGCCATTTATCACTTACCGAAGTATTCAAGTGGGTATTAAACTCTTGACGTCCGTTCCCCGCCAAAAAAGCATTAAAGAAAAACGGCACATCACTGACCGGTTTTTGTAACTCAACATTAATTTGACCAGCTATACTTTCATAACCATTAGTAACACTGCCAGCTCCTTTAGTAATCTGCATACTCTCTACCCAAGTCCCCGGGACATAGCTTAGGCCTAAACTCTGAGCGGCACCACGAACCACAGGGATATTTTCTGCAGTTATTAAAATATAAGGACTGGTAAGCCCCAACATCTTGATCTGTTTAGTTCCCGTAACCGCATCAGAAAAATTGACATCTATTGCCGGATTCGTCTCAAAGCTCTCCGAAAGATTACAGCAAGCGGCTTTGAGCAATTCATCACTACTCACGCGAATCACCTGCTCGGTACTGAAGGAAGAAATAAATTTTGAACTTCTTCTGGCCGCTACCACCACCTGTTCAAGATCATTTTCTGGTGTAAGGCCATAGGAAATATAGGCTGTATCCTTAATATCGAGTGTATCGGTCTTATAGCCAACATAACTTAATACAAGACGTGCGGGCAAATTCGGAATCTCAAGAATAAAACCATTTTCATCGACAACCGTTCCCGATTGACTCTCAGGGTGGTACACATTTGCCCCAAAAAGAGGTTGGCTTGGGCCAGCTGAGGCGTCGTAAATTTCGCCCTTTAACTGGACTTGTGCATTGAGCATAAAAGGCATCAGAGCGGTGCCTAATACTCCTGCAAATTTTAAAAGTCTAAGCTGTGTCATAACTATCATCCTAAAAGTAGCATTGTGGCCATGATCAGCATCACCAGATTTTCAATCAATGTCGCCTCTGTCATAGGAAGGTTTAGGACACTACCTAGGCATGCGCAAACGATGTTATTGCGCCTGCGCAGTTGGTCCACCACACCAATTGTTGTGGCTCCCAATATAAAAAGAGTACTATACAAGGCGTAATCTACAGCAGTATTAGTCAGCAGCAGTAGTCCCAAGAATAATTCAATAAATGGATATATCCATCCGTAGAATTCCAAACGATGTGCTATAGGATCGTATCCTAAGAAAGCTTGAACAAAGCCCTTTAAATCTAAAAATTTAAAAAAACTAAAGACCAGAAAAAAACCAGCCATAAAGTCAAGCATAAACTCCTGAAAATTCAACTGATAAACTAAAGCATTGAGCCCATTGACGCCTAACAGAAAAGTAAAGATTAAAAATAACGGACGCAATTGGCGCCATTTAGATAAAGATCTATTGCTGTTAGTTGAGGCCTTATTAGAGTGGGCGTTGCGTTTGGCCAAATACTGTTCTTGTGTGAGAACAGTATATTTGGCCGGAATTAATTTTAATACAGTGGACAATTCGATTCCTTGTAATAATTCAAATTCAAATCGACCAGTTGCTAAATTAAGATCAATGATGTTAATTCCAGCCACATCAAGCATGGCCTGGCGAACACTTTTGACACAGCCCATACAGGTGAGTCCTTCTAAATAGATAATATGATGCATAATGGTTTAATTTAATGGGGGTATAAATCGATTAAAAACGACTAACCATCAAATTAACCATTGCTGGTAGACTATAAATAATTGAGTTTCTTTGGGAGGTGGTTCTTTTGGTTGGTATCCCAAAGCCCTAGAAAAGCCCTTGCCATTGAAAAGAAAAACCTCTGGGGATTGTCCAAGAGGTAATGCCAAATAAAACATTGGCGCTGTAAAATCTAATCCATGGACAAGTAAAGGTTGATCGAGAGAAAATTTTTGAAACTCATTATGGCAACACCCGGGCTTTTGTTCCATTTCTTCGGAACATCCACTGCTCATGACCACACCACAATTTAAGTGGGCTATTTCTAGACCCAAATCCGTTTCCATGGGTCTTCCAAGGCAATAATGCGTCGATTGAATCCAACCCAGATTGGTGGTCAGAACCAAAACACTCATTATGATGGACAAAAACGCTTTCACAATGCTAAATTATGAAATAAAGCCGTTAAAAATCTGATCCATGGGGCTTTATCATGGATTTAACACTTTTTGGGTGGGCAATTCTATAGATTATTTAAATTTTTTGCTTTTTCAATAGCCCCTAACATCTGTTCTTTAAGACGAATTGCAGAGGCTTCATATCGATCTAGGTCTGTCTGTTTTGTTTCATCAATTTCAGTCTTGCCCATAATTTCATCAGTTGTGAAGTCTTCGCTAAAATCCATCATCCATTGCATCATTGCTCCATTGGCCTGCTTTAACTCTTCAACTACAACTCCATGGACGACCAAGGTCGAGTCAGCTAAATATTTAGATTCCAATTGATTGATTAACCCACTTATGGCACCCATTTCAGGCATGACCTCATCGTGTAGGGCTAAAATTCGCTCCATTTGAACATATTTTTCAGACTCCTTAGGATTAAGTTGGCACGAAAAAAGAAGAACTAAAGAAAACAATACTAAAGAGATACGCATGAGTTTATTTTTTTATAAAATTAAGTCTTTTTTTGAGGGTTGAGCACTAAGAAACAGGGAATCAATAACAACAAGAGTAAAGGGTGAATTAAAAAACGTCTCACGTAAAACAGTGCCCTGTAGTCCCCCGGGTTATAGTAATATACAAGTACAATTAGGACAGACATAAAAACGAGGAGCCCAAGGCCATATAGGATTGCCGAAAATTAAACCACACTATTTTTCCAAAAAATAAGCTTTAACAAAGACAGGGACAAGATTGCATTAATACAATAGCGCCCCATAACACTAAGGCCCCAATTAAGCCAATTCATGGCTGGTAGTGCTTGGGTCTGATAGACCCCATTGAAGAATGCTTTTAATGGATCATAAAATAGTTCCGCCTCAAAATGACGCACCGAAAAAAGGCCAGTTAAGCAAATAATCCCCAATAAAATTCTAGGTTATTCATCACTTTTATAAATCAAATTATAGCACCAAATCCAAAAAATCCAAAGGAGTAATACTGTGCCGTAAATAATTCCGGGAAAAACCAAATCATGAAGTGCGGAGGACCAGTCCGGTTGCCAAAAAATTCCTAAACTGATCAGTGCAATACGCAATATATTCATGCCGTAAAGCAAAACCAACCCCAACAAAATAAAAATAAATGTGGGCATCAAACGCTGTAGAATGGCAAAGACAAATGCCGCAAATAAAATCATTACACCTACCGCATTACAGCCCTCAACAAGCTGAGCTACAGGGACCTCCATGACCGAAATCACTAAATTTCCGGTTTCGTTCCAAGGAGCTACAACAGCCTCAAATCCAATAAAATTTAAAAAAATTGGAGCTGCCCTCCCACAAGCCGTGTAATAAGATCCACAGTAAATCCTTTAGAAGACCAATAGTCAAGGAAACCAAAATAAAGACCACTAAACACTCCATATGTCACAAAAAACAGCAGGAGAAACTGCCATACAGGTCTATATATATTCCACAAATTCATCATTCCATCAAAGTTAATTTTTTATCCTTTAGGAATCCCTATTTCTAAAAGCATTAAAGCATTATTTAAATACCTTTACATAAAATTTGAGTGATGAATACCCTCAGGCAGGAAGTCCAATATATCCTTCAAAAGGACAGTGATTTGTTCCCTAATCAATTGCAGAAATTGTGCGATTTATTGCATGATTCCCTACCCCATTATACATGGGTAGGATTTTATTTTGCCAACGCAGACAAAAAGACCCTTCACCTAGGCCCCTATTGTGGTGCCCCGACGGATCACAGCTGTATCCCTTTCGGTAAGGGTATATGCGGACAGGTCGCAGAATCTAATGATTACTTTTTAGTGCCCGATGTTAGTGCTCAAGACAATTATATCGCATGCAGTATTAGTGTCAAATCTGAATTAGTCGTCCCTTTGTTTGTCCAAGACAAGAATATTGGTCAGATTGATATTGACTCTGATCAGCTCGAGGCTTTCTCCCAAGAGGACGTTGACTTTTTACAATGGGTTAATGCCCAAATTGCTCAGGTTTGGCCTGAAGGTTATATCCCAGAAGAAATTCATGGCTAAACCATCAAATAAAAATCAGCTACAAAAAGGACTCATCCTGAATGCTTATTCTGACAGTCTCGGGGGAAACTTAGCCTATTTAGTTAATCTTTTAGCGCATGAGCCACTAAAAGGGACTTTCCAAAATTTATATTTGCTCCCTACGCTTTTTAGCTCAGATTTAGACCGCGGATTTTCCATTATTGATTACGATTTGAATAATCCACTGGTAGCAAACTCAGATCTAAGCCAATTAAAATCTATGGGGATTGGATTAAAACTCGACATTGTTTTAAATCACCTATCTGTGGCGTCACCTGAATTTAAAGACTTAATGGCTTTTGGTGATGAATCGTCGAATGTAAACTTTTTTATTGATTGGAATAAGTTTTGGCAGGGTAATGGCTCAATGAATGAACAAGGCGTGATAGTTCCTAAACCTGAATTCAAAGACAAACTATTCACCCGAAAGCCCGGCTTACCCGTACTCCAAGTTCCTTTTCCAGATCACAGTTTTAGACCGTATTGGAATACATTTTATCAAAAAATAAAACTCTCCGAAACATTTATAGAAGCCGCCTGCATGGTCCTTAATTTGGATATTGAACAATCCAAGACACTTCATTCCACGATTGAAAGAAAACTCATTAATGGAGAAAACCCGACAAAGGCAATCGAATCTCTGGGGCTTCAAATAAAAGAGGTTGTTCCCCTAGTAAGAGACCACTTGTCACTTTTGGGTCAAATGGATCTTAATGCCCAAAATCCCGAAGTTTGGCAGTATTATAAAAACACTTTAAAAAAACTAAGCACCTATGGTGGACAAATCATTCGCCTAGACGCCTTTGCCTATTTGCATAAGTCGGTGGGACAAAGCAACTTTTTTAATATTCCTGAAACATGGGAGTATCTTCATCGACTCCAAAATATGGCACAAGAGTTATCACTTGAAGTATTACCGGAAATTCATGCACAATACGGCAAGCATCTTCATGATGAAGTCAGCGCTGAAGGCTTTCCTATTTATGATTTCTTCCTGCCAGGGCTTATCATTCACACTATAGAAAATAAGGATGTGGCGGCCCTATTAAAATGGGCAGAAGAAATTCAAGAAAATGGGTTTAGGCTAGTCAATATGCTTGGTTGTCACGATGGTATTCCTCTATTAGATTTAGACGGGAATCCTGAACAACCCCTAATGTCTCAAGGATTGCTCACTTCTGGCCAAATAGAGGCCTTAATTGAAAAAATTGTCGCTCGAGGAGGACGCATTAAAAACCTATTTGGTCCTGACGGAGAAAAAATCTCTTATTATCAGGTTAATGCGACCTATTTTAGTGCCCTTGGCGAAGACCTAGATAAAATGTTAATGGCCAGAGCCCTCCAGTTATTCATGCCTGGAACGCCCCAAATCTGGTATTTAGATTTATTTGGTGGCACAAATGATTACCAAGCAGCCAATGCAGACCAGGGCAATCACAAAGAAATAAATCGTACGAATCTTACGCATGACTTCATTGAACAAAAAATCAAAACACCTCTGGTACTTAAACAACTTGAACTGCTCAAGCTACGCGCTCAACACCCTGCCTTTGACGGGGTGCTCAGCATTTCAGCATCAAGCGAAAACCACTGTTTCAAAATGAAATGGACCCATGGCACTAGCTGGGCTCTGCTTGAGGTTAACCTCAATCAAACAAGCTTTACGATCAGCCACTCTTAAGCTTTTTGTGTTATATCCCTGTGCGGATGGCCTCAACTGGATCTAATTTGGAAGCTTTTAAGGCCGGTAAAATTCCCGAAATTAATCCAATCAGAGCAGCAACGACTGTTCCGATGAGCATATTTAATGGGGAAAGCACAAACTCAAAATCGCCTGTAAATTGAGAGGCAATTAAGGAAGCGAAAAAGACTAAAATCAGCCCGAAAATACCTCCAATTATCGCCAAGATCATGGCCTCAAATAAAAATTGATAAAGGATAAAACGACGCTTTGCCCCAAGAGATTTTTGAATCCCAATTAAGCTAGTGCGCTCTTTTACACTCACAAACATGATATTGGCAATACCAAAGCCACCCACCAAAAGTGAAAAGGCACTGATGATAATTCCTATCAAATTCATCGTACCAGTGATGTCGTCTATAGCATCGGCAAAACCCTGTAATTGATTGACAAAAAAATCGTCCTCCCGCTCAGGGCGCAATCCCCGTTTGAGGCGCATTTTTAATTTCAAATCTGCAATAAAAGCCTCATTATCTGCACCAGACTGAGGCTTCATGATGATAAAGGGAAATAAACTACGATTGTTTGCGCCAAAAATATTTCGAATGACATTAACCGGAACAAATACAAAAGTATCTTTAGAATCATTGAAGATAGAACCCTCCTTTTTTAAGACGCCAATTACAGTAAATTTTTTCCCATAGAGGCGTACTTTTTTACCGACAGCCTGCTCGGCAGTATAAAACAATGAGGTGGCAATTTCGTGGCCAATGACAATCACCTGAGCGCCATTGTTGGATTCGAGTTCGTTGTAAAACCTTCCTTGCTCTATCTGCAAGGATTCGATATCGTAATATTCATGAGAAAAGGCCCCGATATTGGCATTTTCCACAGAGCGGTCCTCAAACTTAATGGTCTCATTGCGCACATTTAAATTAAATGCAACCGCTTGAACTTGGTTTAAATTTTTCTTGAGATATTGATATTCTTCATACGATGCTACAGGAAATTGCTCCCATTTCCAGCGAGGTACTTCAGTGGGACCAAAGGAAAAATTACCCAAATAAATCGTGCTGTTATCCAAGCCTTTAAGACTGTCTTGAATTTCAGATTTAAGTGAATCTACTGCCGCTAACACAGCAATGATTGAAAATATACCTATGGTGACCCCTAGAAGCGATAAAAAGGTCCGCAACTTATTGTTAATTAAGGCGCTTATGGCAAAATTGATGCTTTCTTTTAATACGCGTAAATAAACAATCATGCAGGCTTTGGACTTTGCTTTTAAAGGTTAAAGGTAGCGCTTTTTAAAGTAAAAATAGACCAGTTTTTAGCGCATATTTACTTACTTTTGTGCCTTCATTTCACAAGAAAATCCCATGGAACAAGCGCTCCCTATTCGTTCAGCCCTAATCTCTGTTTTTCATAAAGATGGACTCGCTCCGATTGTCCAAAAATTAAATGATCTTGGTGTTACAATTTACTCCACCGGAGGCACTGAAAAATTTATTCAGGACCTGAATGTTCCTGTAGTTGCTGTAGAGAATTTGACTCAATATCCCTCAATACTTGGGGGCCGTGTCAAAACCCTACACCCGAAAATTTTTGGAGGGATTCTCAATCGCCAAAATAATCCAAATGATCAAGCTCAGATGAGCGAATTTGATATTCCACAAATTGATTTAGTCATTGTAGATCTTTATCCGTTTGAACAAACTGTGGCCTCCGGGGCAGATCAGCAGGCCATTATTGAAAAAATAGATATTGGTGGTATTTCCCTGATTCGCGCTGCGGCCAAAAATTTTTCGGATACTTTTTGCCTTTCCTCTGTGGAAGACTATCCAGCCTTTTTGGATATACTGAATGCTCAAGAGGGAAATACCACTATAGACCAAAGAAAACTATTTGCTGCTAAAGCATTTGCCATATCCTCTCATTACGATACGTCAATTTTTAATTATTTTAATGAGGATACTCAGCTGGAGCATTTAAAGCTAAGTATCCCACAAGGACAAACATTGCGTTACGGAGAAAACCCCCATCAAAAAGGAGAATTCTTTGGGGACATGGATGAGATGTTTGACAAATTACAGGGCAAAGAACTCAGCTATAATAACCTACTCGATGTCGATGCAGCTGTTCAGCTCATGAATGAATTTCAGGGCTCAGAACACCAGGCAAGCTTCGCCATTTTAAAACATAACAACGCTTGTGGCATGGCGCAAGACACCAGCCTGAGCGGTGCCTACGCCAAGGCCCTCACAGCAGACCCTGTCTCAGCTTTCGGTGGAGTCCTAATTGCTAACCGAGCCATTGATCTTGAGACCGCCGAGCAAATTCACGAACTGTTTTGTGAGGTTGTGATTGCACCAGGGTTCAGTGATGAAGCCTTTGGACTATTGGCACAAAAGAAAAATCGCATCCTGTTAGTTCAAAAATTATTTACGAGTCCACAGCACACAATCCGCACTTGTCTCAATGGAGTGCTCAGACAACAGCGCGACGCAAAAACTGATCAATCCGATGATTTGACTGTAGTGACTGAACTAGCCCCTACTCAGGTGCAAATTCAGGACTTGTTATTCGCCTCTGTGATTTGCAAACACACCAAATCAAACACCATAGTCTTGGTAAAAGACGGACAACTCTATGCCAGTGGTACGGGACAAACTTCTCGAGTGGATGCATTAAGGCAGGCCATCGATAAGGCCAAATCATTTAATTTTGACCTCAATGGAGCTGTTATGGCGAGTGATGCGTTTTTCCCATTTCCAGACTGTGTGGAGATCGCTGATAAGGCAGGTATAAAGTCAGTTATTCAGCCTGGTGGATCTATAAAAGACCAACTGAGCATCGACTACTGCAATGCTCATAAATTATCTATGGTATTTACCGGAACACGGCACTTTAAGCATTAAAATTTATTACATTTGTTAGTAATCGCCACAAATATACCAATACAAGCACTGCAGCATGGGTTTTTTTGATTTTTTGACTGAAGAAATAGCCATTGATTTAGGAACGGCAAACACCCTAATTATCCACAATGACAAAGTTGTAGTGGACGCTCCAAGTATTGTGGCCCGTGACCGCATGAGCAACAAAATTATTGCTGTGGGTCGAGAAGCTGCACGCATGCAAGGAAAAACCCATGAAAACATCAAAACAATTCGTCCTTTGAAGGATGGGGTTATAGCAGACTTTGACGCCAGTGAAAAAATGATCAACATGTTCATCAAGGACATTCCTGCGCTGAAGAAAAAATTGCTTACGCCTTCACTGCGCATGGTCATTTGTATACCGAGCGGCATAACCGAAGTGGAAATGCGTGCGGTAAAAGAAAGTGCCGAGCGCGTCAATGGAAAAGAAGTTTATCTGATTCATGAACCCATGGCAGCAGCCATTGGAATCGGCGTAGACATCATGCAGCCTAAGGGCAATATGATAGTCGATATCGGAGGAGGAACGACAGAAATCGCAGTTTTGGCCCTTGGTGGAATTGTATGTGATAAATCGGTAAAGATTGCTGGAGATGTATTTACCAATGACATCGTCTATTATATGCGTACTCAGCATAATCTTTACGTGGGAGAGCGCACTGCAGAAAAAATAAAAATTCAAATCGGTGCAGCAACTGAGGATCTCGAATTACCTCCAGATGAAATGGCAGTTCAAGGCCGTGATTTGCTCACGGGGAAACCAAAACAGGTACAAACCTCTTACCGAGAAATTGCCAAAGCCTTAGACAAATCGATTTTACGTATTGAGGATGCTGTTATGGAAACATTGTCCCAGACGCCACCAGAATTAGCTGCAGATATCTATAACACAGGGATCTACCTTGCTGGAGGGGGCTCAATGCTCCGCGGATTAGACAAGAGACTTTCTCAGAAAACAGATTTACCCGTTTATATTGCCGAAGACCCTTTACGGGCTGTTGTTCGCGGCACGGGTATTTGCCTCAAAAATCTCGCTAAATACAAAAGTGTATTGATCAAATAAAAGAGCACATAAGCCGACATGCAGCAGATTATTGAATTTTTTATACGCAATAAAAATTTCCTGTTGTTTTTGGCGCTCTTTTCTTTAGGAATTTCATTGACCCAAAGAGCCCACTCAGGTTTGTACACTAGAAATATTGCCTCAACAAATAAGATTACTGGTACTATTTTTACATGGTTATCCGATGCGCGAAGTTATTTGGCCTTGCGTCAGCAAAACGAAGAATTAATTGCGGCAAATGTGAGATTATTGGCCCTTTTAGATAATGCCAATTCGAGTGCCAAAGAGTCTATACCCGTTGCCCTTGAAGGTTTTGAAGTGCCTCAAGAAATAATTGATTCATTATTATTTGTCCCTCCTAAAATAATACAGGCACATGTCATCAATAATTCCTATCACCGACTAAAAAACACACTAACCATAGATAAAGGGAGAAGTGACGGGGTTGTCCCAGACATGGGCGTGGCAAGCCCCATGGGCATTGTGGGTATTATCACCCATGTGTCAGAACATTTTTCAGTGGCTCAATCTATATTGAATACCAGCAGTCGTGTGGTGGTAAAAAGTAAAAAGTCGGATCATTTTGGCACCTTAATATGGGACGGAGGAGCCCCTGACCAACTTTTATTGACCGAAATCCCCAAGATTGCCCCTCTCACTATTGGAGACTCTCTGGTTACGGATGGAAAATCCACCATATTTCCTCGAGGTTGGCCTGTGGGAACCGTCACCGATATCAATCCAGCAAAAGCTCAAGACTATTTGGATGTCAGTGTACGTCCGCACACCGATATGAGAAGTATTTTTCACGTCTATCTCATTCAAAGACAAGAAGCAAAAGAAATACGCGAACTAGAAAAACTCAGTCAAAATGAACTCTAGTACGCAGTGGCTTTCTATTTTGGGTCGCTTTATTGTAGTGTTTTTGATTCAGATTTTAATCATGGATCATCTCTTGCTTTTTGGTTTTGTCAACCCCTTGATCTATTGTTATTTCATCCTTTTATACCCGCTGTCGGGCAGTCGGATTTGGTTAATGTTATCGAGTTTTGCCTTGGGATTAGGCATCGATATGTTTAATGACACCGGCGGGGTGCATGCGGCAGCCTCTGTCTTTTTAGCATGGATTCGCCCCATACTTTTAAACTTTTCATTTGGAGTTAGCTATCAGTATAACACAACAAAAATTCCAAATGCCCCTATCGGACAACAAATAATCTTTGTCTTGTCTGCTGTAGTCTTGCATCATTTAGTTCTATTTTCACTTGAGGCCGGATCTTGGGCCTATTGGATTTTGGTGCTCAAATCGACGCTTTTCACAAGTCTCTTGAGCAGTGTTTTAATCCTTTGCGCATTTCAATTTTTTAGTCGAAAGAGCTTATGAGAAAAAGCTTGTTATTTTTTCTGGTTTTGATTGTGGGCTTGACTTTCGTTGGGCGGCTATTTTATCTGCAGATTTATGATACCACCTACGTGGAACTCTCAGACAACAACGCCATAAGGACTGTATTTGATTATCCGCAACGCGGTTATATTTTTGACCGAAATGGGGTTCTTCTGGTGGCCAATCAGCCATCCTTTGATGTGATGGTCGTCCCAAGAAACATGAAACCTCTGGATACTCTAGAATTCTGCACTTTACTCAATCTTTCTAAACAAGACTTTATTTCGGCGGTAGAAAAGGCAAAACGATATTCCCCAAACCTCCCCTCGGTCATTGCGGCGCAGCTCACAAAAAGTGAATTTGCCGGTCTTTCCGAAAAAATGTACAAATATCAAGGGTTTTACATTCAGAAGCGTTCTTTGAGAGATTATCAAGTCAACCATTCAGCCAATGTGCTGGGTTATGTCTCAGAGGTAAATGATTACACCATCAAAATGAATCCTGACTATCAAATGGGAGAACTCATTGGTGCGGCTGGTGTCGAAAAACAATATGAAGTGATACTGCGTGGTGAGAAGGGCATAAAATATATTCAAAAAGACAACTTCAATCGCGATATTGGCCCCTATAAAGACGGAGCCTTCGATACCCCTTCGGTGCGAGGTACCGACATAACCTTGACCATTGACGCAAAACTCCAAGAGTATGGAGAGAAACTAATGGTCAATAAGCGCGGTGGCATCGTTGCATTAGATCCACAAAGTGGTGAAATTCTCGCTTTGGTGGCGGCCCCAAATTATGATCCCGACTTATTGGTCGGGCGTAAACGTTCAAAAAATTTCACCAAACTCTATTACGACACCATCGCCAAACCACTTTTTGATCGTGTATTGCAAGGGGAGTATCCGCCAGGCTCTCCTTTTAAAACCCTCACGGCTCTCATTGCCCTACAAGAAGAAGTGATTACAACAAATGACTATGTCTCCTGTATTGGCGGCTATAATTATGGTGGCTCAAAACCACTGGGGTGCCATGACCATCAAACCCCACTCGCCCTTATCGGCGGCATTGCTCATTCTTGTAATTCTTATTTTGCTAATGCATACCGCAAAACAATTGATAAATATCCTTCACCTCAAGAAGGTATTGAGCGCTGGCGCCAACATCTCAGAAGTTTTGGACTGGGGGATTATTTAGGCTATGATCTCCCTGCAGGAAACAGAGGCTTAATTCCTGATGCCGAATTCTATAACCGCTTTTATCAATATCCAAAATATCGCTGGTATACTCCTGCAACAATTTCCAATGCCATCGGGCAAGGAGAAGTTCTTCTTACCCCAATGCAAATGGTTCATTTTACAAGCATAATCGCTAATCGAGGGTATTTCTATACCCCACATATCATTAAAAAAATTGGTGATCGTGATTCTATCTCCGAAGCTTTTACAACACGCCAAAATACTACCATTGATCCAAAATACTTCGAACCAGTAATTCAAGGAATGGCCGATGTTTATAAGTATGGAACAGCCTCAAAACCCTATATCGGCATCCCCGGAATTGAAATATGTGGAAAGACAGGGACGGCAGAAAACTATATCAAAATCAATGGAAAACGTACCCAACTTACCGATCACTCAGTTTTTATTTCCTTTGCCCCAAAGGACGACCCAAAAATAGCCCTAGCTGTTTTTGTAGAAAACGGATATTGGGGATCTCGTTGGGCGGGACGAATTGCGGGTCTTATGACTGAAAAATATCTACGTGATGGTATCAGCCGAAAAGATATGGAGCAATTTGTCCTTAATGGAAGCTTAATGAGTGAATACGAAAAACCCTACTCGGGAAAACCATTTAATATCAATCAATGATGGGTTACGCGCAAAGAAATACCAAAATTGATTGGTGGATTGTATTGCTCTACTTCGCCTTGGTTGGATTTGGTTGGCTCAATATTTATTCGGCATCACTGAGTGAAACCCAAGAACTTTGGGATTTAAATCAAATATATGGCAAGCAACTGCTTTGGATTCTTTTAAGTGTGGTCCTGATTGTCTTTATATTGGCCGTCGAAGCAAAATTCTACGAACGATTTTCAAGTTTGATTTATCTCTTTGCCCTACTCGCTTTAGTGGGTTTATATGTCTTTGGCCAAACCGTGAATGGGGCTACCTCTTGGTATGCTTTTGGCGGGTTCAGTATTCAGCCCAGTGAATTTGCCAAAACCGCAACCGCTCTGGCCCTAGGTAAATTTGTAGGCGACATACAAACCAATATCCGCTCCTGGGGAGATCAGTGGAAGTCCTTGCTCATTATGCTCCTTCCTGCCTTGCTGATTATTCCTCAGCCAGATCCAGGAAGTGCCCTGGTCTATTTGGCATTTATCTTACCGCTTTATCGAGAGGGCCTTAATTATTTGTTTCTGAGTTTTGCTACCGCCCTTGGTCTACTTTTTATCGGCACATTGTTGCTCGAAGTTCAAGGGATGGTCCTTCTATTGGGCCTATTACTTACAGTTTATTTATGGAGCCAAAAGCGCAAGCGTAAACGTATTAAATGGGGGCAGTCTGTGATAACCTTTGCCGTGGCCATTGGTTTTGTGTACTCGGTAAATCATGTATTTTACTCGGTATTTGAGCAAAGACACCGTGATCGTATCAATTTGGTCCTCGGAAAAACTGTAGACAGTAACTCAATAGGATATAATACGCATCAAAGTGAAATTGCTATCGGCAGCGGCCGTTGGTGGGGTAAAGGATGGCTACAAGGCACACAAACCAAAGGTAATTTTGTGCCTGAACAACACACGGATTATATTTTCTCAACTGTCGGAGAAGAATGGGGTTTTATGGGGACTCTCTTTCTTATAATTCTATTTGTTGCGCTAATATTGAGAGTACTCTACCGTGCTGAAAAACAAAAATCAATATTTGGCCGGGTTTACGGCTATTCTGTAGCCTCCGTTATCTTTTTACACTTTTTTGTCAATATCGGCATGGTCATAGGGCTTTTGCCCACAGTTGGGATCCCCCTACCCTTTATCAGTTATGGGGGCTCAGGGCTTTGGGGCTTTACTATACTGCTTTTTATTTTTGTGAAACTCGACAGTGCGAACTACATCAATATTTCCTGATTATTCCTTGACATCCAAAACATCTCTCAGGGCATTACCTAAAAGCATAAAGGCCATAACTAATATCATAATGGCAAATCCTGGGACTAATGCCAAATATGGCTTTCCTAGAACAATATAGGCGTAGTGATCCTTAATGATACTGCCCCAACTCGGAATGGGGGGTTGCGCTCCTATACCAAGAAAACTGAGTCCGCTTTCTATCAAAATAGCTGAAGCGAAATTCGCGGCTGAAATAATAATAACAGGCGTCAATGCATTTGGTAAAATGTGACGCCAAATGATGCGGCCGTCTGAATAACCCAAAGCTCTAGCAGCCATTACATATTGCCTTTGCTTCACACTCATCACTTGACCGCGCACCACCCTAGCAACCTCCACCCACATAGTCAAACCTACAGCAATAAATACCTGCCAAAAGCCCTTACCCAGAGCTAAGGTTATTGCAATCACAAGGAGCAAGGTAGGGATAGACCAAGTGACATTAATAAGCCACATGATAATTTGATCTGTACGTCCCCCAAAGTATCCCGAAACTGCTCCGAGACTAATGCCGATGATCAATGAAATCAGCACCGCGATAAGGCCCACAGATAAAGATACCCTCAATCCGATCAGCATTCGACTCAGGAGATCTCTGCCATATTTATCAGTACCTAACCAAAAAGTATATGGCCGAATGACCTGATTTAACTGGAATTTTTCTCCGGCTGAGGTTAATCGGTCGATTGTAAAGAATTTTGTTTCTACACCATCAGGTTCTGCCTGCAATAGGTTTAAAGTCAATCCTTGATCTGTAAGGGTATAATTTTTTATAGGAATTTCTAATTCGCCTTTTGGTCTACCATATAAAAATGCTGTCCAAGGTGAAACTTCTGGGGCTTGAAGATTGGGCAGCACACACATCAACACCTTAAACCCAGGAGGTTTTGCGGCGATGGATAAATGCATATTATTGGCATTGGGCGAGTCATCTGGCGCTAGGACATAAGCAAAAACAGCAAGGGCAGTAGCTATTATGAGTAAGGCAAAACTCAATAGTCCAAGTGGATTTTTTAAAAATTTTAAAACCCACGATTTACCTTGGACTGTTGCCTGAGTATGCATAAATCAATCCTGAATCTTGGCGACCTTATTTGGTCTGATGTTGTTCATTTTTAGGTCTGCCAATATTTGCACTGCCTCTTCCACGTAGACATCCTTAGCCAAGGCCTTATGCCAACGTCGGTGCTGTTCGCGCATGGTCGAATCTTGAGCCATAAGCCTTAAATCGTCCTTTAGAGAGGCGTAATTCAATTTATTGTCGTAATCTTTAATGGCCTCAAACCGCTCGTTTTCTTGCTCACGACGTTGCATTTCTGCACTGTAGTCCTCCAGTGCGAGGCTGAGCTCTTGATCTTCCTGAGTAGACTTAATCCACCTCGCATTTTCCTCGATTAATTGAACTTGTGCATTGGTGCCAAGACGCTTTTTACTCCGCTCAATCGTCCCCTGATAATCAATATAACCAGGCCATAATTCATATTCAGCCGCAGTAATGTTATCATGAGGAAGTGGATTATCGTAATCACGTTCTCCGATTTCAATATAACTGTAACGGTCTGGCATGACCACATCACTTTTTACTCCCTCTAATTGAGTAGAACCTCCATTGACGCGATAAAATTTTTGAGTAGTCATTTTAAGGGCACCCATATCCCCTAAATCATTGTTGCGCAACCACTGATTAAGATCGATCATGTTTTGGACCGTTCCTTTTCCATACGATTGAGCGCTCCCTAAAATAATGCCTCGCTTGTAGTCCTGCATCGCAGCAGCCAAGATTTCAGAGGCTGACGCCGAAAGCTCATTGATCATAAGAACCAAAGGCCCCTCCCAAACTATAGAATTATCCCTGTCCTTCAGAACTTCCTTACGCGCACCGTTTGAGGCAACTTGAACCACGGGCCCATTTTTTATGAATAATCCTGCGATGTCCACGGCTGTGCGCAAAGAACCTCCACCATTATTGCGTAAATCCATAATCAATCCATCGATCTGCTCTGATTTGAGTTTTTCAATTTCTTGACGTACATCGGTGGCCGCATTGCGCTCGCCGTAGTCGGTCATATCAAAATAAAATGCTGGGAGATTAATCAATCCATAGCGTTTACCCTCCTGCTCGATTATTGTGGATTTAGCATAGGTTTCAGCCAGCTCAACGACATCGCGCTCAATAACCTCTTCATCAATAGTCCCGTCCACACGCTTAACGGTCAAAGTTACTTTGGTTCCCTTTGGTCCCTTGATGAGTTTAACCGCATCATCAACCCGCATACCGACCAAACTGACCGCCTCTTCTTCATCCTCTTGTTTGACCTTGATCAGCGCATCACCCACTTCTAGATGTTCTCCGCGCCAGACCGGCCCACCACTGATAACTTCTACTATGGTGATATAATCATTTTTCTTTTGCAAACGCGCTCCAATACCCTCCAGCTTACCGCTCATGCGCAAATCGAAACGATCTCGATCTGGGGGAGCGAAATAATTGGTATGTGGGTCAAACTCGCCTACAATAGCGTTGAGGTATACAGCGAAATAATCCTTGCGCTCCAGGTCATCGGTAAAATCGTAATTATCCTCTAAAGTCGATAAGGTGGTTTCTCGAGCTTTTGCCTCAAGCTCTGCGGTACTCATATCGATCAATTCTCTAATTTCTTCCGAAGGTATACTATCTGGATTCATTGATCGCGCTTCCTTTTGCTCCTCTATAAGGTCGTATAAATTCGATAAAGCAGTGTATTTAAGTTGTTTGCGCCAATGCTCTTTTAAATCTTGTGAGGTAATAGCATAAGTCAAGTTTTCATAATCGGTATTGATATACTCGTCAATACTGTAATCAAAAGGCTCGGCTAGTAGTTCTTTATAATAGGTCTTTGTCGCCTCTGATCGCTCTAAATATGTCTCATAAACAAGATCAAAGAAGCTTAATTCCTTTTCTCGAATTTGATCGTCAATTAGAGTGTTGTAAGGACGAAAACGCTCAATATCCTGCGCTAAAAAATAACGTTTTAACGGGTCTAGAGACTGGATAAAGCCTTCCCAAACACTCTCTGAAAAAGTATCATCAAGATCTTTCGGATCATAATGTCCTCTTTCTAGGACATAACTAATCAAATCAATCAGCAATCGATCTTTACTGGGATCATTAAATTCTTTAGCGGTAAAACTACATGAGGCCACCGCCACAAATACCCCCAACAACAAAATTTTCCAGTTCCGTCTCAATATTCGCATTCCTCTTATTTTAGTCTTCTAAAATAGCTAAAAATTAAAGGGGAGCCGCGGAGTTTCGCTGCTAATTTTTTGTTAAACAAACCCCTCAAAAATCAAAGACATATTGTGTTTTCACCCCAGATAAACGTATTTTTAACCCTAAATCATCACATGTCAAATAAAAGACCGCTCATACTCGTCACCAATGACGATGGCATAACAGCCCCTGGCATAAGAACGCTCATCAAGGCGATGATACCTTTGGGAGAGGTGGTTGTCGTAGCCCCCGATGCTCCTCAAAGTGGCATGGGCCATGCCATTACGGTAAATGACACACTATACTGTGATCCCATACAGGTCGACGACTCTCTGGAAATTCAAGAATTCAGCTGTAGCGGAACTCCAGCAGATTGTGTCAAAATTGCTGTCAACGAGGTGTTACAACGCAAACCAGATTTGGTGGTCAGTGGAATTAATCACGGGAGTAATGCCTCAATTAACGTCATTTACAGTGGAACTATGAGCGCCGCGGTTGAAGCGGGAACAATGGGCATACCGGCAATTGGATTTTCACTCTTAGATTTTAGTTATAATGCAGATTTCAGTCACACAGTGGCGCCGATTCAGCATTTGACGCGGCAATGCCTAACTCATGGGATGCCTCAAGGCGTAGTTTTGAATGTAAATTTCCCAAAAATTGATCAGAGTCCATTTAAAGGAATAAAAATTTGTCGTCAAGCCAACGCCCAATGGGTGGAACAGTTCGACAAACGCAAAAGCCCTTGGGGTCGCACTTATTATTGGCTATCTGGTGAATTTGTGAATTTAGACCAGGGCCAAGACACAGATCAATGGGCCTTGGACAATGGTTTTATTTCTGTAGTGCCAGTTCAATATGACCTAACAGCCCATTATGCCATACCACTTATCAATCAATGGAATTTAAATTCATGAGTAAAAGAATTTTTAGAGGCACCTTGGTCGGGTTTATTTTTAATGGGCTCGGCATTTTACTTTGCTTACTGATATTTAGTCTATTAAATGACAGTAGCATCGCCTTGATGTGGCAGGGGTTTATCGAAACAAATAGGCTATGGATGTTAATTTCTCTGGGGGCCTTGCCTAATTTATTGGCCTTTTTTGAATTTTTACGGCGCAATCAAGAATACGAAGCTCGTGGTGTACTGTTGGCGACAATAGTTGCAGCCTTAACGACTTATTTGTTATATTTCTTCTGATATGAAATACTACATCATTTCAGGAGAAGCCTCAGGTGATTTGCACGGATCGAACTTGATTCACGCCCTAAAGCGAAAAGACCCTCAAGCGGAAATTCGCGGATGGGGAGGTGATTTAATGCAGGCTCAGGGCATGACGCTCGTGGCTCATTATAAGGATCTCGCTTTTATGGGATTTATCGAGGTTCTATTTAATCTCAAAACAATACTGGGTAACATAAAACGCTGTAAGAGGGATATTGAAAACTTTAATCCGGATATTTTAATACTGATTGATTACCCGGGATTTAATATGCGCATTGCTCGATGGGCCAAGCAACAAAATATACCAGTCCATTATTATATCGCCCCCCAAGCATGGGCTTGGAAAGAAAACCGGGTCAAAGATATTCGACGAGATGTCACAGCGCTCTACGTTATTTTGCCATTTGAAGAGGATTTTTTCGGTCAACGAGCTTGTCCAGTTCATTTTGTCGGACATCCGCTTCGTGATGCATTGGCCAATAAGCCCAAAATAGATAAGCAAGAATTTTCTGCCAAATACCACTTAGACCAAAGACCAATAATCGCTTTACTCCCAGGAAGTCGACGACAAGAAATATCAGCTATGCTCCCTGTTATGGCGCAAATGGCGCGTAAATTCAAAGCTTACCAATTTGTTGTTGCTGGGGCACCATCAATTGAAACTAGCTTTTATAAACAATTCATCGATGAATCAGAGGTTCAAATAATCTCTCAAGACACCTATTCTATACTAAGTTTGGCTCATGTTGCATTGGTTACCTCAGGTACAGCAACCTTGGAAACGGCATTATTGAGGGTGCCTCAAGTAGTTTGTTACAAAGGACATTGGCTATCTTATCAGATTGCAAAGCGCATCGTTAAACTCTCCTATATCTCTTTGGTCAATCTTATTTTAGATGCTCCGGCAGTACCTGAATTGATACAAAGCGAATTCAATATCCATACGATCTCTAATAGTCTGGAGCACATCCTCAGTGAGCCGGGACGAGCTCAGCAACTCTTGGCTTACGACCAATTACTTGAAAAACTGGGCCCAACTGGCGCTAGCGAGCGTGTAGCGGCCCTCATTTACGGTTGATGCGCAGAACATGGTTTGTTGGGTTGAAACTGATGACCCCCAGTTTAAAAGGTACTTTTGAAAGCCTCTTGATAGTCCGCCCAAGCTTGCTCAGTGGTGATGTCTTTAAAGTCGTCTGAGGCGACCATCTTTAAAAATATTTCGAGTTCTTGGGCAGATTTGTAGCCAGGTAAAGCCTGAATCAATTCTCCCGTTTCGTCAAAAAATACCAAACTTGGATAGGCGTTGATACGCAAGGCATCAGCAAAAAAGTGTTGGGCATTGCGCCCTTTGCGCTCGGGCTGATGATTTGGATTGGTATAAGTAAAGTCCTTGTAGGTAATGGATTCTGTTCCTTCACCATCAAATTTCACGGCATAATAATTCTTGTTGACAAAACGGATCAGACGTTTATTAGTAAAGGTGTTTTTGTCAAGCATCTTACAAGGACCACACCAATCGGTGTATACATCCATAAAAATCTTTTTAGGATTTTGTGTCTGAGCTGCCAAAGCCTCATTCATGGTCATCCATTTAATCTGGGCCTGCGCTGGAAGGGCCCACAAACAAACAAGAAGGATCAGTCCCAAACTGTATCGCCTCTTCTCAATTTTTTTTCTGTCGCGACGCATCACTGAAAACTGGGTTTGAAATTAGCAACATAGTTATCATAGGCTTCTTGGGTGCGGATACTTTTCCAAAGATCCGTGCCGAAAAATCTTAAAAACAGTTCTAATTGTGGCGCCGTACGATATCCCCGAACACTTTTGATCAGCCCCCCTGATTCATCCATAAAAACTACTGTAGGGTAGGCATTTATTCCCAGGTAACTCGAAAACTTATGAACGGCATTACGTCGCTTGGCCTTAGCGGGGTCATATCTAGGATTATCATAGGTATTACCTTGGTAAACAATGGTTTCATCCCCCTCCCCATTGAACTTCACTGGATAAAAATGCTGGTTTATAAAAGCGGCAACTTCAGGATTGCTAAAGGTATTACGGTCATAAAGTTTACAGGGACCACACCACACTGTGTAGACATCCATGAATATTTTTTTGGGCTGCTTTTTCTGGGCCGCCAGCGCCTCGCTTAGGGACATCCATTGGATTTCTTGAGCCACTAAAGCTGGCCCAGCAAGCATCAGTAAAAACAATATTAAAGATCTAATTTTCATTACCTGATCTTATCAAACATTAGGCCAATTCTGGCGATTGATCAATTAACGCACTCCGTGCATTAATTTTTTGATCACTGGGTGCATTAAAGCGGAGAACACCGCAAGTCCCACGGCCACAAAAGTTAACATCCAAAAGAAGGAACTCAAACCTTCAGTTTGCGCAATTTGTTCAGAGGCTTCTCCAAAGACTCCAGCGAGTTTCATGCCAATAGCCACTGCCAAATACCAGACACCAAACATTATGGCAATCATTCTGCCTGGCACAAGTTTACTGACATAGGATAAAGCCACCGGAGAAACGCAAAGCTCACCCATGGTATGGAAAAAATAGACTAAAATGAGCCAAATAATACTCACGGAGGCCGTTTCTGCCCCAACAGGAATATCCGAGGCACCCACAGCCACACAGGCCATTCCAAGACCCAGCAAGAACATACCGATGGCGTATTTCATATTGGCACTGGGGTTGTATTTACTTTCCCACCAACGCGAGAATAAAGGGGCAAATGTGATAATGAACAAGGAATTCAAAATACCAAACCACGAAGCATCAATTTCCGCCACATCTTGACTGAATTTGTCATTTAATCGGTAGAGTGCAATAGCCCAAATGATGATAAAACTCAGTCCGAGTATGATATTAGACCACTTATAACGGGAAAATATTTTGCCAAAAAGTTTAAAGAGCACCCAGGTTATAACTGCCAGAGGAACTATGGTTACCAAAGCATCTACAACCTTAAAAATCAGTGCAGAATTACCTTCAAGCATACGATTTGTATAATCCCGAGCAAAAATGGTCAAGGAGCTCGGCGCTTGTTCAAAAATAGCCCAGAAGAATATTGTTATAAAGGCAAAAAACATGACAGCTAACATGCGATCCATGGTGATTTTATCATAACGAGGCAATCTCATTACTAATAGCACAATAAACAGCACCAAAGCCAAAAGTATCATAACCGAAGACCCCGCTAAACCGGCCACACTAAAATCAAATAGATTGTAGGCCCCATCAGAAATTTTGGCCACCGGATCATTAATTATCCACGCAAGCCCAATAATTGATGCCAAAGCAATGATCACTAATTGAATGTTCGTGAATGGATTGAGTATTGGTTCATCTGGACCTAGCTCAGCTTGGCTATCGACTCTTTTGGGCTTGAGTCCGATACTGCCAAAAATATCTTGAGCCAACCAGAATTGGAGCAATCCAAAAAGCATAAAGATTCCTGCAAGACCAAAACCCCAAGACCAGCCCACTTGTTCGCCCATATAACCACAGAGCAATATCCCTAAGAATGCTCCAGCATTAACCCCCATATAAAAAATGGTATAGGCCCCATCCTTTTTCTCAGAGCGCGTCTCATACATTGCTGAAATAATAGAGGTCATATTGGGTTTAAAAAATCCAGTCCCAAAGACCAAAAGGACAAGTCCCGAATAAATAAAAAACTCAGTTTCTAGGGCCATACAAGCATGACCCAAAGTCATGAGCAAAGCGCCAATCAAAATCGCATATCTAAAACCAATTTTTTTATCAGAAATATAACCCCCTAGCAGGGTAGCCAGGTAAACTAAAGAAGTATAGGTCCCAAAAATAGCAAAGGCGTATTCACGTGGCCAGCCCCAGCCCTGATCGAGCAGGGATGCTGTAAAAAACATAACCAATAAGGACCGCATTCCATAATACGAAAATCGCTCCCACATTTCTGTAAAAAACAATACGAAAAGTCCTGCGGGATGTCCCAGTACTTTGTCTTTAAATAAATTTTCAATATCGGTGTTCATGGTTGTCAATATTTATCGATTGTCAAATGGTTTAATGTTCGGTATCCTCAATGCCATGGGTAAGTACTTCTAATTTCTTTCTAAAGAGAAGTACAATCATACCAAAGGCCACGCAAAACAGGGCGATTCCTGTAAAAATTGTAAACTCACCATAGGTGGAGGCCGATTCCCCAAGCAATCCGGCAAGCTTATTACCAAATCCCGTCATAGCGAAATAAACCCCCATCATAAGTGAAGCGTATTTCAAGGGTGCTAATTTTGTAATATAAGATAAGGCTACTGGAGAAATACAAAGTTCACCAACAGTGTGGAATAAATAGGCCAAAACGAGCCAATACATGGCTGAAGACCCTGTAGTCTCAAATTCAGCAGAAGCAGCCGACATAAAGAAAAACCCAGTCCCCATAATGATCAGTCCAATAATCATTTTAAAAAGAGAGGTAGAAAGCTTACCGCGCAGTTTGCGTTTGGCCCAATAAGCGGCCACTGAAGTCCCCAGGAAAATGATAAACATCGCATTTAACGACTGAAACCAAGATGCAGGTACTTCCAAACCAAAGAGCATACGATTTGTATTTTCCATGGCATAGATATTCATAAGACCTCCCGCCTGCTCAAAGGCGCCCCAAAATACTATGACCAAGAAAAACGATAAAAACAGGACAACAATTCGGTCTTTTTCAATTTTGGATAAGGGGCGATTCATTGCCTCGATCTCTTGGGCATCTGTCGAACTGCCCAAAAAATTACCGACGTCGGTCAGATACTTTTGCCCCATTACATATTGGATCAATCCAAGAGTCATTCCTATTCCAGCCAAACCAAAGCCGTAATGCCAGCCCATTACTTCACCCACGTAACCCACTATTAGACTCGATAAAAAAGCGCCTAAATTAATGCCGATATAAAAAATCGTAAATCCTTTATCTCTTCTGATATCTCCGGCTTTATATAATCCACCGACCATAGTCGAAATATTAGGTTTCAACATTCCAACACCGGCAATAATTAATGATAAACCTGTATAAAAGGCCCACATTTGTTCTACAGCCAAAATGCTGTGACCTAATACCAAAAGAATTCCTCCATAGAGTACAGATTTCTTTTGTCCAAACATCTTATCAGCCAACCAGCCTCCGGGAATCGATGCCACATAAACCAGCATAGTATACCAGCCATAGAGCGCCAAAGCGCTGTCATTGGCCCAGCCTAAACCCGCATTAGTAGCGTCTGTTTGAGAAACGAGATACAGAACGAGAATTGCCCGCATTCCATAGTAGGAAAAGCGCTCCCACATCTCTGTAAAAAAGAGCACAAAAAGCCCTCGAGGATGTCCAAAAAATTCTTTGGTGGTGGTTGAAGTTGTCATATTAGTTTATTTAGTTTAAAGATTGTTTAATAAGTTTTTCTGCACAAAATCGGTCATTTTTCGATACAAATGATGGCAGGTATAACCCCCATAGATTCCGTGATTTTTATCTGGATAAATGAGCCAATCAAAGGGCTTATTGGCTTTGACCAAGGCATCGATAAGGCGCATAGAATTCTGAACATGCACATTGTCGTCGGCAGTGCCATGAACAAGAAGTAAATCTCCGGTCATATTGGATACGTGATCCAGTGGCGCATAGGCGTCATACCCCTGCGCATTATCTTGAGGAAGGCCCATATAACGCTCGGTATAAATAGAGTCATAAAATCGCCAAGAGGTTACCGGAGCAACAGATATGGCCATAGAGAAAACTCCCTGACTTTGAAACAAGCAATTGGCCGACATAAAGCCTCCATAACTCCATCCCCAAATCCCGATTTTCTCAGAATCAACCTCAGGCCAACGCGCAATTTGCTCTGCTGCTGCAATCTGATCTTCTACTTCGTATAAGCCTAACTTTCCTTGGGTGATTTTTTTAAAATCACGCCCTTTACCGCCCGTACCTCGACCATCCACGCATACCACTATCACACCTTGATTGACCAAATATTGATGCCAATAATCATTGGCCCCATTCCATCGATCTAACACTTGCTGAGATCCAGGACCACTGTACTGATACATCAAGACAGGATATTTTTTGGTACTGTCCATGACCGAAGGTTTTATAGAATAAGTATTGAGCCAATTTCCATTGACGTAAATACTATCCAAGGTCTTAGGGTTCAGAGAGTACTGCTTTATCAGAGCGCTTAAAGAGGCGTTATCCTCCAAAACGCGTAGTTCTCTCCCGTCTAGGCCCGAGTGCAGGCTATACCGGTCCGGGGTTCTAGTTGAGGAATGATGTTGTATAAAGTGACTGAAATCGGCGCTGAAATCGGCGCTATTAGTTCCTCGTTTCTTCGAAAAACGAACGGTATTGGTCCCCGAGATATTCATTGAATAAACATCTCTGAATATACTGCCTCGCTTGGAGGACTGAAAATACAGTCGTCCAATTCGAGGATTAAACCCGTAAAAAGCAGTCACATCGTATTCCCCTTGAGTTAACTGTCGAATCAACTCACCCTGAGCGTTATAGTGATATAAATGACGCCATCCATCCTGCTCACTGGGCCAAATAAAACTATTGTCATTCAGAAATGTCAGATCATCATGAATATCTACATAAGCCACATCATTCTCTCGTAATAAAACTTCAAGGTCTTTTTCTCGCATATCGAGCTGCAGCATGACCAACTCATTCTGAAGCCTGTTAAGCAATTGAACGCTGAGTTGGTCTGGATTTTTGGTCCATTTGATACGAGGAATATACTCATGAGGCCATGAGGATAAGTCTATGGCGGAATTACTGCCGGTTTTCATTGAATAAACGTGTAAGGACACCTTCGCATTTGGCTCCCCCGCTTTGGGATACTTAAAGACACTTTGCTCTGGATATAATCCCTGTCCATAAATATCCATGGAAAATTCAGGAACGCCAGTTTCGTCAAAGCGCAAATACGCTATGTAATCCCCTTGATCGCTCCACTGATAGGCCTGAACAAAGCCGAATTCTTCTTCATATACCCAATCTGTAAGACCATTAATTACCTGATTTTGACGCCCATCAAAAGTTATTTGAACCGATTTTTGCTCAGAAATAATCCAATAAAATAAATTATTGTTTCGAACAAAAGCTAAAAACTGACCGTCTGGGCTAAAGCCCACTTCTTGTAAATCTGGCCCCTCGATTTTTGTGAGCGCTTTTGAAGAAATATCATACAGATAATATTGTGCAAAATATGAATGTCTATACTGTGATTTGCGCTGGGTTTTGATTAAAATCTTCTGCTCATCGGGACTGAGTTCATAATCAAAAACACCTTTAAGTTCAGAATGGTTACTACTGTCAAATATCGCCCCTAACTTCTGACCCGAGGCGTAATCATATTTGTTAATCTCCATCGCATTGGTAACGTCAATCCGCTCAAGTACCGTAAAATGTCCTCCGTATGCCATACTTCTAATGGACTGAAGCCCTGCAGAAGAAAACTGTCCATTCCAAATTTCGGTAAGGGTCAGGGAACGGTCTTGAGCAATGAGGCTTGCGGACCAAAAAACACCAATCACAACAGCTAATAAAGCCCTCACATCGCGTCGTATCATTTTGAAGATATAGGTCGTTTCAAATTGAATTGAAATATAAGGCTTTTTGACTAAAATTTGCCTCTCGCGCCAGACTAAAAGCAAGTCAATTGCCTAACAAAAGCGTTATATTTGCCCCTAAAGCTTAAAGACTCATGCAACATAAAACCGTTAATGGCTTTTCGAAACTTTCCAAAAAGGAAAAAATTAGTTGGTTATCCCAGAATTTTTTGCAGGACAAGCCCGAGGCTGAAGCCCTACTGAGTCTTTATTGGCATGAAGATAAAGAACGACAAAAGTGCCATGACGAGTTTATTGAAAATGCACTTTCAAACTTTTTTCTACCCTTTGCTGTAGCCCCCAATTTTAAAATTAATGACCGTATTTATGCCATTCCTATGGTGATTGAAGAAAGTTCTGTAGTGGCAGCAGCCTGCAATGCCGCAAAATTTTGGTTGGATCGAGGAGGGTTTCAAGCAGCAATCATCAGCACGTTTAAAAGCGGACAAATCCACATCAATTTTTCAGGTAATCCAGATGAATTACAAGACTTTTTCTCCCAGCATAAGGCGGATTTTATTAGTAGCGTTGACGCGCTCTCAGTAGGAATGAAAAAGCGCGGCGGTGGACTCTTGGATTTGACTTTAACCAACGAATCCGCTTCATTAGAGGGTTATTTTTATATCGATGCCCGCTTTGAAACTGCCGATGCTATGGGCGCCAACTATATTAATTCATGTCTCGAGACCATAGCCCAAAAATTTGAGGAATTAGCGGCTAATTTTAATGGCTTTAAAAACGGGAACCATCCAGAGGTCGTCATGAGCATATTGTCGAATTACGTACCTGAGTGTTTGGTTCGCGTTAAGGTAAATTGTCCACTGTCTAGCCTAGCACAAGAGGGGTTAAGCGGTGATGAATTTGCTCAAAAATTTGTGCGCGCAGTGGCTATTGCTAAAACAAATCCGCTACGTGCCGTGACGCATAACAAAGGGATTATGAATGGAATTGACGCAGTGGTTTTAGCTACAGGAAATGATTTTAGAGCTGTTGAGGCAGGAGTGCATGCTTATGCTGCCAAAGACGGTCAATACAGAAGTCTCTCTCGTGCCAAAATTGACAATGATATTTTTGAATTTTCAATGGATCTACCCCTGGCACTCGGCACAGTAGGTGGTTTGACAAAACTTCATCCTATGGTTGGCGTGGCAATGTCTATTTTACAAGATCCGTCTGCAGAAGAGCTCATGACTATTGTTGCTGCCGCTGGACTCGCTCAAAATTTTGCCGCTGTTCGCTCTTTGGTGACCACCGGAATTCAAAAAGGACATATGAAAATGCATCTTTTGAATCTATTGAGCCAATACAATGCCACTGAGTCAACTAAAATTGCTGCCGTAGAACATTTTAAAAGCAATACTATATCAGCACGAAGTGTTGCTGATTTTGTGGCGTCACATAGCGCAAATGGTAACTGAACTTCATAAAAACGGAAAATTATTACTCACAGGAGAGTACGCCGTGCTTGACGGTGCCTTGGCCCTAGCCATACCCACTAGATTTGGTCAAAAATTCAATATTGAGCAACATCATGCCTCAGAAAAACTTGTTTGGCAAGCTTATGATCATCACAATATGCTTTGGTTCGAAGCTGAGTTGAACATGGCATCTGGTAAAATTTTAGCGACGAGCAATAATGATTCGGCCTTGGCGCTTTTAAAAATTTTAGATGCTGCAATCAAGCTTAATCCAGATTTTATGGCCGATACCCAAGGTGTAACTATCAAGAGTCATTTGGAATTTCCCCGGAAATGGGGTTTAGGGAGTTCCTCCACATTAATCGCCGCTATAGCACAGTGGAGCAAGACCGACCCATACAGCCTCTCCGGCATGAGTTTTGGGGGCAGCGGTTATGATGTCACTGCAGCCAACATGACTCAGCCTTTCATCTATAAAATTGAACAGAGGAACCCACAGGTAAATCCCGTGACGCTCGACTGGCCTTTTCGGGATGATCTTTTTTTTGTCCACCGAAATCAAAAACAAAATAGCCGTGAATCCATTAAACACTACCGCAATAAAGAGACCAGTGCACAGTGGATTCAAGACCTAGGTGCACTAACAAAGGCCATGATCGCAGCACAATCGGCAGAGGAATTCGCAGACCTTATGCAGCAGCACGAGCGAATAATTGCCGAGACTTTAGGCCTGAATCCCATTAAGGAAGAATTATTTGATGACTTTCCGGGGGCTATTAAAAGTTTAGGCGGTTGGGGAGGAGATTTTATTTTGGCCTTGAATCATCAGACAGACCGCGGTTCAAAAACGAATCAAACCCGAAGCCAAACCCTTGAATATTTTAAAGAAAAAGGGTATCATACCGTAATCCCATACCAAGAGATGATTCTGGCGCCATAATCAAGAGCTGTCAATAGCTAAAAAAAACGCGGGCCATAAGTCCGCGTTTTTTTATATCCTATTGTGCAGATTTCTTAATAAAAATCAGCTCGATTGTCTTCGATATCAGCAATGGCCTTGAGGGCATTAAAAATTCTTGTGTTAATGGCATTGACAGCCAATCCAGATTTTATCTGATTTACATAAGAAGAATAATTCTCTAAAGCTACTGCGGGCTGTGCTGAAAGCACACGTACTTTAAACACACCTGTCTCACCATCAATAAGTTCGGTGGTCCCATTGACACCTACGCCAAACGCGGCTCCTACCACTACTGGCTCTGTTCCTGCACCAGCAATTGTCGGCGTAGATCGAGTAAGCGCACTGGCCGTTTTAACCGTTACATTTTGACTTGAAGCCAATTCTTGGAGGGTATTTCCGCTTAACCCTTGACGAATTTGGGCGGCCTTTTTCTGCTTGCGTAAAATTGGGGTTACCGTTGCTGAAGCTTCAGCAACACTCATCAGTGATTTTTCGGTGCTCTTGCGTGTTACTTGGGCAACAACATATGATTCGTTCAGATTAAAGCGTTTAACATCTCCTACTGAGACCTCATCTTGGAAGGCCCAATTGATGATGCTTCTATTGTTCCCGATACCAGGGATATTCGCATCCAGTGCACCAATTCTATTTACAGGACGTGGCGTTAAACCCTTTTGGTCTGCCGCAACTGTAAATCCTTCTGCGCGGGCAGCCTCTTCAAACTTGGCTGATTCCGAAAAAACCAAAGATAAGGTCGCTTCTGAGGGTTCAATTTCACGGGCTACAGTCGCTACCTTATAGGCCGTTGACTTATCTTTTTGCCCTTCGATTTCAATAATGTGCACGCCAAATTGTGATTCCACAACATCGAGATCCCCTGTGCGCCCTTCAAAGCAAAAATCTCTAAAAGGAGCAACCATAGTGTTATACCCAAAGTAATCATAGTGTCCGCCTTTTTCCACGCTACCCATATCGCTCGAATAAGCGCTTACATAGTCTGCGAACTTTTTACGATTTTTCTTGAGCTCTGCGTAAAGACTGTCAGCGAATGCGCGCGCCTCAAGAGGAGAACGTGTGATACTATCTGCGCGGCTCAGACCGACAGGAATTAAAATATGACGGGCTTCGACCGAATCTGGCATTTGCATGGTGCCCACAACTTTTGAAAGTTTAAAATTACCCCCGTCTCTATAAGGACCATAGACGGTTCCCTCAGGCAAAGAGAGTAAAGAATCTCTCAAGATTTGAGCCATAGCATCCTGACGCACCCACTGATCTACAAAATTCTGGTCTGAGTTATCATTGACATAAAACGCCACATCATCAGTAGTCTCAAGGCCTTCAACCAAAACACTCATTCTTTCTTTGACTTCGGCAATGTCCTCATTTGAGGCAGACTCTTCAAAAATAACATACTCCAGATCCACCATAGGTTTTACTTCAAAGTCTTTGGCGTTTTCTCTGATATAGGCCTTGATTTCACCCTCCGAAACCTCTATCTCTTCATCGGGAATACTGGAGTAAGGAACCTGTAGATATTCAATATCAATTTTGTCATTTTCAAATCGATATAATTGCTCACCATCGGCCATGGAAACTTCCATCCCGCTAGCTACCAAAGTAGCGTAAGTCGATTGCCCCAGGCTCTCACGAACACCTTTCAAAAAGGTATCCCACTGTTGCTTTGCGCGAGCATTATTTTGAATGGCAGACATATACTCTATCAGACGGGCATCACTGTACATGCCATTTTCGTCTTGAAAAGTAGGATTGTTGGCTAAAGTCATGCGTAATTGATCATTAAGCTGCTCTTCAGAAATTGTCAACCCTAAAGCCTTAACCTGTTGGTCGAAAAGCAAAGCTTTAAGCTCTCGATCCCAAACAAGATTCATCGCTTGTGACGCGGCCGCATTTGGCCCTAGGTTACGTTGATATTCATCGACCTGGGTCATAAATTCCTCACGTAAAATTTCGGTTCCATTGACCGTAGCTACCACGTTTTGCACACTTGCCGCACTGCTGCCTTTGTTAATAATATCACTCAAAATAAATGAGAATAGAGCTAGTGCAATGATGAGAATCAAGAATACACCGCGCTTACGAATACTATTTAAAACTGCCATCTTTAGTCTTTTTTGATAGGGGGCGAAAATACCACTAATTAACGATTTATAAAAAACTCAATCGAAAAAAAACACAACCAAAACGCAAAATCAATCGTTGGCCTCTCTCGAGAGTTCCACAAGCTCAATTTTCGTATTCGAAACCTCAAGTATTGTCAAGGTAAAATCTTCGATTTCAATGACTTCTCCCTGCTCTGGAATTTCTTCAGCCATATGTACGATAAGGCCGCCTAAAGTTTCATATTGCTCTCCTTCTGGTAGATCTAATTTATAGGTTTCATTGAGATAGTCCACCTCGAGTCTTGCCGAAAAATGCCAGCGATTTTGATCTAGTTCTTCCTCGATTAATGCCATTGAGTCATGTTCATCTTCAATTTCTCCAAAAAGCTCCTCAATTATATCCTCAACCGTTATAATCCCAGCAGTTCCACCATACTCGTCCACCACTACGGCAATACTTTTACGCTTGCGTGTGAGTACTTGCAAAATATCTTTGGCCAACATGGTTTCTGGAATAAATAGCACAGGCATCAATACTTCATTGAGGTTCTGGGGCTTTTTAAAGAGTTCAAAGGAGTGAACATAGCCTAAAATATTATCTATATTCTCTTGATAAACCAAGATTTTTGAAAGACCGGTTTCGGTAAAACGCTCACTCAAGGCTCGTGGCGTAGTTTGTACGTCAACACCGATAACCTCAGTGCGCGGAATCATCACCTCTCGTGCTTTGACGTCGGAAAACTCTAATGCATTTTGAAAGATCTGAATTTCACTATCCACCTCATCTTCAATTTCCAAACTATCCATTTGTTCATTGATATAATGCCCCAATTCGACCTTACTGAAACTCAATTGTAAATGATCTCCTGGGGTGCGGAATAAAACCCGGAGAATGAAATCAGAAATCCAAATCACTAATTCCGAAATAACAGAGAAAAGTAGGTAGAAAACATAGGCGGGCAGCGCTAAAATCACCACTAACTGATTGGCATAAATCTGGAAAAATACCTTAGGTAAAAACTCTGCAGTCCATAAGATAATTAATGTGGAGATAAAAGTATGCGCCAGTAGGCCGGATAACCCCGTCAAAGGCACCCATTGCATCAAAATTTCTCCCATAAACAAACCGTAAATTACTAAGGCAATATTGTTCCCCACGAGCATGGAAGCAATAAACTTTGAAGGGCGTATTGTAATACGTTTTAATACAGCAGCAATAAAGTTATTCTGCTTTTTTTCAATCTCCAGATGGATTTTATTGGCAGACACATAGGCGATTTCCATTCCAGAGAAGAAGGCGGAAAAAATAAGCGAAACAAAAATTATTACAAGGGCACTGTCCATGAATTATTTCGAACGATTTTCCATGTTTTTTCGAAACCAACGTTTAAAGAAATACATACCGATGGCCACCACAGCAAAAATAATAAACATGTAAGAGCGCTCGCGATTATCGCTCCAATTTGTGAGCACCAAATAGATTGAAAACAAAGCCATGGCAATGTATCCGTATTCAAATAGCTTATAAATTTTGCTGCGCATGTTAAAGGTGTTTATTCGGATTCAACAATACGTTGTATGCCTTGATTGTTTCTTGATAGAAAGATAGTAAAATCTTCATTGGCGTCAAATCGACTACCGTCGTTATAAGACCCATCACTAAAGGTAATGCGATAAGGCTGATCAGTAAACAACCATTTGCCTTTTTGATCCCAGTAGAGTTGTTGTGCCTCTAAAACATTCCCATCCGCTGTGGTCAGCACGACATTTCGGCAAAGATCAACCAAACCACTTGAGCCATATCTGATGGCATAGTCCGAGCGCACAGTGCTCTCCTTTTCTTGATCAAAAAAATGAATATCTATGCCCTCTGGAAACTCCTGAAAAGAGAATTCAAAGTTACTGTAATCTAATAGTTTTGGCGTAATTAGATTGGTCACGAGTCGACCGGAATCTGTGTATTTTAAATTTACATTTTCTCCCTCCGCTATGGGTTGATTATCACTGAGATTTAATTGCTGAACCTGATCATAGGTCCCTTCACAAGAAAAAAACGCCATGAGTCCGAAAAAGACTATGGCGCTTATTGGTAAATAATGTTTCTGTTTTCTCATTAAAGATTTGGCACTTTTACATTGCCACCAATCCAACAATTAATGTTGATGACTTTACCGGCCATGCCTTCAGCAAAAATATCGCTTTTACTCGGCGCACGACCTCTGTAACTTTCAGCCGTTGCTCTTGCCGTAGCCGCAATAGAGGCATCAACGCGAGCAGCGCGATCGGCCATTTCAGCAGCCTTCCAATTTATAGCTCTTTTCTCAAATACGCTTGAGCCACAATCGTTCGAACTTTTAGAATACATGTCGGCTATGCGTAAATAACAAATTCCTTTAGAAGGTTTTTGCTCGAGTACTTTATAGTAGTTGGTCCGCGCATTGCCGTAACTACCACGTTTGCGGTAATTCTCTGCAATAGCAAAAATATAATCTGAAGCTTTATTCAAGTTTGTCTCTAACACAACTGCCTGATTGTAATAATTAATGGCATCGGTATTGTTTCCATCACGATCGGCCAATCGACCCAAGTAAAATGCCGAGGCTGCCGAGGGCTGAAGAGCATGTAACTGTTGTACCAATTGATAAAACAAAGGCGTTTCGCAGTCTTTTGCATTGAGACGGCTTGCCGCACTTTTCAGCCATGAGATATCCTCCTTTTTTTCTTCAAAATTCTTTTCATACAAAGGAATAAGGTTATCGCAATCCGCTACCGACCCAAGTTTAGCCTCTACGCTTTCCTTTATTTTTGAATAATATCCGAGGTACTTTTCATAACCATCGAGTTTATTTTGATCCTTGCTGCTTAATTTCTGACCAGCCTCCTCTTTTTCGAGCATTTTATTAATCTGGACAGCATAATTGCCTTCTTCTTTTTCAATTTTCTCAATGATGATGTCGTAAAGGTCAAAAACCTCTTGAATATCCTTTTGACCATCCTTATACAAATCCATGGCTAAGGAAAAATAAGTGTAAATCGCCTTAGGACTTTTAAAATTTGGCTCGTCGGTTTTATAAGCCAAGTCAAAGGCATTAAATTGAGCCAACTTATCTCCGATTCCATTGTCGTACTTTATCTGAGCGATATCTGCCAAAATATCTCCTTTTTTCGACTTCTTAGGGAAATATTTCATGCGCAATTGATAAGCATTTTCGAGATCCTTGATTTTCGACTGATCTCCTTGCTCAATAAAGTATTCAAACATCTTTACAGCATACTGATAAACCGCAACATTGTACTGAGGACATGAATTTATGACCTTGTCATAATGCGAAAGCGCACCTTCGTAATTCTTAATTTTCGCTGGTTCCGTAAAAAGAGATACAGCTATGGTGCAATCATCTTGAGCACTAACACTTGTTGTAATAAAATTGGCCAAAAATGCCAAAAGCAAAATCTTAATTTTCATAACATTATTTTAATCATATAGTCTTTTCTCAAACCATTTGTCGTTCAAGGAAAGCCCCACAAATATATTGACAAATGATTCTTCAACCAATCCGTTGTTCTTTGTGCCGCGACCGCCATACTCCAAACCTATATTAACATTAGAAAATGTGCGGCCTAGGTTTAAACCGAATCCAAAAGACATGCCAAACTCAGTTATAGCATTGCCGTTAACATTAATTCCGGTCTCTTCAAAACGAAATCCACCGCGATAAACAATACGCTTTAAGTAGCTTGAAAATGAATTGTAGTCTGGAATGTAGAATCCTCCCATTTTAAATTTCATCGCATCTTGGTAGGTTACATTATCCAAGCTTACCGTACTGCTCGAGAGATTACTTGTTTTCTGAGTACTAACCTCTGCCGATAAAGACCATTTACGCTCTTGTGCTAAACCTATACCCAAAGTTAGTTGAGAAGGAAAGACAAAATCAGTATTGGCCAGTTCTATATCGCGTCGATCTATGGGGGAGGTATTTCCATTAGGCAATAACAGAACGGTTGCAATTTGGCGCGCATTCTCCGAGGTAAATTTTGTCTCGGGCGTATAACTTATGGAGGCTAGACCTTTAAGTTTACCCTTTAGAGTCTTTTTATATTGAATACCAAGATTCATACTCAGCCCCAGCAGATCACTTTGATTGTTTTCTTCGGTTCCTAATTGAATCTCTTCTTGAAAAGTAACGGCGTTATTGCTGATTTTTCCAAAATTGTAATTTCCTTCCACGCCCACACTTAAATCCGAGTTTACTGCATATCCCAGTCCAAAAAACACTTTGTTCATGCCGCCACTACCTGTGTATTGTGTGGTATTTTGTCCATCAATGTTTTCGAGTTTATAACCAGAACTTGTAAGTGGCAGTAAACCGAAAGCACCACCAAACTTGCCCATTGGAAAAGCCACAGCCATGTAATCTAAGGCTGTGGTGGTGGCCCGCTCACTATCGGAGGCAGTACTCAAGGTATTAAATTTATGACTCCCTGCAATTGAGTAATTGACCAGTTTCAACTCAGCGAGACCAGCAGGATTTTGAAGATTAACGTGAATACTGTCGGAATAGGTACTCACGCCACCCATAAGTCGATTTTCTACCGTTCCACGAAAATTTAAGTTGCCAATCCCAAAAAAAGAATAGGGAGAAGTCGTGCCCTGCCCCAAGATCGGCGCAGAAATGGCAAATGCCACGACAATAAATAGGTTTTTGAGCATCAGTCCTTGTTAAGCAACAAAATTTGATTGAGTCCTTCTAATAAAAAATTAGAATGGGCAAAGATGTCATTTTTTATGTGATCTCGCAAAATTTCAAGGTCTCCTCCTGTTAAAAATGTAGTTAAATTCGGATTATGCTGTCGGTATTGATTGATGAACCCATCAATTTCATGAATCAATCCGCCGAAAGCCCCCTGATGCATTGAACTCTCTGTACTGTTGCCATACACAGTCGTGGGGCTTTCAGCCGTCAAACGTGGCAACCGATCTGTATACTCATGCATGGCCTTGTAACGCATGGAAAGCCCTGGGCTAATGGCTCCACCATAATAGCGTCCATTGGCATCAATAAAATCGTAGGTCACGCAGGTTCCACAATCTATTACTAAAGACGCTTTTCCTGGCGCATGCCAATGTGCAGCACTAACTAGGGCCAATCGATCTAGGCCTAAGGTTTTGGGTGTTTTATAATGATTTTCGATAGGTAGCTTCGACCTATAGGTCAATTTGATGACTTTTAATTTTTGTTGCACTTCCTTCAGCAATAATGGGCGATCCGCTCCGCTTTGACACCAGATGGCATATCTAATTTCTGGATGTGCCGTTAAAAGAAGATCAAAACCTTTGTTTATATCATCTTCAAGCCAGAATCCATAATGTAATAATTTGTGCTGGTCAAATACACCGTACTTTACTCGGGTATTTCCTATGTCAATTGCTAAGTTCATGGTAATAGAACCTCCATTTGTAGGCTAAAATACGATTTGGTACGATTCACCCATTTCAATTTTTGGTATAATTTGACCTAATTAGGGATGAACATTAATGAAACAGAAATGTCAAAAGCATCATCAATATCCTTTAGCATAAATGAAGGCAGGGGCATATTAAAAAGGGTAGGCTGTACAATAAAGTCCCCAAAGACCTTGTATTGATTTTCCACCTTCTCTATGTTCATAATAACAGATATATCGCGATTGACTCCACGAAATTGTAGAACGCCGTCCATAACTACCTTTTGTCCATTAGAGGTAAATTTCTTCGCTAAAAACCGAACATTGGGAAAATCAAAAACCTCAAGAAGCTCTAATGCATGTGCATCCCTATTTTCATTACCACTATCAAAGTCCGCGACCTTCCCTGAGACCGCAATCATTTCTAAATGGTCCTGGTTTGTTTGCATTAAACCAACCAACTTTTTATTGACTCCCGTCCATTGGTGTAAAAGATGTACCCCGGTATAGCTGATTTCTGAGCGGCTTGGGTCTAGGTTCCATTTCTGAACTTGTTGCGAGGTATTTTGCGCAAACAGACTCATTGACCCGGTGATCATGCCAAAAAATAAAAGAAATAATCGTCTCGAAAAAACTGATTTCATGGTATAAATCTAAAATGTTAGCACCAGGGTCGCCGCGGCGAAACTCCCAAAAGCCGTATAAGCGGCGATTCGATGCAAATTGCGCCCTGTCTGGCTTTCACCAGCTTCTTCAGCCAATAAATTCGTAGCTACCATAGCGGAAAAATGTATGCTCGCCAACCATTTGTGCGCCCTCGCAGAAGACAAACCCTTTTCGGTTCGATTAATCAAAGGCGGTGGGGCAAAAAGCGAAAGCCCTGCTCCGGTAAAATAGCTGATATCTACAACAGCGGCCATGGTTTCATGGGCATCCTTTATACGATTGTACTCCCCCGAAGGGCAAGAATCACAATTGTAAAGTTTACCCCCTATTATTCCTTGGGCAATCATTGAGGCCAGGGTGACATAACCCAACGCCTGATGAACAACTAGCATTTTTCGTCTTAGTTCTATCTCTCGACTGCGCTGCATAGGGGTCAATGGGGCCAATTCGGCCTGTCTTAAAAGGCCATTTTCACCCCATAAAAAACGTTGCGTGAACAACATTTTATCTGGCAATAAAGGCATGATTTCCTCTTGTTCAATAGACCCAAAAATATCGTCAAGGTCTTGGGCATTCACTCCTGTGGAAAGAATCCACCATAAGAGAAAAAACATTAAATACTTTGTCGATAGCATATTATGATTTTGTGACAACCAAAGTATTATTTGTGATGATAGCTGTGTATTTTTTCAGGCCACCTGAGGTCGCCCCCGAATCACAAGATTGAACATTATTCCCATCATCTGAGTAAGAATTACCGTGGTTTCCACAGGTCCAGGTCCCTGCTGAATGGCTCCATAGGTTATTCGTGCCTCGGTGAGGGCAACAATTGTCATAGGCTGCAATCTCCGTCGAACTTAGGCGCAATAACAATATACCTGCATTTAAAATATTGGTATACCCCCCTGGATTTGCGAGGTTCGCAAAATTTGCATTTTCCAAATCTACAGTAACAACATTACCATTAATTTCATAACCCGATTCTCCCCCTGGTGGCTCAGTGTTAGTTGGCCCCGAAGTCCCGTCTGAATCTCCTGAACATGCCTCAAGAAATGAAATACCGAAAAATGCAAATGCCACTGTAGGGCAAGTTTGAGTTAAAAAATGTCTTCTCGTTCGTTTCATTGTTCATGATTTTTCACAACGTATTTTTTACTCAAGTTTGTTTTCCACGATCCCTCTAAAGATTTTAACAACCAAAATTGGGAATAATACCTGTCGCACCCGAGTTAATATACCCCTGTTTTAAAAATTTTTTTGAAGATAAGAATCTTTTTGCGTGAAAGAAATAGAATAGCCCGAGAAATAAAAAAAAGCGACCAAATCACAAGATTTAATCGCTTTAAAAATGTGGTACCTCCAG
>JAYPSJ010000013.1:0-46533 GCA_038132955.1 Flavobacteriaceae bacterium
AGGGTATTGAGTTGGCTAAATTAGATCCAACAAAATATCTTGGGAGAAAACCAGGGTCTAATGAGGGTCCAATTAAGTTTTTATCAAAACCACAAAATAAAAAGGCGTTAGACTTACTAAGAAAGGGATATAAAAATGTTGAGATTGCCAAGATTACAGGGCTTCATGTCAATACCATTACAAAAGTTAAACGTCATTTATAATGGATGCTTTTTTCACTATTTATTTTATTGTTGTTGGAGGGTTATTCATTTTGAACTTGATATATGAGCTAATTATATTCTTGACTGATGATGGTGAAGACTGGCAATTTCATTTGGCAGAGGATGTATTGAATTGGTGTCTTGATCTCTATCCCATTCGAAAACAAAAGCCATTATTGACTTTAGTTGAAGGGAAGTCACATCTTTCAGGAGAATATAATTTCTTTAAGAATAATATCATCATTTACAGGGATAACAACGTAATACGCAGAGAACTAATCAATACTGTTATCCATGAGTATTTCCATTACTACCTAATTACATCTGAATCTAAATCTAAACTCTACCATGATCAATTGGAAAAATTCTCATTTGGGAAACACCCACAGGAAATTCTATGCAACGCTATGGGTGAGACCCTTACAAAACTGTACCTGAAGAAAAATTAAAAAAGGAGGTTATTTCACAAAGGGTTCAATACCCCACAGAATATTTGCCGATTAGAATTCTTTGGGATCTATTTGTAAAAATCTAATTGGCAATATCCCAATCCACGAATTCATCTCTTTAACACTTAAAGTGAGTTGACCCACTCTACAATATCATTTTTACGACAGTTTTTGGGGTAACCATTTTCTATTGATTTCTCAATTGATTCTCTTATGAAGGTTGATTTTGACTTTCGTTCTCTTACCAGTACTTCGAGTAGTTTGAGATATTGATTCTTGTCAATTCTTAGTGTTAGCATTACATCCTTGGTGTTTTTCATAGTCTCTTTTAATATAAATATGTAATACATAAGGAAAGCACAAAATTGCATGTGATAAAATGGTTTGCTACATTTAACCTAAAGAAAACAAAGTAGTCTGTTTGAAGGTTAATATTGTACATCTGAGTCATAGAAATAAGGAGAGCATGGGAAAGGCCATGGATTTACTCTCAGGTCAGATAGGTCCTTTGAAATTCAATTTAATTGAGTTTTCAAATAAGACTGAGTACTTCAAGTTTCATCACACTTTAAATAAAATTACATTAGAGGATCTAAAGTCACTATCTTATTTAGTTCGAGATCAAGAAGGATTAGACAATGATGAATATGTTGTCATTGTTTCAGCTAAATCTCTCGATACGCCAAATAAGAAACTGAAAACCTTTAAAGATTGGATAAGTTTCTACCAAGAAAGAAATATTGTTATAAAGTCAAGTGGGTGGGACAAGGTTACTGAGAATAGACCACACTTGGGTATTGCACATCAAATAGTTGAGAATTTATTCCAAAACCTAAGTCAAGTTGATTTGGAATCTATTAAACTAAATGAATCTATTCACTTTGAAGTGGAACCTTGTTTAAATTCTTTTTGTGAGAATCTTAAGGAAACGAAATTTAAAATCAGTTCAGGGTATATTTGTGGGTCTTGTCTAAAAAGCGCCTCTTACAGTGTTCCAAATCACATAATCATTCAGATAAAGTCAATACTTAATCAAATTAGTAATGATTATAATGATAATTACGTCTTTGAATATACTGATGAACAACTAACAATTGAGGTTAAACCCGAGACTTATAAAGTTTATATAGGAGGTAATGAGTTCAAATTTGACGTGAGAGCCAAGAAATCTAAGGTCACATATTTGTTTTATCTGATTAATCACGGAAAGAGGATATCATTAGATGATTTCTATGGTAAACTCTTGTATAATGATGCACGTGAAAAATTCAAATCCTTACATGAAAAAGTATCTGGCTTAATTTACAATCATGAGATAGATAGTTATTTGTTTGACATGAGTCAAAGACATACAAAAATTAACAAACGAATGAAAAAAGACCTTCCTTCAGAAACTATTTCATACAAATATAGAATCGCTTCAAGTTCAGAATTTATTGGAGAAGGGAGTGATCGTTCACTAATATTCTCCTATTATATTGATGTTGAAGATAGACATATTGTTATTCCTGAAGAACTATATCAGTTTAGGGTTTCGGGTTAACTTTCTTTAAGGAAGTGCAGTGCTGCACTTTGCCCTAAAAACAGACATCTAAAGTTATTTCGTGGTATAAATTTTAAAAAATTAATACCATGGAAAATTCAATGGGACAATTCGAAGTCATTAAAATCGATCAGATTGTAGAAGTTGAAAACTTCAAAAACTTTTATCAGGTTCAATCCAAAGAATCTGAGGACCAACTTAAAAATTCCCTCAGATCTGAAGGACAGTTAACCCCTTTAGTCGTTTCATCCAATAATACTTTGGTGGATGGATACCGCAGACTTAATCTACTGAGTGAATTAGGTTGTGAAATGGTAAAAGTTCAAGTCGTTGAACACAAACCAACAATGGACCTCAGAGTGTCGTTGAACACCTACCGAGTTAAAACGGACCTTGATCTAACCAACGAGGTATTCCAGCTTCTTAATTCAATTCCAAAACGTCAAGGTAAAAGACCTGAGGTAAAGACGTATAATAGGTACGAGATTATTCAGGAGAAACTTGACTATAGATGGAAGTCTAACACCGCAATCCGTCAATTAGATAAGATCATTGAGAATGACTTTGATGATAAACTCCTTTTAAATGGGGTAGTTACCAAAGGATGGTCACTAAAGGACTGTGAGCTTTATATTGATGAATTAAAGGAGATAGACCTTTCAAAAAACTATGGTTTTACCGACCAACTCAAAAAGGGTGGATTGAATATTAGTCAAGTGAATAAATTCATTCAAGAAAGAGAGTTTCTTGCCAATGAATATAAGGATACATTTATAATCCCCGAAAAGAGTACTTCACTCAGAATGAATTGTAAAGACATTGGGAGTCAAGTAGAGTTTCATTCAAAGGTCGATACCATAATGACTTCAATCCCATATTGGAAACTTCGTTTCTACGAAAATGAAGAGGATTACAACCAGTTGGGACACGAGAAAACTCCTGAAGAGTTTGCCACTAAAGTTGGTGACATATTCGCAGAACTTGAGGTTTCACTCAAAAAGTCGTCAAACATATTCGTAAACATTGGAGAGACATATGTAGATGGTTGTGCTATGGATGTACCAGATTTGGTAAAACGTGCCATTGTTGCGAAGACAAATCTTACATATAAGGAAACATTGATTTGGTCTAAACCAAATCCAAAACCGATAAATGAAAAGGTTAAACGACCGGCTAACAAATTAGAGTATATCCTTTGGTTTGTAGTTGATCCAAAGGAATCAAAATATAACATGATTACCTATATGGATAAACCAAAGAACATAAAGGTTTCCAATGGGGCTAAAGATGTTAATGAGGATGGTATTGTATTGGAGAAAGTGAAATCACTTTCCAAACCTTATAGAAAGATCTTTAATCATATTTCACAGCAAGAAGTGGAACATATGATTGAGTGTTCTACAGGTAAGAATATTCCAATTTCTAAGGCATATTCTGAAGGCCACCCCGCAGCGATGAGTGAACTATTACCTGTAATTCCAATTCTAATGACAACAGATGAAAATGACTTGGTGTATGACCCTTTCGCGGGTGGTAGTACTGTCGGAAGAGTTGCACTTCTTTTAAATAGAAACTATCTATCTACAGAACTCTCAAACCAATATCATAAGGTTGGTTGTAAAGTACTTGAAAATACTATTGATGAGATTAATCAAGATGATTTCAATACTCTTATAAATGATGTTTTTAATAACGTTGAAATAGCTGCATAAGACATGAGATTGCATTCTGTAGAGGTAATTGACAACACGAGTGTTGTATTACCTCACCCATTTAAAGAAATGTTTCAAATAGATAAGAAAGACTTATTATCTAATGTGAGACCAGTTATTTATAGAGATGAGTCAGGAGAACTTTTTCAACTATATGGAGAGGAACTTAAAAAGTTCAAGAAAGGACCCATTAAGGTAGTTGTGTTGGAGGGTATAACCAGAGAAGAACAATTTAAACTGTGTTCTATACTTCACAATAAACACCAAAAATTGATAAATAATCAAAGTCTTAAAACATTTAAACTATTAAATGGAGATTGTTTGGAACATTTAAAGACCATCTCTGACAATTCGATTGATAGTGTAGTAACAGATCCACCCTATCATTTAGACTCAATTGTAAAAAGGTTTGGGAAAAGTGGATCTGCAACAGCCAAAGATAGAGATGGGCTATTCCAAAGATATTCAAAAGGATTTATGGGTAAGGATTGGGACGGTGGTGATATAGCATTTAGAACAGAAGTATGGAGACAATGCCTAAGGGTTTTAAAGCCTGGAGGTTATTTACTATCCTTTTCTGCTGCCAAAAATTATCACCGAATGGCCATGGCAATTGAAGATTCTGGATTTGAGATTAGAGATCAAATTATGTGGATCTATGGTACAGGCTTTCCAAAATCAAAAAATATCTTAAAGGAAATAAATAGGGTAGTTAAAAACGAAACTATTCTTGAAGGCTCAGAGTCAAAGTCATCATCAAATAGAGATTTATCTTACATGAAATGGGATGGATGGCAGACTGCATTAAAGCCGGCCCATGAGCCTATTGTAGTTGCTCGTAAACCAATTGCCGAGAGAAACATGGCTCTAAATGTTTTAAAATGGGAAACTGGTGGAATGAACATTAAAAAATGTATGATTTCTGAAACCGATGAGGAAAACAGAAAGAAGGAAAGATGGCCCGCAAATATAATTTTCAATGACTTTCCAGATGAGAAGTGGTCAAAGTATTTCTATTGTCCAAAACCTAACCAAAAGGAAAAGAATTTGGTAGTTGATGGGTTGATAAGGGGGATTAACAATATTGATGATTATCCTTCTAAAAATTTTCACCCCACGATAAAGCCACTAAAACTCATGGATTATTTAGTAAAGTTGGTTACCCCTTATGGAGGCACAGTTTTAGATCCTTTTATGGGGTCCGGAACCACTGGTGTATCAGCAGTTCGAAATGAATTTCGATTCATTGGAATTGAAAAGGAAAAGGATTATTTCAAGTTAGCTAAAATTAGAATTAATAATTTAAATAACACCCATGATGAATTATTTAGTTAGGATTTTAAATAGTTGGATAATACAATTAAAATAGGTGATGAATGAAAGTTAGGGTACCAAATAACTTGGACGTAAAAGATCTGGTTTCAAAGTTGGGATTGTCCAAAGTGAAATCTAAGAACTTAAAAACTAAGATCTATTACTTCATTTCACGATTAGTAATGACACATCAGAATATTGAGACATTCGAAGAAGGATCTATTCGAATATGTACGAAGGAAATCGGGAGAATTTTTGGTCATTATAGAAAGTTAGTTATGGACCTTTTGATTGAAGAAAGAGTTATCTATAAAACGATTGACTATGAAGTAGGTGGAAAGTGTAATAGATACATGCTGAACAAGAGTTTACAAGAGTCTGAATTAAGATTTATCACCCTCGAGTACGAATACAAAAACAAAAATGAAAAGCAGTACAGTCTATTAGACAGGTTTTTTAACCATCATCTAAAATTGAGTGGGGTTAATAATAGTATTCGTGATATAGTAACAGGAATCATTCCTTATATCCAAAGTGATGAGGAGTTAAAGGTTTTTAAAAACAAATTAGGAATATGGATTCAAAACATTGAGGATATAAATAACAACAAAACTTGGCATAAAAGATCAGTAACTAACAACAGGTTCAACTCAAGTATTACCAATCTGCATCGGATATTTAAGCACCATCTTACTTACAATGAAAAACAACTGGTACAAGTAGATATAAAATCAAGTCAGATATACCTATTAGCCAGTATCCTTAATTATAATTTCTTTAAATCAAATACAGATAAATCCTTTTCATCATTAATAAATGAAAGGAATACAAATAAAGAAAGTGTAATCTATTATATGTTTTCCCCCTTAATGCATGCGCAATTTTCAAAATCAAAAGGGAGGAGATTTCAGGAGGATTTATCAAAGTTGTTGAGGGAACGCCCAATTGATCATTGCGAGTTTCAAAAATTTAGGGAGGCGCCATTTTCAGAAGATTTTTATTCTCATTTGTTTGAGTTAGAGTTCCATCGTCAACCTAACCCTTCGGAAAGGAACTCAATCAAGAGTGATATTATGTATGTCCTGTTCGAAGGAAACAGAAATCATAGAAAAAGAGTTAAAGGCGTGCGGTTGATCAATAAATATTACCCATTTGTTAATAGGACAATCGAGTACTTGATAGACACTATTGGTGGAAGAGACTTCGCAGTTCTCTTACAGCGTATAGAAAGTCATTTAGTTATTGATCAGATAGTCCCAAGATTTCATAAGGAATGTCCACACGCGCCAATTATTACTATCCATGATTCCATCATCACGGATGAAAAACACTCATTAATTCTTGAAAAAATAATGAGAGAGATATTATTGGGAGAGACAAAAATCGAACCAGGATTGAAGGTTGAAAAACTAATGCCTCGTCCATTAATGGAAAAGGACCTCCAAGAAATCTACGAGAAGATCAAGAGAAAGTCAACTAAGGGAAAATTTAAAAAAATAGAATGGTCACTCTTGGATAGAAACATAAAACACGCAGAAGCATTTATTTCAAATTATATACCCGAGAATCATGAGTAAATCAGAGAACATTAAATCCCTTTCAAGGGAACTCAAAGAAGTTTCAAAGGAGGATATAGCGCGCATCAATGCACTATTGGAGAAATTAGCCATAATCGAATACGAAATCTATAAACAAGCGGCATAATGAGGACTATAATCTATAAAAGAGTAAGTACCGATGATCAAGCGGATCGAGGGTATTCTCTACAACATCAAGAAAATGTGATGAGACAATTTTGTACCATCAATAATTATCCAATTGTTGATGTATACACCGAAGACTACAGTGGGAAAGACTTTAATCGCCCTGAGTGGAACAAGATCATTGCATACCTCAAAAAAAATAAAAAAAGTGTTGATCAGATCTTGTGTTTGCGTTGGGATCGTTGGTCACGTAATCAATATCTCGCACTAAAGGAGATTAAAATCTTGAGTGAATTGGGGGTTAAAATATCTACTGTAGAACAACCTATTGATCTCTCAAACCCTGACAATAAGGTATTATTAAGTCTATATCTTACCCTTCCTGAAGTTGAGAACGATAAGAACTCCATCAGAACGACTGAAGGTTCAAGGAGAGCAAGAATAGAAGGTTGCTGGACAGGGACTGCTCCAAGAGGTTATGATAATTGTAGAGTTAATGAAAAGTCGACATTAGAACCTAATGAGGCAGCACCATATATTCATGAGTGTTTTGAGCGTTTGGCTCAAGGTATTTACTCGGCTAATGAAGTCAGGCTTTATATCAATTCAAAGAAGTATCCGTACAAGGGCAAACATTTTCACATTACCAAACAGACCTTTTACAACATTATTAGAAATATAGTCTACACAGGCAGAATTAGAGTAAAGGAATGGAAAAATGAAGACGAGCAAGTAGTTGTAGGATTGCATCCTCCAATTGTATCAGACGACCTTTTTAAGAGAGCCAACGACTATTTAGATGGCCGAGTAAGGAACTTCGATTTTAAGTCTGATAAAACAGACCTGTACCCCTTAAAAGGGTTCATGAAATGTACCGAACACGGTCGAGCACTTACTGCATACAAATCTCAAAGTAGGAACAAAGATTGGTATCACTATTATCTGTGTACTGAATCACATTGTAAACGATTCCGTGTAGATTGGGCACATGAACAAATCAAGAAGTTATTAGATAAGATCTCTTTTACAGCAGGAATGGTGAAGGTTTACAGGTCCCAACTTGAAACACTTATCGATAGGGATGATGTTTCGCGTAAATCGGAAATCAAAAAGACCAAGTTGGAGATTGAGACCTGTACAACCCGACAGTTGAATCTTCAGAACGCCTTTCTTGATGGAGACTTAACTTCCTCTGATTATAACGAAATGAAGAGTAGAATTGAGTCTGAGTTAAGTCAGAAACAGATAAAGTTGGATCGGTTGAAGTCCACAAAGAGTCCTTTCAAAGAATATCTAAGTAAAACTCTTCCAATGATTGAAAACCTAAGCCAGTATTGGGATAAGGCGGATGGAAAGACCAAAAAGAAGATTCTTGGCTGCATCTTCAAGGAAAAATTCGAAGATTTCAATTTCGAAAGATGCAACCACATTTTCACTCCCGAGATTGAGTCTATTATGTTAGCCAGTAAGGTTTTACGGAAGAATAAAAATAAAAAGGAGGTCAAAAATGACCTCCTGTCTAAGATGGCTCCCCCTGCTGGGCTCGAACCAGCGACCCTCTGATTAACAGTCAGATGCTCTAACCAACTGAGCTAAGGAGGAATATGTTAGGCCTTGACCTAATTGGTGAAGGCGGGTGCAAATATAGATTATTTTTTATCTGAGACAAAAATCTATATTTAATTTTTTCCCCCAAAAATCCAGCGTACTAAATCATTGCCATTGGCAAAGAGCACAAGCGCGATCAGGATAAAAAATCCGATCAACTGAGCGTACTCCATAAGCTTGTCGTTGGGCTTTCTGCCCGAGACCATTTCATAAAGCAAGAACATCACGTGTCCACCGTCAAGCGCGGGAATTGGCAGGATGTTCATAAAGGCCAAAATAATCGAAATCAGGGCCGTGGTTTGCCAGAAGCTGAGCCAGTCCCAAGTTCCGGGAAACATATTGCCTATGGCACCAAAGCCGCCCACCTGGGTAGCGCCTTTTTTGGTAAAGACATATTTAAACTGCTTCACGTAATCACTCAAAATCCCGATACCATAGGTCGTACCATTAGACAAACTTTCACCCAAAGAAAAACTAAGGTGCGTGCCACGATCAAGCCACTGACGCCCAAAGTTATTCAGGCCGAGCTGTCCCGTTTCACCAGTGGCAACGGTCAAGGTATCGCGCCATCCGTTGCGCTCATAAATCAAAATGTTCTCTGCTCCAGGGGTTTTGTCAATGCCCTTATTGAATTCATGCCAGTGTTGTACGGGGGTGTTATTGATATTTAAGATAAGGTCACCTTTTTCAAGCCCTGCTAATCCTGCAGGAAAATCGGCAATAACCGTGTCGATTTCATTAGTGCGCATGTAATCAAAGGGCTTTAAGACATCGCTTTGAAACATCAGTGTGCCTATATCCTTGGGGAGTTCTATGCGCTCTATACTGCCTTCGCGGTGACGTACCGTCAGACTGCGCACCTCCTGCAAAAACAGGGCTTTGTTGAGTTCGTTTTGGTAGTCAAAAGGCTCGTCGTTTAGTTCTAAAACCAGATCACCATCGCGGAAACCGTACTCTTGAAACAATTCATGTACGGCAAATCCCTCAGGCATATCGCCTGCAGTGATCACATCACGACCGTAGAAAAACAAAATACTGATGTAAATCACCAGACCCACGATGACGTTTACCGTGACCCCACCGAGCATGATGATCAGCCGCTGCCAGGCCGGTTTGCTGCGAAACTCCCAGGACTGAGGGGGTCCTGCCATTTGTTCTTTGTCCATGCTTTCGTCGATCATTCCCGCGATTTTCACATAACCGCCTAGGGGAAGCCAGCCGATTCCATAAACCGTCTCGCCGATTTTCTTTTTAAACAAAGAGTACTTGACGTCAAAAAACAGGTAAAATTTTTCCACCCGTGTTTTGAATAATTTTGCTGGGATAAAATGTCCCAGTTCGTGCAAGACGATCAGTAACGAGAGACTCAGTAACAGCTGAAGTGCTTTTACAGCAAATGGACTCATATTTTGTTTTATTAGAGTGACAAAAGTAACGTATTAGGGGGGGTAAAAAAAATATATACCCTATGTGGGGGTCAGTATTATCAAACTTTTAACGCCCAAGGGAGTAATCTATGCGCTATGGGGCTTACCTTTGCAGCAAACCTGATAGAATGTTGCAGTTTTTTGCAAAATTTAAAACCCTTATCCTGGTGATGGCCGTACTTTCTATGGTGATCATCAGTGCCATTTATCAGGCCCTTAAGCCAGAGCCCAAGCTCAAGATTTATCAGCCCAATGACGTGCACCCTGAATTGGTCGATACCACCTTGCAGCACGTCAAGAAATACCACCGTATAGCAGACTTTTCACTTATCAATCAAGAAGGGGATACCGTGACTCAGGAAACCTTCAAAGACCGCATTTATGTGGCGGATTTTTTCTTTACCACCTGTGCCACTATTTGCCCAATCATGACCGAGCATATGGGGCAAATTCAAGCGCGCCTTAAAGACGACCCCTCGGTATTGCTGCTTTCCCACAGCGTGACCCCAGAAATCGACACTGTGGCTCAGCTCAAAAAATATGCCCTCAATAAAGGGGTGATCCCCGGCAAATGGCATTTAGTCACAGGTGACAAAAAGCATATCTATGATTTGGCCCGTAAGTCTTACCTGGTGGCCAAAGATCAACCCTACAGCCCCTATGACCTGGTCCACACCGAAAACTTTGTCTTGATCGACCCCGAAAAACGCATCAGAGGCTTTTACGACGGCACCGACCCTGAGGCCATAGAAGCGCTATTGCGCGATATCGCCATCCTTCAAAAAGAAGAACAATAGTCATTTTTTAAGCCCAATAATTTCCCTACATTTGCATTGTTTAAAATGAATCTAAATAAGGGAATGGCCACCATCGCAGGCATGCAAAAAGGACAAAAAGGCATCATACGCGATGTCGATTTAGACCGTATTCCGCTCAAACTTTTGGAGATGGGCTGTCTGCCCGGCAATGATGTTACCTTAATACAAGTGGCGCCTTTTAATGATCCGTTATATTTGGACATCAATGGCTCTCATCTGGCCATTCGCAAAGAAGTTGCGGCCCAAATTCACATCGATCTCTGTTAATCCATGGCCCAACAAATTCAAGTAGCATTATTGGGTAACCCGAATACGGGGAAAACATCGGTGTTTAATCGACTCACGGGCCTCAATCAAAAGGTGGGAAATTACCCTGGAATCACCGTAGAGAAAAAGGAAGGAATTTGTCAACTTTCTCGAGGTAAAAAAGCGCATATTTTAGACCTACCAGGTACCTATAGCCTGAACGCTTCGTCTATTGATGAGAACCAGGTGATCGAGTTGTTATTGAACAAAAACGACAAGGACTATCCCGATGTGGCCGTAGTGGTTTGCGAGGTAGAAAACATCAAGCGCAATCTCTTACTGTTCACCCAAATCAAAGATCTAAAGATTCCTGCGATTTTAGCCATCAACATGGCCGATCGTATGACCAGAAAGGCGATTTCCATAGATGTGCCAGCCTTGGAAAAGGCCCTTCATACAAAAATTGTCTTGCTCAGTGCCCGCAATAATGAAGGCTTTGACACTTTAAAAACGCAAATAGAGCAGTATAAGAATCTACCCATGACGCCGTGTTTGGATACTACAGTCATTGCGCCCGATTATTTCAAGAGACTAGCACGCACCTATCCAGGCCAGGATTTGTACAAACTTTGGCTGGTGATAACTCAAGACGTGAATTTCGGTAAACTGGACCGAACTGGGGTCTCAGGGCCAATCAGTTTTCAAACTGAATCTGTAGGAACCCTTAAAAAACTCCAACAAAAAGAGACCATAAAGCGCTATCAGTTCATTAATGATACCCTGAAAGCGACCCTTACCGTGGATAAGGCCCGAGCCACTGATTTTCGCAGTCGCCTAGACCGCGTTTTGACCCATGGGGTTTGGGGTTATGTCATTTTCTTTGCGATACTGACCCTGATTTTTCAAGCGATATTCGATTGGAGCAGTTACCCCATGGATTTTATCGACCAATCATTTGCGTTGATGAGTGAGTGGACCAAGGCGAATTTGCCCCCAGGAGATTTTACCAGTTTGCTGGCCGAAGGGGTGCTACCTGGACTCGGGGGGATCGTTATTTTCATCCCACAGATTGCCTTTTTATTTTTATTCATTGCCATTTTAGAAGAGACGGGTTATATGAGCCGAGTGGTCTTTTTGATGGACCGCATTATGCGTCGCTTTGGCCTGAGTGGAAAAAGTGTGGTGCCTCTTATTTCGGGGACTGCCTGCGCTATTCCAGCTATCATGGCTACGCGCAATATTGAAAATTGGAAAGAGCGTTTGATCACCATTTTAGTGACTCCGTTTACAACATGTTCAGCCAGGCTCCCCGTTTATTTGATTATCATTTCACTGATTATCCCTCAGCAAAGGGTGTTGGGAATCTTCTCCCTACAAGGGCTCACCTTGACCTTTTTATACTTTTTAGGTTTTGCTTCGGCTATACTTGCGGCTTTTTTACTGGATCGATTCCTCAAGGTGCCTTCGCGCTCCTTTTTTGTGATCGAAATGCCAAACTACAAACTGCCCATGGCCAAAAATGTTTTGATTACCATGGTCGAAAAAACCAAGTCTTTTGTCTATGGAGCTGGTAAAATCATCTTCGCAATATCCATTATTTTATGGGTTTTGGCCTCCTACGGACCTGGAGATTTTAATCGGGCCCCTCAGATTATCGACGCCCAATACATAGGTCAAAGCCTTACTGAGCAGGAGCGAAACACGGCCATTGAAGCCTTTCGCCTTGAACATTCATATATCGGTCGAGTAGGTAAGGCCATTGAGCCATTGGTGAGTCCTTTAGGTTATGATTGGAAAATTGGTATCGCTATAGTGAGTTCTTTTGCGGCGCGAGAAGTTTTTGTTGGGACCCTGGCGACGATTTACAGCGTGGGCAATGACGATGAGCAGACCATCCGCAATCGCATGGCGGCTGAGGTCCACCCCATGCTCGGCACCCCTCGTTTTAATTTTGCCAGTGGGGTCTCGCTCTTGCTTTTTTATGCCTTTGCCATGCAGTGTATGAGTACCCTCGCGGTGGTGCGCAAAGAGACTAACAGCTGGATATGGCCCATGGGGCAGTTATTTTTTATGACTACCTTAGCCTATGTAGTGGCCTTTATCACTTATCAATTCTTGAGCTAATGGATTTTCAAAAGATTTTAGTGGGGTTGACTTTTGCTGCGGCCTTGTTTTTTTTGGTGCGCAAGTTCCTTTGGATTCCCATGACCGAATCGCGTAAAAAATCTCTGGGGACTCTAGACGGTGGCAAGACCAAATGCGGGTCGAAGGACTGCCAGTGTCACTAAACGAGGCCGACCTGCCGGACATTAACCGAGGCCGACATCCAAAGTCATCATCACAATAAACCCACCCACAAAACCCATGGTGGCGATATCCGTGTGCTGATCCATTTGGGTCTCCGGGATTACCTCTTCAATCACAACAAAAATCATAGCGCCAGCGGCAAAGGCTAGGGCATAGGGAAGTATGGGTTGGAAGGTAAGCACCGCCCAAGCCCCGAGCACCGCGGCAACAGGTTCTACAAGGGCTGAGGCCTGGCCATATAAAAAGCTTTTTCTGCGACTGGCCCCTGTACGCCTTAGTGGCATGGCCACCGCTATACCCTCTGGAAAATTCTGAAGTCCGATCCCGAGGGCCAAGGCCACGGCAGCGCTGATGGAGGCCCCGTCAAAGCCGGCCGCAACCCCGCCAAATAAAACCCCTACAGCCAGGCCTTCAGGAATGTTATGAAGCGTGATTGCAAGAGTAAGTAGTGTTGTTCTGTGCCAAGGGGTTTTTAAGCCCTCGCTTTGGCTGTTTTTAAAATTGATGTGGACGTGTGGGAGAATTTTATCTAAGGCAAAAATAAATAGAGCCCCCAAAAAAAATCCGATAGCCGAAGGCCATACTTTGGCAAAACCCTCGCCAGGACTCATTTCAATGCCTGGGGCCAGCAAACTCCAGAAACTCGCGGCCACCATTACTCCTCCGGTAAACCCCAGCATGCCATCCAAAACCGCTCGGTTTAAGGATTTAAAGAAGAAGACAAACGAGGCGCCAAAGGCGGTTAGCCCCCAAGTAAATAAACCTGCATAAAGCGCGGCCAGCACCGGGTCGATACTTTCAAGATAATTGATTATTGCGTCCATAGTTTAGTAAGCAAATTTATAGCTGAGTCCTGCGCTCAGCAGCAAGTCCTGTCCATCGGTAATGCTGCGGCCAAAGGTCAAATCGTATTGCAAGTTCCAACCTGCTATATAAGTAAAGCCTGCATCCCAGTAGTGGTTTGCGGAAGAAAGTTCAGGTGCATCGCCGTAGAGTTCGATATAGGCCCTGATACGCTCGCTCAGCGAATAACCATAAGCCAGGGTGTAAACAAATGCCATGCCCGAGCCGTCGCCAGCCCATTGTCCGCCTAGGTTATAGGCCAAACCAGAGCTATCAGAAAGCTCATGCCCCACAGAAAAGCGAAAATCTGCTCCTGTGGTTTGAGGCATCACCTCAGAGTCGCCCGAGCTCATATCTTCTGGAGTACTGCTGGTAAACGGGAGGTATAAATGTCCTAAAAAACCAAAGTCTGTTTTGCCAGGTCCCCCGCCGAAACTTTGACCTTCAAAGAGATTGATTTTAATTCCCGCCAGCAGAGGGGTGAAACTCTTGAAGTCCGTTTTAACCGAGGCGTCTCCCATAGTGGTGGTGACGTGGTTGTTTTCGTAGTTTACCCCCAGACGAAGCTCCATATTTTCGAGCAGACCAATACGAGCCAAAGTGGTGTTATAGCCATGCGACTCTGTTTTCTCAACTTCACCTTCGTATCGGGTGTAGTAACCACCCGTTTCGATTTGAACGTAACCAGGCTCTACTGTATTTGGTGATTCGGTGGCGTCTGGACGGTCGGTGATGATGCTGTGGTCCTCACTTTGACCATGACTGGAGTTATCAGGTTTTTGCTGAGCTTGGGCGGACCAAAAGCAGAAGGCTAATAGGGCGGTGGCCCAACTGATTTTAAAGGGCTTGCACATAAATATTGTTTGAAATGGTTTTGGATATGAAATGCATTTGTCCATCTATTTCGATGGTCATAGATTGGTCAAAGGGTTCTTTGTCGAGTATGGTGATACAACTCCCTAATTTAATGTTTTTCTGACTCAAATAAGTTAAAAAATTAGTGTCCGAATCTTTAATCCCCATGAGAATGACACTGCTTTCTTTGGGCTGATCTGACAGTAAAGACTTATAGACGGTCACCACTTGACCCTTTTGATCAGGTATGGGATCTCCGTGGGGGTCGGTCGTGGGGCAGCCCAAATATTGATCCAGTCGTTCGACCAGTTCTGGACTTTTGATGTGCTCGAGCTGCTCGGCAATCTCGTGGACCTCTTCCCAACCAAAGGCAAGTTTGTTTACCAAAAAGACTTCCCAAAGCCGATGTTTGCGCACAATCTGGCTAGCCTTTTGCCGTCCTTCCGCGCTGAGTTTAGCGCCTTTGTATTTGGTGTAAGCCACCAGTGATTTGTCATGCAGTTTTTGCAACATGTCCGTGGCTGAAGAGGGCTTGGTCTCGAGTCGCTCGGCGAGTTCTGTAGTGCTGACCAAAGTATCGTCGTGATCGGAGAGGTGATACAGGGCCTTTAAATAATTTTCTTCTGCACGTGTCATATAAGACAAATGTAAAAATATTTTTAGACTTGTCTAAAAATGATTAATGAATTTTTTAAGTTACAGTGAATTATGTAAAAAATCGTTGTTTTTATTAAAAAATGAGTCATTTTGACAATAAAATGAGCTTATTTTAACAAAATACAGCGAATTTGGGATATTTCAGTCGAGAGAGAATTTGATCATTTTGTTAATGATCGAGTAAAAGTTTACCTCAAAAAGGTTTGAATGAACGACGACTTGGTCCTTTAATTTTAGTGTCGAATAGTATGAATTAATGAAAATATCCATAAATTCTAAAAAATGAGAAAAAAGCTATGTTTTTGCTTAAAAAAATAATAAAAGGTGTTAAAAACACCGAAAAATGAGTAATTATTTGAGAAAAATTAAAATTAGTCTAGAATCCGCGTTCCTTTTGGATGCGCTCGTAGGCTTCCTGTACTGCTCGGAATTTTTCTTCCGCACCTTTACGATAGGCCTCATCCATATCCTGTAGTTTATCAGGATGGTACTTCTTGACCATAGTGCGATAGGCTTTCTTAATTTCGGCCTCAGTTGCAGTCTTAGGAATTTCTAGGATTTCATAAGCGCGTTCGGGGCGATCAAAAAACATGGCCTTAATGCTGCCAAAATCATTGAGATTAATCGAAAATGCGCGCGCAATAGATTCAAGTTGCTGTACTTCAGATTCTGAAACGACACCATCGGCATTGGCCACGCTAAAGAGAAAGTGGATAACTTGCAGTCGTGTTTCATATCTAAGATACGGTTTGAGTTCTTGCGCTATACCCACACCCGATACCCCAGACTTTTTAATTTGTTCATTAAATAACCGAAATGTTGTATTGGCGCGCTCTTGTCCATAGGCCTGTATGAAGTAGCGTCTTACATAATCCAATTCGCTTTGTTCGACTTTTCCGTCGGCCTTAATCACCACCGAGGCCAAGGCCAAGAGTTTTAACTCGAACTCTGCGGGGATGTTTTGGTTGCTCGGACGACCAAAAATCGAGCCTCCTCCGGGATAGGATTTGCCCGCATTCATATTATCGATAATGTTACCGATCACAAAACCTAATATGGCACCGGGCCATCGGAAGTAGACCATCCCTAGAATACCTAAAAACCAGCGAAGCATATTGTATTATTGAGGTTTTATAAAGGTTCCAAATATAGGGATTTCACCCGTAAATAAGGCACAACCATACTTTGGCTGTTCAGGGAATTATTGATTATCTTTGGGGCAATATTGTTACACTGAAAAAATTTTAAATATGTACCCAGCAGAAATTGTAAAACCTATGCGTGAAGACTTGAGTCTTTACGGGTTTCAAGAGTTACTTAGCGCCGAACAAGTCAAAGAGGCTATCGCTAGTGAAGGCACTGTGCTGGTGGTGGTGAATTCGGTTTGTGGTTGTGCCGCGGCCAATGCCCGTCCAGGAGCCAAAATGTCCTTGCTGAACGATAAAAAACCGGATCATTTAACTACGGTATTTGCCGGAGTTGATTTTGAAGCCGTCGATGCGGCCCGTGCGGCCATGGTCCCTTTCCCGCCATCCTCGCCATCTATGGCTTTGTTTAAAGATGGGGAGTTAGTACACATGCTGGAGCGCCATCACATTGAAGGCCGAAGTGCAGACATGATCGCATCTAACCTTAAGAGCGCTTACGACGAGTTCTGTTAATGTCTAATTGAGCTGAAATTGAATGAGGCTGTGAATCACTTGATTCACCGCCCTGGAAACTGTGCTTTGCGTTTTTCTAAAAAGGCCTGGGTGCCTTCTTTGAAATCTTCGGTACCAAAACAGGCCCCAAAGGCCTCGATTTCTGCCTTTAGCCCTGTGGTTTGGTCCAGACCAGCATTCACGGCCCTAATGGCCTGCGCAACCGCAGTGGGCGCTGTATTTTTTATGGCCTCGGCGAGTTTATGGGCGCCATCCATGAGCTCTTCTGGCGGGTATATGTGATTCACCAGTCCCATTTCATAAGCCCGCTCGGCACCGATCATGCCCGCGGTACAAATCAGCTCTAAGGCTCTTCCTTTGCCGATGAGTTGGGCCAAGCGTTGTGTCCCACCATATCCTGGTATTAGGCCAAGTGAAGTTTCAGGCAACCCCATTTTGGCCGTAGTGCTAGCCACACGCATGTGTGCTGCCATAGCCAGCTCTAAACCGCCCCCAAGGGCATAACCATTAATAATGGCAATGACTGGTTTGTGGGCATGAGCCACTAAATCGAAGAGGAGCTCTTGACCCTTGGCAGCCAAGTCTTTTCCCTGCTCAGGATTAAAGTCAGCAAACTCCGCAATGTCCGCCCCAGCCACAAATGCCTTTTCCCCCTGTCCTTTAATCATAATTACCCGAACTTCTGTATCGGCTAAGGCCTCGGTGATCGCTTGATTCAAAGCCATGATGGTGTCGCGATTTAAAGCATTGAGTTTATCCGGACGATTGATGGTTAAAAGACAGCTACCTGAAAAATCTTCTCGCAGCACAAATTGTTGATGGTCAGCCATATTTGAGTTGTTTCCGAGGGTGACGTGGCACTCCTTAAATTATGGCTAAAGGTATTAAATAATTCAAGCTTTTGGAAACCGCATCACAAAGGCCACTCCGCCTTTTTTGGGCTCCTGAATGTCAATGGTTCCCCCATAGGAAAGCACAATGGTTTTTACCATGGCCAGCCCCAATCCCATACCCTTGGTTTTGGTAGTGAATTTGGGTTCAAAGACTCGACTTTTTACCTCCTTAGAAATACCCGGACCATTATCCCCAACACTTAGTGTGATTTGGCTGGCATCATCGCTGAGGTCGACCTTTATTTCTGGGTTGGCGATTTGATTTTCTTTAAGCGATTGAAGGCTATTTTTTATCAAGTTAGTGACGATGCGATTCAGCTGATTTTTATCAAAACTCAAGAAAAGGGCCTCCTCTGGAGCCGAAAATTGGATGAATTTACTGTCAAAAACTTCAATGGTGCGCTTTATGGTTTCGGTAAGATCAATAGTCTGAATATTTTGTTCGGGCAGCTTGGCATAGGTCGCAAAGGCCGAGGCAATATCGCTCATAGTGTCGATTTGCTGGATTAATGAGGCACTAAATTCGACGATTTTATTGTGGATCTCGGGGTCCTGGGGGTCAAACTTTCGCTCAAAACTTTGGACACTAAGACGCATCGGGGTCAAAGGATTTTTAATTTCATGCGCCACTTGTTTGGCCATTTCTCGCCATGCAGCTTCTCGCTCTCCTTGAGCCAGTTGAACGGCACTTTGTTCGAGCGCTTCGATCATATTATTATAGGCTTCGACCAGCTTTTTAATCTCACTTGAAACGTTTGATTGTATTTCAATTCTTTGATTTTGGCCAAGTAATTGGGTAGAGGTAAGCCCTTGACTAATGCTCTGGAGGCTTCTTGTAATGTATTGTGAAAGTGCGTAGGCTATGGCGATAGAGATAAGGAGCATCACGCCATAAAGAATGCTCATGCGTAAAAGATTTTCATTGAGCTCTTTTGTCATAAAGCCATCATCAGCGATATAGGGTAAATGCACAATAGCAATGGGCTCAAAGGTATCGGACATCAGAAAAGAATAGGAACTCTGATAATTTTCACGCCCCCGATTAAAGGATTGGACCAAATGTTCTTCGCGATTTTTATTTAGCGCTTCTATAAGCTTTGGATTTAGCGTTTTTTGTGCCAATGAGTCGGCAGTTCTGTTTTGCGAACTTAAAATCAATTGACCCTCGGGAGTGTAAAGCTCAAGCGCTAAATTATGGATGTCTTTAATCTCAAATATTTTGTTGTGAAAAATATTTTGGAGTGCCTCTGTTTCTTGGGGGTAGGAGCTGTTTTTTAAAACATAATTTAGGTTCTGCTTTATATTTTGTTCTTTGCGCAATAATCGTTCCCGATGATAATCCTTGGCCTCCTCTTTATACTGGACCACAGTCAGTATAGCCAAACCAATAAAGGTGAGCACCAACACAAAAAGCATGGCAAAAAATATGCGAAAACGCAGTGATTTATACAAAGACATAATCGGGGTTTAGGTTTTTTTAGCCAGCCAAAACGCGACTAATGCTGTGGTCAGGGTCGCAATAATAGTGCCAGAAACCCATTGGAAACTATCTTTTAGTCCCATTAAAAATAAAAAGAATACCCCGAAAGTCGCTCCGAGAGCCACAAGCTGAGACCAGCCTGTGGAACGATAGGGTTTTTCTTCTTTTGAGACCTTTATGGCACGAGTAAAAAGCAAATGACTGCGTATGTGGAAGGCCACAAGTAGAATTACGACAAGCAGTTTGACCTGCATCCATACATCAGCCAGGTGAAACAACCTCAAATGCAGCATAGCCATACCGCTGAGCATCCCGAGGATCATACTCGGCCAAGTAGCATAACGCCAAAAATTCATCGCTATTCGCGTTGTGCTATTTTTGCCATCGATGTCTAATTTGCTGCTCAATGCAAACATCCCAGCAGTATATAGCAATCCTGCAATCCAGATCAGGACAAATAGATGGTGCAATGTTTTTAGATAGTAATAAGTCATATCTCCTTTATTAAAATGAAGGCCATTTTACAAGGCCTGCAAGGAACTATTCCACAAACAAATAATCCAAATTCATTTGACGGAAGGCCTCATTGAATGCTTTAATCTCATCACTGATCAGAGCGTCAAATTTATTTAATTCCACTTCGATCGCTGCGGTGAGCTCATTTTTCACGGCCACGTCTTGCTGGGTAGGGGGAAAATCATCCATAGCTACCAAAGCATTTAAGTGGGCTAATTTATTGGTCAGTTTGATGGGGAAATTCAGAGGGTCTTGACCACTGCGGTTCTTGGTTTGATAGAGCGCTTCTTCTATGGCGGTGAGTTCTTTACTCAAATTGTCGGAATCCTCTATTAGTGTGGCAACCGCCGAAGATCCGCTATAGCGCTCTTTAAAGGCCTTGAGCTGAGTGTTGATATCGCGTATTTTTTTGATACTCTTGTGGGCCTTATCAACAGTTGCATTGACCAAGCTGATGAATTCAAATTGGCGCTGCATTCCGCTAATATCGGTTTCTGAATTAGGGTCGGCTAAGATGTTAAATTGGCGTCGCATGACCTGATCCCCCACTTGAAGCACAACGGCATAAACACCAGGCACGGCTTTAGGGGCCTCGGTACTGGCCCACCAAAGAATCATTCCGTCCAAACGCTCTGCCGCTTGGCCTTGAAGATCCCAAACCATCATATTATGGCCTTTTTTGACCTCGAGCTTGTTCTTTTTGTCTTTATTGCTAAAACTCTGTATTGTATCGTTATTCAAGGTTAAAAAGCTCAGACTTACCTCCGCATTTTCTGGATCGGCCACGGTGTAGTAGACCATCACCCCATTAGGGTGATTGGCCCCTTGAGTCAGTGAACCGCTTCTTGAGCGCCCGCCCATTCGATAGGCATCTTTGGGTTTAAATAAGAAATTGTCATTCCCTTTGGCGTTGCTCAACTGATGTAGTACGCTCAAATCATCAATCATCCAGAGGCTGCGCCCCTGAGTCGCTACAATGAGGTCATTATTTTTTAATGCCAGGTCGGTAATGGGCACTTGAGGTAAGTTCAACTGAAATTTCTGCCACTGAGCCCCGTCGTCAAAAGATACGTAAATGCCGGCCTCGGTGCCAGCATAAAGCAAGCCGCGCTTGGTTAAATCTTCGCGAAGCACTCGGGTGAAATGTTCGCTCTCAATGCCCTTGGTGATGCGTTTCCAGCTCGCGCCATAGTCACTGGTTTTGTATAAATAGGGGGTGTAATCTCCCAGTTTATAGCGTGTCCCTGCTATGTAACAGGTCCCTGGCTCATGTCGGGAAGGTTCAATACTGTTGACCATCATCCACTCTGGCCAATCCTTTGGGGTAATATTTGTCCAACTTTTCCCGCCATCTTGAGACATGTGAACCAATCCATCATCACTTCCGGTGTAGAGCAGACCTTCGACCAGTGGGGACTCGGCTGCAGCAAATATGGTACAGTAGTATTCCACAGAAGTGTTGTCTTGGGTAATCGGTCCGCCAGAAGAGCCCAATTTGGTAGGGTCATTTCTGGTTAAATCCGGACTGATGAGCTGCCAAGAGGCTCCCTGATCAGTCGAGGCATGAAGGTGGTTTGAAGCAGCGTATATTTTCTTAGGATTGTGCGGCGAAAAGAAAATTGGGAAATTCCACTGGAAGCGGTATTTAAAATCTTCTGCGCCATGCCCCATTGGGTTATCTGGCCAAACACTCACACTGCGCACCGTATTTTTTTGGTGGTTATATCGGGTCAAAAAGCCGTCATAACTTCCGCCGTAGACAATGTCATTATTTTCTGGATCTACCGCAATATGGGCACTTTCTCCACCAGCAGTTTCTTCCCAATCGTCCTCTGAAATACTGCCAGACTCCGTGCGATGTCTGATGCGAATCGTTGAGTTGTCTTGCTGGGCGGCATAAATACGGTAGGGAAAAGCGTCATCAGTAGTTACGCGGTAGAATTGTGCGGTGGGTTGATTGTGATAAGTACTCCAAGTTTCTCCGCCGTCATAAGTCACTTGAGCACCACCATCATCCCCCATAATCATGCGATTGGGGTCTTCAGGGGCAATCCATAAGTCGTGATGATCCCCATGCGGTGCATTGCTCGAGGAAAATGTTTTCCCACCATCGGTGCTTTTGTGATAGCGTACGTTTAGGACATAAACGGTCTCAGGGTCTTGAGTGTCCGCAAAAATACGTGTATAGTACCAGGCCCGTTGACGTAAGTTGCGATCGCTGTTCATGAGTTTCCAGTTTTCTCCGCCATCTTCACTGCGATAAACACCGCCTTTTTCTTTATGCTCCACCATAGCCCACAAGCGCTCGCTATTACTGGGAGATACGGTGATTCCGATGATGCCCAAGGTTCCTTCAGGAAAGCCTTTATTGGTTGAGATTTCGGTCCAAGTCTCACCGTAGTCTTTACTTTTCCAGAGGGCTGAGCCGGGTCCACCACTGCTCAAACTGTAAGGAGTGCGGCGCACATTCCAAGTGGAGGCATAAAGTACACGGGGATTATTGGGATCGATTATTAGGTCCGTTGCTCCAGCATTTTCGTTGGCGAAAAGAACACGTTTCCATTGTTTCCCACCATCGATACTTTTATACACGCCCCGTTCGGCAGTAGGTTTGTACAAATCACCCAAGACGGCTGCGTAGACCACTTGGTGGTCATTGGGATCGACAACAATTCGCGGTATATGTCTGCTTTTTTGCAGGCCAGCAAAAAACCAAGTTTTTCCGGCATCCTCACTTTTCCACATGCCAAAGCCCGAAGAAACGTTACCCCGCACGGTTTGTTCTCCTCCTCCAGCGTACAAAACATTCGGATCACTTTTGGCCACGGTAATGGCGCCTATCGAACCGCCAAAATAACCATCTGAAATGTTTTCCCAATTTCGTCCGCCGTCATTTGTTTTCCATAAGCCACCTCCAGTAGCTCCAAAATAAAATAAATTTGGTTTTCCAGGCACGCCAGTAACTGCGGCACTGCGTCCCCCACGAAATGGACCGATTTCTCTATAGGTTAGGGCATCGTAAAGGGCTGGATCAAAAGTTTGACCCAATGATGAAATCACTGAAGTGAAAAAAACAAAGACAAAACTGAAAAAACGAATGCTAAGGTTCATTGACTTTAATTTTTGGATTGAGGACTAAATATAAACAAAATTGGCCGCCACCATTTACTTTTCAGCTTTTTTCGGGCATTATTGTGGTGGGTGTTTTTGCAAAATGAGGCACAAAATTTTTTATCAGAGCGGCCCTTGATTGGAGCCCGACAGTAAGCACAATATCGCATCATACCCTGAAGCTAATCAGGAATGCTTCATTGGCGCAAAACTATGTTCTTCGCATGCTTAAAATGCTCAACGAATTTAAAAAAAGAGCCTACAGTCCTGAAGACTGATTATTTCTACAAAATTTCTTACTTTCGCTACCTTTTAAGGGGCCCTAGTATGGCGCCCAAAAGAATAGGACAAAAATGAGTGTTAAATTCAAGGAATACAAGGGGTTAAATTTGCCAGAATGTGCTGAAAAGACGCTGGAATTTTGGCGTGAAAAAGCTGTATTTGAGCAGAGTATTCAGCAGCGACAGCAGGCCACTCCTTTTGTCTTTTTTGAAGGGCCGCCTTCGGCCAATGGAATGCCAGGGATTCATCACGTAATGGCCCGAACCATTAAAGATATTTTTTGTCGTTATAAAACTCAAAAAGGTTTTCTTGTAGAGCGCAAGGCAGGATGGGATACCCACGGTTTGCCTATTGAGCTAGGTGTTGAAAAAGAATTGGGCATTACCAAAGAAGATATAGGCAAGACGATTTCCGTAGAAGAATATAACGAGGCCTGTCGCAAAGCGGTTATGCGTTATACCGATGTTTGGAATCAACTTACGGAGCGTGCGGGCTATTGGGTCGATATGACCCAGCCTTATGTGACTTATGAGCCAAAATACATGGAATCGGTCTGGTGGCTTTTAAAACAGATTTACGACAAAGGACTTTTGTATAAGGGTTACACCATTCAACCTTATTCGCCAAAAGCAGGGACAGGGCTCAGTTCGCATGAGCTGAATCAGCCTGGGACTTATCAAGATGTTACGGATACTACTGTTGTGGCCCAATTTAAAGCCATCGAAGAATCGTTACCAGAAAGTTTAAAAGGCTATAAGGAATTACATTTTTTGGCTTGGACGACAACACCTTGGACTTTACCGAGCAATACTGCTCTTACTGTGGGGCCGAAAATTAAATATGCAGTAGTTAAGACTTTCAATCAATATACCGGAGCGCCAGTACATGTAGTTTTGGCCGAGACTCTGATATCAAAGGTGTTCGCAGGAAAATTTGAGCCTATAGACGAGATTCAAGATCATGAGGCACTTGATCCTTCGGCTAAAAAAACCCCTTATTGTGTTGTGGCCCATTTGAGCGGAGCTGATTTCGTAGGTGCCCGCTATGAGCAATTGATGCCTTATGTATTGCCCCACAACAACCCTGAAAATGCCTTTAGAGTAATTGGTGGTGATTTCGTGACTACAGAAGATGGTACTGGGATTGTGCATACTGCTCCAACCTTTGGTGCCGATGATGCCAAGGTGGCTAAGGAAGCTATTCCAGAGGTCCCTCCGATGCTGGTCAAAGACCAGGACGGACAATTAGTTCCTTTGGTTGATTTACAGGGACGTTTCCGTGATGAGGTGAGCGATTTTGCCTTATATTATGTAAAGAACGAATATTATCCTGAAGGGGAGGCTCCTGAGAAAAGTGTCGATGTCGAAATTGCCATCAAACTTAAAATCGAAAATAAAGCCTTCAAGGTTGAAAAATACGTCCACAGTTACCCAAATTGCTGGCGTACGGACAAACCCATATTGTATTATCCACTAGATTCATGGTTCATTAAGGTCACTGATTTTAGAGACCGCATGCACGCATTGAATCAGGACATAAATTGGAAGCCCAAAGCCACTGGAGAAGGTCGTTTTGGCAATTGGCTTGCCAGCGCAAATGATTGGAACCTGTCTAGATCCAGATTTTGGGGAATCCCCTTGCCGATTTGGCGTACCGAAGACGGACGTGAAACGCTCTGTATTGGCTCAATCAAGGAACTCAAACAGGCTATGGCAGAATCAGTCAAAGCAGGCCATATGACAGAGGATATTTTTGCCTCATTTGATCCTTCAGACTTTTCTGAAGAGAATTATGCAAAGGTAGATTTACACAAAAGTCATGTGGATAAAATCGTATTGACTTCCTCTACTGGAGCTCCAATGTATCGTGAAACTGATTTGATTGATGTTTGGTTTGACAGCGGAAGCATGCCTTATGCCCAATGGCACTACCCTTTTGAAAATAAAGAGAAGGTCGAGCAGACCTGGCGCAAGGCTGATTTTATTGCCGAAGGTGTGGATCAAACCCGTGGTTGGTTTTACACTTTGCATGCCATTGGCACCATGATTTTTGACGATATCGCTTATAAGAATGTGGTGTCTAATGGATTAGTCCTGGATAAAAACGGTCAAAAAATGTCTAAGCGTCTGGGTAATGCGGTGGACCCATTTGAGACTTTAGATACTCATGGACCTGACGCTACGCGTTGGTATATGATCAGTAATGCCAATCCTTGGGATAACCTGAAATTTGATTTGGAAGGAATCGCTGAGGTACGCAATAAATTCTTTGGCACACTCTATAATACCTATGGCTTCTTTGCCCTTTACGCCAATGTCGATGGCTTTACTTTTCAAGAAGCTGAGGTACCGCATGCCGAGCGTCCCGAAATCGATCGATGGATTTTATCCGCATTAAATTCTTTGGTTCTCTCCGTGGATGAAGCATATACCGCTTATGAACCCACACGCGCAGCAAGAGCTATTTCAGAATTTGTTCAAGAGCATTTGAGCAACTGGTTTGTTCGATTGAGCCGAAGGAGATACTGGAAAGGGACTTATGGTCCGGATAAGATTTCTGCCTATCAGACTTTATATCAATGTTTGGTGACCGTCGCCGAGTTAGGAGCGCCGATTGCGCCATTTTTTATGGATAGACTCTATCGCGACCTCACCAGTGTGGTTAATCCTGATGGTCCTATTTCAGTGCACTTGAGTGATTTTCCAAAAGCCAATTCTACGCTGATTGATGAAGATTTAGAGCGAAAAATGAATAAGGCGCAGACGGTTTCTTCTTTGGTGCTTTCATTACGTCAAAAAGAAAAAATTAAAGTACGTCAACCTTTGCAGACTATCATGATTCCTGTTTTGAGCGAGGCTCAAAAAGAGGATATCTTGGCAGTGCAAGATTTGATCAAGCACGAGGTAAACGTAAAAGACATAAAGCTCATTAGTGAAGATTCAGGCATTTTAGTCAAACAAATTAAACCTGATTTCAAAAAACTTGGACCTAGATTTGGGGCTGATATGAAGGCTGTAGCAGCCGCCATCGGCCAATTTGGTCCAGAGCAAATAAGCGCCTTGGAACAAAACGGAAATTTGAGTCTAGATTTAGCCGATAAAAGTATTACTTTAGAGCGGTCCGATGTGATTATAAGCTCACAAGATATCGAGGGTTGGCTCGTGGCTAGTGCAGATGGACTAACGGTAGCCCTTGATGTTACCATTACAGAATCTTTGAAATATGAAGGGATTTGTCGCGAACTGGTTAACCGCATTCAAAATTTGCGCAAAGACAGTGGACTCGAAGTGACAGATCGCATAGAAATTAGTCTTGTTGCGCATCCTGTGCTCAATGAAGCTTTACAGCATTTTGGTGACTATGTTTCCGGGGAGACTTTGGCCGATCAACTCAGCGTTGTAGACCAACTCGAAGGGGGACAGGTCATCGAATTTGATGATATAACAACCCAACTGAACATTAAAAAAAAGTGTTAATTATGGCAAATGAAGAAAAGACACGCTACACAGACAAGGAGCTCGAGGAGTTCAGAGTATTGATTAATGAAAAGCTAGTAAAAGCCAAGGAGCAATTGGCTTTAATAGAAAGCGCCTACAAAAACGACAGTAATAACGGAACGGATGATACTTCGCCAACATTTAAGGCCTTTGACGAAGGGAGCGAAGTTATGAGTAAGGAGGCGAATTCTCAATTGGCCATCAGACAAGAGAAATTTATTCGTGATTTAAAAAATGCATTGATCCGAATAGAGAATAAAACCTACGGAATCTGCCGTGTTACCGGCAAATTAATTAAGCCAGAGCGTCTGCGTATCGTGCCTCATGCTACTTTGAGCATTGAAGCAAAAAATATGCAGAAATAAGGGCGGAATATGAAGTCAACCCAAGCTATTTTATTGATCTTGATCATTCTTATCATTGATCAATGGTCAAAATTTTACATAAAGACCCATTTTGCCTTACACGACAGTGTGGCGGTTTTTTCGTGGTTCAAAATCTATTTTATAGAGAATGAAGGTATGGCTTGGGGGGCGAAAATTCCTGGGAATTACGGCAAACTAATTTTGACAGTTTTTAGGCTATTGGCCATTGTGGGTATAGGTTATTGGCTTTACGATGTCATTCGTAAACAGTCTTCGTGGGTGTTGATATTGTCCATTTCTATGATTTTTGCCGGAGCTTTGGGCAACATCATTGATTCAGTATTCTACGGGGTGTTTTTTGAGCATAGTATGGGCCAAGTTGCTGAGTTTCTCCCTCAAGGCGGGGGTTATGGCCAATGGCTGCATGGCAAGGTCGTAGATATGTTTTCCTTTTCCTTTTTTAACCCCGTATTCAATGTAGCCGATACGGCAATCAGCACGGGCGTAGGTCTTTTGATCCTTTTCAATAAAAAGGCTTTTCCGAAAACCCCAAGTCAGGAGTGATCCCTATCCTTTAAAAGGTGATTTTGAGGGACGAACCAACGCTGGTATTTGCACTGACGCTCAGTGCTCCCCCAAGTTTTTCAACCTGTAATTTAAGGGCATTAAAGGTCAATGCGCTGGAGTCAGAATGGTTATTGTCCTGGCTATAATCGGCTCTGCTAAATTTAGCCAGAATACTGCCATCACTATTATCTTTTATTAAAAGCACATTATTCTCGTTCTCTTGAAATGAAAATATATCAATGGCCGGTTTACGGGACTCGGGTGTATGGATTATAGCGTGCTCAATAATAGTCTTAAAAAATGATTCAAGAAGTTTGGCGTTAAATAAAACCTCGGGCACTTCGGAGAAATCAGAGAAAATCTCTGCCTCTGATTCGTGTATGAGGGCATTGAGTTGTACCAAACTCCTGTGCAATGATGAACTAATGGAAACTTTTTCTTTCTGGTCTGGGGTCAGTTTCGAGCAATAAGACATTTGATTGAGCTGATCCACAGTTTGGTTCATAATCATTGATACATCTTGGATTTGACCGATAAGCTCTTGCCGTTCTTGTTCATCTGTGGTCTGTTGTAGGAGTTCTACTGTAAGGCCTAAGTTGCCGGTAACACTGCGTATTTGACGACACATATGCTCTGCAAATGCCACAAGCTGCGCGTTCTGCTTATTCAGGCGGATTAACTGATTCGCAATATCCTCCAAGGGCGATATGATGCCTTGTTCGGCTTGGTACTGTCGATTAAAATAGTCAGGATTAACCTTAAATGATTCGGATTTCGCAGGGCTGTTAAATGCCGATTGAGACCGTCTTTTGGTAGAAAGAAAGTTCATTTTTTATAAGTTTTGGGACCACTAATGTAATAAATATTACAAATTATCGGTTAAAAAACATTTAAAATCGATGAAATGCACTTGGAGTTACTACAAAATCTAAAGCTAAATCCCATGAATCACAGGGGATGAGGTCCGATTCTGGGTCAAAAAAGGAAAGCCCTACTTTTTTACAATTTTCAGGACACTGGGCCAAAAATCGATCGTAAAATCCTTTGCCATAGCCAAGGCGCATTCCTTTTTTGTCATAAGCCAAAAGAGGAACAAAGACCACGTCCAATAAATCAGGGGTTACTTCTTGACCGCCTTCTGGCTCAGGGATGCCAAATTTTGAGGTCATGATGCGCGTGTTTTCATCTAACAGAAAATGACTTAAACTACCCTGTTCAAAATTCGCCTTAGAAATGACAATTTGTTTATCGCGGCCATGGAGAATGTCCAAAATAGGATGTGTGTCTACCTCGCCTTTTTGGGCAATGGTTAAAAACAGATGATAATACGTGCCCTGCCATATATCGCAGCGCAATAATTGATTAGCAATCGCTAAACTCATCTCGTCCTGTTGCAACGGAGTTAAGGATTTTCTGCGAGCCATCACCTCTTGTCTAATGGTGTTTTTGTCTTTCATCCGATTTTTTTCCTTCGAGTATGAGCTTCTTTCTGGGATTATCTGATTTCTGTTGAAAGGTGAAAAAGTGCATCGCCTTGATAAACAGTAGGGGCCTGATTCACATTGAACACATATCCATTATTTGGAGCGATGACGGCAATCATTGACTGGCCATAGGGGTCTGAAATTTGACCCATTATCGCCCCTTTTTCAGCCCATTTACCCACTTCAATTAATGGTTTGAACATGCCGGATGAACTGGCCCTTACCCAAATACTGTTCAATATTTCAACGGTCTTATGTTTGGGCGCGCTTATTTTGAATTTAGGGGAGATCATTTCTAAATGATGGAGCAAACGTTTTACGCCATTAACCCCGGCATTGCTCACCGCTGTATTTATATCGTTACTTTTACCCCCTTCAAAAAGTAAGAGGGGGATTCCTTTTTTATCACAAGTCTGGCGCAGTGATTTTGGCGTTGATTTGGAATGAACTACAAAGGGGGCGCCAAATGTTTTGGCCTTATTCAAGAGCTCAGCATCTGTACCACTCATTCGAATTTGAGGAACATTAAATCTTTGGGCCCCACCGGTATGAAAATCGATAGCTAAATCTACATGTGGCATTACCCCTTGAGTGAGTTGATAAGCAATTTGGGTGGCCAAAGAGCCCGAATTTTTGCCGGGGAAAGCCCGATTTAAATCTCGACCATCCGGCAGGTCTCTTTGATTGTGCACATAACCAATGACATTGACCACGGGGATACAAATTATGGTGCCCTTACGGGGTTTAGTAATACCTTTGGCAATACATTGTCGCAAGATCTCAATGCCGTTGACTTCATCCCCGTGAATCCCGGCAAGTAATAATACTGTGGGCCCTTCCTTTATGGCACGTTCTATAAATACAGGGATCTCTATAGCTGTACGATTGTGCAAATGGGCTACCTGCAACAATGCTTGAGCACTCTTACCCGGGAGCACCTCAGTCCCTAAAACATTAATAGACCTATTCTTGTTGCTCATGAATTTCGGTTGCGCTCTATATAGCTGATTATTTTTTGGGCAACATTGATTCCTGTGGTTGTTTCTATGCCCTCAAGACCTGGAGTGGAATTAATTTCTAAAATTAGCGGTCCGCGTTCGCTTTGTAAAATATCTACTCCGCAAACTCCGAGTTTTAAAGCTCGTGCAGCATTAACAGCAACATGTGTTTCTTCAGGACTTAGTGAATAGGCCACTGATTGTCCACCGCGATGCAGGTTAGATCTAAAATCTCCAGCTTTGCTCAAGCGTTTCATCGAGGCCACAACGGCGCCATCGATCACGATGGCACGCAAGTCACTTCCTTGAGATTCCGCAATAAATTCTTGAACTAAAAAACGAACTTTTGAGGCCGTGAGGGTTTCCATAATGCTTCTTGCAGAGGCCGGGCTTTCGGCTAAAATAACGCCTTGTCCATGGGTACCTTGAAGGAGTTTAATCACGACTGGTCGCCCTTTAAAATGTATTAGGATATCATCTGGGTTTGTGGTATGCCCCAAAAAAGACATAGGAGTGGGAATATTGTGTTGGCTGAGAATTTGCTGACACGTCCATTTGTTGCGCGATTGTAATATCGCTTCGGCACTAACTGTACTAAAGACATTCATGCTTTCAAAGTGGCGTACTAATGAGGCGCCAAAAAAGGTATTGGACGCGCCAATGCGAGGAATTACTGCATCTAGGTCATCGACAAGTTCTGTGCCGTAATACAATACCGCTTTGTTGTCCTGTGTTCCTGCATGACACAAAGTTGGATCCATAACCTCCATGTTATGGTGTTTTAAACCGCAGTCCAACAGGCTTTTTGTGGAGTACAGCTGCGCACTACGCGATAGGATGGCAATATTCATTTAATCCGCTTTAATGCAAGGTATGAAAAATAATAACGCTGTTTTCTAACATTGAGTTGATGTATCTTTGGGGGATGACAGAAGTTTCTAAAACACTTCAAATTGCTACACTTCCTGATTCGCCGGGGGTTTATCAGTTTTATGATAAGCAAGAGAAACTATTGTATATCGGCAAGGCGAAAAACTTGCAAAAACGGGTCCGCAGTTATTTTAATAAAGAGCATGATAATGCGCGCACCCGGATTATGGTCAAAAAAATTCACAACGTTCGTCATATTGTTGTAGATACAGAGACCGATGCCCTTTTGTTGGAAAATAATCTGATTAAAAAATACCAACCGCGTTATAATGTCTTGCTAAAAGACGACAAGTCCTATCCGTGGATATGCGTCAAAAATGAGCCTTTTCCCCGGGTATTCACGACCCGTAAATTGATTAAAGATGGGAGTCAATATTACGGCCCATATACCCAAATGCGGACGGTTCAAACGCTCCTTGACCTGATCCGAGGATTGTATCCTTTGAGGACTTGCAATTATGATTTGTCGCAGGACAAAATAGAGTCGGGTAAGTACAAAGTTTGTCTGGAATACCACATCGGCAATTGTCTCGGGGCCTGCGAAGGCCATCAGAAAATTGATGATTACCAGCAGCAAATTGAGGCAATACATCAAATCTTAAAGGGAAACTTCAAGCCCTCTCTAATTCAATTTAAGGCCAAAATGAATCGGCATGCTCAGAACCTTGAATTTGAAGCCGCCGCCAAGATAAAAGAGAAAATAGACATTTTAGAAAATTATCAAGCCCGCTCTACAGTGGTGAGTCCAAAAATTGTAGATACCGAGGTTTACAGTATTCGTTCAGATGAGGATTTTGCCTATGTCAATTTCCTGCAAATTGCTTTTGGCAGCATAGTGCGTTCTCATACCATTGAACTTAAGAAAAAGCTCGATGAGTCCGACAAATCACTTCTAGAGTTAGCTTTTGTAGAATTGCGACAGCGGTTTAATTTACAGGCCAAAAATGTAATCGCTGGGCACAAAATTAGTGCGCCTGAAGGAGTGCAAGTGATTGTGCCAAAACAGGGCGATAAAATGAAACTTCTAGAGCTTTCTTTGCGCAACGCCAAATACTTTAGATTAGATCGACTGAAGCAAGCCAAAATTGTTGATCCTGATCGTCATGAAAAGCGGATTATGGCACAAATGAAAAAAGATTTGCGTCTTCCTGTTTTGCCTGAGCACATTGAGTGTTTTGATAACAGTAATTTTCAAGGGACCAATCCCGTGGCAGCTTGTGTGGTGTTCAAACGCGGAAAACCTTCTAAAAAAGAGTATCGTAAATTCAATGTTAAAACCGTAGCTGGCCCTGATGATTTTGCCTCTATGGAAGAAGTGGTCTATCGGCGTTACAAGCGTCTTCTAGAAGAGCAGCAGCCTTTGCCCAACCTGATTGTGATCGATGGAGGTAAAGGTCAATTATCTTCAGCACTTAAAAGTTTGGAGCGCTTGGATCTTCGGGGTAAAATCAGCATTATCGGAATCGCTAAACGCCTGGAAGAATTGTACTATCCCGACGATCCCATCCCGCTGTATTTAGATAAGACCTCAGAAACCCTGAAAGTGATTCAACAACTACGCAATGAAGCCCATCGCTTTGGGATTACATTTCACCGCCAAAAACGGAGCAAAGAAGCTATAGATTCTGTTTTGGAAAGCATACCCGGTGTGGGACAAAAAACGGTGGAAACCTTACTTCAGACGTTCAAGAGTCCTGAGCGTCTTAAAAGAGCGACTTTTGATGACGTAAGCGCTGTGGTTGGGGCCCATAAAGCCCAAAAGGTATTGGATTATTTTCAGAATTTTTCCTGATTTGAGTTCAAAGTTCTGCTTAGTTCGAGTCTGATCGCTTCGGGTTCTAAGGGTTAAAAGCCGCAGGATTTTTTTCCTTAATCTTGGGTTACTACAAAGCGCATTTTATGATTTAAATCATCATAAGAAGCACAAAAAATCGTAATTTAGAGCAGCCATAACAACGACACTACCATAAGTTAAATAACTTAATTGCCATGCCTTTTTATCACGCCCTAGGAAAGATTCCGCCAAAACGTCACACTCAATTTCGCAAGCCTGATGGGAGCCTTTATGCGGAACAACTGTTTGGCACTATAGGATTTGATGGAATGTATTCCAATATTTATCACGAGCATCGCCCAACTCAGGTCAGAGAAATTTTATCTCAAAAAAGTATAGCACCAAAAATCGCCAAGGCAAACAATATTCAGTCTTACAGGCTAAAGGGTTTTGATGTAGCGCCTTGTGATGATTATCTAGAGAGTCGCACACCTGTATTGACCAATAGTGACTGCACCATAATCTTGGCAGCGCCAAAAAAATCGGTCTCGGAGTATTTCTATAAAAACACGGATGCCGATGAACTCATTTTTGTGCACAAAGGCTCGGGGACGCTAAAGACTTTTTTGGGAAATATTCCGTTTGCTTTTGGAGATTACCTTTTGGTGCCGCGTGGGGTGATTTATCAGATGGAGTTTGATGGACCCGACAACAGACTATTTATTGTAGAGTCAAACCATCCCATTTACACGCCAAAGCGTTATCGCAATTGGTTTGGGCAACTTCTAGAGCATTCACCTTATTGTGAACGTGATATACGAAAACCACAGGCCTTGGAAACCCATGATGAAAAAGGGTCATTTTTAATGAAAGTCAAAAAGCAAAATGATTTAATCGATATGGTTTATGCCACACACCCTTTTGATGTAGTGGGTTACGACGGGTATAATTATCCTTATGCTTTTTCGATTCATGATTTTGAACCCATTACCGGGCGTATTCATCAGCCACCACCGGTGCATCAAACCTTTGAAACGGCTGCGTTTGTGGTTTGTAGTTTTGTGCCAAGAAAGTATGATTATCATCCCTTGAGTATTCCTGCACCCTATAACCACAGCAATATCGACTCCGATGAGGTCATCTATTATGTTGATGGAGACTTTATGAGTCGTAATGATATTGCCCCAGGTCATATTTCATTACATCCTGCGGGTATTCCTCACGGACCACACCCAGGTGCTACAGAACGCAGTATCGGAAAAACTGAAACAGAAGAATTAGCCGTTATGGTGGATACCTTTAAACCACTTATGGTCACTGAGCAAGGTTTGGCTATTTCTGACGGAAATTATTACCAATCTTGGTTGGATTAAAATACCTCGAATACCATAATCATGGCAGAAATTAAAAACTTAGAGCACCTTCAAAATACGGAGTATTCGCTTAAAAAAATATTCGATGAAGCGGAAGATTTTTTACCCTTATTAGGTACGGATTACGTCGAGCTATATGTGGGTAATGCCAAGCAATCAGCTCATTTTTATAAAACCGCATTTGGCTTTCAATCCGAGGCCTATGCAGGATTAGAAACCGGCACTAAAGACAGAGTTTCTTATGTATTAAAACAAGATAAAATACGGTTGGTCTTGACCACTCCTTTGAACCCTGATGGCCCCATCAATGTACACATTAACAAACACGGGGATGGGGTAAAAGTGGTGGCTCTATGGGTCGATGATGCGACTAAATCCTGGGAAGAGACCACTAAGCGTGGAGCGCGTTCGTTTATGGAGCCCACAGTAGAAGAGGATGATTTCGGTCACGTGGTGCGCTCAGGGATTTATACCTACGGCGAAACGGTCCATATTTTTGTGGAGCGTAAAAATTATAAAGGTATTTTCCTGCCTGGCTACAAACCTTGGCAATCTCATTACAATCCAAAGTCTGTGGGGCTTAAGTTCATAGATCATATGGTGGGCAATGTGGATTGGCATGAGATGAATACCTGGTGTGAGTTTTATGGTAAAGTCATGGGATTTGCTCAAATCATCTCTTTTGACGATAAAGACATCTCTACAGATTACACTGCGCTTATGAGTAAGGTGATGAGTAATGGCAATGGACGTATTAAATTCCCGATAAATGAACCAGCCGAGGGTAAGAAAAAATCTCAGATCGAGGAATATCTAGACTATTACAATGGCCCAGGAGTGCAACATATTGCGGTCGCTACCGATGATATAGTGGCCACGGTCTCAGCCATGCGTGCGCGCGGGGTTGAGTTTTTATACGTTCCTGAAACTTATTACGATGACCTTTTGGATCGTGTGGGTAAAATCGATGAAGATGTTTCGGTGCTAAAAAAACACGGAATTTTGATTGATCGTGATGAGGAAGGTTATTTGCTTCAACTCTTTACCAAACCCGTGGTCGATCGTCCGACTCTGTTTTTTGAAATCATTCAACGCAAAGGGGCTCAAAGCTTTGGAAAAGGAAATTTCAAGGCCTTGTTTGAGGCTATAGAACGAGAGCAAGAAGCTCGAGGGACACTTTAATATGAAAGTAGTTTCTTCGACATTATTACTGCGATGGTCTCTGTTGACTGTTTTTATGCTCTTAACTATCGGCGGGCAAGGGCAAGAGGTTGATAGTGCCTATACAGATGGGGAATGGTGTAAATTTCGGGTGCACTATGGCTTCGTCACAGCGGGCTATGCTTCGATAAAGGTCCAAGCGTCAACTCTGGACCAAAAGCCAGTTTATCACATTCAAGGCGAAGGACGAACTACCGGAATATCTCGATGGTTTTTTTACGTGGAGGACTATTATCAAACTTATGTGGATCGTTCTACCCAAATGCCGCTGCGTTTTATTCGAAAGATCAATGAAGGAGGTTACACCAAAGACGTACAAATTGATTTTAATCACAATGCACTATCTGCGCGCATATGGAATAAAGAAAATAATGTCAAAGTCACTGCAGACATAACGCCATTGACACAGGATTTGGTCTCTGCGTTTTATTATTTGCGTAATTCGGTTGATATCGATAAAATTAAAGAGGGGGAGTTTGTCGATTTAGATATGTTTTTTGACAAGGAAGGCTATAAGTTTCGCATGAAATTTTTGGGGCGTGAAGAACTGAAAACTAAATTCGGCAAGGTAAAAACCCTTAAGTTTCGCCCTTTCGTAGAAGGAGGAAGGGTTTTCAAAGAAAAGGAGAGTGTTACGGTTTGGGTCAGTGACGATCAAAATAAAATACCTTTGCTCATCAAAGCGGATTTGGCCGTAGGCTCATTAAAGGCTTCTTTACACGAATTCAAGGGTTTAAAGCACCCTTTCAAAATTTTGGAATTATAACAATGGCAAAAGATTTAACCAAGCGAGAGGCACTGTTAGGGGATCTCCAAAAAAAATACGATGCCATAGGCCAGGATCTTGACACACATCTTTCGGGCTTACTCCAGCAAGAGCCTTTGACCTATTGGGACTACATACAAGTCGATGCACTGCTCGGGCTTCAAACCAAGAGGACTGTTTTTCCTGATGAAATGGTTTTTATCATGTATCATCAAATCAATGAGCTCATTTTTAAAATGATTCTTTGGGAAATTGAGCAGGTGGCCCATCACAAGGCTCTGACTACGGCGTTTTTTACAGAACGTTTATTGAGAATTTCGCGCTATTTTGAAATTCTAACAACTTCTTTTGACATCATGACTCAAGGCATGGAGGTTGAGCAGTACATGAAATTTAGAAATTCATTGGCGCCCGCTTCTGGGTTTCAAAGTGCGCAATACCGTAAAATTGAATTTGCCTCCACAGAACTTATTAACTTAATTGATGCTCGTTTTCGCGAGACCATCGACCGCAATACCCCCTACGAGCACGCTTTGGATCACCTGTATTGGCAGGCGGCAGGTAAGGACCATAATACGGGTAAAAAGACTTACCTTTTGACGGCTTTTGAAAAGCGTTATCGAGATGAATTCGTGGCCTTTACTCAAGAATATAACACTATAAATTTGGCGGCAAAGTTTAAATCTTTACCTCCTGAAGATCAAAAAAATCCTGAATTGATTAAGGCCATGCGTCATTATGACTACACGGTAAACATTACCTGGGTTATGGCACATTATCGAACTGCAACGAAATATTTGAAGAGTGGGGCCGTGCAAGCTGAGGCAACAGGCGGCAGTGCTTGGGCCAAATACATGCATCCAAAATACCAAAAGCGCATATTTTTCCCGGAATTATGGAGTGATGAGGAACGTCAAAATTGGGGTCATGATTTATAGGAATGTGACAAAAAGCTTTTTTGGAATAACCGTTGTTGTTACCGCACTATTGATGTCTTGTGGTGGAGAAAAAACAGATTCAGACTCAGAACAAGTTGTTGCCCCTATTGTCGAAGAATACGGGCTAATTTTGAACGATTTCGAAGTGATTCGGGACACCGTAGTTTCAGGAGATACCTTTGGGGGAATCTTGAGCAATCACGGAGTATCTCAGGCTAAAATATACGAGGTAGCGACAACCTTTCGCGAGATTTTTGATGTACGGAAAATTGGGGTTGGGCGGCCTTACGTTTTACTTAAATCAAAGGATTCTTTGGCACAAACCCAGCTTTTTGTCTACGAAAAAAACAGAATTGAATATGCTGTTATCGATTTTCGCGACAGTCTTCAGGTCTACCATGAAAAAAAGCCGGTGCGTCTTTTAGAAAAGACAGCTTCAGGAGTCATAACAAGTTCCCTAGCCGAAACTTTGTCTGATCAGGAATTGTCCCCTTATCTGGCCGAGGCCATGTCTGATATTTATGCTTGGACCATTAATTTTTTCCAACTCCAAAAAGGGGATTATTTTAAAATCGTCTATGATGAAAGGGTGATTTCAGATACTATTCCAGGAGGTGTGGCTCGGATTAAGGCTGCTTATTTTTCGCACAAAGGAGAACCCTTTTACGCCTTCAGATTTTTGCCGGAAGATGAGTCGTCGGCAGTACCCGATTTTTACGATGAGGAATCAAATAATCTACGCCGCGCATTTTTAAAGGCGCCCGTTAAGTTCAGTCGGATTTCGTCTCGTTATAATTTGAGACGCCGGATCGCTCATTATGGTTACAAGGTGCGACCCCATAAAGGAACCGACTTTGCAGCTCCGGTCGGCACTCCTATTTTGGCCACGGCTGACGGAGTCGTGACTAAAGCGGAGCGGCGCGGAGGCAATGGTATTTATGTGAAAATCCGGCATAATTCAACCTATGAGACCCAATACCTTCACATGAAAAAATACAATGTAAAAAATGGCCAGCGAGTGCGCCAGGGCGATGTAATAGGCTGGGTTGGCATGACTGGAAATACAAGTGGTCCCCATGTTTGCTATCGTTTTTGGAAAAATGGGCGACAAGTAGACCCCTTTAAAACCGATTTACCCAAGGCTGAACCTATGCCTTCAAAATTCAAGGCTGAATTTACTGAGCTCATGTTGCCGCTAAAGGATCAACTAGACTGTATTACTATTCCTTAACTCATTGTTAATAAACCTGTTGTTATCTTAAAGGGCCAAAAAACAGACTTTGAGAAAAAAGTCTTAACTTAGAGATATTACAGAGATAGCATTTTGTTGACATGATCACAAGGTCATCTCTGCGAAAAACGCTAATTTTGCGGAACCATATTACTAATTAATTAAAAAATTATGAGACAATTTTTATTTTTGTTGATGCTTCTAGGCGGTTTTACTGCCTTTGCTCAGGGTACTGTGACTGGGGTGGTTACAGATCCAGAATTAGGAGGGCCACTTCCAGGAGCGAACGTTGTTGAAACAGGCACAAGCAACGGTGCAGTAACTGATTTCAACGGAAACTTCACGTTAGAAGTAAGCGGTAATTCAGGATCTATCGACATCTCTTTCTTGGGATTCGTTGATCAAACTGTGAGCTTTACTTTGACTAACGGTTCAGCCAACCTTGGAACTGTAACAATGACTGCTGATGCAAATAAGCTTGCTGAGGTTGTATTGATCGGTTCAGGAGTTGTGGATTTAGCTGAAGATCGCAAGACGCCAGTAGCGGTATCAACTATCACTGCAGCGCAAATCCAGTCAAAAACTGCTGGTAACCGTGAATTTGTTGAGGCAATTCAATACACGCCTTCGGTTTACGTATCTAACCAAGCTGGAGGTTTTGGGGATTCCCAAGTATTCCTTCGTGGTTTTGACCAAGTAAACACTGCCTTCCTATTGAACGGTCAGCCGATCAATGGTATGGAAGATGGTCGTATGTACTGGTCAAACTGGTCTGGTATGGCTGATGTGGCGAGTGCTGTTCAGGTACAACGTGGTTTAGGTTCTTCTAAACTTGCCATCTCTTCTGTGGGGGGTACTGTGAACATTGTTTCTAAGTCTACCGAAAAGAAACAAGGTGGATTTGTTCGAATGATGGCCGGTAACGACAGTTACTTTAAAGGAACTGTAAGTTATGACACTGGTGTTAACGAAAATGGCTGGGCTTTTTCTGCCTTAGTTGACCATTGGCAAGGGCACCGAAAATTTGCTATCGGTACTGCAGGTCAAGGACAAAACTACTTGTTCTCTGTAGGATATAAGCCAAATGATAAGAACGCCTTCAACTTCTTGTTGACTGGTGCACCACAATGGCACGATCAAAACTTTTCAGATTCTCTAGAAGACTACAAAGAGTTAGGTGAAAAACAAAACTCAAACTCAGGGTTTTTTGAAGGAAGTCGTTACACTGAGCGTCGTAACTACTACCACAAGCCAGTAGCTAACTTGAACTGGGATTATAACATCAACGAAATGGCAGACTTGTCTACTGTACTTTATGCCTCTTGGGGTCGTGGAGGTGGAACAGGAAGCCTTGGTAGCAGCAGCCGTCGTATCCGTGTGGGTGGTGATGGTCCGAATCAAGACGAAATTGACTTCGACGCGATTTACGCCAACAACGCAGCAGAGGGTGTTGGAAACTATGGGAACTCTTACCACCGTCGTGCTTCTGTAAACAACCATAACTGGTACGGGGTTCTTTCTAACTTGAGCTTAGATGTTTCTGAAAGCTGGGATGTAAATCTTGGTATCGATGGAAGAACTTATACCGGAGATCACTTCCGTCAAGTAAACGACCTATTGGGTCTTACTTCTTACCAAGACAACTACGGAACTGATCGTCCAAGTGATTATTCTTTCACAAACGAATACGAAGCTGACCCATGGGCTGCTTTATTCAGTTCTGCTGGTGAAGAAGATCGTTATCAGTACGATTACTCTGAAACCATCAACTATGTAGGTGGATTTGGACAAGCTGAGTACTCTTCAGACGGATTCTCTGCATTTGTTCAGGGGGCTGTTTCGACTCAGTCTTATCAGAGAGAAGGTCGTTTTGTTGGAACTAGCGGTGACGGTCTTGGCAAGTCTGAAAAAGTATCCAAGACAGGATACAACCTTAAAGGTGGTTTCGGACAAGAAATTGACACCCAAAATTCATTGTTCTTCAATGCAGGGTTTTATTCACGTCAACCATTCTTAGACAACATCTTCAAAGACATTCGTAACTCTAACGTATTGGCATTCCCATTTGTTGAGAATGAAGAGATTACGGGTCTTGAAACAGGATACCGATTACAAACTAATGAACTTCGTTTCAACGCAGATTTCTACTACACTGAGTGGGGTAATCGCTACTTGGCTATAAACGGTCCAGAACTTGAAAACGGGAACTTCTCAACTTATCGTTTGACAAACGTGACTCAACGTCACAAGGGTGTAGAGGTAGACTTAGAGTACCGTCCTAAAGGTGCATGCTACTCTTTGACCGCATTCGGTCAAGCAGGTCGTTGGGAGTATAGAGGAACTTCTCCTTATACTCTTCAGGATGACGAAGCAAGTACGTTCGTAGAAGAAGGTGAAATTAATCTAAAAGGCGCTCGTGTGGGCAATGCCCCTCAAACTCAAGTAGGTGCTGGTTTAAACCTTGACTTAGCTAAAAACCTTAGTGTGGATTTCAACTGGATCTACAACAAGGACTTGTATGAGTTCGTGGATCCATCGGACGTAGCGGAGGCTGCTTTTGCTGGTGTGAAGTACCAAAACGCTCGTTTGAATCCATATAGCTTATTCGATGGAGGTTTGACTTGGAACTTCAAATTCGGAGACCAAAAAGTTCAATTCCGTAGCAACGTTTACAACTTGTTCAATAACGGATATGTAAACCAAAAAGATCCTTATGGATACTACCTAGGTATTCGTAGAACTTATAACGCTAGCTTGCGTTTGAACTTCTAATTCTTAGGAATCAATATCAAAACCGCCTCTTTGTGAGGCGGTTTTTTTTTGCTTTTAAACTATATTTGAGAAACAAAAAACAATCAAAATGTATCCTACCATACAAATGTTGCACTACCTTTTAGCCTTTGTGGTGTTATTTTTACTCACTGTGGCAGTGGTCAATGCCCTAATGGGGTCCATGAAAAACAGTGACTTTTCGCCTCGTGATTTTAAGCTAACTCTTTGGGCACTCATTGCTACCCATACTCAAGTTGTAATAGGTCTTATTCTATATTTCATCTCTCCACTGGGTATAAATTCTTTTAGTTCTAATGGTGCACAAGTTATGAAGGACGCTACATTGCGCTTATTTGCCGTGGAGCATATCAGTGTTATGCTAATTGCCGCAGTAATTTTGACTATTGGTTATTCGCGTCAAAAACGTACCGAAGAAAGCGCTGTAAAGTTTAAGCGCATCAGTATTTTTTATGGTCTTGCTTTGTTGCTTGCTTTGAGTCGTATCCCTTGGGCTCAGTGGCTGGGCTAGTCGCTAACCTATTTAGCATAAAGCCAAATTAGGGTGCCGCTAATTATAGTGGTCAAAGCAATCGCTAAAATGATTTTCCCTTTCTTTTTCAGTTTTATGCCTGCTGGCATTGGCTTGAAACACTTTTTTTGGTAGGCGTAGACGCGTTCTATAGCATCATCCCAAGAACCGGGATAAATCTCTTGACTGCAGTGTTGACAAAAGAGTTGCTCTTGAATCTCAGCTGAGGTTTTAATGAGCCAACTATTCTCTTTTTGATTTTGGATAAAAGAAAAAACCATGCCTCTTGCTGAGAAACAATTTGGGCAGTGGTTGTTAATGTCGGCCCTATGGATGACAAATTCTTTTGCAATCATTATGAAGTTTCTGGAAGATTGATTTCAAGGGTACTTCCTTGATCCTTAATACTTTTCAGAACGCGAATTTTACCGCGGTGGTAATCCTCTACAATCCGGCGCGCCAAAGAAAGCCCAAGCCCCCACCCACGTTTTTTAGTGGTAAAACCAGGCCGGAATATTTTGTTAAAATATTTCTTTGGAATGCCTTTGCCGCTATCGCTGATATGGAGCAGCACACGCTTGTTTTGAAGACTCAGATTAATCTCAATAGTCCCTTGGCCACGCATGGCATCGATGCCGTTCTTAACTAAATTTTCCAGTGTCCAACTAAAGAGCTCAGCATTCAAGGCAACTTGAATCGCATTTGAGGGCAATTTGATCTCAAATTCAATCAAATTTGAACTACGGCTTTTGAGATAATCGCAAGTTTCTCGGGTCAGCGCTACAATGTCCATTGGGACCAAGGTCGGTGTGGACCCGATTTTTGAAAATCGATCAGTGATTTTTTTTAATCGATTAATATCATTTTCGATTTCGGTGATGTAATTTTTTGGGATATCCTCGGCTTTCAATAATTCGGCCCAGCCCACTAATGATGACAATGGTGTGCCAATTTGATGCGCCGTTTCTTTAGCCATTCCTGCCCAGAGTTTGTTTTGTTCCGCAGATTTGGAGGTGTTATAGAAAAAAATCAAAGCCAAAAAAAACAAAAATAATATGATCAATAAAACCAGAGGATAGTACTTTATTTTTGTAATGGCAGGCGAATTTCCGTAATAAATTGTTTGGAGTAATTCGTTGTTATATCGAATTTCAATCGGGTTGAATTCAGAGCTAAATTGATCAATAAGCGCCTTTGTTTTGTCAGGGTCGGCCAGAACGTCCTCTGAAAGATTATTCACCGAATAAGCGTTCTCTTTATGGGTGTAGAGAATCATGGGAGTGGTGGTATTGCTCTGAAGAATATTGAGAATCAGCTTGCTATTCCAATCTTTATTGGTAATGTCGACTTGCTGAAATTCTTCAAAAGCACCTGCCCAAATGGACATCTTGTGCCTTTCATTTTCTTTAAGTTGGATAAAAAGTCGGTATGTATTCCAGGCTATAAGGGATACAATGAGGGCTGATAGCACGACAAATAGCCAACGAGTAAAATCGCTAAGAGTTCGCATAAGGCTGAAATTCCGATTAAAGATAAGGCAATTATGTTAATATTAATATGGGCTACTTTTTTAAGATTTACCCATTTAAGCTACCTTTACAATGATGTTGCATTTAGATCCAAACGACTTACAAACCGCCAAATTACACGGGTATCTTTTAGGGGCAATCGGTCCTCGGCCGATCTGTTTTGCCAGTACGGTAGATGAACTGGGGCAGGTCAATTTAGCCCCTTATAGTTTTTTTAATGTCTTTAGTGCAAACCCTCCTGTATTGATTTTCTCACCTGCTCGTCGGGTGCGTGATAATACCGTAAAGCATACCCTTGAGAATGTACAGGCAGTTCCCGAGGTGGTAATCAATATTGTCAACTATTCCATGGTACAGCAAATGAGTTTGGCCTCGACGGAATACCCAAAAGGGGTTAATGAGTTTGTAAAAGCTGGATTTACGATGGAGCCCTCAGACCTAGTGACACCGCCGCGCGTTAAGGAAGCTCCCGTGCAACTGGAATGTAAGGTAGTCAATGTGGTACCATTAGGGACCGAGGGTGGAGCCGGGAATTTGGTTATGGCCCAAGTCGTAAAATTACATGTAGATCCACAAATTCTCGATGATCAGGGTCAAATTGATCCCGTAAAAATAGATCTTGTCTCCCGATTGGGCGGCAACTGGTATTCAAGAGCCAAATTAGGTCTATTTGAAGTGGCTAAACCAAATAGTGACCTAGGTATAGGGATAGATGCTTTGCCCAAGGCCATAAGACGAAGTACGGTTCTCTCAGGCAATGATTTGGCCCAATTGGCCAATGTCAGTTCATTGCCAAATGGTGCTCAGGAGCATAGTGGTCAGAACATTGAGTCTCATAAAATAGCCAAAGCCTTAATTGAAAAGGGGGCGATTCAGCAAGCATGGCAATCGCTGATTAATGATTAATGAAAACGTAATTAAATAGTATAAAATAGAATTAACATGGAAATACAAGGGACGGTAAAATTAGTAGGAACAACCCAGACTTTTGGGAGTAATGGATTTAGAAAGCGTGAATTAGTAGTTACCACACAGGAGCAATATCCACAGCATTTAATGATCGAATTTGTGCAGGACAAAACAGACTTGTTAAACACCATTAATGTCGGTCAATCCGTGAAAGTAGGGATTAATTTAAGAGGTCGAGAGTGGGTAAATCCCCAAGGAGATACGAAGTATTTTAATTCTATTCAGGGGTGGCGTATCGAATTGCTAGAAGAGGTAGGCCAAAATATGCCACCTATGCCGCCAGAAGATGCATTTGAGCCTATTGGAGATCATCAGGATGATGAACACGATGATTTGCCCTTTTAATGCGGCTAACCAAAATCATAGAAAGCCTCTATAGACGGTTTCTACCGTCACCATTCTCAATTGCATTATTACTCACGGCCATGACTTTTGTCTTGGCCTTGCTTTTTTCTGAATCGAAAACTTCAGAGCCCTATTGGCTCAGTTTGTTGGGTTATTGGGAGCAAGGAATCTGGCAAAAAGATCTTTTGGTTTTTGCCTATCAGATGATGCTCATTTTGGTATTGGGCCATATGCTCGTTTTGAGCCCTGTCATGAGTCGTTTTATTTCGGCAATGACTACAGGCATTAAGGGGACGACTCATGCTGTAATCTTGGTCTCAATATTAACCATGTTAGTGTCTTTTTTTAACTGGGGTCTTGGTCTAATTTTTGGCGCCCTGATGGCGCGAAAAGTTGGGGAAGCGGCACGAGCAGAGGGTACAAAGATTAACTATCCACTGGTGGGTGCAGCAGCCTATGTCGGTATGATGATATGGCACGGGGGCATTAGTGGTTCAGCCCCAGCAAAGGTCGGTGAACATGGACACCTACAGTCATTGGTAAATGCTGAGCTGGGCACTTTTCTGCCGGACTATATTGCTTACACTGATACTGTCCTGAGTTTTCAAAATATTATGACTTTTATTTTGCTCTTGTTTTGTGTGCCTCTGTTGCTGATTTGGCTTGGTCGTCATGGCACCAATAGGGTCCCAGAAATTAATGGCCCCGCTAACTTTCATCCTGGTCAGTCAAAACAAGAGATTCAGGAGTCTGCTTCATTAGACGAATCCAAGCCTTTTAATTTTAATTGGGATGAGTCAAAAATCTTAGCTTATAGTTTTGGGGCTGCTATAATTATCGCTTTTATCTATAACTATGGCGCAGCACTTAGCCGAGGGATTGTCACCCCGAATATGTTGAATTTCTTGATGCTTGGCTTGATTTTTTTATTACACGGTAAAATCTCAAGTATTTTGAATGCCGTGGATCAGGCCATCTCTGGAGCTTCTGGAATCTTGATTCAATTTCCTCTTTATTTTGGGATAATGGGGGTTATGCAAAATAGCGGACTGGTGGTGGCCATCGCTGATTATTTTGTCGCAATGTCTTCTCCAGAAACCCTCCCGATATTGACTTTTATAAGCGCTGCGATTGTTAACATATTTATTCCTTCTGGAGGAGGGCAATGGGCTATTCAGGGCCCTGTGATCCTGGAAGCGGCCATAGCGCTTAAAGTCCCTGTGCAGAAAGTCATTATGGCCTTAGCCTACGGGGATCAATTGACCAATATGTTGCAACCGTTTTGGGCCTTACCTTTATTAGGAATAACAAAACTAAAGGCCAGTGAACTTTTGCCCTATACTTTGTGGGTAATGCTTCTCGGAATGCTGGTGTTTATTGGTGCTTTAATTTTTTGGTAAGAAATCTTTCTTTAACAAGTCACTTGTGATGAAAAAAGTTTATCTCATACCGAGGCTTGAACACCTCGAGCTTCAAGAAGGGTTTTTTAACTTCAGCAGGGCTCAATCCCTAATGAAGTTTCAAAGTCCTCAATACTCATGGCTTCTAGTACTGTAAAATGGCCAATAGCCGTGCGGCGCAGTGCGGTTAAATGCGCACCGCTCTCTAGTGCCTGCC
>JAYPSJ010000014.1:0-35290 GCA_038132955.1 Flavobacteriaceae bacterium
GTCGAAACTCATAAGAGTGGGGCGATTAGCGGGCCCTTTTTTTATTTAGCTTTTTACAGATGTTTGTCTATACCCTCAGATGAAATGACCAGGAGTTCGCTCCCTTGCCTAAGGCGCCATCCATAGGCAATCGATATAATCCGTTAGCATATGCATACAAAGCCCGAGTCCGATGAGGTTAAAAGGCTTACGTAAAATCAGCATTAATGCGTACACAATCATGGCATAGTAGGTGTGTAGTGGATGGAAGTTAATACTGCAACGATCTGCCTGAAAGATTGGTGAAGCCAAAAGATGATCAATATCTACAATCATCGTTGCCAATAAGATGAGATAGACCTTAAGCCAGTTTGACTTAAAAAATACTATGGCAACACAAAGTGGCGCGCCAAAGTGTAAAAAGTAATGAATCAGTGATTGCACAATTGGATTACATGTTAAATTATAACACGATGGAAGTTATAATAAATCAAGCAAAGTAAGATTAATCTGTTTATTCATTTTGTATGCAGAATCATTAGGGTGCAACAATATTAACCGCGGAATGTGCTGAAATATCCATTAATCAAAAAAAGAGCTTCAGTAAAGTCATTTGCGCAGTTTTTTAAACACCCATCCTTTATATTTGCTCAAAACTGAAAACAAATGTGTGGGATAGTTTGTGCGTATAACAAAAATTTGCAAATGGAGGACTTTCGCTCTCAATTGCTTACAATGTCAAAACAAATACGACATCGTGGGCCGGATTGGAGTGGAATATATGTTTCGAGTAATGCCATTTTAGCACATGAGCGTTTAGCAATTGTGGATCCAGTATCAGGAGGCCAACCATTGTATAGCCATGATAAAAGTATGGTTTTGGCAGTCAATGGAGAAATATATAATCACCTTAAGCTAAGAGAGTTAACTCCTGAATATGCTTATCAAACTGGTTCAGATTGCGAGGTGATTCTGGGGTTATATCAGTCTGAAGGAATGCAGTTTATTGATAAGCTCAACGGAATTTTTTCCTTTGTTTTATATGATTCAGAACTAAATCTATTTTTTGCTGCCAGAGACCATATGGGAATTATTCCATTGTATATGGGTTGGGACACAAACGGAACTCTTTATTTCGCTTCAGAGCTTAAGGCTTTGGAGGGCTTTTGTAATAAAATTGAAGTCTTTCCTCCGGGACACTACTACGATGGTCGCGAAAAGAAACTAGTTAAATGGTACAATCCTGACTGGAGGGAATTTGACGCTGTCAAAGATCAGACGACAGATATCAATAAATTGCAAAATGCACTAGAAGATGCAGTTCACAGACAGCTCATGAGTGACGTGCCTTATGGTGTATTGTTGTCTGGGGGCCTAGATTCATCAATTACATCGGCCCTGGCAAAAAAGTTTGCTAAAAAAAGAATAGAATCTAATGATTTAACCGAGGCGTGGTGGCCACAGTTGCACTCTTTTTCAATTGGATTGAAAGGGTCACCCGATTTGGCAGCAGCTCAGATAGTGGCTGATCATATCGGTACAGTGCATCATGAAGTCACTTTTACTGTTCAGGAGGGAATCGATGCCATCAAAGATGTCATTTATCATTTGGAAACTTATGATATTACTACCGTTAGAGCCTCAACACCGATGTATCTATTGGCACGCGTAATTAAGTCAATGGGGATAAAAATGGTGTTATCTGGAGAGGGTGCAGATGAGCTTTTTGGTGGCTATCTGTATTTTCATAAAGCACCAAATGCTCAAGAATTCCATAACGAAACAGTGAGAAAATTAGATAAACTTTACCAATACGACTGTTTGCGTGCCAATAAATCATTGGCAGCATGGGGGATTGAGGGTAGAGTCCCGTTTTTGGATAAAGAATTTATTGATGTAGCGATGAATTTAAACCCACAAGACAAAATGATTAGCTCAGAGCGCATGGAAAAATGGGTACTGCGAAGGGCATTTGAATCCTATTTGCCGGCAGAAGTAGCTTGGCGTCAGAAGGAGCAATTTAGTGATGGCGTGGGTTATGATTGGATAGATAATTTAAAGCAAGTTGTTGAGAAAGAGGTGAGTGATCAAGATATGAAAGTGGCACAACACAGATTTCCGAAGCAAACCCCAAGGACCAAAGAGGAATATTATTATCGAACAATATTCGAACAACATTTTCCTTCAGAGGCAGCCGCCTTAACGGTGCCTTCAGAACCTTCGGTGGCTTGTAGTACTCCTACTGCATTAGCATGGGATGCTTCCTTTAACAACATGAACGAACCTTCTGGGAGAGCAATAGGCACGGTCCATAAAAATTCGTACTAAGCGCTAACCTTTGAATTAATATTAATCAAAAGATGCGCTCTATTGAGCGCATCTTTTGTATTCAATAAGGTTTAATTTTTTACTCGTTGATTTCTCTTTGGCGCTTTCCTGGATAAGCAATTTCGCCATGTTCAGAGATGTCTAATCCTGCAAGTTCCTCTTGCTCTGAGACGCGCAGCCCCACGGTTTTTTTAAGTATTAATAAAAATACATAAGACAATAGTATGGCCCAAAAGGCATATGCTAAAACTCCTATTGCTTGCGCCCCAAGTTGAGCGGCACCGCCCCCATTAAATAGACCAATTCCATTGTCACCATCAACGCCCCAAAGTCCAATAACTAAGGTGCCCCAAGCACCGGCAACACCATGGACCGAAATGGCACCAACTGCATCATCAACTTTCAATGTTTTTTCAATAAACCCTATCGAAAAAACAACAAGTAATCCTCCGATAAGTCCCGCAAGAACAGCCCCGTTTTCTGTCATATTGCCACAACCAGCAGTAATACTTACTAGACCAGCAAGGGCACCGTTTAAGGTCATGCTTAAACTCGGCTTGCCGTTTTTGAACCAAGTAAACAACAAAGCCCCTAAAGCTCCAGCGGCGGCGGCCAAATTAGTTACAAGTACCACTTGTGATGCCCCGACAGCATCATCACCTCCCCAAGCGAGTTGTGACCCACCATTAAATCCAAACCAACCGAGCCATAAAATAAAAACGCCCATTGTGGCATACATTTGATTATGACCGTGCATTACATTGGGCTTGCCGTCCAGAAATTTTCCAATTCTTGGACCAACCATCCAGGCGGCCACCAGGGCGGCCCATCCACCGACAGAGTGTACTATAGAAGATCCGGCAAAATCAATAAATTCTGCAGGCATGTATTCTGTGTTATTTAGCCATCCGCCATTCCACTCCCAGCCTCCTGCAATGGGATAGATGAAAGCAGTCATTACAATACTAAAAATAGCATAGGTTGTATATTTTGTTCGGCCTGCAATGGCTCCCGACACAATGGTTGCTGCCGTTGCCGCAAATACGGTTTGAAAAAATAAATCTGCAGCGCCTTGTGAAAAAGAAAATCCGCTGAAATGAAAAAAGCCATCGCCTTTATCTGCTCCGTACATTAATGAATAACCGATAAACCAAAAAGCTAATGATCCAACGGCAATGTCCAAGAAATTTTTCATGGCAATATTCACCGCATTTTTTGAGTCTGTCATCCCGGATTCGACAAGAAAGAAACCTGCTTGCATGAAGAAGACTAAAATTCCCGATATAAGCATCCAAAGCATACCCATATCGCCCTCAATGGCTGCGGTATCTTGATTTAATGCGATTAATGGTAAGTTTAATAAATTCATAGTGTTGTTTTTTGGATTAATTATTTAAGATGAATAAATAGAGCATTAAAATGAATAAATGGCGGCAAGTGTAACTGCAGACAGCTTTTCTGAAGGCATACCATCTTTATCTAAATAGGGCATAGATTCACTCCAAGTGTCTAGTCTTAACTCAGGTTTGATGATAAGATTTCCGTCTACCACATAGCTGCCCGTTAAAGTAAAGGCAACGACACTAGGGTCATCACTTTCTTCATCTTCACCTCCGTAAAGTCCAAAGTATTCTCCCCGTAGGCCCACAGCGAACGTATCTGAAAGACTGAATTGAGGATAAAGTGCTGCGCCATAAAACCCAGCTCCATCATTGTCATTATACGCAGCATTGATGCCTAAATAAAACGAATCAAATAAATCGAACCCTCCTGTATAATCAACTTCAAGTCCTAAACCACCGTCAAGACCGCTGTCTGAGTAGACATTGAAGTATTGTCCATAAAGTCCTAATTGTGCCCCTAGAGCGTATTCTCCCGTGGTCGAAATATCGTTGGTGTCCCATGGATTAGTAACCGCGAGCATTAAACTCACATTATCCGAAAAAGCAAAGTCGGCCTTAAGACCCATATGAGAAAATGGACCATTTGAAAATAGATAAGAACAGCTATAATTAAAGTTAGCCGCCGGGGCAATGACTTCATAGCCTAAAAAGGTATTCCATCGACCAAATGTTAAGGTTGCCTTTTCGGTGACGTTCCAATAAACATAGGCTTGATTGACGATTCCGTCTACAATGTCAGTATTGAATGTAGCACCTGCACCGCGAGGACCAGTAACGAGATCCAGAACCACCCCTGTCTTTTCTCCTTCATAGCTGGCGATGATATTTCCCATGCCAATGGCAAAACCACCTTGTTCAGCGAATGCTGTACCGAATGAAGATCCTGAATCTGCAGGCGCGGTCAGATAGTTCTGTGCATAGGCGTCGACGCTTCCGCTTATGGTTAATTTGCTCTCCTGTTGAGCGAACAAACCCTGAAGGGTTAATGAAATCAATGTGAGGGTTAGTAATTTTTTCATAATTGAATTTTTTAATTATTAATGTTCTATCAAGTGATGCAATCGTGCATCGAGGGTCGTAAAAATATGAGTATTTTTAAATGTACCCCCCTAAAAAAGGCAATTTTACTTAAAAAAGTATATGTTTTTATTAACATACCCCCCTAAAACATATAAATTGGTTAAAATAAAATATATATTTTGAAACGCACCCCCCCCATTTCTTTATTTAGCATTGTAATATTAAACTCCTGTCGCGGTTAAACCTTTTCTTTATTTTTATGTCTGAAAAGTAAAAGTCAACATTGATGAAAAAGATTAGCGCACTTTTAATAATCATTTTTTTGGGTGCCTGCGGTAGAGAGGATGATTCACAAAACAACCTAAATCAAGGTGAGAAAATGCTGCTTATGGGCAATAGTTTTTTTAGACCTTACGCTGAGCAACTAAATGAGTTGGCGATCGATGCTGGCTTTGTATCGCATAACGCGGAAACGATTTTTCGTGGGGGAGAGAACGGGAGGCCTATCAATTTTTGGAATGACTTTGAGAGTGAGGAGCATCAGGCCATTAAGGCCATTCTCGATCAGGGAAATATCGATGTATTTGGCATGACTGCCGGACATGATCCAGAAAACCCAATTGAGTCAGAGGGCTTACTTTGGCTCAATGCAATATATGATGTGGATTTGAGTCTCAATAATTACGACACAGGCCTTAATTCTGTCAGCCTTTTTTAATGGGGCAGTTTGTCTTTTAGGACACCGTAGGCCAAGGTCCCCAAAACGGCGAAAAATATTGCAATCAAAATCGAGTAATATCCTGCCCCCAATAAGGCAAACATCGGTCCGGGACAGGCCCCAGTTAATCCCCAGCCTAAACCAAAGATAGTACCGCCAAAGAGATATTTTTTTGGCAAAAATTCTTTGTCCTCAAATTCAAGATCACGGTCCTCAATCGATTTGACATTGCTTTTTTTAAGTAATTGAATAATTATGATACCCGAGATTACCGCAGAGCCAATAACCCCATACATATGAAATGAATCAAACTGAAACATTTCATAAATTCTAAACCATGAGGCTACCTCTGATTTGATCAAGACAATCCCAAAAATGATGCCCCAGAATAAAAAATACAGTCGCTTCATGATTAAAAAATTATGGGTAGGATAAAATGAGTGATAAGAAGTCCGCCTATGAAAAATCCAATCACTGCGATGAGTGAACCGACTTGCAATTGACTCAGCCCTGTGATGGCATGCCCAGAGGTGCATCCACCGGCATATCTAGTGCCAAATCCAACTAAAAATCCACCTACAGAAAGCAACATAAGGGCAAGAATTAGATTTTCATTATCGCTCAATTCGAAAAGTTCTTTTGGAACATATACGGGATTGTCAGTGTTAATGCCAAGACTGTTTAATTCCTCCACGGTATGGTTTGCCAGAGTAATAGGCGTGTCGTTTGACATATAATTTTGGGCTATGTACCCACCAATCAAAGTGCCAAAAATGAAAATCAAATTCCAAGTCTGAGCTTTCCAATTGAAATCAAAAAAACTGCTGATTTTTCCCGCGCCGCAGGCCGAGCAAATTGTTCTCAAGTTTGAGGAAACTCCAAAGGTTTTTCCGCCAATAATTAGGGCAAACATGACTAAAGAAATCAATGGCCCCGCCACATACCATGGCCATGGATTTAATAAAAAGTCGGACATCTTAAAATGATTTATTGTCTGTATGAGTTCAAAAATAAAAAAACAAAGCGGGGAATCGCGTAACAATAGTTACACAAACTACAGATTAAGCCCTTCAGGTGAATTAGTCCGAGTTTTTTTGAGTATGGCCAAGCGCTCCGGCTCTGGAAAACGCTCTATGGCATAACGCAGGGTAACCCTTGGGAGCTGGCTGCCCCATTGTCTTAAAAATTGCCGTAAAGTTTCCATGTTTTTTTTGCCCACCTCACGCAGCATCCAGCCGCAAGCTTTGTGCATTAACGGTTCAGGGTCTTTTTGCAATCTAATACAGAAATCAAGGACCTGCTCAAATCTGTTTTTTCTGATAAAATACAAACAGGCAACAACCGCGATGCGTCGCGTCCATAAATGAGGGCTTTCTATCCATTGACTCATTAAATTTGACGGATAATGATAACAGTAATCTCCCACAATGTGATGGGTGCTTATATCGACTAAATCCCAATTATTGATTCGATTAAAGAAGGCTACATAAAACTCAAAGATGTCTTTTTTATCCTGCTGGGTTTTCGATTTTTTATATTGATTCACTAGGATTATAAGGGCTACAAGACGCACCTCATGTACCTTGTGATCCATGAGCAGTGCGAGATCCCGACGATTTATCTGGGAAAATTGTTGAGCAATTGTGCGTGCTTGAGGATTGCTTATCCCCCAGAAAACATCGCCCTCGGCGTATTGTCCCGGTCCTGTTTTAAAGTATCGTACAGATTTTAGTGCCCGATTGGGGTTTGCTTCAGAACGGATGGATTCGATAACGGTCTGCGCAGAAGGCGTCACAGGGTATTGTAGTATTTACTGTCCCAGATGGCGGTATTAAAGTTTTTACCCGAGGCAAAACCATAGTACAACACAACGGCCGCTACTGATTTGAACATAAAAAGAAAAATCAGAAAAAATTGGACTCCAGTGGTTTTAAGACTCAAGAGGCCACTAGGTACAAAAAAAGAAGCTATTAAGCTCACAATGGCCGTTAGAACCATCAGATTTTCAAAATTTCTCAGCGGTAGCACAGCGAGTTTTCGAAATGGACTCAAATCATTGCCCCATTTGTGAATGAGAAAATAATAGCCATTTCCAATGGGCGCGAAAAGCAATGGGTCATCGGCATTTTCGAGCTTAAACAATTTGCTCGGCGCCATAATTTTGAATCCATCTAGACTGAGGTTATGCTCCTTTTCGAGGGCTTTGATTTTGCTGATCGCCTCGTAGGGAAGCGCACTTTTAAATAAATTGCTATCTAAAAATCGAAGCCGATAATCGATGCAAATCGCTTTTATATGGTCCAGGTGAAAGATGCGATCAGTGTCGAGTAAATCCAGGTTAAAGGCGTTTTGATCTGCTTCAGGCGCATGCTGTAGTCGACTTAGAATGGCCTGGTCTTTATCTTCTTCGCGGTCAAAAATATTTTTAATTTCTGCTAGGAGATTGGCCTCTGTAATCTGACGTGAGCGATGCTTTTTTAGGCGTTCCTCTACATTAGTTCTTGCTATCATTGCGCTTTTTTGTTGACTAAAATAAAAAGGAAATTATTCAATTGCAACAAAATCATTTTTGGAATTTGGGCGCTTGCGGAATTACAACTTTGGTTTTACTTATTCATAAGAAGGGGGTTTACTTTTAGTGAAATCTATTTTTCCTGAAAAAATAAAGACTAATTTTGTCGCGACAAAAAAATTCATAAAATCATATGATTTCCCCTAATCAACAGCGAGTGATTTTATCCAATATTCAACCACAAATTGACGGAGATAATTACGCGGTAAAAAAAGTTGTCGGCGAACAGGTCGAAGTGAGCGCAGATGTGCTATGTGATGGACATGACTTGCTTCAAGCCTGTGTTCTTTATCGTCATGAATCGAAGAGAAAATGGAATGAAGTTAGGATGCGCGCGCTGGAAAATGATAAAATGGCCATCTCATTTTCGGTAGACCAACAAGGCTTTTACTTTTTCAAGATAGAAGGTTGGGTTGATGAACGATTGAATTGGTTGGATGGCATTATAAAAAAAATTCAAGCCAATATAAAAGTTACTTCAGAGCTATTGGAAGGGGCCGTTTATTTGAATGAGATTCTTCAAAAAAATAAAGTGCCCAATAAAAAAAAGTGGCAAATACTTATTGAATTACTGCAGGATGGCCAAGCATATAACGATGCCATCGAAAGTGTTTTAAATAATGACTGGAATGTACTGTTCGCTTGTTACCCGACCAAACTACTTAAAGCAAGTTCCAGGGAGTATCCAATTTATGTTGATCGAAAAAAAGCACTTTTTAGCACTTGGTACGAATTTTTTCCTCGCTCTGCAGGGAATAATGGTATGCATGGGACTTTTGGTGATTGCGAAAGACTGCTTCCGAGAATCGCAAACATGAATTTTGACACATTATACTTTCCTCCTATACACCCAATCGGAACGATTAATAGAAAAGGAAAAAATAATTCGCCCACGGCTAATTTAGACGATGTGGGTTCTCCTTGGGGGATAGGTTCTCACTTTGGGGGTCATAAAGAGTTACATCCCGATTTGGGAACATTAGCTGAATTCAAATCCTTAGTAAAAAGAGCAGATCAATTGGGAATTGAAATTGCGATGGATTTTGCCTTACAAGCAGCACCTGATCATCCTTGGGTAACCAACCACCCAGAATGGTTTAAATGGAGGCCCGATGGAACGATTCAATATGCCGAAAATCCCCCAAAAAAATACCAAGATATTCTGCCAATTTATTTTGAAACCAAAGCATGGAAAAGTCTTTGGGATGAATTACTCTCATGTGCCTTGTATTGGATAGAAGAAGTTGGGATAAAAATTTTTCGCGTAGATAACCCCCATACCAAACCCTTTCACTTTTGGAATTGGCTAATTGATCAAGTCAAAAAGAAACATCCGGATGTATTGTTTCTGGCCGAGGCTTTTACACGACCAAAAATTATGGATCAACTCGCCAAGGTTGGCTTCACACAAGGGTATAGTTATTTTACTTGGCGGTTCTCAAAATCTGAAATTACAGCTTACTTAGAGGAGCTGACCAAGGGTCCTCAAAAGGATTTTTATCGACCTAATTTTTGGCCGAATACCCCAGACATAAATCCATATCATTTACAAGGAGCGAATGAATCGCTCCATCTTTCACGTTATTTTTTGTCAGCTACCTTAAGCTCGAACGTAGGTATTTATGGACCCGTTTTTGAACATATGGAAACCGATGCATTGCCGGGAAAAGAGGAATACATGAACAGTGAAAAATATGAAATCAAAAATTGGGATTGGGGCAAGGAAAATCAAATTATGAACTTAATCAAAATAATAAATGGGGCAAGATTGTCATTAAAGTCTTTGCAACAAACAAACCTCATCGAATTTTGTGAAATTCATAATGACAACTTAATTGCCTACATGAAACGGGATGAAATAGGCAGCTGCTTTACTATTATGATTGTCTCATTAGATGCGCACCATCAACAAGAAGGAACGGTTAAATTACCACTATCAAAAATTGGATTGGCCCATTTGAATTCATTTAATGTGACCGATGTCATTACTGGAAACCAATATCATTGGAGTTCGGACTGGAATTATGTAAAAATTCATCCTAGTGTTCCTTTTCACTTATTTAAAGTTTCAATCTAATGGATGATAAAAGGATAAATAAATCTAAGAACGCAGTCTTTGAATTTGATTGTCATTGGAAAAATGCTTTCGAAAACGAGGCGTTTTTGCAGGTTTTTAATAATGCCATATTGAGGGAGTACCTGCCTTTAAAGCGATGGTATTCGGGAAAGTCTAGTAGCATTAAGTACATCGAAATTAACAGCTACTTTAAAATGCATTCAGGGAAGAATCATTTTTTTGGCATCTTAATCGAAGTGCATTTTAATGAATCATTTTTTCAAAATTATTTTTTGCCCATTGCTTTTATGTCCGGACAGGAATTGGACACCAATACCATCATAGCACCGGCAAAATTTAATGAAAATAAAGGGTTTTTAGTGGACGCTCTTCACGTAGAAGATTATAGAAGACTGCTGTTTGAGAATATCATGAATAAGGCCACGGGGCTGAATGATTTGAATTTTCATAAATCTATAAAAATCGATCAAGAAGCCTATTGTACGTCCAAATTCATGGGCACTGAACAAAGCAATACCTCGATTGTTTTCAATGAAAAATATGTTTTGAAAATATTCAGGAGAATTTTCATAAGTACAAATCCGGATTATGAAATTGGTCGTTTTTTAACTGAAGTCACAAAATTTAAAAACACACCTACATACGCAGGCAGCATTAATTTAAGTGTTGGGGAGGAAAATGATACCATAACCTTGGGTCTAATGCAAGACCTGATCATCAATCAAGGGGATGCCTGGAGTTATTTCTTAAAAGAAATAGAAACCATATTTAAATCCATACAAATAAAAAACATTGACATTAATTCATTAGAAGATGTGCCAATGTATAAATCAATAAAGCGTAAAGAATTACCCGAAAGTCTTATCCAGTGGATTGGCGTTGATTTTTTTATGAAAATTGAGCGCTTGGCCCAGAGAACAGCAGAATTACACGTGGCCTTGGGATCTGACATTCGTGACACGGCATTTTTTCCGCAACGATATAATGGGGATTACGAAGTATGGTTAAAGAACAGATTGATCCATCAATTTCATAATCGCCTGAATATTGTCGAAAATAACCTCCATAATCTAAAGGGTGAATCCCTCGAAATGGCTCAGGAATTTTTAAAACTTAAAAAAAAGATAAGAAGGAGGTTTTTAGATTTTACCTGGACGAAACTGAAAAGTGAACGCATAAGAATTCATGGCGACCTACATTTGGGTCAAGTATTGGTCAAAGACGAAGATTTTTACATATTGGACTTTGAAGGTGAACCAGAAAGTACAATTCGCGATAGAAAAATAAAACAGCCTCCGGTAAAAGATGTTGCTGGGTTACTCAGGTCCTTTCATTATGCGATTTATTCCGTGATTTTAAATAAATCCGAGGATATTGACTTAAATAAAAAGACCGCTATGCAATTTGGAGACATTCTGTATAAATATATCGTGGGTGTCTTTCTAAGCGACTATATAAGCTTTGTTCAAATGAACAATTTAAATATAGGGTACCCTAAAGAGGTAGAATTTCTTCTTAAATATACCATGCTAGAAAAAGCAGTCTATGAATTAGGGTATGAATTAAATTCAAGACCCAAGTGGGCCATTATTCCATTAAAGGGAATTTTGAGTATTATAGAGGAATAGAGATAAAATGAAACAAGAAACAATTGCACATTCACTCTTTACAGATTTTGATATAAATCTGTTTAAAGCTGGGAAACACTTTAATTTATTTGACTTATTTGGTGCACATGTGTTGACGCTCAATGGGGTGAGAGGGACCTATTTTGCCGTATGGGCTCCATCGGCCAAAAAAGTATCCGTTATTGGGGACTTCAATTATTGGCAGGCTGGCACACATGAGCTAAATGTTCGTTGGGATGGATCTGGTATTTGGGAGGGTTTTATTCCTGGCGTAGGTCATGGAGAATTATACAAGTATAAAATACACTCTCACATTGGGGACCAACAATTTGAAAAGTCAGACCCTTTTGCAAGAGCTTGTGAGCATCCCCCAAAAACCGCCTCAATCATTTGGGAAGCAACTCATTCATGGGAGGATCAGTCTTGGTTGAAAAAGCGCAAGCAAACAAATCAACTTGATAAGGCCATATCGGTTTATGAAGTTCATTTGAGCTCTTGGAAGAAAAATTCTGAGGGCAAATCGCTCACTTATTTGGAATTGGCTAAGGATTTGGTGGATTACGTAAAAAAAATGGAATATACCCATGTGGAATTTATGCCAATTATGGAATATCCGTATGATCCATCCTGGGGTTATCAAATTACCGGATATTTTGCGCCCTCTTCTCGTTTTGGGAATCCCGAAGAATTCAAAATACTTATTGAAGAATTTCACAAGGCTGGGATAGCAGTAATCCTCGATTGGGTGCCTTCTCACTTTCCTGATGACAAACATGGTTTGGGAAATTTTGATGGGTCACATTTATATGAACATCCGGATCCTAGAAAGGGTTATCATAACGATTGGAAAAGTTTAATTTTTAATTATGAACGTCCCGAGGTTCGATCATTTTTAATCTCAAATGCTGCTTTTTGGATGCATGAATATCATGTCGATGGACTAAGAGTCGATGCCGTCGCGTCTATGCTTTATTTAGATTATTCAAGAAATCCTGGTGAATGGGAACCAAATGAATTTGGAGGACGAGAGAACTTAGCAGCACAATTTTTTTTGAGAGATTTAAATTTGGAATTGTATACTAGATTCGAAGGAATACAGACTATTGCTGAAGAATCTACTGCATTTCCAATGGTAAGTAGACCAGTAGATATAGGCGGTTTAGGGTTTGGCATGAAATGGATGATGGGTTGGATGCACGACACTTTAGAGTACATGAAAAAAGATTCTGTCTATAAAAAATTTCATCAAAATGAGATTTCATTTTCATTGACCTATGCGTTTACTGAAAACTTTATGCTACCTCTTTCTCATGACGAAGTGGTATATGGAAAAAAATCAATTTTGGGCAGAATGCCTGGAGATGAGTGGCAGCGATTTGCGAATTTAAGAACACTTTATTCATATATGTTTACACATCCTGGCGCAAAATTAAATTTTATGGGCGGGGATTTTGGTCAGCATGAAGAATGGAATTTTCAAAATAGTCTTGATTGGCATCTGACAGACTATAATTTTCACAAAGGCATTCAAGGTGTTGTTAAAGATTTGAACAAATTGTATAAATCAGTTAAAGCCTTGCACCAACTTCAATTTGATGCCTCAGGTTTTGAGTGGTTGTCTTATAATGATGCTCAAAATTCTATTTTGGCCTATGTTCGCAAAGGAAAATCTGCCAAAGATCGAGTTATTGTGATTTGCAATTTTACGCCAACGCCGCATGAATCTTATCAATTAGGCGTTCCGTCAGGAAATTCACTTTCTTTACTCTTTAATTCAGATAGTTCTAAATATGGAGGCTCTGATTATGAAATAAAAAATGAAAATCCCATAATAAAAGAATTTTTCCACGGACGAAATGAATTAGTGATTTTGAGAATTCCACCCTTGAGCACTCAAGTTTATAAAATATTATAATTTTTATTGGCCATTCAATTTACTTATCCTTAATTGCATCTATAAGCCAATCATACCCTAATGATTACCAATACCAAACTAGAATACAAGGGCAATCTTTTCCCTACAGGTTATAAATCATATCAAAAAAAATCAAATGTCATAGAATTTGAAGCCAACAACGGCGTCTTATTACAAATTTATGTATTACGAGATTCAATGTTGCGATTCCGATATGCCCCAGAAGGATATTTCCAAAGGGATTTTTCCTATGCAATTGATCAAAAACAAGAACATGGTTATAGTCAATTAAATATCATTGAGGAAGAAGATGAGTTCAGTCTTCAAACGGATCAATTAATCTGTAAAGTAGCCAAAGAAGATTTTAGGATTGGAATTTACGACTTGGAGGGGAATGCAATATTGGAAGACGAATTAGGCTTTCATTGGGAAGAAAACCTCGAAGAAGGGGGCAATTTTGTCAAAATGAGTAAGCAATCTGGGGATGGAGACAATTTTTATGGGCTTGGGGATAAACCGACAAACTTTAATTTAAAGGGTAAACGCATTTCTAACTGGAATACAGATCAATATGCGTATCACAAAGACCTGAATGAGGTTTACAAAACCGTGCCTTTTTTCATTGGTTTGACCAATGATAAGGCTTACGGAATATTTTTTGACAACACTTTTAAAACACACTTTGATTTTTGTTATGAACGCAGAAATGTGTTGAGTTTTTGGGCTGATGGTGGGGAAATGAATTATTATTTCTTTTATGGCCCTGAAATATCTAATGTAGTAAAGTCATATACAGACCTTACGGGTAAGCCAGAGTTGCCACCTATGTGGGCCATGGGTTATCATCAAAGTAAATGGAGTTATTATCCTGAAGAAAAGGTAAGAAAATTAACATCAAAATTTAGAAAGTTGTCCTTTCCGTGTGATGCCGTTTATCTCGACATCGATTATATGGATGAGTTTCGCTGTTTTACCTGGAATCACGAACGATTTCCAAATCCAAAAAAAATGATTTCGGATTTATTCTCTGATGGCTTTAAAACGGTTGTCATCATTGACCCAGGCATCAAAATAGATAATGAATATGATGTTTGCAAACAAGGTCTTGAAAATGATTATTTCTGTAAAAGAGCAGACGGGGATTATGTCAAGGGCAAGGTATGGCCTGGGGAGTGTTATTTTCCTGATTTTACAAATCCTAAAGTAAGAGATTGGTGGGCAGACCTATATAAAGGGCTAATGGTTGATGATGGGGTGCATGGGGTTTGGAATGATATGAATGAGCCTGCTGTAATGGAAGTACCAGGAAAGACTTTTCCTGATGATGTACGCCATAATTACGAAGGAAATTATTGTAGCCACAGAAAGGCACATAATATTTATGGCATGCAAATGGCCCGGGCCACTTATCACGGATTAAAAAGGAACGGTTCATCAAAGCGACCATTTGTAATCACTAGAGCAAATTATTCGGGGGGACAAAGGTATTGCTCATCTTGGACTGGTGACAATGTGGCTTCATGGGAACATTTGTGGTTAGCAAACATTCAAGTACAGCGCTTGTCTATTAGTGGAATGGGCTTTGTTGGAACCGACATAGGGGGATTTGCGGAACAACCTAGTGGGGAGTTATTCACTCGGTGGGTACAATTAGGGGTTTTTCATCCATTTACCAGAGTACACTCTTCCGGACATCACGGTAATCAGGAACCATGGTCATTTGATGAAAACGTCTTGTCAATAACAAGAAAGTTTGTTGAGTTACGCTATCAATTATTGCCCTACATCTACACGATGTATTACAATTATGTCACCCAAGCTGATCCTATGATTAAACCTTTAGTGTATTTTGACCAAGCAGATTATCAAACTCATTATCGATCTGACGAGTTTATTTTTGGTGACCAAATATTGGTTTGTCCGATTCAAGAGCCAAATGCTATTGGCCGAAGAATGTATGTCCCTAGAGGTAATTGGTATAATTATTGGTCCAATGAACTAATTGAGGGGGGTAAGGAACTTTGGGTAAACGCACCTCTGGAATCGATGCCCCTATTTATTAAAGAAGGCGCTATCATACCAAAGTATCCAATCCAACAGTATGTCGATGAATTAACTTTTGATACCCTAGAGCTAAGTGTTTATTACAAAAATGGCAGGGAGCGCTCTATAATCTATGAGGATGCCCATGATGGTTACGATTATAGAAACGGAAAATACCTATTAAGAAAACTAAAGTTATATGGGAAAGCTAACGTTTTACTTGTTGATCAATTCAGAGAAGGACAATTTGAGCCCATTTATAAAAAGGTAAAATTGAAATTTATCGGCTTACCTTTCAAAATTAGCAAGATTACTATTGACACTGATAAAGTCAGCTTAGATGAGCTATCATTTGATGAAAAGGAACAGTCAATTGTAATCCATGCAGGATTTCATTCAATTCAAATTAAATAATAACGAACTTCATTTTTTTTTCATAGAGATTCGTAACATTTATCTAAAGATTAGACCGATTTATATCTAGGTAATAATTTTGCACGATTCGAAAATGGAGTTTTAAATTTATAGTCCTTTAATTAATTTAGGATTTGATAATAATTTTATACCCTACTTATTTGAAGTAGGGTTTTTTTGGCAAATTAAATAGTGATTAAATTATTGTTCAACCATAATTTTCAAGTCAATGCTTAGAAATCATTTGTTGTCTTATTTCGAAGAACAATTGGCCAATCTGGAAGATAAAGATTCAGCCAAAATTGGATTGAAGGAGCGGTTCATTGCCAATAGCTCAGATATTGAGGATCATTTTATTTCGCTTTATGGGCATTTGTCACAAAGCGAACTATTATTAAAGAAATTATTAAGTCAAATTATAACCGTTCATAAAAATCGAAGCGGGGAATTACGTGAGCGAGACTCAGATAAAAAAAGCACAGCCCCATGGTTTTGTTCGGAGCAATTAGTCGGTATGAGTCTTTATGTCGATCGATTTGCCGGAAAACTTAAGGATTTAGAGAATAAGCTAGATTATATTGAGGAGCTTGGAGTTAATTTTCTTCATTTAATGCCCCTATTTGAAAGCCCTCAGGACGCTAGCGATGGAGGATATGCGGTTTCAAATTTTAAAAAGGTTGACGCAAGATTTGGCGATTTAGAACAAATGCTTGATTTAGGAAAAAAAATGAGGTCAAAGGGCATGTATCTCATGCTTGATATAATACTGAATCATACATCTGATCGACATGAATGGGCATTAAAGGCAAGAGCTGGGGATAAAGACTTTCAGGATTATTACTATTGTTATCCGAGTCGAATAATGCCTGATCTAATGGAAAATCATATGCCAGAGGTTTTTCCAGAGAGCGCCCCAGGCAACTTTACATTTATTCCTGAAATGAATCAATGGGTTATGACCGTATTTCATAACTATCAATGGGATTTAAATTTTAAAAATCCAGAGGTGTTTCTGGCGATGATGGAAAACATTTATTTTTATGCCAATCTGGGGGTGGATGTGCTAAGAATTGATGCTCCCGCATACATTTGGAAAGAACAAGGCACTTCGTGTCAAGGACTGCCCCAAGCGCATAAATTACTGCAATTGATAAAAATGCTTGTGGAAATCGCGACCCCTGGTATGGCGATCCTTGGGGAAGCCATTGTCGGACCACATCAAATTCTAGATTATTTTGGAAATGGGAGATATTTAGCCCATGAATGTGATTTCGCGTACAATGCGACCCAAATGGCCACACAGTGGGATGCTTTGGCCTCAGGGGACACCGGAGTAATGCGCGAAGCCATGAAAGTTGTGGCATTAAAACCTAAAGGTTGTAGCTGGATAAATTACAGCAGATGCCATGATGATATCGGGCTGGGATTTGACGATTATATGATTTTAAAGGCAGGAAAGGACCCTTTTCTTCACAGAAAATATTTAAAGGATTATTACTCAGGAGATTTTTATGGATCTACGGCAAGAGGAGCATTATTCGGAGCGAACCCAAAAAATAATGATGCAAGGATCTCTGGCAGTCTTGCTTCATTATGTGGTTTAGAAACGGCATTAGAACATAAGAATAAAAAAGAGATTCAAGTTGCGATTGACAAGATTACTTTAATGCAGGCTCAAAGCTTTTTTTCTGGCGGGCTTCCCCTTATTTTTTACGGCGATGAACTGGGTATGATCAATGATTATTCCTATTTAGAGGACCCCTCTAAGTCTTATGATAATCGCTGGATGCATCGGCCTATAATAAATTGGGCTGTTGCGAAAAAACGGAAGAATAAGAACAGTATTGAAAAAGTTGTTTTTGAACGTCATCAAAAAATGATAAGGATTCGAAGAGGGAGTCGCAGTTTTGGCGATTACGGGAATACCGTTTGGCTTAATCTTGAAACTTCGGCATTAATGGCTTTTGTGCGAAAAGCTTCAGATGAAATGATTTTCTGTTTTTTCAATTATAGCAATCAATTCCAAGAAATTCCTTATTCGGTTTTTAATGCTTTGGGGGAAGGTCCTCAAAAATTGACAGATCTTTGGACAGATCAAATAATTGAGCTTAAAACCCCTTCAGATAAAATCTTAATCCAGCCCTATCAATTTTTTGTTCTCAGTACGATTAATTAATTTAATACCTCTTTTTTATAAATAGCTGGGTAATGATTAAGCCTGCAATAACGCTTAATCCTAAAAAAATATAACTTGTCGAAAGATTGGTCCAATTAGCCAAATAACCCAAGATAATAGGACCTGTTAAAAAGCCAACATAGCCAATTCCGGTGACCGAAGCAATGGCCTCAGAGGTGTTGACGTGTTTGTTCCTTCCAGCCAGTCGAACAAGCTCCGGGACGATGACCGAAAGGCCAAAACCCAAAAGTGCAAAACCGACCACACTCGTGATTTTGTCAGTAGATAGAATCAAGGCATAACTTAATACGGCAATACTGAAGCCATAACCCAAGGTTTGGACAGACCCTATTTTTTGACTTACGCCATCTCCTAAAAATCGCCCAAGAGTCATCGTCAGCGAGAACATGACAAAACCAAGGGCGGCAGTGTTTTCATTGAGTTGGACTACTTCAAATAAAAATAAGGTGCTCCAGTGTTCTACTGCACCTTCATTCATCATAACGATAAACGCGGCCATCGCCAAACCAATAACCGCTAAAATCTTCTGTAATGGCCTGGATTTAGGGTCTTTGGGATTGTTAGTTAAATAAGTTTTGTCCTTGATGGTCACATAATGTTTAGATAGGAAAAGGTTACTTATGATAATAAATCCCGTTATTATAGCCATGTGGCCTAAGGGATCCAAATGTTGGGCAATTACTAGGCTGCCAATTCCTCCTCCGATAAACCCTCCTAAACTAAAGAATCCATGAGCCGCCGACATGAAGTTTTTATCATCTCTTTGTTCGGTTAAAGAGACCACAGCGTTCATGGAAATATCTGTAAATCCCGACAAGATCCCGATGACTAATAAACCAATGCTAAGTCCTGCATAATTTGTAGCAAGTAATGGAAGATTAAAGGCAAGGGCCAGCAAAATAATACCTATTTGGGTCGAGCGACCTTCGCTGAATTTTTTATTGATTCGAGGGACAATGGGCAGAGATATAATTAGCCCCAGAGAGGTAAAAAATAGGGCCGTCCCGATTTCGGCTTCATTAAGGGTGAATTTAGACTTAATAAAAGGCAAGTAAAGCACCCAAGTCCCGACCATGATATTGATGGAGGCAAAAACCCAAGAAGGCGCAAAGTAAGCCATGCGGCTCAAAATTAATTTTAAGGAGTTCATGGATTTAATGTTGGCCATCTTTAGGCATGAATTTAGGCCCACGAATCTAAATAATTTTTAACTTTATTAGACCAGATATTAAAAGAAGCTCATGAAAAGAATCCATCTTTTTGAGTTTGAAGATCAAGACAAGCTGCCATTTTTCTTAAGAGTGTATATGACGGATTTCTTGAGCTATCTGGCTTGCAAAATGGATATTTTTGAGCCAATCATTCCATTAATTAAAAAAGGAATACAGGCTTCAGAGTTGTGCCAAATTATCGATCTCGGTTCCGGGTCGGGAGGAGGCTGGGCAAAACTCAGTTTGAGTTTACATCATAGTAATCCAAAAATTCAAATTTTCTTGTCTGATTTTTTCCCAAATGAAAATGCAATCACTGAGTTTGATGATCGATTCCCTAATGTAACTTACCTCAAAGAATCTATAGATGCACTAAATGTTCCCAAAACGCTGATAGGCCTGCGCACGATGTTTTTAGCCTTTCATCATTTCGAACCAAAGAAAGCCGTTTTGATTCTGCAGAATGCTGTTCAAGAGCATCAACCGATTGCCATTTTTGAGGGCCAAGAAAGAAGTCTAAAGAGTATTGTGGGCATGATTTTTTCCCCTATAACACTTCTCTTATTCACCCCATGGATTAGACCATTCGCTTACAAGAGAATACTCTTTACTTATCTCATTCCGATTTTGCCTTTACTGGTTTTTTGGGATGGCTTAGTCTCTTGCCTACGAACCTACGAACTGGATGAATTAAAGGCTCTGGTGGAAAAGGTAGATGACCATGAAAAATTTAATTGGGAAACGGGTAAGGTAAAGTCCGGTCCTGGAAAAATTCTTTATTTGCTGGGAACACCAAAATAAGGCTGAGAGCAGAGGCTCGGGACTAAGATTCATCATTGAATTTATTATCTTTAATGTTAAACTATTTATTATGGCGCTATATACTTTGCATGTAAACGGAGCAACGCAAACTGTTGATGTTGATCCTTCTACCCCAATGTTGTGGGTTTTAAGAGACCATTTAAATCTGGTAGGCACCAAATATGGATGCGGTATTGCCCAATGCGGGGCTTGTACCATCCATCTTAGCGGTGTAGCAGTGCGGTCCTGTCAACTCCCAATTTCGGCAGTAGGAAGTAGTAAAGTATTGACCATAGAGGGGCTTTCTGAGCATGGGGATCACCCGGTTCAAGTGGCTTGGATCAAACAAGATGTACCTCAGTGTGGTTATTGTCAGGCGGGTCAAATCATGACGGCCACGGCGCTGCTCAATCAAAATCCGAATCCAAGCGATCAAGAGATTGAGTCAGCCATGGCGGGTAATCTTTGCCGTTGTGGCACCTATATACGCATTAAAAAAGCGGTAAAAGAAGCCGCAGAAAATCTATAAATTCAGCATCATGAGTAAACATAAGGTAGATCAAGGAAGAAGATTTTTTATCAAGAGCTCCCTATTGGCAGGAGGAGGAATGATGCTTGCATTTCCGTGGCTAGAATCCTGTAATTTTTCACCAGAGCAGGTCAAGGCCATGCCCAAAGAGTGGTTTGAAATAAACGGCTATTTGAAGATTGGCGAAAATGGACTGATCACCATCATGTCGCCTAATCCAGAAATAGGTCAAAACGTAAAGACCTCCATGCCTATGCTCATTGCCGAAGAATTGAACTGTGATTGGAATGACGTTATTGTGGAGCAAGCGCCACTGAATTCAAACAAATTTTTTCATCAAGTCGCGGGGGGAAGTACTTCGATCAGTGCGGCTTGGACCCCTTTGAGAAAAGCGGGGGCTACGGCACGTAAAATGTTGATCACGGCCGCTGCCACTGCCCTTGAGGTTCCGGCAGAAGAATTAAATGCCGAACTAGGCATCATCCATCATCAAGCCTCGGGTCGAAAATTGGGATTTGGCGATGTCGCTTCAGCGGCTGCTCTGCTTGAGGTGCCCGAGGAGGTAAACTTAAAACCAGTCAATGAGTTTAAAATCATCGGGACTTCCAGAAAAAACGTAGACAGTAAAAAAATTGTCACCGGGGCCTCTCTTTTTGGCATCGACTATAAAGAAGAAGGCATGCTTTATGCTGGGGTGATTCATCCTCCGGCTTTTGGTTTAAAAATAAAATCATTTGACGCTTCCAGAGCTTTGGCTCTATCCGGGATCGAGGCTGTTTTTCAATTTGAAAACTATCGCGAAGGACAAGCTAAAGGGGCTTTTGATATTAAAGCTCATCAAACACAAATTGCCGTGGTAGGGCGCTCGACTTGGGAAGTTTTTCAAGCGAAAAAACTCGTTGAGGTGGCCTATGAGGAGGCTGGTGAGGTTGTCAATAAAATGAGTATGTGGGGCGGGCGAATTGCAGAAACCAAATGGCCTGCAGCACTCGAGAGCACTGCCGATCATAAAAAATCCATGGATCAGGCCGCGGCCAGAGCTCAGGTCGTGCGTCAAGACGGTAATCCTGATGCCCAATTTAGTGAAGCAGACCAGGTACTCGAAAGAACTTATTACGCCCCTTATTTGGCCCATAATACTCTGGAGCCTTTGAATTTCTTTGCAGAGGTCACCGACGAGTTTGCACGTTTTGTCGGACCGATACAATTGCCCGAGATACTTGAGACTGCACTTGCAGACCGATTCGAATTGCCTAAGGAAAAGGTAGAGATCATGATGACCCGAATCGGAGGTGGTTTTGGACGGAAACTATACGGTCACTTCATGCTTGAGGCAGGAGTGATTTCAAAAACTGTTGGCAAACCGGTAAAGCTCGTGTACACTCGAGAGGATGATATGACCGCAGGCACCTACAGACCTAGCTATCAGGTGACGTATCGCGCGGCGATTAAAGATAATAAAGCCACAGCAATCCATGTGATTGCTGGGGGAATTCCGGAGAGTCCATTGGCGGCAGATCGTTTTCCCGCAGGGGCTTTTGACCATTATAAAGCTGAATCATGGACGGTCGATTCGAACATCACCACAGGAGCCTTTAGAGCGCCGAGATCGAATTTTATAGCCGGTGCAGAGCAGAGTTTTCTGGACGAGCTCGCAGAACAAATAGGCAAAGATCCTATTGAATACCGCCTTGAATTGCTCGAGCGGGCACGAACCAATCCAGTAGGGGAGCGCAATGATTATGACGCCGAGCGCTATGCCGGGGTTTTAAGACTTGTGAAGGAAAAATCGGCATGGGACACCCCGAAACCAGGAGTACATCGCGGGGTAGCGGCTTATTTTTGCCATCGTTCTTATGTGGCTAATGTGGTTGATGTCGTTATGGAAAATGGACGTGCGGTGGTGGATAAAGTTTATGCCGCCATTGATTGTGGGGTGGTTATTAATCCAGATGCAGCAACAAATTTGGCCGAGGGAGGAAGTGTTGACGGTATCGGTCATGCACTTTACTCTCAACTCACTTTTTCTCAAGGCAAACCAGATCAGGATAATTTTGACGCCTATAGACTCATCCGTCATAATGAAGCGCCGAGAGATGTAGAGGTGCATTTTGTGCCCTCAGACGTCGACCCCACGGGAATGGGAGAGCCCCCATTTCCTCCGGTCATGGGCGCTTTAGCCAACGCCCTGTATAAGGCTGAAGGCAGACGCTTGTACAAACAACCCTTTACCGGATCTCAGGCGTAAATAATAGAATTTACTATGATTGAAGTTCAAGAGGCCCTGGCCCTTATTGACCAATTCACCGCGGAGTCGCCTGAGGTAAGTGCTGAGGTTGATGCAGGCTTGAATGGGGCTGTTTTGGCTCAATCCATTTCTGCACCGATCAATCTTCCAGAGTTTAGGCAATCCTCCATGGATGGTTATGCTCTTTGCGGAACCGCCTCAAAGGGCCATGAACTCATCGGTGAAATCCCGGCCGGTAGTGCTAAAACTTATACTTTAGAACCAGGTCAGGCTGTGCGCATTTTTACCGGGGCGGCAGTGCCTGATGCGACAGATCGAGTCGTGATGAAGGAGCATGTATCTGTAGAAAACAATCGTGTAACTCTAATCAAAGACCCGATTCCAGGAGCAAACATCAGAGCCGTTGGTAGTCAAATTAAACAAGGTCAACTCGTGATTGATAAGGGGGCCAAAGTGACTCCCGCGATTATCGGCATGCTGCTGTCGCTAGGGCTTACCCAGGTGGTTGTTAAAAAGCCTCCCCGGGTTTGTGTCTTGGTCACTGGAGATGAATTGGCCCAACCCGGGGTTCAAAAGTCACCCGGCCAAGTCTACGAAAGTAACGGCAGTGTACTTGAGGCCGTCGCAAAAGAGGACGGTACTCATTTTGTGGAGACTATAGCCGTTAAAGATGATTTTCAGGCCAGTGTCCGTGCGATTGAGTCGGCGGTGGCTCAGGCCGATTTGGTCCTGATTTCAGGGGGTATTTCGGTGGGGGATTACGATTTTATTGCCATGGCGCTTGAAGAACTTGGTGCGGTTAAACATTTTCACGGGGTACGCCAAAAACCTGGAAAACCTCTTTATTTCGGGACCCTTGAAGGCACGGCTATTTTTGCCCTGCCCGGAAATCCAGCTTCTACACTGAGCTGTTACTGCGTTTATGTGCGGCGTTGGTTGCAGCAATATTTAGGGACGGAGTCTCTAGCAGTTTCTATGCCCTTGGGGGCCGACTTGGTGAATCGATTCGGTCGTGCACTTTTTGTCAAGGCTAAATTTATGCAGGGACAAGCCATGCCTATAGATGAATTTAACTCAGCTACGTTGTTGAGTTTTTCCAAAGGCGATATTTTGATTTTCATGGGGGCAGATTTTACCGAGCTCAAGGCCGGTGAAATGGTCGAAACCTATAGGATTTAAGAATGTTTGAGATTGTGTTGAATCTATATTTGGGGATAGCGGGGATGTTTGACAGCATTTCTGGGATGCTCAGTGACTTAACGGGAATCTTTGCCGAGCCGGAAATAGGGAGTTTGGCAGGCACCAGCGGTTTTTGGTGGTTTTTGTGCTTGATCCCTTTAGTGTCTTTTCTATATGCTAGTGTGGGCCATGGGGGGGCGAGCGGTTATCTTGCCCTAATGGCTTTGTTTGCATTTCCGCCCCACATGATGAAGCCCACGGCACTTTTGCTGAATTTATTTGTGGCAGGTATTGCCTTTATTTCTTTTTGCCGCGCGGGTTATTTTAAAAAATCACTCTTTTTGTCCTTTGCTTTGGGTTCCATTCCCTTTGCTTATCTTGGGGGGACCATCAGCGCGGATCCAGACTTGTACAAGAAAATATTAGGGGTCGTTTTGATCATCGCTGTGCTGCGTATGATAGCTCATTTAAAAAGCGCCCCGGGCGAGAACCGTCCCATCCCTTTTTTTGTAGGGGCTGCGATAGGTGCAGGTATTGGCTTTTTTTCTGGGCTTATCGGCATAGGAGGGGGCATTATTTTGACCCCAGTGTTGGTGTTGATGCGCTGGGCCAGTGTTAAAGAGGCAGCCGCGGTTTCGGCTCTATTTATTTGGGTGAATTCGGCTTCTGGATTTATCGGGCAATGGCATTCGGGCGTAGAGTTGTCGCTTTCTATGGTACCCATGATTGCCCTAGCACTATTCGGAGGATTATTGGGCAGCCACTATGGGAGCGTGAAGTGGCATTCAAAAATATTGAGTTATGTGTTGGCGGGGGTTTTGGCCCTAGCCTCGGTAAAAATGCTATGGATATGAGCCAAATAAACTATGAGTTAGAGTGCTTTGGTCTTTTGACCGAACTGATCGGGCAAACTACACTGCTCGAGAGCTCTGGGACCCTTACCGTGGGGGCACTCAAAGCGCGTTTGCTGCAGGATTATCCTCAACTGATAGGTATTCCGATCAAGGTAGCACAAGACAATGAGCTAATGGGTGACGTAGAAGTTTTAAAACCAGGGAAACTCAGTATTTTTCCTCCATTTTCCGGCGGATGAGTCGCTACGATAGACATATCAAATTAGCCGCATTTGGCGGACAGGCTGGTCAACAGAAATTGAGCCAGGCCAAAGTTTTGGTCGTGGGAGTGGGTGGACTGGGCTGTGCTGCCCTGTCTTATCTAGTCAGCTCCGGAGTGGGCCAAATTGGTTTGATGGACGCTGATGTGGTAGACTTATCAAACCTTCAAAGGCAAATCCTTTTTGATGAAAACTCGGTAGGAAAGCCTAAGGTCGATTGCGCCAAGAAGCGCCTTTCCACAATGAATACACAGGTGCAGTTCACGACTTATTCCCACGATTTGACCCCTGAAAATGCGGAAGAAATCATAGGCCGCTACGACCTGGTTTTGGACTGCACGGATCGATTCGAGGCCCGTTATTTAATTAACGACGCCTGTGTACGCCAAAACAAACCTTGGGTTTTTGGGGCCCTATATCAATTTGAGGGTCAGGTCTCGGTTTTTAATTTCCGCGGCGGGCCGACCTATCGCTGCTTGTTTCCTTATGACCGCACCCAGCAGCAGTTGCCCAGCTGCGCTGATGTGGGGGTTTTTGCCCCGACTGTAGGGGTGATCGGGGTGATGCAAGCCAGTGAAGCCCTAAAAGTTTTGCTCGATTTGGACGATACGCTTTCGGGGAAACTTTTGTGCATGGATCTTAAAACTAACGCCACTCAAAGTATAAATTTCCAGCGCAAACAAAGCGCGGTGGACGAGATTTTAGAAAAACCGGAAATCAGTCTTGTAGCCCCTGAAGAAGGTTCGGCAGTCCACAACGGGGCATATGTCTTTAATTTAGACGCTGAAAAAGCTTTGGAAAATTATCTTTGGATTGACCTTAGAGAGCTCCATGAGTTACCTAAAATTAATCATAAATTAGTGGAGTCTATTCCGCTTTCCCAGATTGACCCACAGAAGTCGATTTGGAAAGAGAAAGGGCCCTGTGTTTTATTTTGTGCCAGCGGTCATCGCGCTAGAACTTTGGCCGAAAAAATCAAATTGCCCCATGTGCAATACGTTACGCTGAGTCCAAATCAAATACAGGCACTATTAAATCAAAATACAGCATGAGTAAGCCCATAAAATCCATTTTTGTAGAAGGTGCGATTGATCCCGACAAAATTGCCCGATCGATAGCTGCCCATCAATCCAAAGTGGCCATAGGGGCTCACCAGATATTTTTGGGTCAGGTGCGGGCCGATCAGGTCGATGGTGATCAGGTGACGGCCATTGAATATACCGCTCAGGTGGATTTGGCCGATAAAATTGCTCATGAGATTAAAGAGGGTCTTTTTGAGAAATACGACTTGTCTTGTATGCATATTTACCACAGTTTGGGCCGCGTGGCAGTAGGTGAGGTTTGTTTTTTCGTCTTTGTTTCTGCGCCCCACCGCAAGGCAGTTTTTCAGGCCTTGCCAGAGCTGGTGGATGCTCTGAAGGCGGAATTGCCTGTGTTTGGCAAAGAGTGTTTTGAGCGTGGAACCCATCAATGGAAAGTCAATAACTAATGGTAGACATTACAGCAAAAAATAGTACCCTTCGAATTGCCACGGCAGAAGCTGTGGTTCAGGTGAGTCAAGAGGCCACCATAGAGGCCATCAAACAAGGGCGAGTGCCCAAAGGTGACGTTTTTGAAATGAGTCGGGCTGCAGGACTGCTCGGGGTAAAAAAAACACCCGAAATCTTGCCCGATTGCCATCCTATCCCCATTGAGTATACTGGGTTTAGCTTTGAGATTATCGATCTGACCATCCAAATACGCTGCACAGTAAAAACCATTTATAAAACCGGCGTAGAGGTCGAAGCCATGCACGGGGCTAGTATTGCCGCCCTGAATCTTTACGACATGCTCAAGCCCATCGATAAAGGGGTGAACATCGGGTCGATTCGCTTGATATCAAAAAAGGGCGGTAAATCCGATCACGCTTTAGAGGCGAGTCATCGAAAGGCAGCGGTCGTGGTTTGTTCGGACACAATTTCGGCAGGAAAGGCACAGGATGAAACTGGTGCACTGATTGAGCAAATGCTCCTGGATTTAGGCATGGGCCATGTTAGTGTGATCGTGATTCCTGATGAGCCTGAAATGATTCAAAACCAGGTACGTGTTCATGTTTCTGACGGCATAAATTTGATTGTGGTCACCGGTGGCACAGGCGTAAGCCAGCGCGATCATACCCCAGAGGCCTTAAAGCCCCTGATCGATAAACGTTTGCCTGGGGTAGAAGAAGCTATGCGTTCTTATGGTCAAGACCGCACCCCAGTGGCCATGTTTTCGAGATCTGTAGCAGGCACCTGCGCCTCGTCCGTGATTTTAGGCATCCCCGGTTCAAAAGGGGGCGCGATCGATTCGCTTAAAGCCGTCTTACCCTCATTGTTTCATCTTTTTGAGGTGCTCAGTGGTACCCGACACGGAAAATAAATGAGCACCACGCCCTTATTGACCGATACTTTTGGCAGGCAGCACAACTACCTCAGGATTTCTTTGGTCGAGAAATGCAATCTACGCTGTACTTATTGTATGCCTCAAGAAGGGGTGCAGTTATCGCCTCGAGAGGATCTGATGTCGGCCAGTGAGATTTTTGAAATTGCCAAAGTCTTCACAGAGCACGGCGTAGATAAAATCAGACTCACAGGAGGGGAACCCCTGCTGCGTAAGGACTTTGGAGAAATCCTGAGTCAGCTTTCCTCGCTACCTGTGTCTTTGGCCATCACCACAAATGGTGTTTTATTGGATCGCTATATCGATGATTTGAAAAAGGCCGGGGTGGCCAAACTCAATATCTCGATTGATTCCTTGCAGGCCGATCGTTTTAATCAAATGACCCTGAGAAATCAGTTTGAGCGGGTGATGCAGAATATTGAATTGGCTTTAACCCATGGGTTTAATGTAAAGCTTAATGTGGTGTTGATCCAGGGCCAAAATGACGACGAGATAATCGATTTTATAGAGCGCACAAAAGACGCTGAAGTCCAGATCCGCTTTATTGAATTTATGCCTTTTAAGGGCAACAAATGGGACCAGTCAAAAACGGTTTCTTTGGTCACAATTCTGGAGCGCGCTGTCGAACACTACGGGCAGCAGTCTATCGAGCGCCTACAAGACGAACCAAATGATACGGCCAAAAATTTTAGAATTAGCGGTTACCGCGGGTCTTTTGCGGTCATCTCTACGGTGACTAATCCATTTTGTGACCGATGTAACCGACTAAGGCTCACGGCAAACGGGCGTTTACGCAATTGCTTGTTTTCTGACAAGGAGCAGGATCTATTGGGGGCTTTGCGCTCAGGAAACCCAATTAACCCCGTCATTCAGCGTGTGGTGTCTGCTAAAAAAGCGGTGCGGGCCGGATTGGATTCTCCCGAAAAATTTGATGATTACGACAAGCATCAAAGCAATCGCTCGATGATTAAAATCGGGGGTTAGAGCCTAAGGTGATTAGTTCTTGTGGGGGTTATTATTTTTTGGTGAGCGCATGTCTTTTAAGAGATTTTGATACTCATCGAGCGTATCGATATCCATCAGGGTTCCAGCCTGCGCCTTTACCGCTGTTACCTCTCCTAGGTTTTTCTGAATCACAGATTTTGCCCCTTGATCTCCGGTGAGTTTGGTCAAGGCCTCAAAGTGTATGGATTTAAAAATCGTCGGAATGCCCTGCCATTCTTGTTCAGAGGCGGATTGAATAATGCTGAAATCAGATTGCTTTGCTATTTCCGTGAGGGAAATGTAATGCCCGCTATCGATCAGGGGTTGATCCACCGCACAAATCATGATGGCCTCTGGATCGCGGCCACTACTTAAAATTGCCTGGATGCCCGAGGCAATGGAATGTCCCATACCCATGGAGTAATTTGCATTAAAAACAAGGTTTATGCCTGCGTGATCTAAGGTCGCTTGTATGGTCTTGGCATGGGCGCCCAGCACCAGGGTAATGGGTCTGCCGAGTTGCTGCAATTGATTGATTTGGTGGTGGATCAAAGGTTTTTGACCTATGGGTAATAGCGCCTTGGGCTGGCCCATTCTCGATGAGGTGCCAGCGGCTAGTAGGAGGATTTCCAGTTTAATCATGGATGGCTCCGGTTTTGTCTTTTAGAGCGATGAGCTGCGCCGAGCGGGTCACGGCCAAAATTTCTCCGATGATAGACACAGCGATTTCATGGGCTGATAAGGCGCCGATATTTATCCCCGCAGGTCCTCTGAGTAGCTCAATAAAATCCTCATGAGTCTCGGGCCTAAATTCTAGGAGCTGTGCGATAAGTTCCTCCCTTCTTTGTGCAGGGCCGAGCAGTCCGAGATAGGCGGGTCGTTTACTGTTTAAGGCGCAGAGGTATTGCACGTCTTTGCTGATGCTATGGGTCATCAGTACTACGGCCGATTCAGTGGAGATGGGTAGCTCAGCCACTTGATCATACAAGGGCGTACGTAGATTTACGGCTCCTGTGAAGTATTCAATAGATTTTTGCTCATCTGCGGGGGCCACTATAGTCACGCGCCACCCGAGTTTTGCCGCGAGTTCAGAGAGCGCTACACTGTCGTGCTCGGCCCCAAAAATAAAAAGCTCAAATAGGGCAGGAAGGGTTTGACTATAGACGGCTTTACCCTGAGGCTGAATCTGCGTGTGTATGGGATAGGCCCTGTTGCCCACCTGGACAATACTACCTGACTCGGGCTGAAGACCTAAGGCCTTGTGATAATGGGTAGACACATTCACAGACCCGCGGGTTTCTAGATGGTCGATGATGGCTTGGGTATCCTCAGGACTAAGGGTTATAGGTTCGATCAATAAATGAAGTATGCCCTCACACCCTAAGCGATAACGCCCATCATAGGTCATCATTTTGGGTTGATGCGTTTGAAAGACCTCCTGAGCCTGTATCTTTATTTCTTTTTCGACACAGCCACCACTCACCGCCCCAATCATTTGCCCGGACTGGGTAATCATCATCCTAACTCCAGGCTTTCGGTATGAGGACCCGTTTAAGGACACCAGCGTTACCAGAACAGCTTTGTGATTTTGCTCATGGCAGAATAAATAAGCCTTTAAAAGCTGGTGTAATTCATGGGTCATAGTGCCAGATTAAAATTTTAATTTTTGGGCCACTTGATCATAATATTCCTGGGTCACCACCTCGGTCCATGTCGTAGGCTGGGTTCCTCCGTAAAGAGCTAAATAAGTTACATCTTTTTCTTTAGACGAGGCATGCCAATGCTCCGTTTCCTTTTCGCAACGGATGACGTCTCCGGTTTTCATGCGCACAGGGACTTTTCCTTTTTCTTGATAATAGCCTTCCCCATCGACCACAATAATTACTTGTACTGAAGAGTGATAGTGCCAGTCTAAGGTTGAATTTGCCTTAAAGGTTGCCTTGGTTATGCCATAAGGGAGCTCTTGATCGGCTTGTAACACTCCATTGAGCCAAGCCTCGCCGATATAATGGGTGTTCGGGGCTTTAAATCCTTCTTCTAAATAGGATTGAATTGAATAATCAGGAGTTTGGGCAAAGCATAAAAGATTTGACAGGCAAAAAAGTGCAGTTAACTTGATGTTCATGATTTTGAATTTATCTTTAGATCTAAGAACAAATATGACCATAAAAGGCCGAATTAGGATGATTTTTGGTAATTTATTGCCCTCAAGAATTGCCATGAAAAGAGATAAAATAAATCTGTGTCCAGAGCTCGAAAAGACCGTAGAAAAAGCACGACAGCTTCCCATAACTCAAGAGCGCACCCAGGTACTGCAGGTGCTCATTGATTATATAAAATCCAAACGCGATCTAGGCCAAGAAATCAACCTTAACTTTATCTGTACACACAATTCACGCCGAAGTCAATTTTCGCAAATATGGGCGCAAACCGCAGCCGATTATTTCGGGATTCCAGCCCGATGCTATTCGGGAGGTGTGGAAATCACCGCTTTTAATGAACGTGCAGTGGCCTCAATCAAGCGCAGCGGTTTTAGGGTCAAAGCGCAAGGGGAGAATAATCCTGTATATTCCTTATTTTACTCAGATCAAGAGCCTGTAATCACTGCTTTTTCAAAGCTTTTTGATGACCCGATTAACAAGGCCGAACGATTTGCAGCAGTAATGACTTGTTCGCACGCTGATGAGAATTGCCCTTTTATTCCAGGTACCGAGCAAAGAATCCCTGTGCGTTATGAAGACCCAAAGGCTTTTGATGACACTCCTGAAGAAGCGGCCCGATACGACGAGCGATCCCAGCAGATTGCAAGCGAGATGTTTTATGTGTTTTCGCGGGTTTGAGTAAAAACCATTATCTTAAGTGCTCTATTCCAGTAATAAATAAACATTTTTAAATTATGGCAGGGTTTTTTAAGTATTTCAAAGGCGATTTTTTTGGGGGGATTACAGCGGGTATTGTTGCATTGCCACTTTCTTTAGCCTTTGGAGTTTCCTCGGGATTAGGGCCTGAAGCAGGTCTATATGGCGCAATCTTTATTGGAATTTTTGCTTCGCTTTTTGGGGGTACTCCATCTCAAATTTCAGGACCAACCGCTCCTATGACTGCAATGAGTTTATTGATTGTATCAGGAATTGTGGCCGCATTTGATGGAGATGTTTTTAGGGCACTTCCTTCTATACTATCAGTTTTTATTTTGTCCGGGATAATTCAAATTATCTTAGGATTACTTCAATTAGGGAAATACATAAAGTACATCCCTTATCCTGTAGTTTCGGGATTTATGACAGCAATAGGGGTTATTATTATTGCGACACAATTACTCCCCTCTATGGGATATTATCCAAAAGACGATTTGGTCTATGTGGAGAAATTTAAGGCTCAAGCCGAGGAAGTTCTATTGGAAAAGATTTTAAAGGATGAAGCCAATGAGGGCTATTTAGTACTTGAGGATTTTACAGAAACAGAACGTAGAGCGGCCCTCATCACCGAAGATGAAATAGTTCAAGAATCAAAATTATTGGCAAACGATCATTCTAAATCAGTATATGGTGTATTGAGTATTTTACCTAGAGCTATTCAAAATATAAATTATCTAGAATTAGCCTTGGCATTATTAACCATCTTGCTCATCTACGGATTTAAAAAAATCACTACGGCGGTACCTTCAACCCTGGTCGCGCTGATTGTAGTTTCGGCATCATCGTATTTTTTAAATCTGAACTATTTAACCATATCTGAGATTCCCCAAGGATTTCCGCTGCCTAAATGGGAGATTTTTACTGAGTTTTCATTTGGAACCGTATCTCCATACTTATTTACAGCGCTTTCGCTAGCCCTTTTAGGAGCTATAGATTCACTATTGACTTCTGTGGTGGCGGACAATATGACAAAGACCAAACACAATCCAAACAAAGAGTTGATAGGCCAGGGAATCGGAAATGCGGTAGCAGGTATATTTGGCGGAATACCAGGTGCAGGCGCGACCATCAGAACGGTAGTCAACATCAATGCCGGAGGGAAAACGAAGCTTTCTGGAATTATTGCAGGTTTACTACTGCTGATGGTTTTATTGGCTTTAGGACCCATTGCCTCAAAAATACCTGCAGCAGTTCTCTCAGGAATCTTGATTACTGTCGGAATAGGAGTAATGGATTATAAAGGCCTCAAAGCCATTCCGTACATCACCATTGGAGAAATTGCGATTATGTTAGTGGTGCTGTTGCTCTCCGTATTTTGGGATTTAGTAAGTGCTGTTGGTATTGGATTGGTCCTTTCCTCATTAATCTTTATGAAAAAAATAGGTGATGTAACTGCTCAGCAAACTAAGATCGCTCCCGTAAGTCAATTAGACGACAATAATATGCCAAGTAAGGAGGTTTATGTCAAAAAATTAGAAGGCCCATTGTTTTTTGGTTCTACTTCTGATCTTCAAGAGCTTGCTAAGCAAGTTCCTTCAGAAATTAAGCATATCATCCTAATGATGAATAAATCCTCTTATATCGATCAAACTGGAATTTATGCATTGGAGGAAATGATTATTGGCTGGGAAATGAACGGGATAGAAGTGTATTTGGTAGGCATTCAATCCCAGCCAAGACTCCGCCTTGAACGTATCAGTATTATTCCAAAATTAATATCAACTGATAAGATATTTAAGACCTTAGACGATTGTCTTGATTATATAAAATCATTGTCTTCACCGATAGAAAAGGCTTGAGTGATGTGAAGGCCGGCCTGTTTATTCAAAGTTTCAGCTTAATTAATTATTTTGATGATTTGAATTGTTGTCCTCTGTGAAAACAAGCATTTTAGTAAATTGCTTAAATTGAAGCATGAAAAAGTTAATCACATTAATTTGGCTAATAGGAATGAGCATGGGTTATTCTCAATCCATTATCGATACGGAATCCATCCTCAAGGATATAGATAGCACCTCAACAATCAATTTTAATATTGAAGGCGACCTGAAATATGGGAATATTAAATAGATTATTCCTACAATATTATCATGCGTCGTTACTTATAAATCATATATTTTTTAAAGGTTAATTCAGAATATTATAAAAAAACATTACCTTAACTTGCACAAAACAACTTAAACTACATCGTAATGAAACATTTTTTAATTTTAATGGTCTTATTTTTATTTTCCACTGATTCAATTTCGCAAGAGGGGGTCATTGTCACCATGCATGCTGCTCTTGTAGAAGGTGACCTAAAAGCCTTTGAGGAAGCGGAAACCAAATACATGAAAAAACTTGCTCAGCATGCCGCTGACAAAGGCGATATTCTTGCCTGGAATCTTTTAAAAGCTGTGCGTTTAGATGGTATAAATGATGAAAAACAATACAACTACATGTTTGTCCAAAGCAATAAAACTGTCGAAGATATTTTGGATCCAAAAAATATGTTTTGGAACCTTGCTGATAGTGTTTTGACGGAACAGGAACAAGTAGAACTAGCCAAGCTTCGAGAAAAATTCAATTGGACCAAGGACGTTCACGTGGTATATCGTATCGATTCTGGACTATGGATGACCAATGATGCCTCGGATTATGAAGGCTCAGTGATTCAGTTTAATTTTGCCAAACCAAAAGATGCACCAGCATTTTTAGCGGAGAATGCCTCATTGTGGAAACCATTTTTCAAAGAAAACGGCTCTAAAATGAATATGTTGTCTTGGGGCACAGGAGCCAAAATTCATCCAACTGGTGATGAATGGGCCAGTGTAATGACTTGGGACATGTTCTCTTCTTTATCTGATTTGTTTAAGTATCGACTTGGTGATGACATTGACTACCCACTTGATAAATCTAATATGGGAGAAATTAATCCTGAAGGATTTTATCAGGTGGCCACCTGGTATTGGCTAGACGGGGCTTCGTCAAATTAGAAGCGACATAAGGAAAGGTATAAAATGAATTCTAAGAAAGGCTTACTTTACTGTAAGCCTTTTATTATTCCGTCTATTATTCGAAGATGCAGCGCAACTAAATCTATTTTTGAATTAATTTATTTTAATTGGGCATTTAATTCATTAATTATGAGGTCACTATGTTTTTTTGTTTTGTTTTTCTCGTGCCAATTAATGTTTGGTCAATGGTTTACTGAGGAAGTTTTTACTGGAAATATAAACGGAGTAAACGCTACACTTAAAATAGAACCAGGCAGTCTTCACAATGATGAAACCGACAACAGGTACTATGGAATGATTTTGGGTAATGGTGGGTCAACCTACATTTTAATGGGAGATTTGAGTGAAGTAAATCAGATTAAAGGCTTGGCATGGGACAAATTCACAGCACAAGATTTTAAGTTTCTAATTGAATTTAATGACAAAGGGTTGAATTTTAATTTTGGATTGGATGACGGTTACGGAACAACAATTACGTTTTACCCAAAAGGGGTCGAAGTTCCTAACGAATCTGCGATGCAAAACAATATTGACCCACAGATGATAGGTATTTGGAGAAGAACGGACTCTTATTCTGATCCAATTAGCTCTTTTT
>JAYPSJ010000015.1:0-29832 GCA_038132955.1 Flavobacteriaceae bacterium
GATTTATTCTGTTTAGGATTGCGCAAGAGATAATGCTCGAGTCTTCCCTCTGGGGAATCTGGGGTAGTCTTAACCATGACCCAATAGGTTTTTTTGGTTTCTCGCTCGGCAAACATCTTGTTGAGTCGTGCAAGGGCTTTGGAAGTCCTAGCAAAAACGACTAGTCCAGAGGTCGGGCGATCCAATCGATGCACCACCCCTAAAAAGACGGCTCCAGGCTTGTTGTATTTTACCGCGATGTACTGTTTGACTACCTCAGATAGGGGAATATCCCCTGTTTTATCTCCTTGTACGATATCTCCTGGGCGCTTGTTGACCACAATAAGGTGGTTATCCTCGTAAATGACTTGAAGATTATCGGGAGTGGAATGTGGTGAATGCCCCATGACTTATCAGCGGTTTATGTCCCGGGTCTAATACTGCTCGCTTTCGTTAGGGAAGTCCTTAGATTTTACATCACTAACATACTGTCCAAAGGCATTACTCATTTCGTTGTAAAGGTCCAAATAACGACGCAAAAAGCGCGGTGAGAATTCATGAGTCATCCCCAGCATGTCGTGGGTAACCAATACTTGGCCATCGACACCACCACCAGCACCAATACCGATTACCGGTACACTAACGCTTTGGGCGACTTCTGTAGCCAATGCGGCCGGAACTTTTTCCAATACAATAGCAAAACAGCCCATTTTTTCGAGCATTAAGGCGTCTTCACGAAGTTTTTGAGCCTCAGCTTCTTCACGAGCACGCACTGTATAGGTCCCGAATTTATAAATTGATTGTGGGGTGAGTCCTAAATGTCCCATCACCGGAATTCCGGCATTGAGTATTTTTTTAATGGAGTCTTTGATTTCTTTTCCTCCTTCGAGTTTAACCGCATGGGCGCCACTTTCTTTCATGATTCGAATGGCCGAGCGCAGAGCCTCTTTAGAGTCACTTTGGTAGCTCCCAAAAGGCAAATCCACAACCACTAGGGCGCGTTCAATACCGCGCACAACCGAAGAGGCGTGATAAATCATTTGATCCAAAGTGATGGGTAGAGTGGTTTCGTGCCCCGCCATAACATTAGAAGCTGAGTCGCCCACCAAAATCACATCAATGCCTGCAGCATCGACAATTTTGGCCATGGTAAAGTCATAAGCCGTGAGCATGGCGATTTTTTCTCCTTGCTCTTTCATATCCACCAAGGTTTTTACCGTGATGCGTTTGTAGTCTTTTTTTGCTGTAGACATAAGTATTGCTTTAAGCGAGGTAAAATTACTAATTAATGCTGAGAGTCAATACTGACTGAATCAATTAGCCGTATAACAAAGCCTCATGTTTGAGCATCAACAATCACTGATGTTTACTTGTATAGCGAGCCCACCAGTACTGGTCTCTTTGTATTTGCTGGTCATGTCTTGAGCGGTGTCCCACATGGTAGCGATGACCTTGTCCAAAGGTACTTTGGCCTTGGTGGGGTCCGCGTCTAGAGCCATTTCACAGGCGTTTATGGCCTTTATAGCACCCATAGCATTGCGCTCTATACAGGGAATTTGAACCAAGCCACCGATAGGATCGCAAGTAAGGCCCAAATGATGCTCCATGGCAATTTCTGCGGCCATTAACACCTGAGCCGGGGTGCCCCCCATAAGTTCAGTCAAGGCGCCCGCGGCCATAGCGGAAGAAACCCCGATTTCGGCTTGGCAACCCCCAAGAGCAGCGCTTATGGTGGCTCCTTTTTTAAATAAACTGCCGATTTCACCCGCTACCAGCATGAATTGACGCACATCTTCGAGATTAGCATCGTGGTTTTCGATGACCATATAATACATCATTACCGCAGGGATAACACCAGCACTCCCGTTAGTAGGTGCAGTCACTATACGCCCCAAAGAGGCGTTGACCTCATTGACCGCAAGGGCAAAACAGCTCACCCATTTTAAGATCTGTCTGAATTTTACTTCTGTGCTTCGGATGGCCTTGATCCATTCTACTGGATCCTCATATTTCGTGTCCCCAATCAGGCTTTTGTGGGTATCAAAGGCGCGTCGGGCGACATTGAGCCCCCCTGGGAGCACACCTTCGGTATGACAGCCTACGTACATAGAATCGAGCATGGTGGCCCAAATCTTGTCGAGTCCCTCATTGATTTCTTGATCACTACGCAGAGAGCGTTCATTGGCGCGGACCACCTCAGAGATTTTAAATCCTGTCCCATTGCAATAGTCCAAAAGTTCTGTGCCCTTTTGAATGGGGTAAGGAAAGTGGCTCAAGGCTTCGATTTTACGCTTTCCGCGTTTGCGCTCTTGGGTCACCACAAAGCCCCCGCCTATAGAGTAGTAGGTCTGCTCAAGGGTTTTACCCGTCTCAAGTTCAGCAGTAAAACGCATGCCATTGGGGTGAAAGTCTAAAAAGCTGCGGTGGAAGGTGATATCGGTGGTTGGATCAAATACCAAACTGGCTGCCTGCAGCTCATCCGGAGCGATAGTTCTTTTGGTCAGGCCAGCGCTTTGCAGCTCTGCAAGGGCGTAGGCGAAATCCATTTTGATGGTTTTCTCCTCTTTAATACGCTGAACCTCAGGAGTAATTTGATCGATAGGATAGGTCACTGGGTCGGCACCAGAGAGCCCCAGCATGATCGCGATATCTGTAGCGTGCCCTTTACCGGTAAGCGATAATGAACCATAGAGATCCACCTTGATGTGACGGACCTTGTGTTCTGCATTCTGATTCAGCAAGAGTTTTAAAAACTGAAGCCCCGCCCGCCAAGGGCCTATGGTGTGCGAGCTCGAAGGGCCTACGCCGATCTTGAGCATGTCAAAAACGCTGATGCTTTCTATGGGCTTCATGCGGTGGTTTTGGTCGTCGTTACTTCTGCAAATATAGTGCGCTGGAGTATTGCTCGAGGGGTTTGGGTTTAATTTTTCATCCGCCCACCAGGATCTGGCGTGCGTCGCACTTGCCTTACTGCTTGCGGTTGGCTAGCAGGGCAGGAGGCTCACCGTTAAAAGGATTGGTACGGCAGATGGTTCGAGCCTCCATACCCGCTGCGCGCATGATCGAGCGGTCTCCGTAGCGCTCGCGCATGAGGTCCATGGCTTGGTAGAGTTTGATGGTTTTTTCGGCGTCGTTAAACAGGTCGATTTGATGGCCTCCCGCGACCAGGTCACTCAGGCGTACGCCGATTAGGCGTACCAGCATGCGCCGCTGATAGAGTTTTTCGTACAGGGCCATAACTGTGGGGATGATGTTGTGATCGGCCGCCGAATAAGCGATTTTTTGTTGTTGGGTGTAGGTCTGAAAGTCTGAATAGCGAATTTTTACCGCCACACAGCCGGTGAGTTTGTGCCCGCGTCGCAGCTGAAAGGCCAGATTTTCGGCCATGGCCACCAGGATGCTGCGCAGTTTTTTATCGTCTGTGGTGTCTCGGTCAAAGGTGCGCTCAGTAGAGATGGACTGCCGCTCGGTGTAAGGCACTACGGGACTTTTGTCGATGCCATTGGCTTTGGACCAAATGTGCTGACCGTTTTTACCAAAGACACTGACCAAAAACTCCATGGGCATTTCCTGTAGGGTAGCGATGCGTTTGATCCCCAGATCGCAGAGCTGCTTGTAGGTGACTTTACCCACCATGGGGATTTTAGCCACCGAAAGTGGGGCCAAAAAGGGTTTTTCGTGTCCGTGATCTACGTAGCGTTGATTGTTTGGTTTGGCTTGACCTGTGGCGATTTTAGACACGGTTTTATTTTCTGAAAGGCCAAAGGAAATCGGTAGTCCGGTCTCTTTCATCACTTTTTGACGGAGCTCTGAGGCTATTTTTTGACAGCCAAAAAACCGATCCATACCCGTGAGATCGATGTAAAACTCATCGATAGAGGTCTTTTCAAATAGCGGGACCTGCTCCTGGATGATTTCTGTAACCGTGCGCGAGAGCTTGGTGTAGGTCCCTGAATTACCCCGCACCACGATCGCCTCAGGGCAAAGTTGTTTGGCCATACGCATGGGCATGGCCGAATGAATCCCAAATTGCCGCGCCTCATAGCTGCAGGCGGCCACCACTCCGCGATCTGAGGTGCCACCCACCAGCACAGGCCTGCCCACCAGGCGGCTGTCGAGCAGGCGCTCGCAAGACACAAAAAAAGTATCCAAGTCCATGTGCAGGATGTGACGTAGGTTATGGGGATTCATGATTGGGGAGGTTGTTGTTCATTGCTTGGGATGATTTTGGTTTTTATAGCTGCTGCTTAGTTTGTTTTTGTAATGTTTACTGGCGAGCCTAGCCTGAACCTGACCTTCGGCGTAGCGCGGATCTTCGATAATGGGCTGAATCTCCAGCCGGGTCACCTCGATGGTGGTGCAGTCAAACTCAGTGACCACTTTGCCCCAAATGGCGTAGACCCCACGCCCTCTAAAGGGGTAGCGCTTGGCCACAGGAGGGAAGTGCACCGTATCAAAAAACGCGCCCTGACGGTCTAGAAATGTCCCGAAGTACATCACATCGCCTTTGTTGGTTTTAGTGGGCTTGGTGGTGACCAGATAGCCGTAAATCAGTACCACCCGCTCTTCGTAGGTCGTTAAGTCATGGGCCATAAGGTTTGATTGCGGGGGTTGCTGCAAAAGCAAAAACGGATCACAAAGCGGGTAGCCCAAAAGCTCGATTTGATCAAAGGCTTGCTCAGGGGCAGAGTGCTCCAAGGGCGGAATTTCATAGTGAATGGTCTTAGGCCGAAACAGGCGCTGCTGCTGGCCGTATTGATGACTCTGTCCTGCGGACTCACCGCCGGCCCCAAGTCTATCCTGGCTACCGCGTGCATCAAGCCTCCCGCGGCCACCGCGCCCCGCGGGCAGCTCGCGCTCCTGCTTTTTTAGCTTCATATGGGCCTGCCACAGCAGCGCCCGACGACTCACCCCAGTGCTGCGAAAGGCGTCAATTTTAATCAGCAGGGCTAGCGACTCTAAACCCACGGGTACCCGCTCCATAAAGTCGTCGAGATCGGCAAAGGCCCCGCGCTGATCACGCTCACGCAGCAAATGACGAATCAGATTGTGCTCCAGGGCGTAGATCAGCCCTAACCCCATATAGACGCGGCGGCCTTTGACGATGGTTTCGGCCCGGCTGGTATTGATGCAAGGGGCACAGATTTCTGCTCCGTGCATTCGGGCTTCGTGTAGGTAAAACTCGGGTCGGTAAAAACCGCCCCCATTGTTGATGGTGGCCACCATGTATTCAATGGGGTAGTGCGCTTTGAGAAAAAGGCTTTGGTAGCTCTCTACGGCATAAGAGGCTGAGTGCCCTTTGGCAAAAGCATAACCCGCAAAACTTTCGATTTGACGCCAAATCTCTTGAACCAAATCCAGGGGCTTTCCGTCTTTAGCGCAGTTGTCAAAAAATTGGTTTTTGACCTTGAGAAACTCCTCTTTAGAGCGGTATTTGCCCGACATGCCGCGGCGCAGCATGTCGGCCTCTCCTAGGTTAAGTCCCCCAAAATAGTGGGCCACTTTAATGACGTCTTCTTGATAGACCATGACCCCATAAGTCTCCGGCATGATGTCTTGCAAGACGGGATGAGCTTCTTTACGGCGCTCGGGATAGCGATAGCGCAAAATATACTCGCGCATCATACCCGATTGAGACACCCCGGGGCGTATGATTGAACTCGCCGCCACTAGTCCTAAATAATGGTCTACTTGGAGTTTGCGCAGCAGCATGCGCATGGCTGGCGATTCTACATAAAAACAGCCCATGGCCCGGGCCTCACGCAGCAGGACTTTGATTTTAGGATCTTGCTTGAAACGCTTTAGATCGTGAATGTCTATAGGCGGGTGGTCTGGGTTATTTTCATGAGCGATTAAAACTGCGTCTTTGATTTTGCCCAGACCGCGCTGACTCAGGATGTCAAATTTATACAGGCCGATGTTTTCGGCCACTACCATATCAAAATGAGTGGTAGGATAGCCCTTTGGTGGTAAAAAAGTAGCCGTATACTGCGCAATGGGCTGCTCAGCGATTAAAATCCCCCCGGCGTGAATGCCTAGATAATTTGGTAGGCCGATCAGTCGCTTGCTGTAGCGCACCACATATTGAGCGCGATGATCCAGGTCCTCATAGCGGTAAGTGCCGCGCGAAAGCCGATCGATTTCTGTTTTGGGCAGCCCAAAGACTTTACCCAGTTCGCGTACCGCCGCCCGGTGTTTAAAGGTGTTATAAACCGCAATCAGGGCCGTGTTTTTAAAACGCTTAAAAATAAAATCGGTCACATCGTCGCGGTCGGCCCAAGAGAAGTCTAGGTCAAAGTCTGGAGGATTGGTGCGATACAGATTGATAAAACGCTCAAAGTACAGATCCAGGTCTATAGGGTCTACATCGGTGATGCGTAAAAGATAGGCGATCAGACTGTTTGCCCCGCTACCGCGCCCCACGTAGAAATAGCCCTTGCTGCGGGCATAACGCAGGATTTTCCAATTGATCAGAAAGTAAGCGACAAAGCCTTTTTGACAAATGATCTCGCGCTCTTTTTTCAGGCGGTCCATGACTTTTTGTTCGGGTTGCTGTCCAAAGCGATAACGCAGGCCTTTTTTGATCAGTACATCGAGCAGCTTCAAGTCCAAAGCGGGATTATTGGTGTAAGTGCTTTGGTTTTTAGGCCGGCCACTGTGAAGGTCTAAATCGATATGGCAAGATTCTAGCAGTCTTTGGGAGCGCTCTAAAAGCACTGGAATAAGCCCGTACTGCTCGCGTAGCTCATCGGGACTCAGTAGCAAGTCTTCGGGATTACCTTGGGCGCTTTTGGGGAGTTTACTCAGTAGGGTATTGCCGTCTATGGCCCGAAGTAGGCGGTGGGTGTTAAAATCTGCAGAACCTCGAAAACTCATGGTGTGCAGGGCCACAAAGCAGTCTGGAGGCTGGTCGCCAAACAAATAATAGAGCTGGTTTAAATCCCGCGGCTTAACCCCGATATACCGCTCATGCCAATTCAAAGAAGCAGGTCGCGCCAAACGTTCAGAGCCGCTTAAGTATTGATGCAGCTGGCCTGGTCGATGTTTTTTGGGGTCAAAGGGCTGGATCACGATGGTCTGCGGTAGCTCTGGCGCAATGGGCTCAAAGGACTTTTTTAAGTGCAAATGCTCCGAAAGATGACGGTTAATGGCTGCAAAGCCCGCGCTGCTGCGCGCCAGTACAATGTATTGCTGCTGAGCACCATTACGAAAATCTAAGCCCAAAGTGATGTGGCAGTGGTATTTTGGGGCCAGTTGCAGCAGTTCCAAACCCGCCGAAGTGTTATTGATATCCGTGACTGCCGCATGACTGATACCCAGTGTTGAGAGCTTTTCGAGCAAAACTCTGGGCGGTAGCAATCCGTAGCGCAGACTAAAGGCGGTATGGGTGTTTAAATACATAAATAGGAATTATTCCAAAATTATGGAATTATTCCAAATACAACCTACAACAAAAAGTGATTTTTATTAACAATGCCCATCAAAATCATTTATTTTTACCCTTAGGTCTTTGAAGGCTAAATCTCGAGTCTAACTCCTATGGCTAACCATAAAATTTATAGAAGCGGTAAGTCGTACAGTAAAAAAACCTTAATGAACCCACTAACTGAATGAACCCAATAGTATTGACCATTATCGCAGCAAATGTCTTGATGTCCTTCAAAGGATTTAACGACCGCTATTTTTTTGATCGCTATAAATTTCAGGTGGGGCCCATCAATGCTGGTCAGCGTATCCGACTTCTGAGCTCGGCCTTTTTGCATGTAGATATAAGTCATTTGCTCTTTAATATGCTCACCCTATACTTTTTTGCCGATGTAGTGCTCTGGGGGGTGGGGCCACTAAATTTTATACTCATCTATGGGGTGAGTCTTTTTGCTGGCAATTGGTTTTCGCTCAAGCGCCACCAAAGTGAACCTTACTACAGTGCCGTAGGGGCGAGCGGGGCGGTAATGGGGGTGCTTTACGCTGCGATCATGCTCATGCCGCACATGGGGCTTTATCTGTTTTTTATTCCCATTCCCATACCGGCTTGGCTTTTTGGGATACTTTATCTTCTGTATTCCATTTATGGTATGAAACGGCAGCTGGGTTCCATCGGGCACGATGCCCATATTGGAGGGGCAGTGGGAGGTTATGCCATCATGCTGCTGCTACGCCCTGAGCTTTTGGTCACTGACCTTTGGCTGGTCTTGCTCATGGCTTTGCCCATAGGGCTACTTTATTTACTCGAGAAAAAGGGGTTGATTTAAGGTAGGTCGACTCGCGGGCAAATCCATAAACGTCTGAATAAAGGCCTCTCCGAAAAAATCTCAGTCGTATACTAAAACCGCTAACTCATCCACGCAATCCACGCCAGTGGGCTCGGCTGGCAAATCACAGGTCGAGGAAATATTAAAATCAAGGTTGTACTGGTTTTCTGCCAGGCGGTGGGTTTCTACCAGGGCCAAAAATCGATCCACATCGATGGTAAGAGGATAGGCCAAATAGCCTTGCGGGCCTCCGCAGGCTTTGCTTCCATAAGCTGTAAAGTACCACTGAACCGGATCCTGACAAGGAACACTTCCAGCTATCGCCAAGATTTCACTAAACTGTTGCTCTAGATCGGCTAGGGCCATATCTTGAGGGTCATGCTCTTGGGGACAGCCGTAAAGCGCAAGCAGAAAAAAACCGGACACTAAAACTCTTAGACTTCCAATGCCTAATCTTTTATAAACACTAAAAGAGGTGATTTGTTTGAACATAATTCAACGCGTGGTTAATTATTGCAAGAGCTTAAAAAATCAAACTTCGCCTTAAGGCGCAGGCATCAAGGATTCTAAAGTATTCACCAGAGCCTGGCCGCGCAGATCTTTGGCGATGATGATTCCGTTTTCATCCAGGAGAAAGGTCGCTGGAATCGAGCGTACCCCGTAAGCACGGGCGATGGGCTCTTGCCAAAACTGCAGATTAGACACGTGGTACCAGTCCATATTGTCGTCCTCAATCGCTTTGACCCAGCGGTCTTTTTGACCTTCACGATCTAGAGAAACACTGATAATGTTTAATCCGCGCTCGTGGTATTTATTGTAAGCGCGCACCACATTAGGGTTTTCCATGCGGCAAGGCTTACACCAAGAGGCCCAAAAATCAATCAGCGTGTATTTACCCAAGGCGTCTTGCAGCGAAAGTATGTCGCCAGCAGGGGTAGGAGCCTCAAAAGGCAAGGCTTCACCACCTACACCATTGGCGCTTTTGGCATTAATCTGAGTGCGAATATCCGCCGTCATGGGGTGCTCTTGATATTTTGGACTGAGGGCATCGAGGTAGCTTGTGGCCTGGACGGTATTTAAGGTTTCGCTGTCCAAAAGCTCCGCGATAAGCATGAGACCAAATAAACTGTTGCTGTTTTCTGATAAAAACTGAAGCGTGTAGTTTGCACGCATGTCGTCTATAGCCTTTGCCTCTTTGGTGAGTTCACGAGCCAAAAGATCGTCTTGATACTCGTTTGCCTCACGGATACGCTCTTGAAGCGCTTCTTTCTGCTCTGCAAATCCCGCTGTAGCCCTCAAATAATCGTAATAAGCCGTATTTACAGCGCCCCCAGCAACTTGAACATTATTGGCGTCGTCTTTGTCTAGAGTAATGGTGAGATCTTGGTTTTCTATAAAAAATACCACATTGCGCCCTGGTTCTATTTGAATATAATTAAGAGGCATGGCCTCGTCGTAAGGGTAAGTGGCCGAGAATTGATTCCCAGTAACGATTAAAGTATCCTTGGGCATGGTCTTATTGTCTGTATCGAGTTCAAACAAAACCAATTCGGTGCCGTCAGGATAACCCAGTGCTGATCCTTTAATGGTATAACTGCCGTTTGAAGCGCAGGCGATAAGCAAAATACCCGCAAGGGCTATAATCATATTGACTTTCATCTTCATTTTATTTTTTCTTAGCGATGAATATTTTATCAAACGCCTAAGTCGGTTTATATCGTATGGAATATCCATAATATTGAGTCACAAAAATAATGAGATTTTGGCTTAAAACCCGTTAACGCCCTCATAAAAAAGAGGCCACATATAAGCCCATAAAATAAGGCCAAAAAACTCGCGATATTACAAGATTCAGTATTTAAGACTAGTGGATTCACCATTATAATTGGCGGTGTAACCGCTGTTTAACGATTTTATAAACTTGAACTTGGTTAAAATAGGTCTAAAGGTTTATTTTTGCTGAAATTATCGATCACTTGACATATTTAATCGATATAGCCATTAAGGCGGCTCTAGATGCTGGTTCCACTATTTTAGCGGTCTACGCTACAGACTTTGATGTGGATTATAAAGTGGACGATTCTCCATTAACTATCGCGGATCAAAAGGCCAATGCGGTGATCGAAACTTACCTCAAAGACACCCAGCTGCCGATTATCAGTGAAGAAACTAAGGCTGTAGACTACGCCCAGCGCCAAAATTGGACCCGCTGCTGGATAGTGGATCCATTAGATGGCACTAAGGAATTTATCAAAAAAAATGGAGAGTTTACCGTCAATATCGCCCTTACTGAAAACGGCGTACCTATAGAGGGCGTGATCTACGCCCCTGTACTTGGAGATCTCTATTACACCGAAAATAACAGTGCTTATAAAGTCTCCATTGAGTCAGGATCAGAGCAAGACGCCTTAAAAGATATTGTGGCCCTAAAGGCTAAAGCCCAAAAGTTACAACCCGCTCCTTGGCAAGACCCTATCCGAGTGGTGGGCAGTCGCTCGCACATGAACACCGAAACCCAGGATTTTGTGACCCAGCTCAAACGCAACCATGAGACCGAAATGGTCTCTAAAGGAAGTTCGCTCAAGTTTTGTTTGGTGGCTGAGGGCAGTGCTCATGTTTATCCGCGTTTTGCCCCGACCATGGAATGGGATACTGCAGCGGGACAAGCCATTTGTATGGCCGTAGGACTTGCGGTAACCCGACAAGATACGGGAGCGCCGCTGACTTACAATAAAGAGAATTTGTTGAACCCTTATTTTTTAGTTCAAAGTCATGGCCGCTGATTCGCGCATTCGCCATATTGCCAAAGCCATTACCTGGCGTCTTGTGGGGACCATCGATACGGTGCTGCTCTCGTGGCTCATTACCGGCAGTGGAGTGACGGGCCTTAAAATTGGGGTGGCTGAAGTGGTGACTAAAATGGTTTTGTATTATTTTCACGAGCGGGCTTGGTTTAATTTTAACCTGGGTCCTGATGGAGTCACCATAGAAAGCAAAAAGCGCCACCTGCTGAAAACTTTCACCTGGCGTGTGGTGGGTACGGGAGATACTATGCTTTTGTCTTGGATTATTTCAGGAAATCCCCTGACTGGGGTCAAAATAGGTTTAGCCGAATGGATCACTAAAATGATCCTGTATTATGTGCATGAGCGGGTATGGTACCGTATAAATTTCGGACTACAAAATCGCCAAATGAATTAAAAGATGAACAATATTGTCCGTCAAGAATATCACCTGAGTCAGTCCATGCGCGAGCAGCGCAACGGACATAAAGCGCTTTTGGTGTGGTTTACCGGGCTTTCGGGGTCGGGCAAATCCACCCTGGCCAATGCTGTTGAGCAAAAGCTGCACGCAGCGGGAATCCAGACCTACACCCTAGACGGAGATAATGTGCGTCATGGTTTGAATAAAGACCTGGGCTTTAAGGCCGAGGACCGCACTGAAAACATACGCCGTATTGCCGAGGTGGCCCATCTGATGCTGGATGCTGGACTGGTGGTGCTTTCGGCCTTTGTCTCGCCTTATCGACAGGACCGCAAGGGTATTAAAGAAATCGTGGGGGCTGAGGGTTTTATGGAAGTGTTTGTGGATACCCCGCTAGAGGTTTGTGAGCAGCGCGATGTCAAAGGACTTTATGCCAAAGCGCGCGCAGGAGAAATAAACAATTTTACGGGGATATCGGCTCCATATGAGGCGCCTGAGCGCCCCGACTTTAGGATAGACACCTCGGTAATGGGCTTAGATGAATGCGCGGGCTTACTGACTGATTTGATTCTCGATCGGATTAAGCATTCTGATCAGAATTAATCTTGAAAGTGTCATAGAGCGGGTAATAAGACAAAAGAATTAAAGGAAATATAAAGCAGGAATATAAAACATGAGTAAGTACTATTTAAATTACTTAGACGAATTAGAATCTGAAGCGATTTACATCCTTCGGGAGGTTTGGGCGCAGTTTGAGCGCCCCGTTATTTTGTTTTCAGGGGGTAAAGACTCGATTGTGGTGACCCATTTGGCCCAAAAGGCCTTCCATCCTGCCAAAATTCCTTTTGCGCTGATGCATGTGGATACTGGGCATAATTTTCCTGAGACCATTGCCTTTAGAGATGCTTTGATTAAAAAGTTAGGGGTGGAGCTGATTGTAGGCTCAGTGCAAGAATCTATAGACACAGGTCGTGTGGCTGAAGAGCGCGGTAGAAATGCCACGCGTAATGCCCTGCAGATCACTACACTACTTGATGCTATAGATGAGCATAAGGTGGACTGCGCTATAGGGGGTGGACGCCGCGATGAAGAAAAAGCACGGGCTAAAGAGCGTTTTTTCTCCCACAGAGATGACTTTGGTCAGTGGGACCCAAAAAATCAGCGCCCAGAGCTATGGAACCTACTGAACGGACGCCATTTTGAAGGAGAGCATTTCCGTGCTTTCCCGATCAGTAATTGGACTGAGATGGATGTTTGGAATTATATCCTGAGAGAAAATATCGAGATTCCCTCGCTTTATCTAGCCCATGAGCGCGAGGTGATTTGGCGTCAAGACAGTTGGATTCCAATGTCGGAACATTTGGTATTGGAGGCCAGTGAAAAGGTAGTGACTAAAAAAATTCGTTTTCGCACCCTTGGGGACATTACCATTACCGGAGGTATTGAAAGTGATGCCGATAGCTTAGAGAAAATCGTGCAAGAAGTCGCCGCAATGAAACAGACTGAGCGGGGGAACCGAAGTGATGATAAGCGTAGTGAAACAGCAATGGAGGACCGAAAACGTCAAGGATATTTTTAATAAAAGAATAGAACGAGTTAAATGGAAATCGAACAAAATCAATTATTGAGATTTACCACGGCGGGCAGTGTGGATGATGGGAAGAGTACACTTATTGGGCGGCTGTTATACGACTCCAAATCCATCTTTGAGGATCAGCTCGATGCTGTAGTTTCCACTAGCAAGCGTAAAGGAGTAGATGGGGTAGACTTAGCCCTATTTACCGATGGGCTAAGAGACGAGCGCGAGCAAGGCATCACCATCGATGTGGCCTACCGTTATTTTACCACCCCAAAGCGTAAGTTTATCATCGCCGATACCCCAGGGCACATACAGTACACGCGTAATATGGTGACTGGCGCCTCTACAGCGAACGCTGCTTTAATACTAGTGGATGCGCGTCATGGGGTGATTGAGCAGACCAAGCGTCATGCCTTTATTGCCTCACTGCTGCAAATCCCGCACCTGATTGTATGCGTGAATAAAATGGATCTGGTCGATCATCAGGAATCCTACTACCAGCAAGTGGTGCAACAATTTGAAGAAGTGGCCTCAAAACTGCTGATCAAAGACATTAGATTTATCCCTATTAGCGCCCTAAACGGGGACAATGTGGTCAACCGTAGTGAAAACATGACTTGGTATCAAGGGGCGCCGCTTTTACACGTGCTCGAGCATTTGCATATCTCGAGTGATTACAATAAAGTCGATCCTCGTTTTCCGGTACAGACGGTGCTTAGACCCCAGCGGGAGGGCTTTATCGATTATCGTGGCTATGCTGGCCGCATGTCAAGTGGGATTTTTCGTCCGGGTGATGCTGTAGTGGTGCTGCCGTCAGGGTTTAGCTCGACAATTAGAACCATTGAGCGCAACGGTATAGAGATTGATGAGGCTTTTGCGCCTATGTCCATAGCCATGACCCTATCCGACGATATCGACATCTCGCGAGGGGACATGATCGTGCGCGAAAATAATCAGCCCAAGGCCACTCAAGAGTTTGACGCCATGATATGCTGGCTAGACAGTGCTCCTGCGCGAGCAAGGGCCAAATACAGCATCTTGCACTGCGGCAACGAGCAGAAGGCCATGATCAAAGAAGTAGTCCATCAGATCGACATTAATACGCTGAACCGCATCGAGGGAGATTCGAGTCTTGCTATGAACGCCATCGCGAAAGTTCAAGTGCGCACTACAAGACCCCTTATGGTGGATGCTTACAGAGAAAACAGACAAACAGGTAGTTTTGTGCTGGTGGATGACGCCACGCATAATACTGTTGCCGCAGGAATGATTTTATAAAACTATGCTTGATCCATTAGACATATCCCTAATTATTACAACGCTTGTTGCGGGCTTTATCGGCGCGGGGGTATTTCCACTGATCATCAAATTAAGCTACAAGCATAAGTTTTTTAAATCATCAAACTCTAGAACGGTGCATGGGAAATACGTAAGTACTCTCGGGGGCATTGGAATATTCCTGGGACTAATCACAGGATTGTCTGCCGCCTCTTTCATAAACCAAGATTTAACGTTAATGACCAAGCTCTTTGGGCTGATTTTTCCGCTTATGATCGTCTTTATTCTTGGGACATGGGATGATCTGCATAACCTAAGGGCCCATGAGAAATTAATGCTTCAAGGCCTTGCGGCAGTAACATTGCTCACGTTTCATCCTATTGCAGTGACAGACTTTGGGGGATTTTTAGGAATTCATGAAATCCCGCTATTGCTAGGTTATTCCTTGAGTTTTTTGGTTATTATGACTCTCATTAATGCGGTAAATCTATTAGACGGCATTGATGGGTTTGCGGGGCTTTATGTGGTGCTTTTGTCCATATTTATGGCCGTTACGGGCTATCTGATGCAGGTACATTATCTACAAATTATCGGTTTGGCTAGCGTTGGGGTGCTCACGCCCTTTTTGTATTACAATATGTTTTATCGCCGAAAGCTATTTATGGGAGATTCAGGTTCGCTCGTGCTTGGGTTGCTCACAGCCTTTTATGTGTTGAGTTTTATAAAGGAAGTCCGAGTGCAAAGCGATGTTTTTTCTCATCCACTTATTTGGGCTTATGCTTTGGTGGCCCTGCCTTTAATTGATTTAATGCGGGTAATATTCATTAGGCTAAGGGCTCGAAGGCCTTTATTTAGTGGCGACAAGAATCATATCCACCACGCTTACCTCAATATGGGACTGACCCACAATCAGACCACTTTTATCGTGATGCAGCTCACCCTTTCACTATGGCTTTTCGTGAATTGGCTTGAATTTTTAAATCCCTTTTGGCATTTTGTGGCCACCTGGTTTCTGATTTTTGCCTTATATGTAGGCCCTATTTTTATATATCGCAAGACAGGAAAATTCAAATTTTCATGAAAATATGGTCAACACTTAAGAGGTACGCTCATAAGCCGATTATTTTCATGGGCCTTATTATTTTCGGCCAGATAAGTGGAATAAATTACGCCAGAGCCCAAGCCGAAGTTAAATTCAATACTGCCACTGCTTTGATTCTGGTGCCAAACTTTGGGGTGGAACTGCATTTGGCCCCTGGCTACACCGCTCAGATGGATGTGCTGGGGAGCTTTTGGGATAGTGTAGGTGAGGACCGGGATCCCTATCAAATTAATGAGACTTTTGTAGAGGTACGTGCCTACGGTCAGGACAACAATCAAGGCTGGTTTGCTGGGGCGCATGTGGGTTTTGGGATGTTTACCATTCAAAAAGTGAATGCCCTAGTGATTTATGACCAATATCAAGATCCAGACACTTACGGTAATGTGCCCGGAAATTTCCAATCCGGCCGCGCGGGCTTTTATGGCCTTAGTTTTGGGTATAAAAAGGCTTTAAATGAGCGCTGGGCCTTGGAGGCTTTTATAGGGGGTGGACTAGTGCAATCCAATTATAAAGGCTATGCTGGTTTTACCCGGGTGGACGTATTACCCGGAGATACTAGAGAATTTAATCGCAGTGGAGAGTGGGTGTTGTATCGAGGTGGACTCATGCTCACTTATGTATTATTTAAAAACCAAGGACAATGATGCGGGCATATTGTGACCAATCTATAATTCCAATAATAAGAATTGAATAATGAGAATTACAACAAAAATCGTACGGTTCATTGGGCAGTTGTTTCCTATTACAGTTGAATTTATTTCATAGAATGAGTTGCGGCATTACATCTTAGTTGTTAGTTTTATAATTGTATAAACACAATTATTAAATATCAGTATATAAAAATGAAAAACACCCTCAATACTATTGTTATATTAATCGCTGGGTTGCGCCTATTGGCTCAAGCTCCCACTTATGATTTACCCGACTTTCGTTGTTCAGAAATAAAGAATGAAACAATTTTTGAGTCAGGTTATGAGTCAGAGTATTTATTAGCCATCAATGATTCAACATTATTGGCCTTACCCAGTAAAAATGAGTTTTTTCTATCAAAAGAGGACCTAAGAAATGAGTTTATATCGGATTTTGGCCATATCTATTATACAGATTATGGGACTTTCCTTGTTCATTCAGGAGGCGGTGTTGTTTTGCAATATGATGGCCGAAGCCTTACAAGGGTGGATGACTCTTTCTACCATCAAAATCAATATGGCGGAAAATCGTTTGAATATAATAACGAACTTTACCTTTTTGCTGGTCATGGATTGTTTACCGCCAAAAACATCCTGACCAAATACGACTATAATCTCAAAGAATGGATGTTGGTTCCCCAATCGGGGAAAATTCCTGAATTTCATCCTAAATCCATCTCTGCTCGAATTGGAGACAAGCTATTTTTATTAACCTTTCAATCATCTATCCTTGAAAAATCATCAAATTTACCAATGTTGGTTTATTCCATGGATTTAAGAGAGATGAAATGGGAATTACTAGGGCAAGTTTCATTGGAATTTTTAAAAGAAATCGGAGATGAGTTTAAAAAAATATTTTTTGACCCCACTAGTAATAAATTGCTTATCCATACTAATAAGAGTCGAATCATTGTCGATTTTATAGAGAACAACTATTCTATAATAAAGGCAAAATATCCACTAGAAAGGGCCATTTTGCTCAATCACAATAATGGGCAAGACTTTATTGCGTTTTATTGTGATAATAAAACCCAATTAGAGCATCAAATTATTTCCAAAAAGGACTACTATGCACTAGCCCAAAGCCCTAAATTACTTTTTGAGTATAACTTAGATGTTTATTATTCTGTGATTTTCAAGTTTTTCATATCAGGGCTGATCTTGTTTGCTCTTTTTATTTTATTACGTGAATTAAAAATAGACAACAGAATTGTGCTTCGATTGCGTAATCGTTCTTTTATTTATAAATTAAAAAGGTTAAAGATTTATGACCAATTAGAAGTAAATTTTCTCGTACATCTTGCCGAGTTTGACCAAATGACTTTCCAAGAACTAGAGGATAGGATTTCTAATAAAAATGATAGTATGGTAACCAGAGCAAAAAACCGAGATAAATTTATTCGAACTCTTTTATCCAAATCGATGGCAGTATTTAATTTAGAGCCTTCTCAAGAGCCTGACATTTTAATAATTTGCACATTCGAAAATGACAAGCGATTAAAATATTATACCCTGAATCCCAGGTACTTTAAAATTATGTAAAAGAATACTATATCTACTATTGTCAGAATATCGAAAATATTTCATTATTTTTATCCCCATGTTTTGGCAAATTTTTTCAATATCGCTAATAACGGCGCTTATTTCAGGGGTTTTTTATGCTCCAGTTAAGTCGCTTTATGAATTTGTTAAATTAGTAGATACACCAAGTTGGCGTAAGACAAATCCGTTGGGTATTCCACTGGGTGGAGGCATGATACTTGTTCTATCTTTTTTTTCGGGTATACTTGTTTCAAAAGTTTTGTTTCCTGAGGACAAAATATTTTCTCCCATGTTTTATCTGGGTATTATAATAATGTTCATAGTAGGAACCATTGACGATGCTTTTGATATAAGAGCAATTTTCAAGTTCCTAGTCCAAATAATTCTGGCGATTGTAACCATCAGCGCTTTTGATTTGCAATTAATGAATTTCAATGGCCTGCTGGGCATCGATTTGTTGCCAGAATATTTATCGTGGCCCATAACTGTGTTGTATTTTTTGGTGTTCATCAATATGTTTAATTTAATCGATGGCATCGATGGTTTGGCCTTATCCGTTGCTCTAGTTGGTTTGCTTTTTATCTCTGGAACCATGGCTATTTCGGGGGAGCAAAATCAATTGATTACTATCCCGATTCTAATGGGTTCTATGATTGTACTCATAGGTAATAATTTTACCCGTAGTAAAATGTTTTTGGGTGATGCGGGTTCTCTGACAGTGGGTTACATCATGGCGGTTTACGTTTTGACTGGTTTATCTCGAGCTAATTATGTGCTTCCGGACATAAATTATGCAAGGTTTGCGCCGGTTTACGCCATGTCCATTTTTTGGTACCCTTTATTTGATGTTGTTCGTGTTTTTTTATTTCGAATTCTTGATGGTCGTTCACCATTTTCTCCAGATAGAAGGCATTTGCATCACTTGCTTGTAGACCGCGGTTACTCTCATTTATTCACAACTAGTTTGATTGTCATAATAACCATAATCATTACGTCTCTCTCGTTTTATCTCTCTAAAATGTACAGCCTATTATTGGATGATTTTTGGTCCATAAATGCTCTTTTCATTACCCAGCTCATAGTTTGTTGGCTTTGTGGCTACTGTTTTTTGGTGGGTTGGCCTTATAATCTATTACCATCAAGAAAGAAATAAAAAACTTGATTTAATCAATAATTTATGAAACGATTCCCTAGTAAAATTATAATCCTACTTAGCCTATTTATGTTAAGCGGCCTTATGGCTCAAACCCCTGATCAGATCGCCCAAGAAGCCAGATCCAGAGGTATTGACTCTAGAGCAAAGGCCATTAACGAACTAGCGAAAAACGGTATTAGCCTAAATCAAGCCCGTGAGATGGCTAGTTTAAAAGGTATGGATTTCGATGCCTTTTTAGATGATTATTTAAATTCTCTAAGCCCGTCAGCCACCTCTGTGGTGGTGGGGGATCCAGCCACGGGTGGGGTAGCCACTGAAATTACCATAGCCCAGCCTGTGCAGCCACTACAGCCAGAGCCAGTAGCGAGCCCAGCCCCTAAAGCGGACCCGAGCTATTTTGGCTACAATATTTTTGAAAATAACCCCTTTGGCTCAAAGGACTATCTGGTGGGCAACATTGATGAGGGTTATCTGCTGGCCCCGGGTGATGAGCTACGCATTAGCGTTTTTGGGGACAACAACCTAGAGCAAGTAGCCACCATTGATTTAAACGGCAACATCTCAATCCCGGGCCTTGGAGTGTTTCAGGCCGCGGGTTATGCCTATGGCAATCTCACTGATCGTCTAAAGCTGTTTTTAGGCCGCTACTACAGCGGATTACTCTCTTCTCCGGCGCGCTCGTTTTTAGATGTCTCACTCACTCAGATTCGCCCGGTTAAGGTCACAATCTTAGGGCAGGTCAACACCCCAGGGCCGCATTTGGTAAATGGCCTGGCCACAGTACTCAACGCCCTTTATGCCAGTGGCGGAGTAAAAACAAGCGGAACCCTTCGTGATGTGAAAGTCTACAGGGGCAATAAACTTTTGCGCTCATTCGACTTGTATGATTTTATCACCACCGGAAACATCGATCAGGACACGCGTCTTGCCAACAACGATATTATTTTTATTGGCCCTAGACGCTCTAGTGTAACTCTAGAGGGGGCCGTAAAACAAGCAGGAATTTACGAGCTTAAAAAAGAAGAAACCACTAAGGATCTCTTTAGATTCTCCGGCGGGCTGCCTACTAATGCGGCGCTAAGTGCAGTGAATATATCGCGCATCACCCCTTTTGAAAACAGAACACAGTCTCAGGCCTTTGACCGGTTTTTAACCACCGTGGATCTTAAAAAAGAAAAAGAGTTTACCCTCCAAGATGGGGACAGGGTAAGTCTTTTAGCCATACAGGAAAGAGTTCTTAATCAGGTAACCCTTCAAGGGAGCGTAAAAAACCCTGGCACTTACTCGCTTAAAACTTATCCGGATCTACTGAGCTTAGTTGCTGTCGCTGGAGCAGGGCTGCTGCCTAATACTTATTTAAACAAGGTGGATGTTTACAGCGAAGATGAGGCTGGTAATCGCTCGTTTAATACTTATAATTTAGAAAGTGTATTAGAGGGAAAAATTCAGATTGGACTCTCGGATAAAGATCGTGTGCTAATTTACTCTAAAAAACAAGTTGAGGGTGAATTTATGGTCAGTATCTCTGGATTTGTCTCTGAGCCCAAGGAGCTTTTTTGGCGAGAAAATCTATCGCTTTTTGATGTGATCTTTGAGTCGACCTCATTTGAGGAGCTGGAATACCAGGCCAAGGTTTTGGACTCAAGACTCGATGTAAAACGCTTTGATCCAGCCTCGGGTCAGTACAATTTATTAACCTATAATCTAAATGATCTCAACACCCTTAAATCCACTTACCTAGCCCCTAAAGACAGGGTAGTGCTCTACACAAAAGGGGTGACTATGGACACTAGTCCTACGGTAAGTGTTTTGGGCAGTGTCAATACCCAAGGAGAAATTCCCCTTGGTATAAACATGCTTGTAGAGGACGCCATACTGGCCGCTGGAGGATTTACCGAGTTTGCCGATAAAACCAGAGTGGATCTCTACAGAAAGGATCAAGATGCCGTATCGGGTAAATACGCCTCATTATCTGAGTATTTAATTGATATGGATTATTTGCTGGGTAATAAAACCAGCCCCCAGAATCCGACCTACTTAAAAAACTACGATGTGATTGTGGCCCGAACCCCAAAGGATGCGGCGCTCACCCCATCTGTGAGTGTTACAGGCGAGGTACTATTCCCTGGGTCATACATCTTGGAGAATAGTAACACCTCGGCCCGTTTGCTTATCTCTGAGGCCGGGGGAGTAACCGGTTTTGCCCACATGGAGAGTTCTTATATTTTAAGAGAGGGCAGGCCGCTTTCTAAAAATCTTTTAAAAAATAATATAAGCAGTCTTCTTCCCGGGGATCAGATCGTGATTAATTCGACAAAAAATTCAGTGACCACCGCCGGTAACGTGAGTAATCCATCGAGTTTTGTCTATGAAAAAAACCGCCGGGCCAAGTTTTACCTTAGAAACTCAGGGGGCACTAAAGAGCGCACCCAGGATAAATTTGTGACTTATCCCAGTGGTAAAACCAAAAAAATAGGCTGGTTTAAAAACCCCAAAGTGGCCCCAGGCAGCCAGCTGGTGGTTACCCAAAAACCAGAGAAAACACCAGGAGATACCGGCACATTTATGGATGATTTTATTAGAATTTTCTCTGTGGTAACCGGAGCACTAACAACGGCCATATTGGCCACTAAACTATAAGGTCATGAATAGCGAGAATCAGATAATAGAAGACGACTCCATCGACCTAGTGGCCCTGTTTAGACAAATCTATGGCCACAGACGCCTTATTATAAAAACAGCCCTTTTAGGGCTTGTCTTAGGGATTGTAGTGGCCTTACTTACCCCCAATCAGTACAGCGCCGCTACGGTCTTTATTCCTAATTACGGATCCTCAAGCGGTGATGCAGGTGGACTCAAAGGCCTGGCCTCCCTTGCGGGCTTTGATCTAGGGGGGATGGAATCGGGTTCGAAAGAGCTCTCACCAATGCTCTATGGACAGATCCTTCAAGGGGTTAGCTTTAATAAAGCCCTACTAAAGGCCCAGATTAAAACCCCAGAAAATAAAACCACCCTTGAGCAGTATTTAATGGATCAAGACGCCGGGGTTCTTAGCACTATTAAAGAGTATACCATCGGCCTTCCAGGCAAGATTATAGGCCTGTTTAAAAGCGAGACAGAATCTTCGTTTGACTCAGGGCTAGAGACAATTTCTCCGCAAGAATTTGAACTTATAAAAGCCCTTGATGAGATCATCACCCTTAATGTAAACGACAAGGACGGCTATATAGAATTGTCTTCGACCCTTAAAGACCCTCTTGTAGCCGCCCAGATCACTACTTTGGCTAAAGATCTTTTGCAGCAAGAGATTATCGAGATAAAAACAAGAGGGGCCAAGGAGCTAGTCACCTATCTCAGCGAGCAATTCCAGGATAAAAAAGCTGATTTAAACGCCGCTCAAGATGCTCTATCTGGCTTTAGGGACCAGAACCTGAGCATCTCCTCATACCGGTTTTCTAATGTGCAGACCCGCCTGGAGACCGATCTTTCCATTGCCACAGGGGTGTTTCAAAATGTGAGCAGCCAGTTAGAGGCCGCCAAACTGCAGGTAGAGAAAGATACCCCAGTGTTCTCGATTATAAAACCAGTGGTGGTACCCGTGGAAAAATCAGCCCCTAAAAGATCCCTTGTGGTGGTTATCTGGGTGTTCTTAGCCTTGGTGCTAAGCACCGGTTACGCCCTTGTAAAAGAGCCAGCCAAACAGATTTTTAAACAGATTAAAAGTTAAAACAGCTGAAATAGAGTTTTAAACTTAAAAACCAAAAAGCAAACGACCAATAAATCATAATGAGCAGTTCCATCACCTGGCAAGTTTTAAAAACTAGACCCCGCGCAGAGAAAAAAGCTGCCCAGCAGCTTACCCTGCTCGGGGCCCAGGTGTATTGCCCTTTAATTACAAGAATGAGCCAGTGGAGTGATCGAAAAAAACTAATCGATCACCCGGCCTTGCCATCGATGATTTTAATACAAACCCAGAGTCTTAGCCAAGAGCAAATTTTCTCTTGTGCTTTAATAAAAGGGTTTTTGTCTTACAATAAAAAACGAGCCCTGGTCAGCGAAAAAGATAGAGTCTTGATGCAGGATTTTTTAGCCGGCAGATATGCTATAAGTAACAATGAACTCTCTATTGGCGATCAGATCACGGTTCCCGTGTTAAAATCAAAGGGGCAGATAACGCGCATGGCAGGAGACAAGGTATGGGTAAGGCTTTTAAATGCGGCCTTGGAGGTCAATTTTTCAGTGGCCTAAAGGATAAAAAAACAGCCGCTGAAAATATTGTATTTATTAAAAATAACGAAAAAGGGCTTATGGGACCCACATGGGCGAAGCCGTGATATAGGATGAGAAAAAAAGCAGTTATAGTATCGGGATATTTTAACCCCATCCATAAGGGCCATTTGGAGTATTTTTCCAGTGCCAAGGCCTTGGGTGATGCGCTTTTTGTGATTGTAAACAGCGATCATCAAAGAGCCCTTAAAGGAAGTCGAGAGTTCCAGGATGAAAATGAGCGCATGATCATTGTCTCCAGTATTAAGGGGGTGGATAAGGCCATTTTATCCATAGATAAAGACCGCACGGTATGCGCCACCTTAAAAATGATTGCCGAGACTTATTCAAAGGACTATGATTTGGCCTTTGCCAATGGCGGAGATCAAAACAACGACACCATACCAGAGGGGCCTGTGTGCAAAGAGAATAACATCACCCTTATTGACGGTTTAGGGGATAAGATCCAGTCCAGCAGTTGGCTTTTAAAAAAGATTTAAGGAAAAACAAAGAAAATGACTGCCTGTTTGCAGGCGATGAGGATGGAAATAAAACCTATTACAGCTTACATGACATAAAAGTGACATTGAATGAGTAATGTGTTTTTTAATACAGTTCGAGCAGAAATCGAAAGCTACGGGTTTACTGTAGCAGATAAAGATTTTTCGCGTCCTTGGGGCGGATTTTTAGTCATTGATGAAGAAGAGGCCCAAGCCTTTGCCAATAAGTTTTTTGACGGCATTGACGTGGAATCCCTTCGTATTGAAGGGAAACTTAGTCCCAAGATTTTAATTGTGAAGCCAGAGGCAAGATTATCCTGGCAATACCACCACCGACGCGCTGAAATCTGGCAAGTGTTTAGAGGAACGGTTGGAATCATTCGAAGCAACGATGATACCGAAGGAGAACTTATTGAGTTCGAGGAGGGTGCGCAAGTTAAACTGGCTCAAGGTGAAAGACATCGTTTGATTGGGTTATCAGATTATGGTATCGTCGCTGAAATCTGGCAACATACGAGCGATGTCCCTTCTGATGAATCAGATATAGTAAGAGTTCAAGACGACTTTGATAGAAAGTAATATGAAGAAAAAAACAGTCATAGTATCCGGATACTTTAACCCCATTCACAAGGGGCACTTGGAGTGTTATAATAATGCCAAAGCAATGGCAGACTAGCTTTTTGTGAGATCGTGAATAACGACCATCAAAGAGCGTTAAAAGGCAGTAGAGAGTTTCAAGGGGAAGAGGAGCGTATGGTTATAGTATCGAACATCAAGGCAGTGAACCATGCTGTTCTTTCGGTAGATGAAGACCGTAAGGTTTGTGCTACTATTGAAAAGATTGCTAATGAATTTGGTGAAGACTATGATTTATCCTTTGAAAATGGTGGAGATCAAAACAGCGATACCATACCAGAAAGCCCAATCTGTGAAAAAATGGGAATCGCCCTTATAGACGGGTTAGGAGATAAAATTCAATCGAGCAGTTGGTTGCTCAAGAAGTTATAAAGATGGTAAGTAAAGATCCAAAACTAATAGTTGACGTAGATAATACTATAACAATTCATGAGTCCGCTAAGGAGTATTCTGAAAAATCACCGAATCTTGAGGTAATAAACAAACTGCATGAGTATAAAAAAAGTGGCTTTGAAATCATTCTTTTCACAGCTAGAAACATGTATACCCATCAGGGGGATCTAGGTAAAATTAACGCATTAACTGCCCCAACATTAGTGGAATGGTTAGCTAAACATAATGTCCCATATGACGAGCTAATATTAGGAAAGCCTTGGTGTGGTGAAGGTGGTTTTTATGTAGATGATAAAGCAATAAGGCCATCAGAATTTACTGAGTTACCATATAAAGAGATAAAAAAATTGATTGAATGAGATTAGGAATAATTCTATCGAGCCAATACTTAACGAATGATTTAGCGGCTGATTTTGGAAAAATCGTACCTAGTGACCTCCCACTAGCTAACAAACCTTTATCATCTTACCAGATTGAGTCGATTGAAGACGATTGTGACAATGTAGTTTTTACGTTACCTGAAGGATATACTTCTAGTTGGATCAAGAATGATGTGATTTATTGCCCGATAGGATTAACGCTTCGGGACGTTATTGATTTTGTTATAGGGAATACTAAAGAGGCATCTGAGTACTTATTTTATTTTGGTGACACATTGCTCTCAATTGAATACAGCCCGAACTCATTCTATATTGGAAATCCAAATTATTCTTATCCTACATGGCATTATGTTAACGAAAGTCAAGTATTTGCAGGAGCTTTTACAGTCAATAGGGCTGATTTGATCGAATATTTATTAGATACTCAAGATACTGACGCACTTTTATCAAAGTTGTCCAGCTCTTTGAGTTTAACGCCTGCTAAAACATGGCTTGATTTTGGGAATTACTCGACTTACTATAACGGTAGGAAGCGCTATTTAGAATCCCGAAACTTTAACAATATTAGAGTTACAAGTGATTCAATACTAACAAAGTATTCTAAGGATTTTGCCAAAATTTTTTATGAATACAATTGGCTGAATAATTATTCAAACAAGTTCCCAGCATCATGTCCAACGCCTAAAAATTTTGTTCTTTACGGCGACAGCGCTTCGTACGATGTTGAATATTTTGCACTACCTACGCTTGCTGACTTATTTGTTTATGGTGTTAGGGATGAAGATTTTTGGAAAAATACCCTTACCCGTTGTGCGATACTCATTGAAAAATTTCGCCAATCACAAGTTGCACAACGAAACATTGGTACGTTTTATCTGTCAAAAGCAGAAGAAAGAAAAACTTACAGTGGATACAAAAGCTTAGGTTTTGAGCCAGAGTTTCTGGAACTTCAACTATTAATGGCTCAGGAACTTGACAGCTTTGATGATGAACTCGTAGGTGGCCACGGGGACTTTTGCTTTAGTAATCTATTGTTTGATTCACGAAGTCAAACGGTTAAAGTATTAGACCCTCGTGGTTACTTGTCTCGTGATGCTGGCCAATCGTTAGTTGTTCCCCACAGTTATGATATATACAAACTGGCTCACAGCATGATTGCTGGGTATGATTTTATCATTGCTTCTGGAAGAATCGTTACGCGCAAAACATTTGTTTCGGATTTTGAGCAAACATTTAACATCAACCGTAAATGGTTATATGCAGGTCTGTCACACCTGTTTTTCACTATGATCCCTTTGCATAAGGATCGATTAGACCGGCAAAAGGCATTTATGGAATTAACGAAAAAATATTATGCAGATTATACCAATTGCGGGTAAGGGAAGCAGATTTAAATCCGTTGGATATACCACCGCTAAGTATTTATTACCGGTTTCAGGCAAACCAGTTATTGAACACATCTTAAGTTATTTTGATAAAACAATGCCCACTCTGCTAATCCTGAACACTCAAGATGCAAATAAGGATAAAATTGAAAGTGTCCTAGAAGCTTTAGATTTTGAAGATTTTCAAGTGGTAGAAATAGATGATACAGATGGCCAGCTAACTTCTGTAGTTGAAGGCGTCATGATTTCTAAATATCATAATTATGATGGTCCAGCTTGGATATATAACGGTGATACTATAAGAATGAAAGAGTTGCCATACTCACTTCTATCCAATAATGATAGTGAAGGATTTGTTGAGGTATTTAAGGAGGAGGGTAGTCATTGGTCCTTTGTTGATTCATTAGGCAAAATTTCCAGAATAACAGAGAAAAATAGAATCTCTAAATACTGTTGCACGGGATTATATGGATTTAAAAACTTGAACAGAGTCATCGGATATGTGAAAAGTGGCAAAGTAACTAAGCTTAAGAATGAATTATATGTGTCCGGGGTATTTCAAACTATTATAGATGATAATATGACTGTATGGGCGTTTGAATCAGAAAGAAACGAGTTTTTACTTTGCGGCACACCAAATGAATACGAAAAAGTTAAAGCAGAAGCAGAATGAAAAAAATAGCATTAATAACTGGAGTAACCGGTCAAGACGGAGCTTACCTAACAGAATTCCTTCTTAAAAAGGATTATGTAGTTCATGGTTTAAAACGTAGAACATCCTTATTCAACACCGACCGTATAGATCATTTATATCAGGACCCACATATTGATGGAGCAAACTTCTTAATGCATTATGGAGATATGACAGATAGTACCAACCTGGTGCGATTGATTCAAGAAATTCAGCCGGATGAGATTTATAATCTGGCGGCAATGAGTCATGTTCGCGTATCATTTGATGTTCCGGAGTATGTGGCCGATACTGATGGTATTGGAACCCTAAGATTGTTAGAAGCCATTCGTATTTTAGGATTAGAGAAAAAAATACGTATTTACCAAGCTTCTACTTCTGAACTTTATGGTAAAGTTCAAGAGGTGCCACAAACAGAGAAGACACCTTTTTACCCTCGTTCTCCATATGCTGTAGCAAAAATGTACGCCTATTGGATTACGGTAAATTATCGTGAGGCATATGGAATGTTCGCTTCTAACGGTATTCTATTTAATCACGAGAGCCCTATTCGTGGGGAGACCTTTGTAACACGTAAGATTACGAGAGCAGTGTCTCGTATTGCACTCGGACTTCAAGATAAGTTCTATTTAGGTAACCTAGATTCTAAAAGAGACTGGGGACATGCCAAGGATTACGTTCGAATGATGTGGATGATTCTTCAAGCAGAGGAGGCAGAAGATTGGGTTATCGCTACGGGCAAGACGACTAAGATTCGTGACTTTGTGAAAATAGCTTTTGACAATGTGGGTATTGAATTAGAATTCACAGGATCAGGAGTAGATGAGGTGGCTAAAGTTGCAAAGTGTAACAATCCTAATTACCAATTAGAGATAGGCAAGGAAGTAATGGCCATCGATCCGAAATATTTCCGTCCGACAGAGGTCGATTTATTGATTGGAGATCCAACTAAAGCAAAAGAGAAACTAGGCTGGGAACCACAAATTCAATTAGCTGAACTTGTAGAGGATATGATGAGTTCAGATCTCAAGTTAATGCAAAAAGATAAGTACCTCGAAGATGGAGGATATCAAACTCTAAATTACTTTGAGTAATGATAAAAAAGTCTGACAAAATATACATCGCTGGCCATCGCGGCATGGTGGGTTCTGCATGTTGGAGAGCGCTCGAATCGGAAGGGTATACAAACCTTATCGGGAAGACTTCGAAAGAGCTTGATTTAAGAGATCAAAAGGCTGTAGAAGAGTTTATTAGAACAGAGAAGCCTGTTGCAATTATTGATGCTGCGGCTAAAGTTGGAGGGATTTTAGCAAATGATACCTATCCATATGAGTTCTTGATGGACAACATGCTCATTCAGAATAATCTCATTCGTTCTGCCCATGAAAACGACGTTCCTAAATTCATTTTCCTCGGGTCGAGTTGCATCTATCCGAAGTTTGCTCCTCAGCCTTTAAAGGAAGAGTACTTACTCACGGATTCTCTCGAGCCAACTAATGAGTGGTATGCAATTGCGAAAATCTCAGGAGTGAAACTCATAGAAGCATTACGTAAGGAATATGGCAGAGATTATGTATCGCTAATGCCCACTAATCTCTATGGTCCAAACGACAATTTTGATTTAAAGTCTTCACACGTATTACCTGCAATGATCCGAAAGTTTCATGAGGCAAAGATGAATGGGAATACTCCCGTGGAACTTTGGGGAACTGGTTCTCCAATGCGAGAGTTTTTGCATGTGGATGACTTAGGTCAAGCGGTATTGTTTGCTCTTGAGAATACACTCGAAGAGAATTTATATAACGTTGGGACGGGTCTAGATTTAACCATAAAGAATTTAGCTGAATTAATTCAATCGATAGTTGGACATGAGGGGGATATTTTATGGGATGACAATAAACCAGACGGAACACCTAGAAAATTGTTAGATGTTTCTCGAATCGAATTAAAAGGATGGTATTCAAAGATCGGAATGGCAAAAGGTATTAGCAATGTCTACAAGTGGTATCAGCAACAACAATAAAAATAATTGCATAATAATTGCTTCGTTACCAAGATCTGGGAGTACTGTGCTACAGAGAATACTCGCTACAGATCCTCGATATTCAACTCAAGATGAAACATGGGTTTTCCCTTTTGTCTCGTCTAATTTTGTTAACAACGGCATTAAATCTATACTAGGTCATAAAACTGCGCTGAATAGGATAAATCAAATCAGTCCTGACTTGCAAGAAAAATTATTATCATCTGTCTTAGAGTCAGTAATCTTAGAAAATAAGGGCTATTATATTGAGAAGACACCTCGTAATTATTTTTCAATAAAATCGCTCAATAAAATCGGCCAAAAAGTAATTATTGTTGTGAGAAATCCAGCTATGATACTAGCAAGTTCGATGAACAATTTATTTGGTGGAAATTTAAGGCATATTCACGGATATGTAGTTGACTATGCGATTGGTATAGAGCATTTGGTAAATGGAAATAAAAATCCTTTAAATGATGTTCTTAAGTACGAGGAGCTAGAGCGCGTAAATTATGCAGATTACGGCCTTAAAGTTGAACTAAACAGTTTAGTTATTCTTGACAATACCATTGGCGATAAGGACAAATCGAAATCGTTTATTTTACAGAATGATATAAAAAAATATAAGTTAACACTTTTGGAGAGCATAGTTGCGCTTTATATCTTGAAAAGATATTTCAAGATTTACTGTAATGATTTTGGCTATTCATACAAGGAATGTCGACAAATGATATTTAAAGAATTAGTTTTGTTTAGAATGAGAAAATTCCCAAAGCA
>JAYPSJ010000016.1:0-5600 GCA_038132955.1 Flavobacteriaceae bacterium
CCACCAGATACCAAAACCTTTACACTCAACCTGGCCACCCTTGGTTTGGTTAAAGAAGAGCTCGTGCTCACCGAGCGCGATATGCTATTGTCTGAAGCCTTAAAACTCGATTTAAAAGGGGCCGAAAACTACACCCCCGAGCAGGAAGAGGAGCAGGGATTAGGCACCATTTTCTTTCTAGGCTTTATCGGAGGTTTATTGGCACTACTCACGCCTTGTGTCTTCCCAATGATTCCGCTTACCGTATCGTTTTTTACCAAAAGTGCTCAAAATAAGGCCACTGGAACCATCAAGGCCATTACCTATGGGGCATTTATCTTTTTGATTTATGTGCTGCTAAGCATTCCATTTCATTTATTGGATTCCGTTCAGCCAGAAATTCTGAATAACATCTCGACTAACGTCTATTTGAATGTGGCGTTTTTTGTAATTTTTATCGCTTTTGCTTTCTCGTTTTTTGGGTATTACGAATTGACCCTACCTCAGAGCTGGAGTGCCAAAATGGATGATAAAGCCAACCAAGTAGGCGGGTATGTCGGTATATTTTTTATGGCTTTGACCCTGGCGATTGTGTCTTTTTCTTGTACTGGTCCGATTTTAGGTTCTCTGCTCGGTGGTTCCCTTACCAGCGATGGGGGTGCCATTCAGCTTACGGCAGGTATGGGCGGTTTTGGCTTGGCCTTAGCGCTGCCTTTTGCCCTTTTTGCACTTTTCCCGAACTGGCTTAATGCCTTGCCTAAGAGTGGCGGATGGCTAAATACAGTCAAAGTCGTGCTAGGATTTTTAGAAGTAGCATTGGCCTTTAAATTTTTGTCCAATGCGGATCTTGTAGAACATTGGGGGCTGATCAAGCGAGAACTTTTTATCGGGATTTGGATGCTCTGTGCGGCAGGGATCGCCCTTTATTTATTCGGCTTTATTCGTTTTCCTCATGATGGTCCAAAGGGTCAAAAAATAGCCAAAGGCAATTGGACTTTTGGTCTTTTGAGTGTGGCGATATTTATTTATCTCGCACCAGGACTCACCAATACTCCTGCAGCAAATCTTAAATTACTCAGCGGATTTCCACCGCCGCTTTTTTACAGTTATTATGATAAAGGCACCAGTGCTCCGCTCGGACTTGAGGCCTATAAAGACTTTGATCAAGGTATGGCTGCCGCCAAAGCCACTGGTAAACCTCTTATGATTGATTTTACAGGCTGGGCCTGTGTGAATTGTCGTAAAATGGAAGAGCAGGTGTGGAGCACCCCTGAGGTATTTGAATTAATCTCTCAGGATTATGTATTGGTGTCCCTTTATGTAGACGATCGCAAGGCCCTTGACCCAGAGCAGCAGTTTAGTTATGCCCAGCCAAATGGCCGCATAAAACAACTTAAAACCGTGGGTGATAAGTGGGCAACTTTCCAGACCATAAACTTTAAAAACAACTCACAGCCGTATTATATCCTGATCGACCAAGATCTTAATTTACTCAATAAACCTGTGGGCTACACCCCAGATGTTGATGAGTATGCCCAGTGGCTCAGTGAGGGTTTGGAGCAGTTTCAAAGTGCGCCTGCCGCGGCTGAATAGTTTGAATTTTTTGGTCAAAGTATTGATCGGAAATCTGCGCATGAAATACAGAGTCCTTTAAGCCAACAAAGGCGCTTTAAGGGAATTTTTTAAAGAAAGTAGTTAGCGAAGCGAATACATGAATAAGAGCAAACGACTTGGGGTAATTTTTGATTTAGACGGGGTGATAGTCGATACCGCCAAACACCATTTTGTAGCATGGCAACAACTCGCCCAATCTCAGGGATGGAGTTTTACCCTAGAGGATAACGAGCAGCTCAAAGGCGTGAGCCGCGTCAGGAGCCTTGAACTGATTCTACAATGGAATAAGTCTGAGATTGCGCCAGAGCTCTTTGAGCAGTTGCTCATAGAAAAAAATGAGCGTTACTTGGGGTTAATTCGCGATATGGACCCTTCAGAGCGGCTCCCTGACGTTCAGCGCGTGTTGCAGGCCTTTAAGGATAGCGGCTGCGGTATAGCACTGGGATCGGCCAGCAAAAACGCGCGGCCAATTTTGGACAAAATTGAGCTCACGCCTTATTTTGATGTTATAGTAGATGGTACCAATGTCACTAAGGCTAAACCTGATCCTGAGGTTTTTCTTCAGGCCGCCCAACAGCTGGCGATTGCCCCTGAAGATTGCGTAGTCTTTGAAGATGCGGTGGCCGGTATTCAGGCCGCTAATGCCGCTGGCATGAGGGCTTTTGGTATAGGAGACCCCGGGCAACTAAATCAAGCAGAGCACGTATTTAAAGATTTTACACAGTTAGATAATACTTTTATAGAACAACATATAATCGGTCGATGAACATCAATTATATAAAAGCAGACCCTTGGTGTTTGATAGAACAAGGATTTGATCCAAAACACGTAGAACCTTCGGAAAGCTTATTTTCCTTGGGTAATGGGGCCATGGGCCAGCGGGCGAATTTTGAAGAGCAGTATAGTGGTCAGACATTTCAAGGCAGTTATATAGCCGGGGTTTATTACCCAGATAAAACCCGTGTGGGCTGGTGGAAAAACGGTTATCCCGAGTATTTCGCCAAGGTGCTCAATGCCCCGAATTGGATTGGTATTGATGTTTTTATAGATGGAACTCCTCTGGATTTAAATGCATTAGAAGTTCTGCAATTTCAGCGCGTTCTCAACATGAAAACAGGACTTTATCAGCGCGATTTTACCGTAAAAATGCCATCTGGAGCCAGAATTTCGGTGAAGGCCCGTCGCTTTTTGAGTTTCAACACTCCAGAACTTGGAGCCATTGACTACCAAATCACTTTATTAGAAGGTAAAGGATTGGTAAGCGCTCGGTCAGAAACTGAATCTGAAAGTTCGGTTGAAATAACCCTAAAACCTTATGTGGATGCCGGCATAAAAAACCGCGACAGCAACTGGGATGATCCTTTTTGGTCGGTGACTGAATTAAGCCATCAGGGCAGTGCGGGCTTTATTCAGGCCCATACCTTGAAAACCGAATTCGCTACTTGTACCTATATGGAGGCACATTTGACCCATGAAGGTGCGCCGGTGACTATGAACGCATCCCAACAAGGAGATAAACGGATCGAATGCACGGGGATTGTTCGCCTCAATATCGGGGAGTCACTTACCTTGAATAAGTTTGGTGGCTATACTGTAGATCTTTACCACCCAAAAACTGAACTCGTCAAAGCTGCCAAGACACATTTAAAAATGGCCCGTAGTGAGGGATTCGATGCCTTGCTGCTACAGCAAGAGCAAGCCTGGGCTGAAGTTTGGCAGAGTGCTGATATCACTGTAGATGGAGATGTTCCTGCGCAGCAAGCCATACGTTTTAACATTTTTCAGCTCAATCAGACCTATACGGGTCAAGACGCCCGTTTAAACATAGGTCCCAAAGGCTTTACCGGTGAAAAATACGGGGGGAGCACTTATTGGGATACTGAGGCTTATTGTTTGCCTTTTTATATTGCGACAAAAAGTCAAGAAGTGGCTAGAAATCTTCTGACTTATCGCTACAAGCAACTCGATAAGGCCATTGAAAACGCGGCTAAGCTCGGGTTCCACTCTGGTGCAGCGTTATATCCTATGGTGACCATGAACGGAGAGGAGTGCCACAACGAGTGGGAAATCACTTTTGAAGAGATTCACCGTAATGGAGCCATTGCTTATGCGATTTTTAATTACGAGCGCTATACCCAGGATCTGAGCTATATCCCAGAGATGGGACTTGAGGTTTTGATTGGTATTGCTCGATTTTGGGCCCAAAGAGCCAGTCTGAGCCCTGCCAAAGGTCAGTATGTGATTCTTGGGGTAACCGGTCCCAATGAATACGAAAACAACGTCAATAACAACTGGTATACCAATTATATCGCCGCTTGGTGTCTGAAGTACGCTGCCCAAATGAGTGAGCGCACTCAGCAAAATTCTAGTCAAAATTTCGAGCGTATTGTCCAAAAAACGGGCCTCAAGGCAGAAGAATTGTCCCATTGGCGTGCTATTGCGGCAGATATGTATTATCCTTATCACAAAGATCTAGAGGTTTATCTGCAGCAAGATGGATTTTTGGATAAAGATTTAACTCCCGTAGATCAGCTGCCCAAAGCAGAGCGACCGATCAATCAGCATTGGTCTTGGGACCGCATATTGCGCTCACCTTATATCAAACAGGCCGATGTTTTGCAAGGTTTTTACTTTTTTGAGGATCAATTCGATATAGAGAGCCTGGCGCGTCATTTTGATTTTTACGAGCCACTAACGGTGCACGAGTCCTCGCTTTCGCCCTGCGTGCACAGTATTCTAGCGGCAAAACTCGATAAAATGGATCAGGCCTACGCCTTTTATTTACGCACCGCACGACTGGATTTAGATGACTACAATCATGAAGTACATGAAGGCTGTCATATTACCTCCATGGCCGGGACTTGGATGAGTATTGTAGAAGGCTTCGGGGGGATGCGGGTTAAAGACGATATGCTGAGTTTTGACCCAAAATTACCTAGTGCTTGGCAAGGTTTTGCCTTTAAGATTAACTTTCGCGGTACTGTTTTAAAAGTCACAGTGGGAAGTGACAAAACCCAGGTTACTCGCGAATCAGGCCCTGCAATAAGGCTATTGCTCTCAGGGTCAGAAATAAACGTTTAATTAAAACTTGAAAACATGAATCGATTTACTTTATTCAGCTTGATAATATCAGTCCTTATTTTGTTGGGTTGTCAAAACAATAGTGATAAGAAAGTGTCCAATTCAGATAAAACTCAGGATACACCTTATTTTAACTGGGAAGGGGCTACGGTATATTTTATGCTCACCGATCGATTTAACAACGGAGATCCTTCTAATGACGTGAATTTTGACCGCACGGAGCCGACAGCGGTATTGCGGGGTTTTGAAGGTGGCGATTTAGCGGGAATCACTCAAAAAATTGAAGAGGGTTACTTTAATGAACTTGGGGTACACGCCCTTTGGATGACTCCTTTGGTAGAGCAAATTCATGCCAGTACAGACGAAGGCACAGGTTTTACCTATGGTTATCACGGTTATTGGGCCAAAGACTGGACTGCTTTGGATCCAAATTTTGGGACCATGGATGAACTTAAGACACTGGTAGACGCGGCGCACCGCAAGGGGATACGCGTCCTGCTGGACGCTGTAGTGAACCACCATGGACCTCAAACAGAGCTTGATGGCATTTGGCCTGAGGATTGGGTGCGCCGCGGGCCTACTTGCACTCATGATTCCTATGCAGGGGCCACCTCATGTAACTTAGTAGAGAACCTGCCGGATGTGCTCACCGAAAGCAACCAAGAAGTCGCTTTGCCCCCGCAGCTCTTGGCCAAGTGGCAAGAAGAGGGCCGATTGGATGAAGAAATGGCTGAGCTCGATGCCTTTTTTGAGCGTACGGGTTATCCCAGAGCGCCCCGATTTTATATCATGAAATGGCTCAGTGATTATGTGACCGAATTTGGCATTGATGGCTTTCGTGTAGACACAGCCAAACACACCGAGGTCAGTGTTTGGGAAGAGTTTCGCGTGATTTGCGACGCTGCTTTTGCCCAATGGAAAAGCGA
>JAYPSJ010000016.1:5700-10761 GCA_038132955.1 Flavobacteriaceae bacterium
CTTAATTTTATGAGCTCACATGACGATGGATCGCCTTTCGACAAGGAGCGAAATAACCCCTACGAAACGGCAAGACGACTTCTTTTAGCCCCCGGTGCTGCTCAGATTTATTATGGAGATGAACTAGCCAGACCGCTGATCATTGAGGGTACTCAAGGAGATGCGACCTTACGCTCCTTTATGAATTGGGCTGATCTTGAAAACAATGCAGAGACCAAAAAGATTCTGAAATATTGGCAGCGTTTGGGACAATTTAGAGCAAGACACATGGCTATCGGAGCAGGGGTGCATCAACAGATTTCAGAAGCGCCTTATACATTTTCTCGCACACTTAACGCCAGCGACCATCAAGACCGCGTGGTGGTCACAGTGCTCAGTGATGCAGATATTAAAATGGCGAAAGAGGGATTGCGTATCACAGTGGGGGATGTTTTTACCGAGGGCACTGAGGTTCGCGACGCCTTTACAGGCCAAAGTTATATAGTGACTGATGGAGGGGTGGAATTAAAGTCTTTTGAAGACTTGGTTCTTTTAGAGTCAGTACTTTAGCTCTACACTTTGGCTGTAAGGAGACTAGCGAACCGAAAACGTTATCGTTTGGTTATCGGTTTGTTATGTGGAAGGAAACATTTAATTTAGCGCGGCTTAACTAAAAAGCATGAAAAAAATAGCAGTCCTAACCAGTGGAGGCGATGCCCCAGGAATGAATGCCGCAATTCGCGCCGTGGTGCGGGCTTGCGCCTTTAATCAGCTGGAATGTGTTGGTGTTTTTCGCGGTCTTCAAGGTTTGATCGAAGGTGATTTTAAGGAAATGGGGCCGCGCTCAGTAAAAAACATCATTAATCGAGGAGGAACGATTCTAAAGTCAGCCCGTTCTAAAGAATTTCGCACCCCAGAAGGGCGTGCTAAAGCTTACGAGCAGCTTCAAAAGGCAGGGGTTGATGCCCTAGTAGTGATCGGTGGCGACGGAACTTTTACCGGAGCCAGTGTTTTTATGTCTGAATACGATATTCCGATAGTTGGGCTTCCTGGAACAATCGATAACGACATCAATGGAACCGACTATACCATTGGGTATGACACGGCTCTAAACACAGTGGTGGAGGCGATCGATAAAATCCGCGACACCGCAAACTCGCATAATCGATTATTTTTAATTGAGGTTATGGGCCGCGACGCGGGAGATATAGCCCTTAATGCTGGTATCGGTGCGGGGGCTGAAGAAATTTTAATTCCCGAGCAAAACTTAGGGCGCGAGCGACTTGTGAATTCCTTAAAACGCAGTAAGAAAAGCGGTAAGTCTAGCAGTATTGTTGTGGTAGCCGAAGGCGATCAAAGCGGTAAAAACATCTTTGAGCTTGCCGAGTATGTGCGTGAAAACCTCGATGACTATGAGGTAAAGGTAACCGTACTAGGACACATACAGCGCGGGGGCTCCCCGAGTTGTTATGATCGCGTGCTGGCCAGCCGCCTTGGGGTTGGGGCTATAGATGCCTTGCTAAAAGGCGAGCGCGGTGTTATGATCGGCGTGGCAAACAATAAAGTAGTAATTGTGCCTTTTGAAGAAGCAATAAAAGGCGATAATGAGATAGATTTAGATTTAATACGAGTAGCAGACATTACGTCTGTATAATTTCAAAAATTGACTATGACAAAAATTGGTATTAACGGTTTCGGCCGAATTGGTAGAATCGCTTTTAGAATTGCGGCCGCCAACGAAAATGTAGAAGTAGTAGGGATCAATGACCTACTTGATGTGGATCACTTGGCGTATTTGCTGAAATACGACTCAGTGCACGGAAAGTTCAATGGTACTGTAGAAGTTGAGGATGGTAATCTTGTGGTAAACGGAAAAACTATCCGTATCACGGCAGAGCGCAATCCTGAGGATTTGAAATGGGATGCCGTTGGGGCTGATATCGTTATGGATTGTACTGGGATTTTTACCACTTTGGACAAAGCTAGCGGTCACTTAAAGGCTGGGGCGCGTAAAGTTGTGATCTCTGCTCCATCTGCTGATGCACCAATGTTTGTTATGGGGGTAAATCACCAAGATGTTAAAGCTACAGATACCATAGTGTCTAACGCCTCTTGTACCACAAACTGTTTAGCGCCACTGGCCAAAGTCATCGATGATGAATTTGGACTTGTCGAAGGTTTAATGACTACGGTACACGCTGCTACAGCGACTCAGTTTACCGTAGATGGTCCCTCTAGAAAAGACTTTAGAGGTGGACGTAGTTCGCTAAATAATATCATTCCAGCTTCGACTGGTGCGGCTAAAGCTGTGACCAAAGTAATTCCATCACTGGAAGGAAAACTAACTGGTATGGCCTTCCGAGTGCCCACAGCCGATGTTTCTGTGGTTGACCTTACAGTACGCACTGAAAAATCTGCCACTTATCAGCAAATCAAAGACGCCTTCAAAAAGGCCGCTGAAGGGACTTATGCTGGCGTGATTAGTTATACTGAAGATATGGTAGTTTCTCAAGATTATGTAAGTGATGCTCATACTTGCAACTTTGATGCCGAAGCGGGAATTGCTTTGAATGACAATTTCTTCAAGCTAGTAGCCTGGTATGATAACGAATACGGTTACTCGGCAAAATTAGTTGAACTGGCGCAACACGTCGCAAAGCTCTAAGAAGAAATGACGCTTATAGCAGACGGTGGATCGACTAAATGCGATTGGATCCTGTTGGATTCGATCGGAGAGGTTTTGGTAAAAACACGCACAAGAGGATTGAATCCTGCTGTAGTGCCTTACGATGAACTCATTGCGCGGATTTCAGAAAATGCTGATTTGGCGGGAATATTCCAATCTGTAGAAGTTTTGGACTTTTACGGTGCAGGAGCGGGGACCAAAACCCCAAATGAAATCCTCGGTAAGGCCCTAAAGGCGCTTTTTCCAAAAGCGGTGGTTACTGTAAATGAAGATTTACTCGCTGCTGTATACGCTGCGACTACTGAGCCAGGAATTGTTTGTATCTTAGGAACAGGCAGTAACAGTTGCTATTTTGACGGCGAAAAAATTCACGCTCATGTCCCTTCATTGGGTTATGTGCTCATGGATGAGGCCAGCGGTAATTACTTCGGTAAGCGATTGATTCGCGATTACTATTACGGGGTTATGCCTGAGCCACTGATGAAAGAATTTGCGCGTAGATTCAATCTTGAGGCCGATGAAATTAAGCTCAATGTTTACCAAAGACCGAATCCTAATACATATTTGGCGTCTTTTGCGGAGTTTATTTTCACGGCAGAAGAGGTTAATGGGTATTTTTATCAGCTGATTTCAGACGGTATGGATCGTTTCATCAAACGCCGGGTCCTTTGTTATACTGAAGCGCAAAATGTGCCCATCCACTTTATTGGATCCATTGCACATTTTTCGGAGGAAATGATTAAGAATGTCATGAAACCTTATCGCTTAAAGTTGGGTAAAATCATCCGACGTCCTATCGATGGTTTGATTGACTATTACAGAGAACACAGATTAAAAGCACAAGCATGAGTGGAACACTCCCAAAAATAAATCCTACCAAAACAGCAGCTTGGTCTGCTTTGGGGGAGTTGTTTAAATCACAAAAAGATTGGTCTATGACTGATCTTTTTTTGAATCAGCCTGATAGAGCCCAAACTTTTAGTGTAGAGACCCAGGGCTTTTATCTGGATTACAGCAAGAATTTAATCAGCCCAGAGGTAAGAACCCAGCTTTTAGCCCTAGCAGAGGAGATTCAGCTTCAAAAAGCAATCGAGGCTCAATTTGGGTGTGCACTCATAAATGAAACAGAAGGGCGCGCTGTAGGTCATGCGCAATTGCGCAATTTCAAGCAGATGCCTAATGAAGTCGCTCAGACTCTAGAGCGCATTAAAGATTTTGTGACAAGGGTAGGTAATGGGGATTTTAAGGGTCATACTGGTCTGCCGATCACCCATGTGGTCAATGTTGGGATCGGGGGCAGTGACTTGGGTCCTGATATGGTGTATGAGGCTTTGGCGTATTATCAAAATCACCTCGAGGTACGATTTGTGAGTAATGTAGACGGGGATCACGTGCATGAGCAGCTCAAAGGACTGCCTGTAGAACAAACTCTTTTTGTGATTGTTTCAAAGACCTTCACCACTCAAGAGACCCTAACCAATGCGCAGACCATCAGAAAGTGGTTCTTAAATCAGGCCCCTGAATCGGCTATTTCAAAGCATTTTGCGGCTGTTTCGACCAATCTTGAGGCTGTCGGTGCATTTGGTATTGTTTCCGCCCTCGTTTTCCCTATGTGGGATTGGGTTGGAGGTCGATTCTCTTTGTGGAGTGCGGTAGGGCTTTCTATCGCCCTTAGCGTAGGTTACGATCATTTTGAAGACTTATTGCGCGGGGCTCATGCTATGGATGAGCATTTTACCTCTGCAGAGTTTGACCAAAACATGCCCATACTCATGGCACTGGTTTCTGTGTGGTATAACAATTTTTATGGCGCTGAATCTGAATGCATCGTGCCCTACAGCCAATACCTCAGTAAATTCGTGGCTTACCTCCAGCAAGGCATTATGGAGAGCAATGGCAAGTATGTGGACCGCAATGGTGCAGTGGTTGATTACCAAACCGGAACCATTGTATGGGGCAGTACCGGAACTAATGCACAGCATGCCTTTTTTCAGCTGATTCATCAAGGTACCAAGCTTATTCCTGCTGATTTTATCGCTTTTAAAGAGTGTCTTTACGGTGAGCAAGACCATCAAAACAAACTTCTTGCCAATTGTGTCGCTCAAACTCAAGCGCTCATGACGGGTACCCAAGGGCAAAATATTGAGAGTCCTTATCGGGTGTTTACAGGCAACAAACCGACCAATACATTACTGATCGACAAGCTCACCCCAGAGCGTTTAGGAGGGCTCATTGCGCTCTATGAGCACAAGTTATTTGTACAAGGGGTGATCTGGAATATTTTCAGCTATGATCAGTGGGGTGTTGAACTCGGTAAAAAGCTAGCTGTTAATGTTTTAAATGCTATTGAGTCAAGTGATGATTCGAGTCTGTCAAAGTCTGTAAAAGATGGTGGT